>JBELJS010000004.1:0-97613 GCA_042090255.1 Alcanivorax sp. | reverse complement strand
ATTCATCGCTGGCGCGGGCGGCTTGGGAATAGTAGGTGAAGTAGTCCTTGTCCAGCAGATTCGCGATGCCCAGGTCGAGTTTGCCCGCCGGCAGCTCGTAGGCCAGGGACGCATCGACCAGACCGTGGCCGTCGAAGTCGAGGGTCGGATCTTCCGCGTCGCGGGCGAAGTAATGGTTGTATTGCAGAAGGGATGACAGCTTGGCGTTCCAGCGCGCGGTCCAGGCCAGGCGCAGGGTGTCCGGGGCGATATTCAAACCGGTCAGCTCCGTGTCCAGGGAGCCATCGCCATCGGTGTCCGATTCGCCCTCGGCCTGGCTATAGGTCAGTTTCAGGAGGTGGCCGCCGAGCCGTGCGTCGCCGGACACTTCGACGCCCCGAATCTTGGTTTTCTCGCGGTTGCCCACCCAGACGCCGTTCTCCTCGGTGAGCCGCTCGCCGTAATCGGAGCGCGATTCGTAGTAGCTCACTTCCAGGCCGTAGCGATGCCAATGAAAGCGCGAGCCCACTTCTCTGTTATCGGTAACGATGGGCCTCAATTGCAGCAGCGTGTCCACGTCCTGGCCGGGCTGGTCGATGCCGCGTAGCACCCGGCCCACGTCAGGCATGCCGAAGCCTTCGGAGTAGTTGGTGTAGAGCTGGGCCCAGGAGGTCGCTTGGTAGACCAGGCCGGCGTTGAGCAGCGTTTCGTCGAACTCCGGGCTACCGCCGTCGACGATCACGCCGTCGCTCATTACCGGGCCGCTGCGGTCGACAGCCTGGTAGGTGTCGACGTTGAGTTTGGCTTGTTCGTGGCGGGCACCGGCCTGCAGGGTCAGCGTTTCGGTCAGGCTGAAGTCCGCCTGGGCGAACACGGCGGCGTTGCGAAACTGGGTCTCGGGTACATAGGTGCGGCCGGTCTCGATCAGCGTCTGCCGGGTTTCGTCCTGCAGCAGGTCCAGGCCGGTGGTCACCTTGAGGTGATCATCGAACAGGCCGCCCCGGCTCAGGGTGAACTTGGCGCCCAGCTTGTCGGATTCGTTGCGGGTCTGGTCGAACTGCTTTTCGCCGTCGGTGCCCTCATAGGGGAAGAAGGGCGTGGTGGCGAACCGGGCCCGGAAACGCTGGCTGTAAAGCTGGGCGTCCACCTGGCTGCCCAGCCAGTCCGCATGTGCGTAGGAGAGCCGGGCCGTGGTGACCTTGTTGAAGCCGGGCTTGCCGTCCGGTTCCCCCTTACGTGCGCGGGTGGCGATGCCGTTCTCGCGATCACCGCGTACCGGCACATAGTCGCCTTCGCCTTCCAGCTCGAAGCGGTTCACCATGAGCTCGACGTTCTGATGGTCGTCGATCCAGTAGCCCAGCCGGCCCATCAGGTCATGGCTGGTGGAATTCTGCAACTCACCGGGGTAGGCGATCCCCACCAGTTCGTCGTCGCCGGAGTAGAACACGCCGCGCTGCTGCCGGGTGGCGGCGGCCAGATAATCCCAGTCGCCTTGCTGGCCACTGATCTGGTAGTCCAGCTTGTGGCCGAGGCTGTCGGAGTCCACGTCGTCATCGGCGGTCAGGCTGACGCCGGCATGCTGATTGATCTGGCCTGGGGCGGCGCGTTTGGTGACGAAGTTAATGATGCCGCCCGTGGCGCCCAACCCGTGCTCGGCGCTGGCGCCGTGGATTACCTCGATACGTTCCACCATGGACAGATCAATGGTGTAGCTGTCGCGGGCGCTGTCGCGCAACGGGTTGCTCTGCGGCACGCCGTCGATCAGAAACAGCGGCGACCGGCCGCGGAAGGTCTCGCCGGCGTTGGACAGTTTTTGCCGGCTGGGTGAATAGGACGGGATCAGGCTGCTGAGCACCTGGCCGGGATCCTCGCTGATCGATAACTGCCGCTCGATCTCTTCCCGGGTGATGATGGTGATTTTTTGCGGCGACTCGTCCACGGTGCTGTTGGCGCGGGTGGCGGTCACCGTGACCGGTTTCAGAGTGTTGCTGTTGGTTTCGGCCTGAAGGGGGGCGGCCACGGTGAAAAGAAATAAAGGCAAGCAAAAGCGTGAAAAGCGCACGGAAGGTGCTCCTTGCGGTCGGGTCAGTAAGAGGCATAAGGACGGCAAGGAACTTATTGAAAATGATAATCAATGTCAATTATGGCGTCGGCGGCGTCTCCGGGGGTGCCGCTTGCGCCACCACAGGTAGACGCCGGTGGCGAACAGAAGCGCCGGAAGCAGACCGCTGACGAGGATCAGCCAGCGGCCCGCCAGACCCAGGGCATCACCGTTATGCAGCGGAAACTGCCAGGTCATTACTTTGCTGCCGGCGGCCGTGGTGAGTGGATTGTAGGTGGCCAGGATGGCCCCCTGGTATTGATCCACCCAGACCCGGGTGGCGCCGTAGTTCGACCAGGATTCGCCGGGCTGGTTGAAGGCGAGCCGATAGGGGTTGGTGGGGGCGGCGGGCAGATCCACCCGTGTCAGAACCGCGTCCGGGAAAGCGTTCCGTCCGACGGCCACCACCTGGTCCACGTTCAGGGCGTCGCCCTCGGGTTCCACGCGTGGCGACGGCGGGGCTTCCAGTGGCAGCACGGCGCCGACCACGGCCCGCACCGGCCCCGGGAACACCAGGCTGACTCCCGAAAACGCCACCACCATCACTACCGGTAACAAGTAGAATCCGGCGGTACGGTGCAGATCGAAATAGAAGCGGAAGCGGCCGGCGTCGCGGCGCAGGGTCAGCGCCCGCCGCCAGCGGCCCGCGCGGCGGCCCCGGGGCCACCACAGATACAGGCCGCTAAAACAGAAGAACAACAGAAACAGGCCGCCCACGCCCACCACATAGTGGCCCGTGGTGCCGGCCAGGAAATTGTAATGCAGACGATAGACCCAGCTGGTCGGGTACTGGCCCCAGCCGCGCAGGGCGCGTACCTCTCCGGCGGGTGTGACACTGACCTGCAACGGCCCGGGCGCACCGGGACGAGCCTCGAAGCGCACCTCATGCGGGCTGCCCGGGCCGCGCGAAACGTTCAACCGTTGCGGCGCCTTACCGGGCACCGCCGCGTCCGCGGCGGCCAGCACGATGGCCAGCGAGACCGGTTCGGCGGTGGGGTCGCTCACCAACCGTGGCGTCAGCCACTCGTCCAGGGTGTCGTGGAACACCAGCAGGCTGCCGGTGACGCCGCTCAGCGCCAGCAGCAGCCCGACGATCAGGCCGGCGTATTTATGCAGCTTGAACAGCATGGAAGCTCGCAGCGGGGTTTAAAAGTCCAGATTGTACCCCAGCGAGACGACCCGGCCACGGCCGGCAAAGTAACGGCTATCCAGTGACGAGGCGGCCTGTGAGAAGTAGGTGATGTACTGCTCGTTAAACAGGTTCTCTACGCCCACGGTGACCTGGCCGTTGCCCAGACGGTAGCCGGCGAAGGCATCGAACAGCTGGTAGCTGTCGAAACCCAGCAGGGGGTCGGATGGAATGCTGCGGCTAAAGTAGTGGTTGCCTTGCACCTGGGTGGTCAGTTTGGGTGACCAGTTCGCCTGCCAACGCACCGTGATCCGATCCGGGCCGATGTTGCGGCCGTCCAGGCGAGTGTCCACCACGCCGTTGTCGTTGTCGTCGAACTTGCCGCTGACGTGGGCGTAGGACGTGCTCAGGCGGTGGCCTTCGCGGAACCGCCAACCGAGGTCCGCTTCCACACCGTGGATTTCGGTCTTTTCGCGCTGCACTTCGAAGACGCCGTTGCGCAGCGCCAGCCGTGAGCCAAAGTCGGAATCGGACTGGTAGTAGCTGACCTCGAAGTCCACGGCGCCCTGGGACAGGCGCGCGCCGATCTCGCGGTTGTCGGTGACGATCGGCTCGAGATTGACGTAGTCGTCCACGTCGCGGTTCGGTTGGTTCACGGCGCGCAGTACCCGGCCCACGTCCGGCATGCCGAAGCCTTCCGAGTAGTTGGCGAACAGCTGTGCCCAGTCAGTGGCTTGGAACACCACGCCGGCGTTGAACAGGGTCTCTTCGAAGCGGGGGCTGCCGCCTTGCACGGTCTGGCTGCCATAGGACGCCAGGGTGGTGTAGGTGTCCACGTCCAGTTTGGCGTATTCATGGCGCACGCCGCCGTGCAAGGACAGCCGGTCGGTGGCTTGGTAGGCCAGCTGCAGGAAGGGCGCCGCGTTCTGGAATTCGGTCTCCGGCACCCATTCGCGACCGGTCTGCGCCAGAATCTGGCTGGTTTGGTCCTGCAGCAGGTCGAGGCCGGTGGTGGCCTTCAGGTTGCCGTCGAGCAGGCCGTCCCGGGTCAGGGTGAACTTGGCGCCGTACTTATCGGACTCGTTCTGCGACTGATCGAACAACGTGTTGGGCGGAGCGATGCTGGGATCCTGGAAGGTGCCGAAGGTATCGCCGCCGTAGCGGGCGCGGAAGCGCTGGGTATACAGCTGCACGCGCACATCGTTGCCGGCCAGGTCGGTATTGCGGTAGGAGAGGCTGGTGGTCAGCGCCTCGTTACGCACCGGGTCGCCGGCCGGATCGCCTTTCACCGAGGTGGCCGGGATGCCGTTGTCGCGGTCGCCTTCGATGCCCACGTAGTCGTGGTTGCCTTCCAGCTCGAAGCGGTTCACCGACAGCTCCAGATTCTGGGTGTCGTCTAGCCAGTAGCCGATTTTCATGAACACGTCGTAGCTCTGCGAGTCCATGGTGTCGCCCTGGGCCTGGTCGATGCCCACGGCCCGGCCGTCGGCGTCGTAGAACAGACCCCGGGATTTATAGGCGCCGCCGAGCAGGAAATCCCAATCACCGTGGATGCCCTCCAGGCGGTAATCGGTCTCGTAGCTCAAGCCGTCGGATTCGTAGTCGGTGGGCGCGCTCACGCCCACGCCGATGTGTTGGCGCAACTCGGTGCCTTCCGGACGGCGGGTAACGAAGTTGATGATGCCGCCGGTGGCGCCCAGGCCGTGCTCGGCGCTGGCGCCGTGGATCACCTCGATGCGTTCCACCATGGCCAGATCAATGGTGTAGCCGTCCCGGCTGCCGTCGCGCAACGGATTGGATTGAGGAATGCCGTCGATCAGAAACAGCGGGTCGCGGCCACGGAAGGTTTCGCCGGAATTGGTCAGCTTCTGACGGCTGGGTGAATAGGAGGGGATCAGATTGCTGAGCACCTGGGCCTGATCGCTGGTGATCGCCATCTGCTGCTCGATCTCGTCCCGGCTGATCACGGTGATCTTCTGCGGTGTTTCCCCAACCTGGCTGTTGCCCCGGGTGGCGGTGACGGTGACCGCCTCGAGCTGGTTGGAGGTTTGCGCCTGGGCGGCGGTGGAAAACGACGCCGTCAGGGGCAGCAGGGAACAGGATAGCAACGACAGCGGCAAGCCGGAACGTAAGCGGAGCACGGTGATCTCCTCCGAAAGGAATCGATTGTCAGTTTTGTAAGGACGGAGGGGAACCTATAGGTAATGAGAATTATAGTCAATACGGTTCAGGTTACGGGGCGAGTGACGAAGAGGTGGGCGCTAGCTGTCATGGCCGGGTGTCGCCCGATCGCCCTGCAACCACCCCCAGGAATCCACCAGATCGAACAACAGGCTGATCGTGTTCACCACCAAAACGGCCACCGCCAGCAGCCATTCGGAAAGCCCCAGCGGGCCTTCTCCGTAGGCGCCCACTAAGCGGCCGACCAAGGCCACATGCAGCGGAATCCAGGCGAACAGGTGGGGGATCGACATAGCCTTATTCATGCCGGCGTAGTGCCACATGATCGGCAAATTGGTGAGCACCACGACGACCGCCGCCAGGGCGGTCGCCTGGCCGGAGAAGGTGCCCAGCAGGAAAAAGCCCGCCGCGTTAACGGGGGTTAGAATCAAGCCGACCCAGATTTGCACCCAGCCGGGCAGGCTGCGATAGGAATCGTGGATCGCGGTCAGACGCGCGGCGGAGTTCATTGTGTGTTGCCTTCGGTATTCAGGGCCCAGTTATAGTCCAGGAAGCGGATCGGCAGATCCCCGGCCGCCAGGGTGTTGCGCGCGTCGGGCGTCAGCCCCAGGGCCTCGGCGTGGTCCGCCAGATAGCCGCCCAGGCTGCCGGCGGCTTTGGTGAAATCCTTTCCGTACCAGTCGAAAATCGGTGACACCAGCAAGATGCCGCTTGCCTCGTCGTAGCGGTTGCGCCGGCGGTCGGAAAGAAAGCGGCGGGTGCTGTCAGCGAGCTGTTGGTCTAGACGGTCGCCGCTAAAGGCTTGCGGGCGCAGCGCCGGGCAGCCCACCGAGGCGCAATTGACCGCGAAATGGATGCGTGGGTCCATGAGCTCGGGATTGCCGCGAATCATTTGGTGCTCTACCTCATCCAGGGTGCGCTGTTTGCCGAGCAACGTGAAAAAGCGCTGGCTCCAGGGCCCGGAAAACAATGAACCGATATCGCGGATGGAAGCCGGCCGCTCGTCCTGTTTCAGAATCAGCTTTACCGTGAAGGCGTTATACGCATTAATTAAAAACGCCAATCGGTGGTCGCGGTCGAAGCCTTCGAAAGTGTCAGCGTCCACCTCGCTGAGCTTCGCCAGATAGGCGTCCAGGGTGTCTTCCTCGTCGGCCAGTCCCGAATAGTCGACGACGCTGGTCACTCCGTTGCGCCGCCATTCGACATGTTCTTCAAGCAAGCCGTCCCAGGCGCCGTGATCGAACGCCGCCGCTTTCCCGGCGAGCGCCATGCCGGCGATAAAAAACAGGCCCAGTGTCACTAGCGATAGTGTCCTTGGCGGTAAGGCGTGCAGTGTCATTGATTGACCTCCGGTCAGCGTTGCCAGGCGTGGAAGCGTTCCACCCAGCGCAATAAACCTTCCGGCTTGTGCGCCTTCTTCCACTCGCCGGCGGCGAATTTGTTGGCCTCTGCCATGGTCGGATAAATATGGATGGTGCCGAGAATCTTGTTCAGGCCCAGGCCGTGCTTCATGGCCAGCACGTACTCGCTGATCAGATCCGATGCCGATTCGCCGACGATGGTGACGCCCAAGATGGTGTCCTTGCCCGGCGGTGTCAGTACCTTCACGAAACCGTGGTCGGTGCTGTCGGCGATGGCCCGGTCCAGGTCGTCGATGCCGTAACGGGTCACTTCCACTTCAATGCCTTGCTCTCTGGCTTCGTCCTCACTCAGCCCGACACGAGCCACTTCCGGATCGGTGAACGTGGCCCAGGGGATTACTCGGTAGTCGACCTGGAACTTCTTGAAGCGGCCGAACAGGGCGTTCACCGAGGCGTACCAGGCCTGGTGGGCGGCCACATGGGTGAACTGGTAGGGCCCGGCCACGTCGCCACAGGCGAAAATATTGGGAAAGCGGGTGCGCAGAAAACCGTCCACCGACACCGTGCCGTTCTTTTCGGTAACAATGTCCAGGGTGTCCAGGCCCAGGCCGTCGGTGTTGGCGCGCCGGCCCACCGCCACCAGCACCGCGTCGAATGGCAGGCGCTTCTCGCCATCGTCGGCTTCCACATACAACACCTTCTCGCCGTCCTCCACCGCGAAACGCGCCGCCTTGTGGTTGGTGAGCACGGTGACGCCGCTGTCGCGCAGGGACGAGGTCACCAGCGCCGCCGCGTCTTCGTCCTCGCGCGGCATCAGGCGCGGCAGCATTTCCACCTGGGTCACTTCGCTGCCCAGGCGTGCGAAGCTTTGTGCCAGCTCACAGCCGATCGGCCCGCCACCCAGCACGATCAGCCGGCGGGGCTGTTCCGTCAGGGTCCACAGGTTTTCCGACGTGAGAATGTCGATCTCTTCGATGCCGGGAATCGGCGGCACGAACGGCCGCGCGCCGGAGGCGATAATAATATTGCGGGTGGTCAGGGTGCGTTCGCCCTCGGCGGTGTCCACGGTCACTTCCCAGGGCGAGGTGATGCGCGCGCTGCCTTGCACGCAATCCACGCCCAGTTCCGTGTAGCGCTCCACCGAATCATGGGGTTCGATCTTGCCGATCACCTTATGGATGCGCGCCATGATGTCGGCGAAATCGAATCGCGGGGTGATGCTGGTGAAACCGTAACGTTCCGGCTTGCGCTCCAGGTGCGCCAGCCGCGCGCTCTTGATCAACGCCTTGGACGGCACGCAGCCGGTGTTCAGGCAGTCGCCGCCCATCTCGCCCTTCTCGACCAGCGTCACACTCGCTTTCACCGTGGCGGCGATATAGGCGCTCACCAGCCCGGCGGAACCGGCGCCGATCACCACCAGATTGCGGTCGAAATGCTTTGGCTTCCGGTGACCTCGGTACACCTTGCGCGCCTGCAGAAACGCCATTACCGCTTTCGCCAACCAAGGGAACAGCCCCAGCAACACGAACGCGCCGATCAAATCCACCGACAACAAACCGGACAGGCTATCCAGCTCACCCAGCTGGGTGCCGGCGTTCACATACACCGCCGTGCCCGCCAGCATGCCCACCTGGCTGACCCAGTAAAACGTCCGGGTCTTCAGTGGGGTTAGACCCATTACCAGGTTGATCACAAAAAACGGAAACGCCGGAATCAAACGCAACGTGAACAAATAAAAGGCGCCGTCTTTCTCCACGCCCGCGTTGATCTTCTTCAGCCGCTCACCGAACCGGCTCTGCACCGCATCCTTGAACAAAAACCGCGACGCCAGAAACGCCAGAGTAGCCCCCACGCTGGACGCGAACGACACCAGAAGCAACGCCACCCAGAACCCGAACAACGCCCCCGCGGCCAGCGTCATGATCGCCGCCCCCGGCAAACTCAGCGCCGTCACCGCCACATACAACAAAAAGAACCCGCCCAGCACCAGCACCGGCTGATCCGCCGCCAACGCCTGAAAGGCCCCGCGCTGCTCTTTCAAATAATCCAGGCTCAAATACTGGCCCAGATCAAACACAAAATAAGACGCCACCAGCGCCGCAATCACGCCCAACAGAGCCACTTTCTTAACGTTCATTCCATCACATCCTTAATGACCAGGCGGAATCTGCCCCGGAACCTTTCGGCCGACTCCGGCGCGGTGTGTGTTGGTGATGTCCAGAACCGTTGAGCGCAGGGATGCGCGAATCGAGCCCCCAGGGACGGGTTCACGGCGTGTTCTGGACATCACCAACACACACCGCGGCCCCAGCTGGAGAAAGAGCTTAGCAGCAGCTTCCACCACTCACTGAGCCTGATTCGTCTTCGAAGGGCACATTCAACCCACACCCTTCAAAAATCCCAAAGTGCGAGTCAAAGTTACCGATAAAGTCGAAATGCTCCGCGAACCGGCTCTCAGCCAACATTAACCAAGTATTACCGCACACCGGAAACACCTTGCCGGTCTCGATCACATGATGATCGTCCAGCACGAACGAATGCGGATGATGCTCCACCGTGCCGTTATAGATCACCGCCTGCCCGTAGTCCTCGCAGGCGGGCTCCAGCGCATCGACGTTGAACAACCGGTAGGTGGCCGAATAAAAGCGGATGTTACCGAGCTTGGCCTCGATGGCCGGGTTCTCGATGGTCAGCCGGCGCGACTCCACCAGACGGGGGTCACCAAAGCCACACCCCTTCGCCAGGTTGAGAAAGTCGTTCCAGTACAACGCGCCGGACAGGCATTCACCATAAAGCACCGGGTCCGCGGTCAGCGCCGTCGGCACCCGCCGGTCGGCGTACACATCGGAGAAATAGAACTCGCCACCAGGTTTCAGAAGGCGCTTCACATCGCGGATCACCTTGGCCTTGTCGGTGCTCAGATTGATCACGCAATTGGACACCACAATGTCGAAGTGGCCGTCCCGCAGGTCGAGCTGATCCAGCTCTTCGATGTAGCCCTTCAAGAAGCGCACATTGCTGCGCGCATGGCCGAACTCCTGGCGGTGGTATTCCTGATGGCGTATCGCCACCGCCAGTTGCTCGTCGGTCATGTCGACGCCGACCACTTCGCCGCTGTCGCCCACCAGTGCCGAGAGCACGTAGACATCCCGGCCGGAGCCGCAGCCCAAATCGAGAATGCGCATACCTTCCAACGACGCGGGTGCGACCAGACCGCACCCGTAGTAACGGGTTACCACTTCATCGTGCAAGCGGGCCAGCAGCGGTTTGAGGTGGTCCGGCGGGCTTTGGTCACAGCAGGCGTTGGTCTGCAAATCGTCGCTGCCGGTAAGTTGCTTGCCGTAATAATCCTGAACCTCTTCACGCATTGTTGACCCTCTTGACGTCACACCCGGTAGCGGGATTGTCGTTTGGATGCGAAGCATGGCGCTTTGTTACATCCTGGTACTGTAACCTTACGGCGATCCTGGCATCCAAGTCATTGATGATCTGTGAAGGAAAACTGATGGGACGTCTAGCTGGCGTGGCGCTGCTGGCGCTGCTACTGGTCGCCTGCGGGCGTAACCAGGAAAAAATAGTCATCACGGGCTCCAGCACCATGGCGCCGGTGATCTCGGAAGTGGCGCAACGTTATGAAGACGAAACCGGCATCCAGGTCGACGTGCAAAGCGGCGGCACCGGCCGTGCCATCAGTGATGTCCGGCAGGGGCTCGCGTCGATCGGCATGGCCAGCCGTTCTCTGCACGCGGATGAGAACGATCTGACCGCGTTCACCGTGGCACAGGACGGGATCGCGATGATCGTACACCGTGATAATCCGGTGGCGGTGCTCAGCGACGATCAGGTGCGCGCAATATATCGCGGCGAGGTGGATAACTGGTCGCGGCTGCGCGGCGACGACAAAGCCATCACCGTGGTCAACAAAGCGGAAGGGCGCTCCACTTTGGAGCTCTTCCTGGCGCACTTTCAATTGGATAACCGCACCGTGCAAGCGGACGTGGTGGTCGGCGAGAATCAGCAAGGTATCAAGGCGGTGGCCGGCGACCCGGCGGCGATTGGCTATGTCTCCATCGGCAGCGCGGAGTACGAGGCGGAAGCCGGCACGCCGATTCGGCTGCTGCCGCTGCGGGGCGTGGCGGCCAGTACCGGCGCGGTCAATCAGAAGACCTACCCGCTGCGCCGGGAGTTGAATCTGATCACCGCCGGCGCCCCGGGTGACGCCCAGCGGGCGTTTATCCAATTCGCCGGTTCGCCGGCGGTGTCGGATCTATACCGTGAGCATTACTTTGTCCCCGCCACTCGCTGACCGCTGTCTGCGGTATCTGCTTCGTGCCAGTGCGTTTCTGGCGGCGCTCGCGCTCGGCGGTATTGTCGCGGTGTTGTTGTGGCGCACGCTGCCTTTTCTGCTGGAGAGTGGCAGCGCGATATTCGCCAGTGGCTGGCACCCGCGGGCCGGCGAGTATGGCATGGCCGCGATGATCGCCGGCTCCCTGTTGGTGAGCCTGCTGGCGCTGGCCCTGGCGGCGCCGGTAGCCATCGCGCTGGCGGCCTGGCTGCGCTTCTATGCGCCGGCGGCCATACGGCGCCCGACGCTGATGCTGGTGGAATTGATGGCGGGCATCCCGTCGGTGGTGTACGGCCTGTGGGGGCTGCTGGTCCTGGTGCCCTGGATCAATCAATGGGCCCCGCCGGGCGCCTCCTGGCTGGCCGGGTCCTTGGTGCTGGCGCTGATGGTGCTGCCTCTGGCGTTACTGGTGACGGACACCGCTCTGGGCCAGCTGCCGACCGCCTGGTGGCGTGCCGGGCACGCCATGTCGCTGTCTCGTCTGGGGATGCTGAGGCGGGTGCTATTGCCCGCCGCCGCGCCGTCCATCCTCAGTGGCGTGGTGCTGCAATTCGGGCGCGCCCTGGGCGAAACCATGGCGGTGTTGATGGTGTGTGGAAACGTGGTTCAGTGGCCGCATTCGGTGTTCGATCCGGTTCGCACCTTAACCGCCAACATCGCGCTGGAAATGGCGTACGCCACTGGCGATCATCGGGTGGCCTTGTTCGTTAGCGGTCTGCTTCTGATGGCGGTGACCGCGCTGTTGCTGGCGGTGGCGTGGCGGTTGCGCGCCTCCGCGGCGGGAGGCCATGCCTATGCATCGTCGTGACCGTTGGATCGCCGTGGCCGGGGTGGTGCCCTGGCTGCTGGTGGTGGTGCCGCTGGTGATGATGCTCGGCGCGCTCTGGCAACAGGGTTATCAGGGGCTCAGCCTGGCGTTTTTGCTTGAGGATCCGCGAGCAGCCGGCCGCGCCGGGGGCATCGCGCCACTGTTGCTCAGCACCGGCTGGATACTGGCGGTGTGCCTGGCCGTGGCGGTTCCGGTGGGGCTCGGTTGCGCGCTGTATCTGAGTGAAGAGGTGCCACCCGGCTCACCCGCCGCGCGCCGGCTCGGCTTCGTACTCGATTTGCTCGCCGCCACACCTTCCGTGGTGTTTGGCTTGTTCGGCTATCAGTTTTTTGCCATCACCCTGGGGCTGGGTTTTTCCATTCTCAGCGGTGGATTGGCATTGTCTTTGATGGTGCTGCCGTTGATGATTCGCAGCGCCGAGCAGGCGTTGCGCGGGGTGCCCGGGTCCTATCGTCGGGCGGCGCGGGCGTTGGCGCTGAGCCGCTGGGGTTGGGTGCGCCGCGTGCTGCTGCCCGGCGCGGCATCGGGCATCGCGGTGGGTGTGATTCTGAGCGTCGGACGCGCGCTTGCAGAGACCGCCGTCCTGCTGTTCACCGCCGGCTATGTGTTGCGCCGCCCCGATTCAGTGTTCGATTCCGGGCGGGCGCTGAGTGTGCACATTTACGATCTCGCCATGAACGTGCCGGGCGGCACGGCGCGGGCCGCCACCACCGCGCTGGTACTGATGGCCGTGCTGATCGCCATCAATCTATTGATTCGGCGCGCGTTGCGCCGTCCCGTTCTAGCCGGAGTGCCCCGATGACCGTATCCCTTGTCGATGCCCGCCGCCCGCCCTCGTTAACCCTCGACGGAGTCAGCGTGCACTACGGCGCGCAGGTCGCAATCCAGGGCGCCAGCCTGACCGTGGCATCAGGCGAGCTGATGGCCCTGGTGGGGCCTAGTGGTTGCGGCAAGACCAGTCTGCTCTGCGCGATCAATCGCATGGCCGATGAGCAGCCCGGGTGCCGCGTGGGCGGCACCGTGCGTCTGGGTGATGACGACGTAGCCGGTCTCGGGGTGACGGCGCTGCGCCGCCAGGTGGGTATGGTGTTTCAGCAGCCCAACCCGTTTCCGCTTTCAGTGATCGACAATTTACGTTTTCCTCTTAGTGAACACGGTGTGCCACGACGCCAACGCGACGCTCTGGCGGAGCGGGCATTACGCGACGTGGGGCTGTGGGACGAAGTCAAAGACCGGCTCGGGCAATCGGCGCTGGCGTTGTCCGGCGGCCAGCAGCAGCGCTTGTGCATCGCCCGGGCCCTGGTGCTGGCGCCACGTGTGTTGTTGCTGGACGAGCCGTGCTCGGCGCTCGACCCGGTGTCCTCGCGGGTGGTCGAAGATATGATTGCGTCGCTGAAAGGCCGCTACACGCTTTTGATGGTCACGCACAATCTCGCTCAAGCCAGGCGGCTGGCCGACACGGTAACGGTGTGTTGGGTGGAAGGGGAATGCGGGTGCGTGGTGGAATCCAACACCTGCGAGCAGGTGTTTAAGGCCCCGGCGCACCCCATCACGGCCGCCTATTGTGGTGGTGAGGTGGGCTGAATCACTCGCTAGAACCCGGTCTGGAACAAGCGGGTTTCTGACAGCGGCATCGGCCGGCCGATATAGAACCCCTGAACCTTTTCCACGCCCAGGCGCCGCAGTTCTTCCAGCTCTGTTTCGGTTTCCACGCCCTCGGCGATCACTGTGCTGCCGGTGACTTCCGCGAACTTGATCGAGGCGGCGGCCAGCGCCCGGCGCGCGGTGTCAGCGTGAATGTTGCGGATCAGGCTGATATCCAGCTTGATGATGTCGGCGTTCAGCTCAAGGATATGCTGAAAGCTGGCGTAGCCCGCCCCCGCGTCGTCGACGGCGATGCGAATGCCCTGTTGTCGCATCGGCTTCAGCGCCGCCAGAAAAGCCTGGTAATCGGAAATGCGCGCGTGCTCGGTGATTTCCAGCACCACGCTTTGCGCCGGGCAGTCGGCGAGAAGCGCCATGATCGCGCCGCTGAGCAGGGCGTTGGGTGATACGTTCAGCGACAAATAGCAATCGTCGGGCAGCGCAGGCACACCTTTCAATGCTTCTCGTACCGCCAGGAGTTCCAGCGCCTCGCCGAGGCCGGCCCGTTCCGCTTCCGCGAACCACAGATGCGGTGCCTGGTACGGCTCTGTGTGGAAGCGCGCCAGCGCTTCAAAGCCGACGATGCGCTGCTCACGAACGTGGTAGATCGGTTGGTAAGCCATCTCCAGCCGTGCTTCGTCGATGATATCGCCGACCCGTCTTTTCAGTTCGTTGCGTTTATGTTCGCCGCGGCGCTCCTTGTCGAGCAGCTTGCCGGTGAAATCGGCGAAGGCACGGAGTATCGATAGATCCCGCAGGGTGAGCGGCGCGCCGGGCTTCTGGTCGAAACAGCAAAAGGTGCCGTAGACGCTACCGTCGGGCATGCGGATCGGCACACCGATGTAGCTGCTGATGGCGAGTGCACGGGTAATGGCCAGATCGCGAGTGGTCGGGTTGGCGTGGGTGTCGGGGATGATCTCCGGTAAGTCGCCGGTCACGATACGGTGGCAGTAGGTTTCTTCAAGCGGGTGGGCGTCGCCGGCCTTGAGTGGCGCATGCTGATGGTCCGTATCCACGTAGCGGAGGAAGCGGCAGTCGTCGGAAAACTCGGAAATGAAGGCGACATCCATGCCCAGGTGGCTTCGTAAGGTACTCAAAACACGTTGGAGGTCCTCGGTCAGTGAGGCCGTGCCCCCGTTTGTGTTGGCGAGAATCGGCTTCGCCAGTGCGTCATCGTCCATGAGTGGCCTCCCGGTGCGGCACGTCTCTCAGCTTCTCTCAGCGTCTCTCAAAGACTATTAGCCGTTCCGGGAAAGATCAATTCGGGGGTGCGGCTCATGCCGACCAGTGGTGCTGGGCGGAATCACTGACGAAAGCGTCGCGCGATCCAATAGTCCAGGCTTAGGAAGCGGCCCGCGCCTTGAAAAAACAACACCAGCAGCATGATGAAATAGGTGGCGGCGAACTCGATGCCGTTATTGAGAATAACGAAGTTGCCTTTCTCGGTGAGCCATCCGTACTGGCCGTGCTCACGCAGGAGGCCTTTTGCCGCCGTCAGCCGCTTGCCCACCTCGACACTGTTTTCCAGGCTTTGTTGGGCCGCGGGAATACCCACAGCGGCCAACGGCTGAGCCATGCTGGTTGCGGGGTTCGAAGGGGCGATCGCGAACCAGCCGTTGTCCCAATGCACCGACAGCGCCGCCACCAGCATGGTGACCATCAGAGGGACGGCGAAGTAGCGGGTGGCGAGGCCTAGCAGCAACAAGACGCCGCCGGCCAATTCCGCACCGGTGGCGAGAAACGCCATAACAGCGGGAAAAGGCAAACCGAGCCCCCAATCGGGATTGCCGAACCAGGCGACAGTGGAATCAAAGCTGGCCAGCTTGTTCCAACCGGCGGAAATAAACACGACGGATAGGAAAAGCCGTAGCAGGAGTGGTGCCAGGAAATCCCATTTCTTGGTGGCATCCAGAAGGTCATGGATTCGATTCGCGAATGTCACTAGGCCGTTCATTGTTATTCCCCTTTATTGACGCTCAGCAGGTTGCCCCAGTTAGATCTTAAATAAGATGCTTGAGAGAGGGCTGTGTTACACCGGCTTTCTTCTGTTTCCGGTTGCTACCGCCGGAAAGCCGTTTTTATTATTCAAAAAAATGCCCCGCAAAATGGCGAAAGCGGGGCAATAGGGGGGATTCGATTCCGGTCCAGTTAGCCTTTTTTTGTCCAGGCAAACTTTTCGAAGGGTTTATCCACCGGCGTTTCCGCGAGGTGGTTGGTGTAGTTGCTCATCACCTTTTGAGCCAAGCCCAGAATGACTTCCAAGATATGGCGCTGCTGGTAACCGGCATCCAGAAACGCCTTTACGTCGTCTTCGCTCACGTTTCCATGCTGGCGCATCACTTTCAGGGTGAAGGTGCGAAGCGCTTCCAGCTTCTCATCAGGCAAGGCGGCTTCATCGCGCAGAGCGTTGATGATGTCATCGGAAACGTTCATCGATTTTGCGATCCCTGTGTGCGCGGGCACGCAATAGTGGCACTCGTTCTCCACGTTGATGGTTTGCCAGACCACGGTTATTTCGTCGGCGTTGAAGCTCGATTCGCCGAACAGGCGGTGGAGGGTTTGGTACCCTTCAAGCAAACCGGGCGCCTCCGCCATCACGGCGTGGAGGTTGGGGACCATTCCGAATGACTTTTTTGAGCCTTCCAGCAGAGGGCGGGCCGCTTCCGGGGCGCTGTTCTCATCGTGAAGGTTGAAATCCGTCATGCGTCTCTCCTTGATCGTGGCGCGAGCTTCGCGCCAGTACGTAAGCGATACGATGCACGCTACCTGTTGTTGAGTGGTCATTCAAGTTAAGATTATAAGGTGTTTTTCAAACCTGGATGGGTATGTCACGTCGGTCCCGTTACAGTCGCTCTGAGTCGTTAGGCCGCG
Source organism: Alcanivorax sp. (assembly GCA_042090255.1). Lineage (GTDB taxonomy): Bacteria > Pseudomonadota > Gammaproteobacteria > Pseudomonadales > Alcanivoracaceae > Alloalcanivorax. The sequence goes on along the minus strand of JBELJS010000004.1, from coordinate 81,173 downwards.
CTATGGATCTGTTCTGGTCCCGTGGGTATTTGGGCACCTCGATGAAAGATCTCGAGGATGGCCTGGATATGCGGCCAGGTAGCATCTATGCCGCTTTTGGCAGCAAAGAGCAGTTGTTCTTGGACGCCTTGGAACTGTATGCGCACGGCATGCAGGAAGAAATTGCCGACTTGACCCGCGATCGGCCCCTGGAGGACGGGCTTGCCGCTTATTTTCAGGCGCTGGCGAAAGGAACAGCGTCTAGAGGCGTGGGTAGGGCCTGCTTGATTGTCAGGTCCTTGCTCGAGGCCGCCGACACTCAGCCTGTCATTCTGGGGCAGGCGGAAGCGTTTCTCAGCCAGGCGGAATCCGGATTCACCGCGCTAATTTCGGCCGCGTCGGTGCGCGGTGATATACCCGCGGACACAGACTGCCCACGGCTGGCCCGCTATCTGCAAAGTCAGGTCATGGGGCTGCGCGTCATTCTGCAGAGGCCGGGACTAAGCCCGGCGGCGCGCTTGAGCTTGGCCGACGATATGTTGGCGGGCTTTGTTGCCGTCGCGGCGAGGTCCCGCGCTACCTAACCCCTCCCAATAAGGAGCACTGTGATGCCTGGTGGCGTAATCGTGTTCGACGTTAATGAAACGCTGCTCGATCTGGGTGGCCTTGATGGCCCCTTCGAGACCACATTCGGTGAAGCCAGGGCCAGGAACCAATGGTTCGCGCAACTGCTCAGCCTGTCGATGACGGCCACGATCGTCGAGGATTACCGGGATTTCTCGGCACTGGCGCGTGATGCGCTGGAGCAGCTGGCCGCTCGATACGGCGTGCGACCGACCGACGATCAGCTTCAAGAGATTCTCCAGTGTATGCAGCAGTTGGCGCCGCACGATGACGCGCGACCGGCACTGGAGCGCCTGCGGGCCAGGGGCTTTCGTCTGGCGGCGTTGACGAATTCAGCCCCGGCTGTGGCCCGCGCGCAGTTGCAGCATGCCCGGTTGGACCGCTTTTTTGAGGCGATTTTGTCGGTGGATGAAGTGCGTCGTTTCAAGCCGGCGCCCGCGCCTTATCGGATGGCCGCTCAACGCATGCAGGTGGGCGTGTCAGCGCTGCGCATGGTCGCGGCGCATGACTGGGACATCATCGGCGCGATGGCCGCCGGATGCCGGGGCGCGTTCGTGGCGCGTGGCGGCACTGCCTTCCCGGCGTGGGCGCCCCGGCCTGATGTGTGCGAGCCGGGCCTGGACGGTGTCGCCGAAGCCATTATTCGGGCGGACGGTTAGCGGGTGCGGTCAGCCTGGATGCCGTTTGTGATCGGTGGCTTGCCTGCTGTGATCAACACGGTCCAGGACCGCTTGGACCTGATGGTCGTGCGCGGCCGGCGCGGCGCGATGGCGCAGATGGGCGGCAAGCGCGCGTAATTGACGCACGTAGCGCCGGCAGTAACGGCACATGAGCAAATGCATGCTTAAAGAAAAGCGTTCGCGGCGTGATAACGGCGTACCGTCGACCAGGGCGTCGGCGCGCTGTTCCACTTGCTGGCATTTCAACATTCGCCGGTCTCCTGAAAACGGTCCACCATCTCAAACAATCGGGCGCGGGCGCGGTGCACCAACACGCGAACATTGGATGCACTAACGTCCATGATGTTACAGATGTCGTCGAAATCCAGGCCCTGGATATCGCGAAGCTGCAGCGCCAGGCGCTGGTTGTCCGGCATCGCGGTGATGTGGGTTTCCAAGCAGTGTTGCAGCTCGTCGCGGGTGAGAAGAGCGTCCGGCCCGTTCAGGGCCCAGGCCCTGGGCGGCTCCTGCCAGTGCCCCTTGGCGTTGAAGCGATGCGCCAGGGTGTCGGCGGCGCCTTCCTCGGTGGGGTCGAACTGAACTTCCCGGTTGCCCTTGCGCAGTTGCATGCGCGCCTGGTTGATCACGATACGGGTCAGCCAGGTGAGCAAGGCGCTGCGGCGCTCGAATTTGGGCAGGGCCCGGTGGGCGGCGATCCAGGCGTCCTGGACCGCTTCTTCGGCGTCCGCCGGTTGCAGCAGGGTGCGCGCGGCGCCCAGCAGACGAGGGTGATAGTGCTTCACCACCAGGGCGAACGCGGCCCGGTCACCCGCCCGCAGGCGTTCGATGAACTCAGGGGTTTCCAGATCCGGATTCGCCATGGGCCGTCAGCCGCTCTCGTTCAGACCTCGATGCGCTTGTACTTCATGCGCTTGGGCTGCAAGGCTTCGTCACCGAGTTGCTTGCGGCGGTACTCTTCAAACTCGGTGTAGGAGCCCTCGAACCATTCCACCTGGGCGTCGCCTTCAAACGCCAGGATGTGCGTGGCCACGCGGTCCAGGAACCAGCGGTCGTGGGAGATCACGATGGCGCAGCCAGGGAAGGTGAGCAGCGCTTCCTCCAAGGCACGCAGGGTTTCCACGTCCAGGTCGTTGGTGGGCTCATCAAGCAGCAGCACGTTGGCGCCCTGTTTGAGCAGCTTGGCCAGGTGCAGGCGGTTGCGCTCCCCACCGGACAGGTCGCCGACCCGCTTCTGCTGGTCGCCGCCCTTGAAGTTGAAACGGCCCAGGTAAGCGCGGCTGGGCACCTCGTAGTTGCCGATGCGCAGGATGTCGTTGCCGTCGGACACCTCTTCCCAGACGGTCTTGTTGGCGTCCAGGTCCTCGCGGCTCTGGTCCACGTAGGCCAGGTCCACGGTGTCGCCCACTTCGATGTCGCCGGAATCCGGGGTTTCCTCGCCGGCGAACATGCGGAACAGGGTGGTTTTACCGGCGCCGTTGGGGCCGATGATGCCGACAATGGCGCCGCGCGGCACTGAGAAGCTCAGGTCTTCATAGAGCAGCTTGCCGTCGAATTGTTTGGAGACATCGTTGATCTCGAACACCTTCTCGCCCAGGCGCTCGCCCGGCGGGATGTACAGTTCCTGGGTCTCGTTGCGCTTCTGGAAGTCCTGGCTGGCCAGCTCCTCGAAGGCGCTCACCCGGGCCTTGTTCTTGGCGCGGCGGCCCTTGGGGTTCTGGCGCACCCACTCCAGCTCTTTCTCCACCGTCTTGCGGTGGGCGCTTTCCTTCTTCTCTTCCTGCTCCAGGCGCTGTTCCTTCTGTTCCAGCCAGGAGGAGTAGTTGCCCTTCCAGGGAATGCCGTGGCCGCGGTCCAGCTCTAGAATCCACTCGCAGGAGTTGTCCAGGAAGTAGCGGTCGTGGGTCACCGCCACCACGGTGCCGGAGAATTCGTGCAGGAAGCGCTCCAGCCAGGCCACCGACTCGGCGTCCAGGTGGTTGGTGGGCTCATCCAGCAGCAGCATGTCCGGGGCGCTCATCAGCAGGCGGCACAGCGCCACCCGGCGACGCTCACCACCGGACAGGGTCGCCACATTGGCGTCCCAGGGCGGCAGGCGCAGGGCGTCGGCGGCGATATCCAGGCGGCGCTCGATATTGTGCGCGTCGGTGGCCTCGATGATGTCTTCCAGCTTCGCCTGCTCTTCGGCCAGCTTCTCAAAATCCGCGTCTTCCTCGGCGTAGGCGGCGTAGACCTCTTCCAGGCGCTCCTGGGCACCGCGGATATCCGACAGCGACTCCTCGACGATCTCGCGCACGTTCTTGTCCGGGTCCAGCTCCGGCTCCTGGGGCAGGTAGCCGATATTGATGCCCGGCTGCGGGCGCGCCTCGCCCAGGTAGTCCTTGTCGATGCCAGCCATGATGCGCAGCAGGGTGGATTTACCGGAGCCGTTGAGGCCCAGTACGCCGATCTTGGCGCCCGGGAAGAAGGACAACGAGATGTCCTTGAGGATCTGTTTCTTGGGCGGGACGACCTTGCCCACCTTATCCATGGTGAAAATGTATTGGGCCATAAAAAGAGACATGCCTGAAAACGTAAGAAAAGCCCGTATGACGGGGCACGGGCGGGTTGGCGCCTAAACTAACCGAACCCGGCCCGGGATGAAAGTCCAGCCCGCCGGCATGGCGGCGGGCGGCCGCCCCAAGACGGCCTCAAGTTAAAAGTGGGCTTGCCGATATCAGCCATGGAACAAGATTTCACTTTTGGGCCCGTACTGCCCGTCGCGCTGAGCAGGAGTTGTGCTGTGTTCGCTAAATTCAATCGGATCAATATCAAATATGGCGCTGCGTTCATCGGCGTGGCACTGGCGCTGTTGGTGGTGGTCACCGCTAACGCCTTGCTGGTCAACTCGGTGAAAGAGCGCATGGTGGAGGTCTCCTCGACCCTTAATAAAGCCATCTCCCTGGTGCTCAACGCCGACCGCGACCTGTATCAGGCGCGCCTGGCCGAAATGGCCTACCTGCGCGGCATTCCGGGCACCCCGGAAACTGAAAAGCAGCTCGCCGTGTACCAAGAGAACGCCGTTCAGGCCCGCGAACGGATTCAACAGGTCGCCGGGCTGATGGCCAATTACGGCGATGTCTCGGAGAGCGTGTCCAGGTTCGAGACGCTTTACCAGCGCTGGCGCGAAGCGTCCGGACGAACCTTTGAAATGTACGCCGGCGAGGACATCGGCGGCGCCATGGAGCAGGTCGACGGGCCGTCCAGTGAAAGCTTCGCCCAGCTGCGCACCTTCTACGACACCACAGGCCAGTCCGTCGACGCCCGCGTGGACGAGCTGGAAGCCGCTACCCTGGCGCAGATTCGCCGCCAGCAAACCCTGGTGATCGGCTTCGCCGTGGTGGTCGGCCTGGTGGCCATCGCCATCGCCCTGATCGGCCCGCACCTGATGTCCAAGGCGATTCGACAGGTGAGTGCACGGATTCGCGAGATTACCGATGGCGACGGTGATCTGACCGCCCGCGTGCAAAGCCACCGCAAGGATGAGATCGGCGAGCTTGCCGAGCAGTTCAACCGTTTTATCGAGCGCATCGATACCACGCTGCAGTCCGTGCGCACTAGCACCCTGAGCGTTAATCAGGCCTCTGACGAAATCGCCAAGGGCAGCCAGGAACTGGCCTCGCGCACCGAGCAGTCCGCCGCCAACCTGCAGCAGACCTCCGCGTCCATGGAGGAGATCACCACCACCGTGCGCAACACCTCCGACGCTGCCCGCCAGGCCGACGAGCTGGTGCAGTCCACCGTGCAGGTGGCCCGGCGCGGCCAGGACGCCATGCGCGATGTGGAAACCACAATGGGCGAAATCAGTGCCTCCTCGGAGAAAATCAACGAGATCATCACCCTGATCGACGGCATCGCCTTCCAGACCAATATTCTCGCCCTGAACGCCTCCGTGGAAGCCGCCCGGGCCGGCGAACACGGCCGCGGATTTGCCGTGGTGGCCCAGGAAGTGCGCACCCTGGCCGGGCGTTCCGGCGACGCGTCGCGGGAAATCCGCGAGCTGGTGGACCGTTCGGTGAGCAGCACCCAGACCGGCGCCGGCCTGGTCAAGAACGCCGGGCGCACCATGGAAGACATCGTCGCCAGCATCGACAAGGTCACCCGCGTAATCAGCGAAATCAGCACCGGCGCCCAGGAGCAGAGCCAGGGCATCGGCCAGGTCAACACCGCGGTCGCCGAGCTGGACACCATGACCCAGCACAACGCCTCGATGGTGGAAGAAACCAGCTCCGCCGCCGAAGAGATGCGTCACCAGGCCGAGCAACTGGCGGCGCTGATCGCCACCTTCCGCCTCAGCGGTCAGGAGGTCGACGCCGGGGACGAGCGCCTGCCCACCCTGCGGGCCGTGGACCGGGACAGCGGCGACGCCTGGCACGACTACGCCGCCTGACCCGGCACCGTCACAAGCCGGCCTCCATGAGCCCCTCTCACCGTGGTGATGAGGGGCTTTCATGTGTCAAAGCGCCTGCTTTTGGTTAGAATACGCGCCCCTGATCCCGCAATCTGACCCACAGGTAGCCCATGTTCTCTAAATCCATGTCCATCGCCGAGTTCGACCCGGAAATCCAGGCCGCCATCGACGCCGAGCGCGAGCGCCAGGAGCAGCACATCGAGCTGATCGCCTCCGAGAACTACGCCTCGCCCCGGGCCATGGAAGCCCAGGGTTCCGTACTCACCAACAAGTACGCCGAGGGTTACCCGGGCAAGCGCTACTACGGCGGTTGCGAAAACGTGGACGTGGTCGAGAACCTGGCTATCGAGCGCGCCTGTGAGCTGTTCGGCGCCGACTGGGCCAACGTCCAGCCCCACGCCGGCTCGCAAGCCAACGCGGCGGTCTACATGGCGGTCCTCAAGCCCGGCGACACCGTGCTGGGCATGAGCCTGGACGCCGGCGGCCACCTCACCCACGGCGCCAAGCCCAACTTCTCCGGCAAGATGTACAACGCCATCCAGTACGGCCTGGACAACGACACCGGCCTGATCGACTACGACCAGGTGGAAAAGCTGGCCCGCGAGCACCAGCCGAAGATGATCGTGGCCGGCTTCTCCGCCTACTCCCAGATCGTCGACTGGCAACGCTTCCGTGACATCGCCGACGAAGTGGGCGCGATCCTGCTGGTGGACATGGCCCACGTGGCCGGCCTGGTCGCCGCCGGCGTCTACCCCAGCCCGGTGGGCATCGCCGACATCACCACCACCACCACCCACAAAACCCTGGGCGGCCCGCGCGGCGGCCTGATCATGGGCAAGGCCAACGACGACCTGCAGAAGAAGATCAACTCCGCGGTCTTCCCCGGCGGCCAGGGCGGCCCGCTGGAGCACGTCATCGCCGCCAAGGCGATCTGCTTCAAGGAAGCCATGGAGCCGTCCTTCAAGACCTACCAGCAGCAGGTGGTGAAAAACGCGCAGGCGATGGCCAAGGTGTTCATCGAGCGCGGCTTCGACGTGGTCTCCAACGGCACCGAAAACCACCTGTTCCTGCTCAGCCTGGTCAAGCAGGACATCACCGGCAAGGACGCGGACGCCGCCCTGGGCCGCGCCCACATCACCGTCAACAAGAACGCCGTGCCCAACGACCCGCGCTCGCCGTTCGTCACCTCCGGCCTGCGCATTGGCTCCCCGGCGATCACCCGCCGCGGCTTCAATGAAGCCGACGCCACCGAACTGGCCGGCTGGATCTGCGACATCCTCGACAACATGGACGACGAGGCGGTGATCGATGCGGTGCGTGGCAAGGTCGGTGAGATCTGTCAGCGGCTGCCGGTCTACGAGAGCAATGCATAATTGATAATTGAAAATGGATAATTTGGGGGCCAAGGATGGCCAGAAGGAATATCGTGCGAGAGAAATCTCGCACGTTTGCGTTACGGATAGTGGCAGCCTGTCGAGCGCTGCAAGGCGATCAGCGGGAGTTTGTTCTCAGCCGCCAATTGTTGCGTAGTGGCACTGCTGTCGGTGCCATGGTCCGCGAAGCGGAGCACGCGGAGAGCACGGCCGATTTCCGCCATAAGATCGCCGTGGCGCTTAAAGAGGCCAATGAATCGGATTACTGGCTCGATTTGCTGATCGAATCGGGCTATTTACCAAGAGCCTTGGGCGACTCACTCCGAGAAGATTGCGGCGAGCTTCTTAAAATTCTGGTCGCCATTACCAAAACCACCAGAAATCGTAGACAATGATTCCGCCGTGTGGGTCTCAACACCCATTATCAATTACCCATTATCAATTGCTTCTATCATGTATTGTCCGTTCTGCGCCGCCCAAGACACCAAGGTGATCGACTCGCGTCTGGTCGCGGACGGCGGGCAGGTGCGCCGACGCCGGGAGTGCCTGAGCTGTAACGAACGCTTCACCACCTTCGAGACCGCCGAGCTGGTGATGCCCCGGGTGATCAAGTCCGACGGCACTCGCGAGCCGTTCAACGAGCAGAAGCTGCGCGCCGGCATGCTGCGCGCCCTGGAGAAACGGCCGGTGAGCGTGGAGGACCTGGAGGCGGCGATCAGCCGGCTTTGCCACCGTCTGCGCGCCACCGGCGAGCGGGAAGTGCCGGCCCGGCAGGTGGGCGGCTTCGTGATGGAGGCGCTGCAGCAGCTGGATGACGTGGCCTACGTGCGTTTCGCTTCGGTCTACCGCAGCTTCCAGGACATTTCCGAATTCGCCGCCGAGGTGGACCGCCTGCGCGGCCGCGCCGGCGGTGGTGAACCGAACGACGACGATACCCCGCAGCAATGAGCGCCGGGTTCAGCGATTTCGACCATCAGTGCATGGCCCGCGCCCTGGAACTGGCCCGGCGTGCGCTGTACACCACCGACCCCAATCCGCGCGTGGGCTGCGTGCTCGCCCATGACGGCCTGATCATCGCCGAGGGCTTCCACGCCCGCGCCGGCGAACCCCACGCGGAGCGCAACGCGCTGGCCACCGCCGGCGAGCACGCGCGCGGCGCCACCGCCTACGTCACCCTGGAGCCCTGCTCGCACACCGGCCGCACCGGCCCGTGCGCGGACGCCCTGATCGAGGCCGGCGTGGCACGCGTGGTCGCCGCGATGGAAGACCCCAACCCCCAGGTGGCCGGCACCGGTCTGTAACGGCTCCGCGACGCCGGCATCCAGGTGGACACCGGTCTCCAGGAAGCGGACGCCCGCGCCCTGAACCCGGGTTTCGTGCTGCGCATGAGCCAGGGGCGGCCACTGATCCGCATCAAGGCCGCGGCCAGCCTGGACGGCCGCACCGCCATGGCCAGCGGCGAATCCCAGTGGATCACCGGCCCCGAGGCCCGCGAGGACGTACAGCGACTGCGCGCGCGCAGCAGCGCCATCGTCACCGGTATCGGCACGGTGCTGGCGGACCGGCCCTCTTACACCGTGCGTGCGGAGCAATGGCGGCAGGGCGAGTACGCCGACGGCCCGCTCCGCGCGCCGCTGCGGGTGATCCTCGACCCGGCCCTGCGCACCCCGGTGGACAGCCCGGTGGTCACCGCCGACGGCCCCTGCCTGATCGTCCACGCCGACGACCCCGGCGCCGCCCCGGACGGCCGCCGCCGGGCGCTGGAACAGGCCGGCGCCGAGCTGCTGGCGCTGCCCCGCGCCCGCGCCGCCAGCGACCCGGCCGAGCCCGGTGCCGCCGCCCGCGCCGAACGGCGCGGCCTCGACCTGCACGCCTTGCTCGCCGAGCTGACCCGCCGCGAATGCAATGAAGTGCTGGTGGAGTGCGGCGCCACGCTGGCCGGCGCCTTCGTCCGCGAGGCGCTGTTCGACGAGCTTATCGTCTATCTGGCGCCCACCCTGCTGGGCGCCGACGCCCGCGGCCTGCTGGCTCTGCCGTTCGAGCGCATGGACCAGCAGGTCCGCCTGCAATGGAAAGACCTGCGCCGCGTCGGCGACGACCTGCGCCTGACGCTGACGCCCGCCTAGAACGGCACCGCGAAACCGGCCTCCGGGGCGTGCTCGGCGGCCGGCTCAGGAGGCGATGGCGACACCGCCGCGGCCCTGGTCCTTGGCCTGATACAGTGCCTGATCGGCACGGCGCAGGGTGCGCCGCCAGTCGCCATCGGTAAGCTCGGCGAAGCCCATGCTGGCGCCGATGCGGGGCAGGTCCTGGTCCCCCGGCGTGATCCGCTGGAAGGCGCCCAGCAGCCGCCGGGCGATGGAATCCGCCGCGTCCGGGTTGGCGTCCGCCAGATACACCACGAACTCATCGCCGCCCCAGCGGCAGGCGATATCGCCGTCGCGCATGGTGTCGTCGATGCGTTGCGCCACGGCGCGCAGCAGAGCGTCGCCCTGGGCATGCCCGAAGCGATCATTGACCCCTTTGAAGTGATCCAGGTCGATGAACAGCAACCCGCCGCGGGCCATCGTGCCGAGTTTATCCAGGTGGTTTTCCAGGAACGCCCGATTGAACAGCCCGGACAGCGGGTCGCGGGTGGCTTTGTCGGCCAGCCGCCGCAGTTGGTGGTCGGTTTCGGTGCGTTCGCTGAGCGTGCGGGAATAATGAATCACCAGGGCCGCCAAGGCCGCCAGCTGAAACACTACGAAGCCTGGCGTCAGCGTGCTCAAGGGCAGCAACTCCAGGCCCAACTCGCGGAGCGCGTCGTGCACCCCGGTCAAGAACGCCAGCGCGAAGCCGATTACCGTCAACCACCAGGCCAGGGTGCCGCCAGCCCGCCGCGCCCGGCGCAGCATCCGCCAGTTGATCAGTGTTACCAGCACCATGCAGAGCGCGAAGAATGGCGCGCCGGCGGCGCCGTAATCGGCGAACACCTGGGTGCCGCGGAGGGTGGCCTGGTCGCTGGCGATGATGAATGCCGGGTGGTCTACCCATATCAATCCCGCCAGCAAGGCGCCCACGGCGTAGATGCCCGCCAGCCGCCAGCGCGGCTCGCGGCGGCGGTTCAGCACCCGGTGGAAACACAGCAGTGCCGCCAGCCCCATCACCACCGCGCCCAGCGCCAGCCGATACGGCGGCATGACGCCGTCCAGATCGCCCGTCAGCGCGTCGATCCGGGACACCAGGTCGCCGGTGATGTACACCGTGGCGAACAGGTTGGCCAGCGTGAAATGCAGCGCCGCCGATGCCTCCCGGTCGCGGTACAGGTACAGCGCCAGGGTGAACACGCTCAGCAGTACCAGCAACGCCACCGTGGCGCCGGTGGCCATGATGTTCAGCCAAAGCGTCCAGGTGTCCGTTCCGGCGCCGGCCAGAAAAGCGGAAGGGTTGTGGTCGGGCATGGGTTCCGGATGGCCAAAAAATGATCGGCAAGAATACCAAACACAGCCGGAGATACCGTTGTTTCTTCGTTTCAGAGCTGTGCGTGGCTTGCGGTCAGGACGCTACCGCCAGACGGTTTCGGCCCTCTGCCTTGGCCCGCAGCAGGGCCTGATCCGCGCGCTGCAGAGTGAGGCGCCAGTCGCCGTCGGTGAGGCCGGCGACGCCCACGCTGGCGCTCATGTCCGGGCCGCCGGCGGCTTGGTCCAAATGGCGAAACGCGCGCAGCAGGCGCTCCGCCACCGCCAGCGCCGCCGCCGGGGCCGCGTTATTCAGGTAGACCACGAACTCGTCGCCACCCCAGCGGCAGGCGATGTCCTGATCACGCAGGGTGGCGCGTATGCCTTCCGCCACCGCCTGAATCAGCCGGTCGCCCCGGTCATGGCCGAAGTGATCGTTGACCACCTTGAAATGGTCCAGATCGATGAACAGCAGAGCGCCGTCCGCGCCAGGGTTACCTTGATCGAGTTGCTGCTCCAGGTAGGCCCGGTTGAACAGGCCGGAAAGCGGGTCGCGGGTGGCTTTGTCCGCCAGTCGTCGCATTTGGTGGTTGTGGTGGGTGCGTTCACGCAGGGTGCGTGAATAATGCGTGGTCATGGCGGCGAAGGCGCCGAATTGGAACAGCACGCAGGCGCTCGGCAAGGTGCTGAAGGGCAGCCACTCCCAGCCCAGCTCTCGGAAGGTGTCGTGAACGCCGGCGGCAAAAAACAGCGAAAAACCGAACACCGTCATGCGCCACAGCACCCGGCCCCGGGCCTGGTGCGCCCGGCGCAGTATGGCCACCGCGGTCACGGCGAGCACCGCCAGGCAGACGGAATAAAACGGGCCGGCCAGGGCGCCGTAGTCGGCGAACACGCCCACCGCCGTGAGCCGGTAGTCGTGCGATGCCAGCACCAGCCAGGGATGCTCCAGCCAGATCAGCCCGGTGAGCGCCGCCCCCACGGCGTAGACCGCCGGCAGCCGCCATCCGCAGGGGCGCTCCCCCAGCACCTGGTGCAGCGCGATCAGTGACGCCAGCGCCAACACCACCGCGCTTAACGACAGCCGGTACGGCACCATCACCGCGTCCAGGTTATCGGTGAGCAGACACAGTCGCACGGCGATATCGCTGGCCACGTAGGCGGTCGCGCACAGATTGGCCACGGTGAAGTGCAGGGCCGCCGAGGCGGCCTGGTCCCGGTGGCGGTACAGCGCCCAGGTAAACAGCGCCAGCAACGCCGACAAGGTCACCGTGGCTCCGGCGCCCATGATTTTCGCCCACAGTGCCCAAGTGTCCACGCCTGCCCCGCTCAGGCCGGCGACCACGATTTCATACGGCATACGCCCACCCAGAAACAGACTCCCCCCTCGGCGAAGAATAGCAAAGCCCGACCAGGGCGTCCCCGCCGGAAACGCGGATCGGCGTTTTGGTCTTAATGCCTCACGGGCGGCACATAAAGGTTTCAGCTGTGTATCGGTTTGGTGGACGTTTTTCTGTTCAATCCTGACAAGGAGAAACCGGAATAGAGCGTGATGAATGGTAATCTTCATTTAAAACAGGGGCTTGGAGGGCGCTGCCCCCTTTGGCTTCATCGGTTGTTGAAAGTGACACGCGAAAGAGTGATTGACATAAAATTATGTATCGTATAAAAATGGACCATCAATGCGGACAGCACTAGGGAGATACCCATGTACGCACAGCAGGTGGACACCGGCAGTAAGGGCCTGAAAACCCTGGACGAAATGAGCCCTGAAGAGCGGCACTTTCAAGAGAAGGTGAACGCGGAAACCAAGATCGAGCCCAAGAACTGGATGCCCGACGGCTACCGCAAGACGCTGATTCGCCAGATCTCTCAGCACGCTCATTCGGAAATCGTCGGCATGCTGCCTGAGGGCAACTGGCTGACCCGGGCGCCGTCTCTGAAACGGAAATTGCAGCTAATGGCCAAGATCCAGGACGAAGCCGGCCACGGCCTCTACCTGTACAGCGCCATGGAAACCCTGGGCGCCGACCGCGACGAAGAGATTGAAAAGCTGCACCGCGGCGAAGTGAAGTTCTCCTCCATCTTTACTTACCCGACGCTCAGTTGGGCGGACATGGGCGCCATCGGCTGGCTGGTGGACGGTGCCGCCATCGTCAATCAGGTGCCGCTGCAACGCTGTTCCTACGGCCCTTATGCCCGCGCCATGATTCGCGTCTGTAAGGAAGAGAGCTTCCACCAGCGTCAGGGCTACGAAGTGCTGCTGACCATGATGCGCGAAGGCACCGATGCGCAAAAAGAGATGGTGCAGGACGCCATCAACCGTTTCTGGTGGCCCTCCTTGATGATGTTCGGGCCGTCCGACGACAACTCGCCCAACTCCGCCCAGTCCATGGCCTGGAAGATCAAGCGCCACAGCAACGACGAGCTGCGCCAGCGCTTTCTCGACCAGACCGTGCCGCAGCTGGAATTCCTCGGCTGCACCGCGCCGGACCCGGACCTGAAATGGAACGAGGACACCGGCCACTACGATTTCGGCGCCATCGACTGGCAGGAATTCTTCGACGTGCTCAAGGGCCACAGCCCCACCGGCATCGAACGGATCCAGCAGCGCAAGAGCGCCATTGATGACGGCCGATGGGTGCGCGATGCGGCGGTGGCTTATGCCGAAAAACAGAAAGCCAGCGCCGCCTGAGACGGCGCCGATACAGAATGAAGGAAGCGGGCCTTGTGGGAGCAGGCCTTGTGGGAGCGGGCCCGCCCGCGAAAGGGGCGAAGCCCCGGCAAAGGTTGCCCCGCAGGATTCCAGAGACCTGAAATGCCCCTTTAAGGCGCCCCGGCAAACAACGAACCAACGAGAACCGAAATGGCTGAATGGACCCTCTTTGAAGTCTTCGTGCGCAGCAAGCACGGGCTTAACCACAAACACGTGGGCAGCGTGCACGCGGCGGACGCCACCATGGCGCTGGAAAACGCCCGCGAGCTCTACACCCGCCGCAACGAGGGTGTAAGCCTCTGGGTGGTCCCCGCCGCGCAGATCACCGCCACCGCCGGCGACGAAAAAGACGCCTTCTTCGACCCGGCCGAAGACAAGGTCTACCGCCACGCCAGCTTCTACAAGCTGCCCCCGGAAGTGGATCAGATGTAATGAACGCACTCACTCAATACCTGCTGCGCCTCGCCGACACCGACATGGTGCTGGCCCAGCGCCTGTGCGAATGGTGCGGCAAGGCACCGGCCCTGGAAGAAGAAGTGGCGATGATGAACGTGGGCCTGGACCTGCTCGGCCAGGCGCGCAACTGGTACGACTACGCCGTTGAATTGCTCGACGACGGCCGCGACGCCGACCAGCTCGCCTTCCACCGCAACGAACGGGAATACCGCAACCTGTTGCTGGCGGAATACCCGCGCGGCGACTACGCGGTGACCACCGCCAAACAGTTCTTCTTCGACGTCTGGCACCATCTCGTGCTCACTCGGTTAAGCGGCTCCAGCGACGAACGCATCGCCGGTCTCGCCGCCAAGGGCCTCAAGGAAGCCAGCTACCACCGTCGCCGCTCCACCGAATGGATGCTGCGCCTGGGGCAGGGCACTGAAGAGAGCCATCGGCGTCTCGCCGACGCCGTGCAAAACCTGTGGCGCTTCACCTACGAGCTCACCGACACCGACGCCGTGGAAGACGAGCTGGCGGAAGCCGGCATCGGCGCCGCCAACGTGGGCAACGCCTGGCGCGCGGAAGTGAGCCGGGTGCTGGAACAGGCCGGCCTGGAGGTGCCTGAACCGGCGCGCCACTTCTACCTGGACGGCAAGAACGGCAAGCACACCGAGCAGCTTGGTTTCCTGCTCGCTGAAATGCAGTACCTGCCGCGGGCCTATCCCGATGCCACGTGGTGAGCCCGATGCAACATGGTGAGCTGATTTTCCGTGAGCGGGCGGTCTTCACCGGCACGCCCCTGGGCGAAGTGGATCTGCCGCGCGCCTGGGACTGCCTGAGTGACGTGATGGACCCGGAAGTGCCGGTGGTCAGCGTCGTCGACCTCGGCATGATCCGCGCCATCGCCTGGGGAGACGACCGCCTGCACGTCAAAGTCTCGCCCACCTATTCCGGCTGCCCGGCCACCGAAGTGATCGAGCGCGACGTGGAACAGGCGCTGATCGAAACCGGCTTCCAGAACCCGCGCATCGAACGGGTGCTGGCGCCGGCCTGGACCACCGACTGGATCACCGAAAAAGGCCGACAACAATTGCGCGACTATGGCATCGCGCCGCCGGCGGAGGGCGAGGGGCGCGACACGTTACGCGACCCCGGCCCCGCTGAGTGCCCGCACTGCGGCAGCACCGCCACCGAACAAGTCAGCGAATTCGGCTCCACCGCCTGCAAGGCGCTCTACAAGTGCCGCGACTGCCTGGAACCGTTCGATTACTTCAAGTGCCTGTAAGCCGGCACCGTTAACGCAAAGCGGCCGTCGCCCATCGACGACGCGGCGTCCGCCAACAACCGTGAAGAGTTCGCGCCATGAACCAATTCCACTCGCTGAAAATTCGTGAAGTGCGCCCCGAGACCCGCGAAGCCGTATCCATCGCCTTCGACGTGCCCCAGGAACTCAGCGACGCCTTCCGCTTCACCCAGGGCCAGCACCTGATCGTGCGTACTCATATGGACGGCGAGGAAGTGCGCCGCTCGTACTCCATCTGCACCGGCGTCAACGACGGCGACCTGCGCGTGGCGGTGAAGAAAGTCCCCGGCGGCCGCTTCTCCGGCTTCGCCAACGGCGAACTCAAAGAAGGCGACACCCTGGAAGTGATGCCCCCCACCGGCCACTTCCACATCGACCTGGACCCGGCCCGTGAAGCGAACTACCTGGCGGTGGCCGCCGGCAGCGGCATCACGCCGATCCTGTCGATCATCAAGACCACCCTGGAAACCGAACCGAACAGCCAATTCACCCTGATGTACGGCAACCGCTCCAGCGGCTCCACCCTGTTCCGCGAAGCGCTCAGCGACCTGAAAAACGCCTACCTGGGCCGGCTCAACATCATCTATATGTTCAGCCGCGAACAGCAGGACGTGGATCTCTATAACGGCCGTATCGACGCGCACAAATGCGACGCCATCTTCAGCCGCTGGCTGGACACGCCGAGCCTGCACGCCGCCTTTCTTTGCGGCCCACAATCCATGACGGACACCGTCAAGGAGCGGCTGATCGCCAACGGCCTGGAAAAAAGCCGCGTGCACTTCGAACTGTTCGGCGTTGAAGGCCAGCCGCAACGCAAACACCGCGCCCCGGAAGAAGTGGCCGAAGACGAAGCCAAAACCGAAGTCTCGATCATCAGTGATGGTCGCCAGCTCGATTTCCGCGTGCCCCGCGACAGCGTCAACATCCTCGACGCCGCCAACAAAGAAGGCGCCGACCTGCCGTTCTCCTGCAAGGCCGGCGTCTGCTCCACCTGCCGCTGCAAGGTGGTGGAAGGCGAAGTGGAGATGGACAACAACTTCGCCCTGGAAGACTACGAAATCGACGCGGGCTATGTGCTCTCGTGCCAGAGCTACCCTTTAACCGACAAAGTCGTCCTGGATTTCGACCAGCCTTAAACCCTTCGCGGGCGAGGCCCGCTCCCACAAGGGAGCAACCGCTGTAGAGCGGCCCTGGCACTAAAGAAAGCACCGGGCCGTTGTGGGAGCGGGTCCTTGTGGGAGCGGGCCCCGCCCGCGAATAGGCGGCCCCGCCGCGAACAAACACACCGATCAACAAGGAGCCACGCCATGACCGTCCTCCAAAGCTACCTCGCCGGCCAATGGCTCGGCAGCCAGCCCGGCAAACCGCTGGCCAGCGCCATCAACGGCGAGATCGTCGCCCACGCCCACGACGACACCCCGGACTTCGCCGCCGCTGTCCACTACGGCCGCACCACCGGCGTCAAAGCACTGCTCAACCTCGATTTCCAGGAGCGCGCCGCCCGCCTCAAGGCCATGGCGCTGCACCTGCAGGAACACAAAAAAGAACTCTATAAATTGTCGCGCCACACCGGCGCCACCAAAGGCGACAACGCCTTCGACATCGACGGTGGCTTCGGCACCCTGTTCGCCTACGCCAGCATGGGCCGCAAAGAGCTGCCCTCCGGCAACGTCCTCCACGAAGGCCCGGTGATCCCGCTCGGCAAGAACAACCACTTCGCCGGCACCCACATCCTGGTGCCGCGCGGCGGCGTCGCCGTGCACATCAACGCCTTCAACTTCCCGGTCTGGGGCATGCTGGAAAAATTCGCCGCCAACTTCCTCGCCGGCATGCCCTGCATCGTTAAACCGGCCACCGCCACCAGCTACGTCACCGAAGCCTGCGTGCGCCTCATGCAAGACTCCGGCGCGCTGCCCGAAGGCGCCCTGCAACTGGTGATCGGCGGTACGGGTGATTTGTTGGACCAGCTCGACGAACAGGACGTGATCACCTTCACCGGCTCCGCGGACACCGCCCGCAAACTGCGCGCGCACCCCAACGTCATCAACCGCTCGATCCCCTTCAACGCCGAAGCGGACTCGCTCAACAGCGCCATCCTAGCCCCGGACGTCACCCCCGACGACGAAGAGTTCGACCTGCTCGCCAAAGAAATCGTCCGCGAGATGACCGTCAAAGCCGGCCAGAAATGCACCGCCATCCGCCGCATCATGGTGCCCCAACAGCACCTGGACGCCTTCGCCGACCGCCTGATCCAGCGCCTGGAAAAAATCACCCTCGGCGACCCGGACGAAGACGGCGTGCGCATGGGCGCGCTCGCCTCCATCGCCCAGAAAGAAGACGTCACCGCCGCCGTCAACGACCTGCTCAACACCAGCGACTGCCTCTTTGGTGCCGACGGCGGCGCCGCCCCCATCGGCAAAGGCACCGAACACGGCGCCTTCTTCGCCCCGCGCCTGCTGCGCAGCAACGACCCCCACGCCGACGGCGGCGCCCACGACATCGAAGCCTTCGGCCCCGTCAGCACCCTGATGGGCTACGGCGACCTGGACGAAGCCGTCGAACTCGCCGCCAAAGGCAAAGGTAGCCTGGTCACCACCTTCGCCACCAAGGATCCCCAAAACGCCGCCCGCGCCATCCCGGCCCTGGCCGCTCGCCACGGCCGCCTGCAAGTGCTCAACGCCGAAGCCGCCAAAGAATCCACCGGCCACGGCGCGCCGCTGCCCATGCTCAAACACGGCGGCCCCGGCCGCGCCGGCGGCGGTGAAGAACTCGGCGGCATCCGCGCCGTCCACCACTACCTGCAACGCACCGCCATCCAGGGCTCGCCCACCATGCTCGCCGCCGTCACCGGCGAATACGTGCGCGGCGCCGAAGTGCTCGAGACCGAAGTGCACCCCTTCCGCCGCCACTTCGACGACCTCGCCATCGGCGAATCCCTGCTCACCCACCGCCGCACCGTCACCGAAGCCGACATCGTCAACTTCGGCTGCCTCTCCGGCGACCACTTCTACATGCACTTCGACGACATCGCCGCCAAAGACTCCCAATTCGGCAAGCGCATCGCCCACGGCTACTTCCTGCTCTCCGCCGCCGCCGGCCTGTTCGTCTCCCCGGCCCCCGGCCCCGTGCTCGCCAACTACGGCCTCGACACCCTGCGCTTTATCAACCCCGTCGGCGCCGGCGACACCATCCAGGCCCGCCTCACCTGCAAACGCAAAATCGACCAGGGCAAAGCCGCCCCCGACGGCACCCCACAAGGTGTGGTGGTGTGGGATGTGCAGGTGAAGAACCAGGACGACGAGCTGGTGGCCAGTTACGACATCCTGACGTTGGTGGCGAAGAAGAAAGGGGGCGCATAACTCCAACGCGATGAGTAGGTGAACGGCAGTTGTCGGGACGCGAATTGGTAGCCATTCATCCTTAGGGTGAGCGGGAAAGCGTTTGAGGACTGTTCACGCCCTGAATACCTGTTTTGGGTATAAAGCACGATATCGAAACCAACCCCGGCCGCCTTTCCCTGCCCGACGCGCTGTTCTCCAGCACCCAGCAACCAGCAGCGGGTGCTGGGGCTGCTGTGCGGCCAGTCGGAGCGGAGCTTCTTCGGGGCCGAGGTGATCAATTTGCTGGGCATGGGCTCCGGCGGGGTGCAGCGGGAGCTGAAGAAGCTGGCCGATAGTGGGCTGGTGCGGGTGTTTCGGGTTCTGGCCCGCACCGGCCAGCCCAAACCTGAACCGCGCTCTATTTGCTGTTGCCGAGACAGGCCACTAGTGGGGTTTCCTGGGCTCCAAAAAAAGACTAAGCTAAATAAACTAAGTTCTGGAGGTGTCATGGACATCATCAATATGCACGACGCCAAGACGCGGTTGTCCCAGTTGGTGGACAAGGCCGCGAAGGGCGAGCCTTTTATTATCGCCAAGGCCGGCAAGCCGGTGGCGCGGGTGACCGCCGTGGATTCTCCCGAGCCCGGTAAGGTTCGGCGCCTGGGATTTCTCAAGGGGCAGATGCAAGTGCCGGAGGATTTTGATCGCCTCGGTGAAACGGAAATTGCCGATTCCTTCGAGGGCTGAATGAATCTGCTACTGGATACGCATTTACTGCTGTGGGCGGCGGGTTCCCCCGAGCGCCTTTCGGTGGAAGCTCAAGCCCTGATTGAGGACCCGGAGAACCGATTGTTCTTCAGCGCAGCGAGCATTTGGGAAGTGACCATCAAAAACGGTTTGGGCAAGCCGGCTTTCCAGATCGATCCACACCTTTTCCGGCGAGGGCTGGTGGAAAACGACTATGAGGAGCTGCCGATCATCAGCAGTCATACGCTCGCCATCAGCCATCTGCCGCCGATCCACCGCGACCCTTTCGACCGAATCCTGGTGGCCCAGGCGGAGTATGAAGGGATCCTACTGCTGACCAGCGATGACATGGTAGCGCGCTACCCCGGACCGATCAGGCGCGTCTAGGACGGATCGGCTTGACCTTTCCCTCCGCTAACAGGCGTGATATTCCTTTTTACTCTGGAAAGAACCACGATTTCCCTGGGGGGAAGCCTTGCCCGGATGGGCAGGCATAACACGGACGGTGACCTATGGACGCGCCAGCGAGAGAGCGCACCGAACGCTATATTTCCGCTCGTTATCACAATCTATCCTGGCAGTTGCTGGCGTCGCGTCGCGCGCCCCTGGTACTGGGGTGTCTGCAAACGCTGTTCGAGCAGGCCCACGACGGCATCGCCCTGATGGAGTTCGATTCGCTCGATGCCGTCAAGGCGTTCGTGGGCGCGGACGTTACGGTGTCTTACGTGCCGGACAAGGCCCGGGAGGTGCTGGTGCACTGGGATAGCCATGCTCAGCACTATGAGGTTCGCGAGCAACGCCGGTACTGATTTCAGGAGCCTGCCATGGCCGACTATGAAGCCACCATCCGCTGGCAGCGTCAGGCCGACGAAGCCTTCAGCGATAACCGCTATAGCCGCGCCCACGAGTGGACGTTCGACGGCGGTATAGTGGTGCCGGCGTCGGCGTCGCCGCACATCGTGCCGTTGCCGCATTCCGTGGCGGAGAATGTGGACCCAGAGGAGGCGTTTGTAGCGGCGCTGTCCAGCTGCCACATGCTGGTGTTCCTGGGCATCGCCGCCAAGCGCCGCTACGTGGTGGACAGCTATACCGATCAGGCCGTCGGCACCATGGCGAAGAACGAGCACGGCAAGCTGGCGATCACCCGCGTGGTGCTGCGCCCGGACGCCCGCTTCTCCGGTGAGCGCCAGCCAAGCCGCGCGCAGATCGAGAAGATGCACCACCAAGCCCACAGCGAGTGCTTTATCGCCAATTCCGTGCGGACGGAGGTGGCCACGGAACTGCCGGGGTAGTTGTTTGCTGGAACTGGGCACAGTTCTTCAGTGACGGGGCGGTGACTCAATGATCGGCGCGCGGGGTTCGGCTCAGATTATGAGCCGAATACTCACGCTAATCGGCTCATAACCTGAGCCGGTTGGTTCGCAGCACCCCGGAACCGGTTGTCTACCGCAGCGCGTCGACGAGGTCGCCGGTGGGTGCCGGCGGATTCTCAATGGCGTCCAGCATCCGACAGAAGTCGTCATTGCTAACGCGAGCGGTTGTGGTCCGACGGAGCAGACGCTGAGCTCGGGTCACGGTGGTGCCCACAATACACTCTTCTAAAGGCAGCCCGCTGATGTCGGCGGCTTCCTGCAATAAAGCCTTGGTACTGGGATCGGCGCGTAAAGCAATCCGTTCTTCTTTGCGAGGATAGTTGGTGGACGGAGTTTTCATTGTCGGTATCCCTGGCCTCACTTTTTAAGCGCTACGTTGAACACCCTGCACCCGCGTCGATCCGGCCTCAAGTCTTCAGGTTGCGGCTTTCGCCAACCTGTCCCTCAACGGCCCCTCCACCGCCTCCATAAAATGCCGCACCCGCGGCGAGAGCAGCCGGCTGTGCGGAAACACGAACTGCACGGGCATGGGCGGTGGATTGTAGTCGCTGAGCAGGGGCACCAGGGTGCCGCGTTCGAAGTCTTGTTGGGCCTGGTAGCTGAGCACGCGGCACAGGCCGAGGCCGTCGCGGGCGGCGGCGAGTTGGGTGTCGATCTGGTTGGCGCGAATCAGCGGGTCGATGCGTTGCGGCCAGGGTTTGCCGTCCACCTGGAAGTGCCAGGTGCTGCCGGCGGGGGCGAAGCAGACGGTGGGCCAGTCGGCTAGGTTCTTGGGGTGGCTGGGGTGGCCGCGTTGTTCGAGGAGCTCGGGGCTGGCGCAGAGCACGTAGCCGGTGTGGCCGAGGGGGCGGGCGATAAGGGTGCTGTTGGGCAGATGGCCGATGCATAGGGCTTTTATCAAAATCTGAATCAACGAAGAACAGTTGAGCACTGAGGCGCGCTTGCATCGACTTGACCGAGAAGGGGTATTGTCGAAGAGGACAGCGTTTTGAGAAAACTAGTTCGTAGCCTGTCGTTATCGTTTTACGTTGGACGTCTAAATGTTGAGTGCGCCTCTACTCAGGCTCCAATTGGAGATTGAGGACGTAGAATCGTATTCGTGATAATATCCACAAGAGGTGCAAGAGGCGTGGGGAAACCCTCCCCACGCCGGGCCCACCTAGGATTGCTCTGGGACTTTTAGTAGATGAACAGAGCAATCCCTTCTTGATTCGAGCTCAATGGCAGCGGGGTTACATTGAGCCTCTTCTCCCTTCTGGTCATTCTTCTCTCCTTCAGGTCTCTTCCTGATGCAATTTATCAGAGATAGAGGCAAAGTCAACTCTCCGGAGAGATCTTGCCTTTTTTCTCTGAGCTGCTAGTATTGCTAGTCAGGAAAGAGAGGAGTCTTCAATGGCCAAGATGCACCGAAGTCCTAAATACCCGTTCATATCCCTCGAAAAGGCCCTTGAGCGAGCCCGTGAATTTTACAGTCGGGAGTCTCGTAGCCAAGCAAGCGTTCCGGTAACCGTTTCTGCTTGGGGGTATTCCGCTAAGAGTAGCGGTGGTCAGCAGACAATCGGGGCCCTTGTGGGGTACGGGTTGCTTGAGGATGAGGGCGCTGGCCCGGAGCGCCGCCTGAAGCTGTCGCAGCTCGCCCTACATATTTTGCTTGATGAACGCCCTCAATCTGAGGACCGAGAAGCCTGTATTCGTCGAGCCGCCCTAACGCCGAAAATATTTCGAGAGCTATGGGACAAGTGGGCTGAGACCGGACTCCCATCAAACGCTAACATGCAGCATACTCTGATTTTTGAGCATCACTTTCCTGAGAAACGGGTGCAAGAGTTCATTCGTGTTTTCCGAGAAACGGTTGAATACGCCGGCTTGTTACGAGAAGACAGTACCACCCCTTCGCCAGAGAAGAGTCAGATTCAAAGTGGCGTTGAAGATGTCGACTCTACGACAGATACGACTAGTAAGGATATCCTGGAAAGTACTCTCAAAGATGAGGTGGAAGCACAGCCAAATGTCACTCTGGGGAAATCCTCTTTGATGAAACAGGACACCCTCGACTTGGATGAAGGAATTGCTGTGCTCCAGTGGCCGGCGAACATTAGTAAGTCAAGCCTCCAAGAGATTCGGGACTGGCTGGATTTTCAGCTCCGCCGAATGGAGTCTCGAGCTAATCGGCAAGGATAGATAAGACTCAACGAGCACCAATATCGTTGAGCCCAGGAGTGAGTCTCCGGCGGTGGTGTCATCGTGCCGAATCGGCGCCGCCACATATCGTCCCGTTGTCGTATTTGGTTGCGGTGGGCCCGAAGCTTCGGGCCTCTGGCGATTACCAGCCAAGGCATACGTATATCAAGAGAATGCATCACGAAACCTCCTTGGCGGACACTTTATCGCCAGTTGCGTACGCAGGGGCGGCGACGAAGCTGACGGTTTGTCGCCCTTTCCGAAACTATTCTCACCTCCTCCCCGTGCGATATTTCAATGATTGGCCGATAGCGTTGGGCTCTGATGAATTAAATCCGACCTTAACCGGATTGGTACCTGAGCCAATAACCAGCCGGTAGCTTTGGTCAAGGTTACCTTCATCGTTTTCATCGGCGCAGAGCTAGGTGACAGAGCTGGGAAGAAGGGAAAGCGGATTGTAGGTCTGTTTGGAATCCGAACTGCTTGCCGCAGTGCCTCAACCAGATCGTCGTGGACGCCGGCGGATTCTCAATGGCATCCAACATCCGACAGAACTTGTCATTGCTAACGCGAGTGGTTGTGGTCTGACTGAGCACCCGCTGAGCCCGGGTCACGGTAGTGTTCACAATAAACTCTTCTAAAGGCAGCCCGCTGATGTCGGCGGCTTGCTGCAATAAAACCTTGGTATTGGTATCGGCGCGCAAAGCAATCCGTTCCTCTTTGCGAGAATGGTTGGTGGGCGGCGTTTTCATTGTTGGTATTCCTGGCTTGGCTTTTTAAGAGCAATCATTTTTCAGCGCTACGTTGAGTACCCTGCACCCGCTTCGATCCAGCCTCAAGTCTTCAGGTTGCGGCTTTCGCCAACCTCTCCCTCAACGGCCCCTCCACCGCTTCCATAAAATGCCGCACCCGCGGCGACAGCAGCCGGCTGTGCGGGAATACGAACTGCACGGGCATGGGCGGCGGGTTGTAGTCGCTGAGCACGGGCACCAGGGTGCCGCGCTCGAAACGCTAAGGATGCTGCGAGTTTTAATGCTCAGTTGATAGAGGTGGCGAAAACGGCCGAAGCCGTTATCTAGCGGGTGGCAAGCGGTGGCAGATCAGCCGTACATGCTTCCGCAGCGCACGGCTTGCTTCCGGATTGAACTGTCAAGGATTCCTTGACAGTTGTTGCAAGGTGGACAGTCTGGGGCTCATGCCGTTACCCGCAGTTCACTCGGAATCCATAGGGAAGGCTTCTCGAACAAGTTTTTCTGCCTCAGCAACTTCCTCCTCTGTCATCCAATCAAAATGGCTTTTGCGCTTATTGGCTGAAAGCAATCCGTCGTTTTGCCGCACCACGCGCACAAACAGTTCCAGGCTATGGTCCGGCCAATCCAGCAACCCGTTTAATGCCCGGCAAGCGCGGTCAAAGCCCAGCAGAAAGTCGATTTCTTCTTGAAGGTCGTGTTCGACGGTCCGTTCCAGAGCCCGGTAGAGAAATTCTGTTTGTCGGGTGAGGTCCGGGTAGCGGAAATAGACGGCGTCGTTGCCGGTGGCCGGGCTGTCTGGCGTATCCGGGTTGTAGTCGGTGAGCCGATTCAGGGGCTTGGAGAAGTGCTCCAGCGTCTCGATATAGTCGTCCAGGTTAGCCAGGATTACCGCCGACACTGGCAGGACGATGCCGCGTGGGATAAACCCGGCTTTCGCCAGGGTATCGTGAATCAGGTAGCGGTGAATACGCCCGTTGCCATCCATGAAAGGGTGAATGTAGACGAAGCCGAAGGCGATGCAGGCGGCGGCCACCACCGGATCTATTGGTGGTACATAGACTTCGAGGCGTTGATTGACGAAGTCTGCGATGAGGGTGGGTCCTTTACCGCGTTTCTCCTGGTCTCGCACCTCTTCCAGGTCATCACTCAGGTTTGAGGACATGGTGAGCAGCCCGCCCATCAACTCCTGCAAATCTTCCGGCCTGGCCGGTACGAAATCGATTTTCTGAAGGTGGCCCAGATTTTTACCAATCCAGTTTTGTTGGGTGCGCCATGTGAATTCGTGAAAACGAGATTCGATAATAGTCTGTTGAAGTTCGACGAGCCTTTCTTCGGTGAGCGGCTCATGGGCGTCCGCCTGTCTCAGCATGTCCGCGAAACGCTGTGCCTTTTTGGGGCTCGGCTTTTCCCGTTCCACCTCGAACGAGGACTGGGTCTCCTTCAGATACAAAAACGCTGCCGCGCGCCTTAGCAGGTCTTCGTCATACCGCGCCAGGGTCTCGGAGGTGCTCTTGCGGAGGTCCTTGCGGACCATGTCATTCAGGTAATCCGTGCGCCTGACCAGGGGGCAGAACGAAGGCGGGCCGGCGAGGTTGTTGGTGACCCGGAATCGTTTGCTGCGCTCGCCATGTTCCCAGACGAAGTGATGTGCGGGATCGACAGCCAGGACGTACCGGGCCCGTGAGGGGACCGGATCTTCGATGGGAAGTTGCTGCCCGGTCAACCATTCAAACAGGAAGCAGGCTCTCCGGGCGTATTGGGACTGAGGGCTGTCGAGGAGCCACTCCACCAGTTCCTCGGGGCCCGTATTTTCGAAGAGCAGGGAAAGGACCTGCAGGTTGACGCCCTCATAGCGAAGCGCAAACTGGATCTGCCCCGCTAATGTCTCGCCGGGATCATAGTTCGGCTCAAAGCGGTGGACGACCTGCCCCCCTTGCTGGGTGCTTTGCCGGCCACCCCGGATATTCCCCACATAGGCACATTCGTCCAGCGGCAATGCACGCAGATCGTACTGTTCGATCAGCCATTGGTAGCCGAGCGGTGTGGACATAGGGACCTCTTCAGTAATTTGGCCGGGTTTTCAGTAGAATAGCCGGAAATGGAAGCTATTGCAGTAAAGCGGCCGGGGAGGCAGCTGGGTCCGGTCAATTTACTGAAAATTGATGCTTTTGCGGCCTTCTTACTGCATTCCCGTTCAAATTACTGAATCTTGGGAATACCTCATAACTCGTATTGCTCCGAGTAAGCCACCTGCACTGGTCAATAACTCTTTACGTTAATAACGCCGCGCGTTAGCACTTGCTGATGATCGGTTCCGCCTCCGTTTCCGGTGGACCGCCGCCGGGGCTGCGGACGTTGAGATCGTGGACTACCACTAGGAGGGCATCATGACTCGCATTGCACCCGTGACGCCCGGTGAGCTGCTCCTCGAGGAGTTCCTCAAATCTCTGGGTACCACCAAATATCGCCTTGCTAAAGAGATCGGCGTGCCAGCCCAGCGCATCGGCGATATCGTCGCCGGTAAGCGCGCCATCACCGCGGATACCGATCTGCGCCTGTGCCGTTTCTTCGGCCTGTCCCGTGGCTATTGGCTGCGGGCGCAGGTGGAGCACGATACGGAGGTGGCGGAGTGCGAACTGGCGGATACGCTGGCGGCGATCCGTCCCTGGAATGAGCGCGAGAGCGCTTAGGCGCTGCCGCCGATCCTTCTAAATACTCATTCTGGGTAGTTGGAAACCCAACGTGGGTATCTTCCTTGTTCGGCGATCGATGAGCCGAATCCGCGCGCTAGTCGGCTCGCGGTCTGAGCCGATTCACTTCAAGTAGCCAGGCCCTTGCCGGTCTCACCCGACAACCTCGCTTTCAACGGCCCCTCCACCGCCTCCATAAAATGCCGCACCCGCGGCGAGAGCAGCCGGCTGTGCGGAAACACGAACTGCACGGGCATGGGCGGTGGATTGTAGTCGCTGAGCAGGGGCACCAGGGTGCCGCGTTCGAAGTCTTGTTGGGCCTGGTAGCTGAGCACGCGGCACAGGCCGAGGCCGTCGCGGGCGGCGGCGAGTTGGGTGTCGATCTGGTTGGCGCGAATCAGCGGGTCGATGCGTTGCGGCCAGGGTTTGCCGTCCACCTGGAAGTGCCAGGTGCTGCCGGCGGGGGCGAAGCAGACGGTGGGCCAGTCGGCTAGGTCCTGGGGGTGGTTGGGGCCGCCCCGTTGTTCGAGGAGCTCGGGGCTGGCGCAGAGCACATAGCCGGTGTGGCCTAGGGGGCGGGCGATGAGGGTGCTGTCGGCCAGGTGGCCGATGCGCAGGGCGAGGTCGAAGCCTTCTTCGAGCAGGTCGGTGACGCGGTCGAGCAGGGTGAGGTCGGCGCGCATCTGCGGGTGTTGCTTGAGCCACTGGTTGAGCAGGGGCGTGAGGTGCAGGTGGCCGAACATCACCGGGGCGGTAATCGACAGGGTGCCGGCGGGTTCGGTGCGGCGGCTGTCGAGTCGGGCTTCGGCGCCGTGGATGTCGGCGAGGATCTGGCGGCAGTGTTGCAGGTAGTCGCGGCCTTCGTCGGTGAGGGCGAGGCGGCGGGTGCTGCGGTTGAGCAGGCGCACGCCCAGGTGGCGCTCCAGACCGGCCAGGGTGCGCACGATGGCGGCGGGGGAGCGGTCAAGCTTGTCGCCGGCGGCGGAGAGGCTGCCCTGGTCGACGATGGCGACGAAGGTGTTCATGGCTTTGAGTTTGTCCATGGGAGGCGCGCGGCTCCATCTTTGCGAAAACCTGAATAAAGCTAACAGGTTGGCGCTATTTATTGAATCCGACGATGGGCGTTTACTGGCATTCCCTGTTTCACAGAAGGAGCCAGCGATGAAACAACCGCAGCCCATTCGCGAGTACGACCACGTCGGCATCCGCGTCAGCGACCGCCAGGAGGCGGTGGCGTTCTATGAGCAGCTCGGGTTCACGGAGGTGCGCCGCTTCGAGCCGTTCGAGGCCAACGAGATGGAGACGCCGGGCGGCGTGCGCATCAATCTGATCTTCAACGGCACGCGCATGCCCCATGGCCGCAACGTGCTGCTGGATGAGCCGGTGAAGCTGCCCGGCGTCACCCATCCGGCGTTCGTGGTGGACGACTTATATGCCCTGAAGGACTGGCTGGACCAGGCGGGCATCGAGATCACCGAGGGCATCCACCGTTTGGGCCCGCGCCGCATCACCCTGTTTATCCGCGATCCGGATCGCAACGTGCTGGAGTTCAACCAGCTGTTGCCCGAAACCGAATAAGGCGACTCGCCATGAAACTCTACGATATGGAATTGTCCGGTAACGCCTATAAGGTGCGTTTGTTCGCCGCCCTGGTGGGCATTGAGCTGGAGCTTGTACCGGTGGATCTGGCCGCCGGCGAACACAAACAATCGCCGTTCATCGACCTGAACCCCTGGGCTCAGGTGCCGGTGCTGGAAGATGGCGATGTGGTGCTGCGCGATTCCCAGGCGATCCTGGTGTATCTGGCGCGCCAATACGGCGGCCACCAGTGGTGGCCGGACGGCGCCGCCCACCAGGGCGAGGTGATGCAGTGGCTGTCCACCGCTGCCAACGAGATCCACGCCGGCCCGAATGTGGCGCGGCTGATCGACAAGTTCGGCTACCCGCTGGACAAGGCGCTGGCTCTGGCGGTGAGCGCGCGGGTGCTGCCGTTGATCGAGCAACACCTGAGCGAGCATCAATGGCTCGCCATGGGCCGCCCGACGATTGCCGAGTGCGCGGTGTTTCCGTACATCGCCCTGGGCTGGGAAGGGGGCGTGTCGCTGGCGCCGTACCCGGCGATCCGCGCCTGGATCGAACGCACCAAGGCGCTGCCGGGTTACGTTGGGATGCCGGGTATCGGTTGAGCATGCCGACCGTGGCCGTGGCCGTGGCCGTGGCCGTGGCCGTGTCGGTGCCGGTGCCGGTGCCGGCGCGAGACCCACTATCCGGGCAACAACGTGTGGGGCGCGGGCCTGGGCATCGACACGGTGTTGCCGGCGGCCGAGTTCGAGCAAAGCGGCGGCAAGCTCCTGCTGTCGCACGGCGTGACGGGCGTACTGGTGGGCACCCGCGCCACCGAGATGGACTACCGTCGGCTGCTGAATCATCATCGCTCCACGACACGATGGTTCAGGACGGTCCCCATGATCAAACACATCCGGCACGGCCCATGCGCAGCATGTGACGCGGCGCCGGGATGGCCCTTGGTGCTTGGATGTCGAACCAGGCCGAAGCCTATGGTTATTTCACCTGATTAATGATGCCATCGACGTGGTAATGAATGAGGAGCACGCGGATGAGCAACGGGGCGCCTGTGTTGTGGATATTGGTGATCACACTGATCACCGGCATCGCCCGGGCTGAAATGGATTTCCCAACCTGGACGCAAAGTGATTGGCGCCTGGAAGACGATCGCGCTGTGCTGGATCGGTTGACGCCGGATAGTTTGCGTACGCCGGTGTTGATTCTTGGGGAGCGTCGCCGCAAGCCCTCGGAGGCGGTGGTTATTTTGCTCGACGCACCCTTCGAGTCGGTGCGTCCGGTGGTAGCGGATGTTTGGGCACGGCGGGGCTACGCCGTGGATAAGGCGCCGTTGCCGATGGCGGATCTGGGGGAGAGTTGGCGGCGGCTGATGCTGGCGGCGCAACCGGATCTGCGTGCTGTTCTGGTGAATGAGGTGTATGGCCCGGCACTGGCGCAGGCAGTGAAAGACGGCGCCCTGACCGAAAGCGAGCGGCGCCATCGTTTGCAGCGGCTTGCCGCCCGCGTTCAAGCCGCTCCGGAAACGTTGCGCCGGGCGTCCACGTTCCGTGAGACCATGCAACGGGCGCGTTATCACCGTGAGCGGCGCATCAATGCCGACGCTCGGCAAGTCGACGATTACAGCGTTCTCGATTTGCGCCCGATAATGGGCCGGCCCGCCACCGCCGTGACGATCCAGCGTGAGCATAGACTCCGCCGGCCCCAGCGCCTTCTGAGCGGTCTGGCGGACACGCCGCAGTTTCTGAACCAAAGCCTGGTTCCGGCCGGTGACTTTCAGGCTACCTTGCAGGCACTGCAACAGGCTCTGCCCGATGCCGCATTACGTTTGGCTGCGTCGCCGGAAGTTTGGGTGCCCTCGGTGCCGATGCCGAAAACCCGGCCGGCGCCGAACTGGCGGCACCCGGCGCAAGGCCCACGGATAGAACCCAAGGTGCGTTCGTTGCGCACCACCGACGCGCTGATCCTGCGTGTCGTGCAACCCCAGCCCGACGGCGTATTGGTTGTCGGCGTGCAACGGGAAGCCCGCTTAAACGGCGAGAGCGTACTGATTGCGCAGCTATGGCGGTTGGTGCCGGGGGCGGCCGCGCCGAAAGTACTTTGGCAGGGCTTGGGCGGTGCCGACGATTTGCACGCTAACGCGAGTGGTACGCGGTTTTGGTTTACCGGACAGCCATTAAACGGCGCGCCGACGACACTGTTTCAATATCGGCAAGGTCAGGGTGTCACGGCGTTGGATGTGTCGGCCACCGACAGGCAGCGGCTGGCGTTCGCCCAGTGGTGGATGGACGACGAGGGGCCGGTCATTGCGGCGTATTCGGTCCTCGACCTGCGTCGGCTGGAAGGCTCCACGCTGTCGCCGGCGCGCCGGGTACCGCGTCAGGATTGGTTTCCCAATGGGTTGCGGCTGCTCGCGGGCGGTGATGCGCCGTGGGTGGAAGACGGTCAAGGCGTGGCGGAGTTGGAACTGAACAGCGGGCGGGTAAAACGCGCGCTGCCCGTACCCGCCCGGCGCGATGCACTGCCGGGTACGTCGCCATGGCCGGGTCTGGATCCCAGTGCGATGATGGTGACATCCCCCGGCGTCGTGTCCGCCAAGGGCCAGTGGCTGGCCACTGCTTTTAGGTTTGAAAAGTGGGAAGGGAAGCCTTTGGTCGGCATGCACTTGCTCGACACCGATAAAGGTGAATTGTTGTATTCGGCGGTGTTGCCGGACGCCGTATCCGTACGACTCACCGCCGCATCTAACGACGGTCGCTGGCTCGCCGTTTACGGGGGCAACGGCATCGTCTTGCTCTGGGATGTGCGGGGCGACACCGCGCCGTCCCGTCTCGCGGTGCCCGGTGTCGCCCTTGAAGACCTGGTGTTCTCCGCTGACGGAAGTCACCTCTACGGGGTCGGCAACGAGCATATTCTGACCTGGCGATGCGACGGTTAAACCGCACCGCCAGGGCAAAACCGGAGTCCCGGGATCAGTGTTGGGTGCCGGTAAGCGTGTGGAAGATCACTTCCAGCCCCGGCGCGAAGCAGCCGTCACCCCCGTACTGACCATGGCCGTGATCGTGCCGGTGGCTGGCCAGTGCCGGCGCCAGGCCCAGGGCTGGTGGCGCCGCGTCACTGGTGCGGGCCTCGCGGCGGTAGATGGTTTCCCCTTCCTTGATGGTCTCCTCCACGCGCAGGTCGATCAAGCTGTTGCTCGGCACCGTTAGCGGGTTATCAGAGAGCACTACGAAGTCCGCCAGTTTGCCCACTTCGATAGAGCCTTTACGGGCCTCCTCGAAATGCTGCCGGGCGGACCACAGCGTCATTGCCTTCAGCGCGGTCATCACATCCACTTTCTGGTTTTCACCGAGCACCCGGCCGCTGCGGGTGGTGCGATTTACCGTGGTATCCAGCACGCGCATGGAATCCGGCAGCGCCACCGGGGCGTCGTGATGGGTGGTAAAACGCAGGCCGCGTTCGCGTACCCAGCCGGTCGGCGAGATGTTCTCCGCGCGCTCCGGGCCGAGCACCGAGTCACGGTGCCAGTCGCCCCAGTAGAAGGTGTGCATGGGGAACAGGGAAGGGAGGATGCCCAACGCTTCAAGCGCGGGGATTTGATCCTTGCGCAGAGTTTGCCCGTGGATCAGCACCGGCCGTACGTCCACGTCCGGCACGCGGGCCTCGGCTTCACGCCAGCCCATGATCATCTGGTCGATGGCCCGGTCGCCGTTGGCGTGGGTGAGTGTTTGCCAGCGGTTCTCCAGAGCTTGGGTGTAGACCTCGACGACCTTGTCGTCGTCCACCACGCCGTAGCCGGCGTAATCATCGGCTTTGCCTTCCGGCGGCTGATAATAGGGCTGGGTGAGCCAGGCGGTCTTGCCTTGCGGCGAGCCGTCCAGGGTCAGCTTGATGCCGCCGATGCGGAAGTGATTGTGATACTGCGGCGCGCTGTCCACGTTGTGATAGAACGGCGCCACCATTAATTCTTCCACACCGGGATTCAGGATATCCGGATAGGAGACGATGTCGGCGCGTAGTGCGCCGGCGTTGGCGGCGGCCTGGGCGATCTTGACGTGGAGCGGTGCGCTGCGGCCGTCCTGCAGGGTGGTGTAGCCATAGCGGGTGTACAGCTTCTCGCCTTCCTGCAGCATGGCGATGGCCTGCTGCGGACTCATTTTCGGGAACATTTTGCCCAACGCCATAAAGAAGGCGTTCTCTTCGAGCAGGCCGGTGGGTTCGCCGGTGGCCGGGTCTTTGACGATCACGCCACCCTTAGGGTTTTCGCTGGCCGCGGTGATGCCCAGTTGTTTCAGTCCGGCGCTGTTGACCACGCCGAAGTGCGCGGACTGGTGGATCACCAGTACCGGCTGGTCCTGGCTGACCTGGTCCAGCTCGGCGCGAGTGGGGTGGCGCTTTTCGGTCAGTTGCGAATCGTCGTAGCCGAAGCCGTAGATGAGGCCGAATTCCTCGCGCAACAGTGAGTCCTTGGCGAACGTTTTCAGTGTCTCGACCAGGGAGGCGACATCGGCAACACCGCCGTCCGGCGGCGGCAGCAAATTGGCGCTCATAGCCTGGAAGCCGGTGAAGAACACGTGGCCGTGGGCGTCCACGAAGCCAGGCAGCAGGGTGCGGCCGTGCAGATCGTGCATGGCGGTGGTGTCGGCCTGGTGGCGCAGTACGTCTTTCCGTTTGCCGACCGCGACGATGCGGCCGTCACGGACCGCCACGGCGTCCGCTTCCGGGTGGTCGTCGTCAACGGTAATGATGGGGCCGTTCAGCCAGATCGCGTCCGCCGGCTCGGCGGGTGGAGCGTGTTGGCACCCCGACAGGGCCGCGAGCGTTACCGCCGGCAGCAGTTTCTTTAACAAGGTCATAGCTCTCCCTCTTTCTTTGTCATTGTTAATTATTCGGGCGCCTCTGTGATGCCCGGGCGTCATCATACCTTGTTCAAGATGTGGGGGCGTTTTAAGGGGAGGCGGGGATATGGGAGAGGCCGGGCGGCGTACGCCGCCCGGTTTGCTCGCTGCCGGTCAGCGTTGGTCGGCGACCGATTTCAGGCAGTAGTCAGTGGCGTCCAAGGCGGGCAGGGTCTGGTCGGGAAGCTCTTCGCGGAAGTATTCCAGTAGCGGCACCACGTAGGCCACGTTGGAATCCTCGAAGGCGTCGGGGCGGGCTTGCTGCACCTCGCCGAAAGTGATGTAGCCGTCCTTCCCCTGGCCGGTGAACGAGTTGGTGGCCACGGAGTAGGTCTGGCTGTCGACGATCGGGGTCCAGTTGCCGTTCTCGTCGCGCACGTCCACGTTCTGGATGCCGGAGCCTTCCGCCGCGCCCAGGGTGACGTCATAGCGCAGGCCCGCGGAGTAGGGGAAGGCGCCGGTCGAGGCGGAGATGCCTTGAGCGTAATCGAGCCCTTCGTTGAGCACCTTAATGATCTCCGCGCCGGTCATGTCGATGGTGACCACGGTGTTGGAGAACGGCAGGATGCTGTAGGCGTCGGCAACGGTGAAGGTGCCGTCGTTAAGCTGCGCGCGCACGCCGCCGGCGTTCTGAATCGCCACATCAGCTTTGGGCAGGTACTTCAGGAAGGCGTCGGCGACCACGTAGGCCGCGTAGCTGCCGGTGGGTGTTTCACCGGTGTTGAACGGCGCCGGGATGCGCTCGAACGGCATCAGCTCGCTGACCTGCCCCAGCGTATCCTGCTTGAAGCTTTCCATCTCCTCCTTGTAGGGGGCGAGGATATCCAGGATCTGCTGGGATTCCTCGGCGGTGCGGAGGGTGGTGAGGCCGTCGATCACGCTGTTGATGCGGGCGGTCTGGTCCGTGTCCGCCGCCACCCAGTCGTCGTCGTTGTTCTGAACCTGATAGGACTCGCCCACCAGCAGTTCCACCTTGCCGTTGATGTCGGTGACCACGCCGTCGGCGTCGAAGTCGATGTTGAGACGGCCCAGCCCCTTGGCGTATTCCCAGGCCTGGACGATGTACACCGGCTGGCCGTCGGGATCCTGGACCACGGTGGGGTAGTCGCCGTCCACCTCAATGCCCATAGCCTGGAATTCGCCGGTGGAATCGAGCACGTCATGGGTGTCGCCGCCCACGATCACATCGATGTCGCGCACGCTTTCCGCCAGAACCTGATCAAAATCGTAGCCCAGATGACTGAGCACGATGAACTTGTTGATGCCTTGATCCTTCAAGGTGTAGATGTGATCACGCACCGACAGGATTTCATCGTCGAATTCCACGGCGTCGGTGACCAGGGAAGATTCCCGGGTTTTCTCCACTTTCAACACGCCGATGATGGCGACCTTTTCGCCGTCGATTTCCTTGACCACATAGGGCTTGATGTCGGCGCCGAACAGCGGGCTGTCCACGGTCGGGCGCACGTTGCCGGCGATTACCGGAAAATCCACCGTTTCCAGCAAATCCCGAAGGTGCGCTTCGCCTTCGTCGAATTCGTGGTTGCCCAGTTCGTAGGCGTCCAGGCCGATGGTGTTGAATACTTTGAAGTCCACTTCGCCCTTGAACAGGCTGAAGTACAAGGTGCCGTTCAGTTCGCCACTGTTGAGAACCAGGGTGTGGTCATCACGGTATTCTTCGATGGCGGTGGCGATGCGGGGGAAGCCGCCGAGACTGAGGCGCACTGGCTCGCTACCCACCTGATTTTCATCGTAGTCCAGTGACAGATCGTAGGTCTGGCCTTCGAAGTAGGAATGGTGGTCGTTGGTGTGCAGCACTTGCAGGCTTAACGCCTTGGCGTGCTGTTCGGACGTGTTGCTACTGTCGCCGCCACCGCAGGCGGCGAGAAGCAGGGCCAGGCCGGTTACGGCATAGGCCGGCAATGCGGTTTTCAAGGTCACGGCAAACTCCGATTGATCTGAAGACGAAAGTGAATGTCAGCGGAGTAGCCTAGATGGAGACGGTGACAAACCGGTGGCAGTTCCGTGGCACCGGCACTGCTGGGGCAGGAATGGCGCGGCGCAACCCCGGCGATGCCGGGGTCGGCCGATCAGTGGGTTGGGGCGCCTGGGGCTAGCGGCGCCGTATCGCCAAAAGCAGCGTGGCAAGCAATACAAGCGGCAGGGAGCCACCACCACCACTACTACTCTCGGTGGGTGAGGGGCCGTTGCTTCCAGGCGTGGTGGGGCGCTCGACGGCTTGCACTTTCAGGGCTTCCGCTTCCATTTCGCCGTCGTGATTGTAGGCAAAGCGGTAGTTCTGATCCTCGATGGTCCCCAGATGCGCCCAGAGGTAAGGTGAGTTCGGGGATATTGGCCCGGATCCACTATCGGCCCCTGCCTGTCCCGCCACTATGTGTACCTCTGCGGAGGTCAGATTCAATCTCACGGTGATGCGCTGGCCGGGGTAGCCGGTTGCGTTCAAAGACGTGGAAACCAGCGCCTCTTCGGGGGACAGATGCTCGACACGCGTTGCATTCAGCGACGCACCGGGCAGCTCGCGATACAGCGGCAGTTTTGTGGTGTCCAACGCGGTGGTCCAGGTTTCGCCGTCGTCGGTGCTCAGCGCAACCTCTCCGTTCTCGATCAAGAGAAGGCGTTCTCCGTCGCTGACCAGGTTGGCAGCGTCTCCGCTTTCAAGCGTGGCCACCAGAGTCATGTCCGTGCCGCTGCCGGGGCGGTAGCGATACAGGGCGCTATCGTCCGACGTTGTAACGACCAGAAAGAGGTCATCGTTGTGCATCGTGCCGTTGGCCTGGTCTATGGTGGCGAAAGTGTCGCTAATTTTTTCATATTGCCATTGGCCGCCACGGAATGTGGCCAGCTTCAAACCCTCCGCATCCACACCGATCAGCCTCGGCACCACAGCGTTGTCCACCTGTGCGACCGCGATTATGGTGAGCACCGGGCCAGAGCCGGTTACCGCGAAACGATCCGCGTTGCCGTTGGACAGGAAATAGCTGCTGACGGTCCCGGTTTCTTCGACGGTAAACAGCACCCAACGGCGGGCATCGGCGTCATAATAGAGAAACGAAGGTGTCTCCTCGTCGGCAAGTGTGAGGCCGGTATCGGCGCTGCTCCAGGAGATGGCATCGTTACTGGTGAACACCGATACCTGGCCGGTGGCGCCGCTCACATAGGGGCGGGCAATGCGGGCCTCGGTGACGGTGGTATGGCTGTCGGCAGCGGGGCTGAGTTCAGGGCGGGCGGCCTGCAGCTGAACGGTATCGCCGTCGCGGGAGACAATAACGATATCGCCTGAAGCAGACGACGAGACGATGAGTCGATCGTTGAACACCGCGTAGCGGCGTTCATATTGGAACTGACTCACTACGCTGAAATCAACATGTTGTGTTACCGCCAGGCGCCGGGGGGCGCTATCAGGCAGGGCGTCGGCGTAGACGTCGTGAAACGCCAGGCTATCGCGGAAGCCGGTGGTTTGATTGCCGATGGTGGTGACCAATCGGACCGTTTGTTCAATCGGTGTGGTGGCGATCTGGTGCTTGGCCGAGCCGTACATGTCTTGGGTGAGCGTCTGGTCCTCGGCGAAGGCCGAATAGCAATGCCACGAGAACCCGTCGCGTGGAAACTCTGTTTGCAGCGTGTCGGCCTGCGTCGGTTGCGGGGTAATCGCCAGCTCCGGTATGACGTCGTCCGGATCAGTGCTTTGCAATGTCACCTCGGGCGGTGAAACCGACCAGGTATCCGGTGCCGACAGACAACTTGTCGGATTCGCGGATTGCGTTTCTCCCGGGCCACCCGTGAAATTCGGATTGCCGGCAATGCCGCGTTCCACTTCGAGCGATAGGGAATCACCAAGGCGGTAAGTGCTCTCGGCGACGTCGAACTTACAGGCGGACAGGAACGCGAGCGCGGCAACACTGCCGAGCAATATTCGGTACGACATGAAGGCCCCCCCAGGGGTCAGGATCGCTATAGGAAAGCCGTGATTCGCGCCGTCATGATAATTATGTGGATCGGCGCGCGGCCGTCAGCCCCGAGGTGGAAAAACGGGACAGAGAACAATACCCCGGTTTGTGGCCTGATTCCTGTTTTTTTTGTTATTAAGGGTTCGGCTGTTTTTCCATAAAAAAGCGCTACGCCGGGGTAGTGACGTAGCGCCTGCTCAGTAATCTTGGCCGGGGTTATCCGCCCAAGTAGGCGGCTTTCACGCTGTCGTCGTTGAGTAGCGTTTCGCCGCTGCCGGTGGCGACGATGTCGCCGGTTTCCAGCACGTAGCCGCGATCGGCGATGGCCAAGGCTTCGGAGGCGTTCTGCTCCACCACGAAGATGGTGATGCCTTCCTGTTTCAGCTGTTTGATGATGCCGAAGATCTCGTCGATGATCAGAGGCGCCAGGCCCATGCTGGGTTCGTCGAGCAGCAGCAGTTTGGGCTTGGCCATCAGCGCGCGGGCCATGGCCAGCATCTGCTGCTGGCCGCCGGACAGGTTGCCGGCGTGCAGGCGACGCTTTTCCTTGAGAATCGGAAAGCGCTGGTACATGGCGTCCAGATCATCGGGCACGGTTTTGTCGCGGCGACGGCTGAAGGCGCCCAGTGTGAGATTGTCTTCCACCGACAGGCCGGCGAACACCTGGCGGCCTTCGGGTACCTGGACGATGCCACGGTGGACGCGGTCGGCGGCCTTGCAGCGGGCCAGGTCCTGGCCATCGAAAGTGACGGTGCCGGCGCTCAGCGGTTGCAGCCCGGAGATCACTCGCAGCAGCGTGGATTTGCCGGCGCCATTGGCGCCCACCAGGGCCACGGTTTCGCCCTTGGCAATGGTCACGTCCAGACCGTGCAGCGCTTCGATGCGGCCGTAGCCGGTGCGGATGCCGCTCAGGTCGAGCAAGGTCTGGCTCATGCTATGGCCTCCTCTTCGGGCTTGCGGCTGCCCAGATAGGCGTCGATCACATCCGGGTTGGCGCGGATTTGATCCGGGGTGCCGTCGGCGAGTTTGCGGCCGTAACACAGCACCAGCACCTGGTCGGACAAGCTCATCACCAGTTTCATGTCGTGCTCCACCAGCACCACGGTGATGCCCTTGTCGGCGATCTTGCGGATCACGTCGCGCAGGGCGTCGGTTTCGGTGCGGTTGAGGCCGGCGGCGGGTTCGTCGAGCAGCAGGATGTCCGGTTCGGACGCCAGGGCGCGGGCAATCTCCAGGCGCTTGAGCGCGCCGTAGGGCATCGCCGAGGCGTGGTGGTTCAGGTACTGACCGCAGCCGACGAATTCCATCAGCTCAGCGCATTGTTGCCGGCAAGCCCGGTCGCCCCGGCGCAGCGTCGGCAGCGTCAGCAGCGAGGCGAGGGTGCCCTGGCCGAGATGCCGGTGGCGCCCCAGCATCACGTTTTCCAGGGCGCTCATGTTCATGCAGATCTGCAGGTTCTGGAAGGTACGGCACATGCCCAGCGGCGCCAGCTCATGAGGCTTGTGGCCGGCCAGGCTGCGCCCGTTCAGGTGCACCGTGCCCGTGCTGGGTTGATATAAGCCGGTGATCAAATTGAACAGCGTGGTCTTACCGGCGCCGTTGGGGCCAATGATCGAATGGATGCGGCCTTTTTCCACCTCGAAGCTCAGGTCTTCCACGGCGTGCACGCCGCCGAATTCCTTGCTCAGGTTGTTAACGGAAAGCAGTGCGCTCATGCGGCCTCCTTCTGGAAGCGCCGCGCGATGGTGGGCACCAGGCCGCGCGGCATGAAAATCATCACCGCCATCAGGATGGCGCCGAACAGCACCATCTCCAGCTCCTGGAAGCCGGTGAGCAGCTGCGGGATCAGTAGCAGGATGGCGGCGCCCAGAATCACCCCGTAGGTGGAGGCCATGCCGCCGAGCACGACGATGGTGATCAGCTCAATGGAGTGGCCGAAGGAGGCGATGTCGGGCGTGATAAAGCCGCTGTAGTGGGCGTACAAGCTGCCTGCTACGCTGGCGTAGACCGCCGAGATCACGAACACGCGCAACTTGTATTTGGCGGTGTCGACGCCGGCCACTTGCGCGGCGATTTCGGAGCCGTGCAACGCCCGCAGGGCGCGGCCCAGCGGCGAGTCGATCAGGTTCAATGCCAGCCACACCGCCAGGAACAGGCCGCCGGCGGCAAGCAGGTACCACAGCTGGGTGCCGGTGACGGTAACGCCGAACCAGTCGTAGCTGCCGAACACGCTCAGCTCATGCCCAAACAGTGACAGCGGCGCCACCGGCAGGCCGTCCGGCCCGCCGGTGATCTGGTCTTCGTTGTTGATCACGATGGCGGCAATCACCCCCAGGCCGAGGGTCGCCATGGACAGGTAGTGCCCCTTCAGGTGCAGGATCGGGCGGCCCACCAGCCAGGCCAGGGCGCCCACGCCGATGCCGGCCAGCAGCATCGCCGGCAACGGCGCCATTTCGTAGTTCTGAGTGAGCAGGGCGCTGGCGTAAGCGCCGCCGGCGTAAAAGGCGGCGTGGCCCAGGCTTACCTGGCCGGCGTAGCCGACCAACAAATTCAGCCCCACCGCCACCATGGCGGTCAGGCAAATCTTGATCATCAGGTCGTAGTGGAAATCGTTGGCGGCCAGCATCGGCGCCACGGCGAGCACCACCAGCAGGCCGGCCAGGCCGGGCACTTTACTGCGCGCGTTAAGACGTTGGCTGTTGAGGGTTGTCATTACACGCGCTCCACGGCCCGGCTGCCCAGCAAACCGTTGGGCAGAAAGAACAGAATCACCAGGATCAGTACGAAGGGCACCGCGTCTTTATAGTCCGACGAGATGTAGCCGGCGGTATAGGCTTCCGCCAGGCCCAGCAGCAGGCCGCCGAGAATGGCGCCGGTGCTGCTGCCCAGGCCACCGATGGCGGCGGCGATGAAGCCTTTCAGGCCGAGCATGATGCCGATGTCGTAGGCGGTGAAGGTGATCGGCGCGACGATCACACCGGCCACCGCGCCGAGCAGGGCGGCGATGCCGAACGCCAGTGTCAGGATGGCGCCGGTCTTGATGCCCACCATGCTGGCCGCGTCCTTATTCATGGAGGTGGCCAGCAGGGCTTTGCCCAAGGCGGTGCGGGTGAAGAACAGCCCCAGCGCCGTGACCAGCAGCGCCGCGATGCCGAGAATCCACAGACTCTGGGTGAGCAGCACTGCGCCGCCCACGGACAGCGATTCGGTGTCACTGAAGGCGGGCAGGGCGTGGTAGTCCTTGCCCCAGAAAATTTGCGCCAGGCCGCGCAGGAAAATCGAGGCGCCGATGGTGATGATGATCAGTGTCACCACGTCGGCGTTCTTGGCCGGGGCGATCGCCAGCTTGTGCAGCAGCACGCCGGCGATGCCGGCCATCACGATGGCGCCGGGAATCGCCAGGTAGATGGGCGCGCCGGCGTCCATCAATACCACGGTGCCCATGCCGCCGATCATCAGAAACTCGCCCTGGGCGAAGTTGATCACGTGGCTGGCGTTGTAGATCAGGGTGAAGCCCAGCGCCACCAAAGCGTAGATGGCGCCCAGGGTGATCCCCGAGAAGCTGAACTGGAAAAACTCGCTGAACATGATTGTGCCCGGAGTAGTCGGTGAGGGGGGGCGGCGAGGGCAGAGGCACGGCCGACCGTGCCCCGGAGCGCGTTACTCTGTCAGCGCCCAGTCGCCGTCTTTCACTTCCAGGATGCGGAAGGACTCGGCGTCCAGACCCATGTGGTCGTCGGCGCTCAAGTGGTAGGTGCCGGTAACGCCCACATAGCCGTCGATGCTTTCCAGCGCGTCGCGCACTTTCGCCTTATCCGTGGTGCCGGCTTGTTTGATCGCGCGGATCGCCAGTTGCAGGCCGTCGTAAGCGTAAGCCCCAAACGTCGAGACCGACTCGTTATAGTGGCCTTCGTAGTCGTTCTTGTAGCGGTTCAGCACCTGATACTGGGGGTCGGATTCCGGCAGCTTGTCGGCCACCAGCAGCGCGGAAGCGGGCAGGCGCAGGCCGTTGGCGGCGTCGCCGGCGAGGTCCAGGAAGCTGTCGGACGCCACACCGTGGGACTGGTAAAACGGCAGGTCGATGCCCAGCTGGTCGTAGTTGCGGGTGACGATGGCCGGGCCCTGGCCAAAGTCGAAGTTCAGGATCGCCTGCACACCCTCGGTGCCGCGGATGCGGGTCAGCTGAGACGTCATGTCGGTGTCCTTGGGGTTGTAGGTTTCGTCGGCGACGATCTCCACACCCATCTCGCCGGCGATTTCTTTGGTAACGTTGCGGCCGGAGGCGCCAAAGCCGCCGGTGCCGGAAATCAGGCCGATCTTAGTGAGGCCGCGCTCTTTCATATCGATCAGTACGCGGCGGGCGGCCTGGCGGTCGGATTGCGGCGTTTTGAACACCCACTTTTTCACCGGCGAGGTGATGGTCTCGGCGCCGGCCAGGGAAATGAAGGGCACGCCGGCCTGTTCGATCAGGGGCACCGCCGCCATGGTGGCACCCGTGGTGGAACCGCCGACGATGATGTCTACCCGGTCCTGGCGCAGCAGACGGTTGGCGAAGGTGCGCGCCTTAGCGGCGTCGCCCACGTCATCGTAGTGCACCAGTTCCACCTGCTTGCCGAGCAGGCCGCCGTCTTCGTTCAG
Organism: Alcanivorax sp.; assembly: GCA_042090255.1. GTDB lineage: Bacteria > Pseudomonadota > Gammaproteobacteria > Pseudomonadales > Alcanivoracaceae > Alloalcanivorax. The sequence continues at coordinate 40,028 of JBELJS010000004.1, read as the reverse complement.
TTTGTCGATGTAGAGTTCCAGGGTTTTCAGTTCCGGATCGCCGAGGAACGAGGCCGGTCCGGTAACAGAAAGGAAGGAGCCAACACGAATGGTATCCGCGGCCAGCGCGGGGGCGGCCATCAGGCCGATGCTCAGGGCGGCGGCCGCGCCGGCGGCCAGCTGTTTCAGCGTTGTTTTCATTATCACACCTTTACACGTATGCCCGGGGGCGAATTTGTTGTTCTCAAGCGGCCATCAAGTCCCATGCGGGCCGCGCTATGGGTACAGGTATAAAGCGATACGCCATGCAAGTCAATAAGACGTTTAATGTGTCATAAAAGTGGACTTAATGGCCCAAGTGCCCGTTTTTGCTTGGATTTCATGAGTGGTTTGTGTCATATAGAAAGACCGTTTGGTAGTATGACGAATCATTTCAAGGGGTAAGGGAACGCCGTGGATTTGCAGTCAGACCACCTGGAACTGTTGATAAAGCGCTTTCAGCAGCAGCGCCCGCTGCGCACCGGATCACTGATTATTACGCTGTTCGGCGACGCCATCGTGCCACGTGGCGGCACCGTGTGGCTGGGCAGTCTGATTGAACTGCTGGCGCCCATGGGCGTGAGCCAGCGGCTGGTGCGTACGTCGGTGTTCCGGCTCACCCGCGAGGGTTGGTTGATGGCGGAGAAGGTGGGCCGACGCAGCTATTACGGCCTCACCGGTGCCGGGCGGCGCCGCTTCGAAAAGGCCTTCAAGCGGGTGTATTCCGGCGTGCAGCCGGCCTGGGATGGCGCCTGGACCCTGGTGGTGCTGAATCAGTTGAACGCCGATTTGCGGCGCGATACCCGCCAGGAGCTGGAGTGGATGGGTTTCGGCGCGTTCGCGCCCACGGTGCTGGCGCACCCCGGTGTGGACCGCGCCGAGCTGAATGCCTCGCTGCAGGATCTGGGTGCCCTGGATGATGCCATCATCTTCCAGACCGACACCCATGAAAGCTTCGCCGCCCGGCCGCTGCGCTTGCAGGTGCGCGAAGCTTGGAATCTGGATCAGCTCGCCGACGGCTACCGGGACTTTCTGGATCAGTTCCGCCCGCTCTGGAGCCAGATGAAAAAGCAGAAAAGCCTGCCGCCACGGGAATGCTTTCTGGCGCGGGTGCTGCTGATCCATGAGTACCGCAAGCTGCTGTTGCGTGATCCGCTGCTCCCCGAGGAGCTGCTGCCCGCCGATTGGGAAGGCCGCGCCGCCCGCCAGCTGGCGCGCAACCTCTACCGCCTGACCCACCAGGGCGCGGAAGCCTGGATCTCCCAGCACGCCGAAACCGCCCAGGGCCCCCTGCCCGAACCCGGCGAGAGCTTTTACCAGCGGTTTGGTGGCCTGGACTAGCCGCCAGAGTCCTCGCAAAACCGGAGCACCTGTGCGAGCGGGCCCAGCCCGCGAAAGGGCGGCCCCGCCGCCCGGCAGGATCCCAGAAACGTTTTTCTGCCGCACCTGAAGCCTCTCTGGAATCCCGCCGGCCGATTTTATCGGCCTTTCGCGGGCGGGGCCCGCTCCTACAAATCAGCCCGCCGCTTTCTCACCCTTGGGTGCGAACATATTGGTCTGCATGCGTGGCCGGTCCGGTTCCACTTCGGTGAGCGGCTCGCAGGCGACCACGGCTTTCTGGTAGCGGCGCGCCAGCTCCTGGTATTCCAGGGTGCCGTCGTACTTCCACTGCACCTCTTCTTCGCTCAGCTGCCGTTTCACCACCGCCGGCGCGCCGATCACCATGGAGCGCGGCGGGCAGGTGAAGCGCCCCTTCACCAGGGCGCCGGCGGCGACGATGGACGATTCGCCGATCTCCGCGTAATCCAGGATCACCGCGTTCATGCCGACCATCGCGTTGCGGCCGATGCGGCAGCCGTGCAGCACCGCGCCGTGGCCGATATGGCCGTCTTCCTCGACCACGGTGTCGGTGCCGGGAAAGCCGTGCATCACGCAGGTATCCTGCAGGTTGGAGCCGCGTTCCAGGATCAGCCGCCCGAAGTCGCCGCGCAGGCTGGCGCAGGGACCGACATAGCAGTCCGGACCGACGATGACATCGCCGATCAACACCGCGGTGGGGTCCACATAGGCGTCCGGATCAATCACCGGGGTGATGCCTTCAAGCTGGAAACAGGGCATGGGGTTACCTCCGCAAAGCATGGCCCAATAGGCCGGGACAGGGTCGAAAACAAACTACCTGACCTGTAATGCGGTCGCAATTGGCTGGTTTTGTAACATTAACGCTCCGGTGGTTATTAAGTTTATATACCATTGAAATAAAAGGAAAAATAAAAAATAGACGGTCTTCTGTTGTCTTCGTAATTCTATCATGCGATACATGAATATCAGTGATGTGTATTGACTGGTGTCATGTTTTGGCTATGCTCGGAGGCAGGTCGCGGCCCGCCCTGGGCGGCCGCTTTTCCGCCGTTTTCGATTTCAAACAGGGGCGCCTCATGGCCTTCGACACCATCGAATTCAGTCTCCAGGACGGCGTGGCCACGCTGGTCCTGAACCGCCCGGACAGCCTCAACAGCTTCAACGAAGCCATGCACGGGGAAGTGCGCGAAGCGCTCGGTCTGGTGGAGCAGGCCCGTCAGGACGGCGAATGCCGGGCACTGCTGATCACCGGCAACGGGCGCGGCTTCTGTGCCGGTCAGGATCTTTCCGACCGGGCCGTGTCGCCGGACGCCAGCGCCGATGCCGCGCCGGATCTGGGGCACTCCATCGAGACCTACTACAACCCGTTGGTGCGCACGCTCACGGCGCTGCCGGTACCGGTGATTTGCGCGGTCAACGGCGTCGCCGCCGGCGCCGGCGCCAACATCGCGCTGGCCTGTGATCTGGTGATTGCCGCCCGTTCGGCGAAATTCATCCAGGCGTTCTGCAAGCTGGGCCTGGTGCCGGATTCCGGTGGTACCTGGCAGTTACCACGCCTGGTGGGCACGGCCCGTGCCAAAGGCCTGGCGATGCTCGGTGACAAGTTGAGCGCCGAGCAGGCCGCTGACTGGGGTCTGATCTGGCAGGTGGTGGACGACGATGCCCTGCGCCAGACCGCCACGGACCTGGCCCGGCACCTGGCTACTCAGCCCACCCGTGGGCTGGCGCTGATCAAGCAGGCGCTGAATGACAGCACCGGCAACGACCTGGACACGCAGCTGGACCTGGAGCGCGACCTGCAGCGCCAGGCTGGCCGCAGCAAGGATTACCGTGAAGGCGTCAGTGCCTTTATGGAGAAGCGCGCGCCGCGGTTTACCGGCGAATAGCCGCGCTCCAACGTACTAACGTGGAATAACGACGAGGACGCTCTTGATGTCTGATATAAGCGAATCGTTTGCCGAAGGCCCGCTGGCCGCCCAGGCCTCGGAGCAGCAACTGGCGCGTCGCTGCGCGGACGCCATGTATCAGCGAGACCGCGCCAGCCAGCATCTGGATATGCAGGTGGAAGAGATCGGCCCTGGCCGGGCGGTGCTGTCGATGCCCATCACCGAGGCGATGATCCAGGGCCACGATTCCTGCCACGGCGGCTATATTTTCACGCTCGCGGATTCCGCGTTCGCGTTCGCTTGTAACACCTACAACGAAGCCACTGTGGCGTCCGGCTGTTCGATCGATTACGTGGCGCCGGGCAAACTCGGTGACGTGCTCATCGCCGAGGCTCGCGAACAGACCCGCAAAGGGCGCACGGGGGTTTACGATGTTCGTGTCAGTAACGGCCGTGATGAACTGGTGGCCCTGTTCCGTGGCAAGTCCTACAAGGTCCGTGGCCCGGTGATCCACGAGGCCGAAAGCGAGCAGTAATACAACAAAATCAGCAAAGAGAAAGGCAGTGATGGATATGCCGTTTAATCTTGAGAATCGTTTTGACCCGGTGGAGCGGGGCGATCTGGCCCAGCTTCGTGAACTGCAGCTCGACCGCATGCGCTGGAGCCTGACCCACGCCTATAACAATGTGGCGCATTACCGAAAAAGCTTCGACGCCGCCGGCGTGCACCCCTACGACCTGCGCAGCCTGGACGACCTGAAACATTTTCCGTTCACGGTGAAGAGCGACCTGCGCGACAACTACCCGTTCGGCATGATCGCCACGCCCATGCGCGACGTGGTGCGCGTGCACGCCTCCAGCGGCACCACCGGCAAACCCACCGTGGTGGCCTACACCCAGAACGACATCGACGTCTGGTCCAGCGTGATGGCGCGCTCGATCCGCGCCGCCGGCGGCCATGCCGGTGACATCGTCCATGTGGCCTACGGCTACGGCCTGTTCACCGGCGGCCTGGGCGCGCACTACGGCGCTGAAAAGTTGGGCTGCACCGTGGTGCCGATGTCCGGCGGTCAGACCGAGAAGCAGGTGCAGCTGATCCAGGACTTTAAGCCCAACATCATCATGGTGACGCCGTCCTACATGCTCAACATCGCCGACGAGATGGAGCGCCAGGGCATCGACCCGAAAAGCACCAGCCTGCGGGTTGGCATCTTCGGCGCCGAGCCCTGGACCCAGACCATGCGTGAAGAGCTGGAAGCGCGGCTCGGCATCCACGCACTGGATATCTACGGTCTTTCCGAAGTCATGGGCCCCGGCGTCGGCATGGAGTGCATCGAAAGCAAAGACGGGCCCACCATCTGGGAAGACCATTTCTACCCGGAGATCATCAACCCGGAAACCGGTGACGTGGTGCCCGACGGCGAGTACGGCGAGCTGGTGTTCACCTCGCTCACCAAGGAGGCACTGCCCATCGTGCGCTACCGTACCCGCGACCTGACCCGGCTGCTGCCCGGCCACGCGCGGCCGATGCGCCGCATCGACAAGATCACCGGCCGCAGCGACGACATGCTGATCATCCGTGGCGTCAATGTCTTCCCCACCCAGGTGGAAGAGCAGATCCTGAAGATCGAAGCGCTGTCGCCGCATTATGAAATTCACGTGGAAAAAGAGGGCAACCTGGACATGGTCACGGTGCGCGTGGAGCTCAAGCCCGAAGCGGCCAGCGGCGATGCGTCCACCGGTGACGCCGCCAAGGAACTTCAGCACCGGGTGAAAACTCATATTGGTATCAGCACCAAGATCGAAGTGGCGGTGCCGGGCACCCTGGCCCGCTCCGAAGGCAAAGCCAAACACGTCTTCGATAACCGCCCGACATAACGAAACGTACACAATCGAACCGCGCGCTCACCGCGTCGGCCCGGCCCGCGCTTTTACCCAGGCGCGGGCCGCTTTCCAGAAAAGCCGCCCACAAGGCGGCTTTTGCTTTCGTGGGGCCGCCAGGGCTAAGCTCCTGAAAAAAGAGGGCTTAGCCATGACCACCAAGACTTTTCGCTTGCTGCTCGTACTCTGGGCCGCGCTCTTCACGCTGCTGTTTGTCGTTATCGTGATTCCCCCGCTGATCGGCGATCCAGACCTGCTGGCCGCCATGGCCGCCGGCTTCGTCAATCCCTACGCCACCGGCTTCTCTCTGGATACCATCATGTGCTGGGTGGTGCTCACCACCTGGGTGGTTTACGAAGCGAGAACCCGGCCGGTAAAGCACGGCTGGATCGCGCCACTGCTGGGGCTGGTCCCCGGCGTCGCCACCGGCTTCGCCGTGTATCTGCTGTTGCGGCTCAATGCAGGCATCAATAAGTGATCACACCGCTGCTCTATATCGCCGCCGCCCTGGCCGAAATCGCCGGTTGTTTCTCGGTCTGGGCCTGGTGGCGGCTGGAAAAATCGCCGCTGTGGCTGGTGCCGGGGCTGTTCAGCCTGGTGTTGTTCGCCTGGTTGTTGAGCCTGGTGGACACCGACTACGCCGGCCGCGCTTACGCCGCCTATGGCGGCGTCTATATCGCTATGTCGCTGCTCTGGTTGTGGCTGGTCGAGCAGCGCGCCCCGGACCGCTGGGACCTGCTCGGCGCCGGAATCTGCCTCGTCGGCGCCGGGATAATTCTTCTTGGCCCGAGAACGGTGTAGAGCAGACCTTTACCACGGCGCCTCCAGTGCCCGGGTTGGAAGGTTGCCGCCCAGCATCAGGGCGTCCGCGCTGTACAAACTTGATGTGCTTAACGCGGTGGGGTCGCTGGAAGAGTTGCGGTCCCCTCCCGGCAATTGGTTGGAAGCCTTGAGGGGCCGTGATGCCCACGATGTCGCTATCGTTGATTATCACTGAGGCCAGGCGGTGAGGTTTATTATGATTCCCAAGAACAAAGTTAGTACGCACCCCGGGGTGATCCTGCTCAAAGAGTTTCTGGAACCCCTGGGCCAGACCCAGACAGCGCTGGCGGCGCATCTCGGCATTTCCGTTCAACGGATCAATGAGATTGTGCGTGGCAAGCGAGGTATCACGCCGGAAACCGCCTGGTTGTTCGCCGAGCCGTTTCAGACCACGCCGGAGTTCTGGATTAACCTGCAAGCCAATTACGATCTGTCCCGGCACCGCCCGGAACGGCATGTCCAACCACTGAAGGCAGCAAGTTAGGGTTCGCTCGGTTGCCGAAGAAAGGCTTCACCAAGGAGGGCTTATGAACACGGCGTTCGCGGAACAGTTCGCCGAGGAATGGATCGCGGCGTGGAACGATCACGATTTGGAAGCGATTCTTTCCCACTACACCGATGATTTCGAGATGGCTTCGCCGGTTATTAAGAAGATCGCCGGGGAGCCGAGTGGCGTGTTGTCCGGGAGAAAAGCGGTGGGCCATTATTGGGCCGAGGCGCTGGCCCGGGTGCCCGAGCTGCATTTTGAGCTGCTGCATGTGTTGAGCGGAGTCACCAGCGTTACCCTGGTCTACAACGGTGTCAGAGGCGTATCCGCCGAGGTGTTTCACTTCAATGAGGCGGGCAAAGTGGTCCGGGCGTACGCCCATTACGACGCCCGAGGCTAGCCGCCATCCGCCGCGGCCGTTAGCGCACTTCGCAACCCCAGCACCCACTCCCGCACCGCCGCGATGGCGGGCTCGCGCAGACGCTCTTCCGGGTACACCAGGTGGAAGGGTTTAGCGGGCAGTTCCGGCCCGAACGGCTGTACCAGCCGGCCGCTCTCCAGTTCGTCGCTGATCAGTGCCCGGCTCATCAGGGCGATGCCCTGGCCGCCCAGGGCGGCGGTGATGGTGTGGGTTTCGTCGGAAAACACCAGGCCGGCGCTGATATCCAGGTCGGGCACCCGGGCCAGCTTTTGCCAGGACGTCCAGCTGAGCAGGGCGCCGGAATGGCTGGGCGGCTGGTAGTGCAGCAGGGTGTGCCGGTGCAGGTCGTCGTGCCGGGTGATGCCCAGGGCCGGGCTGCAGGCGGGGATAAAGACGTTATCGAACAGCTTTTCCGACACCAGACCGGGCCAGTGGCCGTCGCCGTAGCGGATCGCCATGTCGGCGGCGGCGCCGTCCAGCGCCGTCAGGTCGTGGGAGATCTGCAGGTTCAGATTCAGGTGCGGGTGGCGGTCGCGCAACAGGCATACCCAGGGCAACAGAAAACGCCCGGCCATCGCCGGGATGGTGGACAGCGTGACGGTCTGGTGGCCCGGATCGTGGCGCAGTCGGGCCACCGTGTCGGCGAGGGTGTCGAACGCTTCGCTGGACGCCGCCAGCAGGGTCTGGCCGGCGCCGGTGAGCACCAGTTGGCGCGGCTTGCGCACGAACAGGGCCAGGCCCAGGTAGTCCTCCAATTGCCGCAATTGATGGCTGATGGCGGTGGGCGTCACCGACAGTTCCTCGGCGGCGGCCTTGGCGCTGCGGTGGCGGGCCGCCGCTTCGAAGGCGCGCAACGCGGAAAGGGAAGGTAGTTTGCGGGCGCTCATGGGGTGCCTTATGGATGAGTTATATTTTGCCATTAAGGCAAGAATTCATCGTTTGTCGCCGTATCGAGCCTCCGGTTTCATGGGAAGCCTGTCAAGCAGGAATGAGATCAGCTCACCTGCCGGCCAACCCAACCGGAGAGAACGCCATGACCCGCTTACTGCACCTCGACGCCAGCCCCCGCCCCGGACGTTCCGGCACCCATGAGCACGGCTCCCACAGCCGGAGGCTCAGCCACCACTTCATCGAGCAATGGAAAGCCGCCCGCCCGGACGACGGGGTAACGCGCCGGGACCTGGGCGCCCGGCCACCGTCGCTGTTGACGGTCGACTGGATTGAGGCCGCGTTTACCCCGTCGGAACATCGGCCGTCCGCTATGAACCGGGTGCTGGCGGAAAGCGACCGCCTGGTCGACGAGGTGGCCCAGGCCGATGTGCTGGTACTGGGCGTGCCGCTTTACAACTACAGTTATCCGGCGGCGTTCAAGGCCTGGATCGATCAGATCGTGCGTGTGGAGCGCACCATCTATTTTGATCCCGCTAACGTGGACCATCCCGTAGGCCCGCTGCTCAACGACCGGCCGCGCCATGCGGTGATCCTGTCATCCCGGGGCGGCCACGGCTTGGGCGCCGGCGGTTCGCTGGCGCATTTGAACCATCTGGAAGCCAGTGTTCGCACCGCGATGGAGCTGATCGGCATCGCGCACTTCCATGAGATCGCCATCGAGTATCAGGAAGAGGGCGGCGAGCGGCTGGACGCGTCGGTCCGCGATGCTCTGGCGGACGTGGAGCAACTGGTGGCCCGGCTGCAGCGGGAAACCGCCGCCGCACCGCAGGCGGTTTGCGCCTGACGCTGGACGCTAGACGCTAGACGCCTGACGCCTGACGCCTGACGCCTGACGCCTGACGCCTGACGCCGGACGCTTCGTCGACTTTCGCTGCGCTCAAGCCGACCTATGGTCGCCTACGGCGCCCGCAGGAAACACACCCAGCCTCACCGCCCCGGGTTTAGCGTCTAGCGTCTAGCGTGCCAGCGTTGAATTTACGCTGTAAGCTATTGCCGTCAACCCTGCTTTGTCGCCAGCCATGGAGCGCGCCGTTGCCCAAGAAGCCAAAAACCGACCAGGAGATCGCCGCCTTCCGCGAGCGCGTCTGTGAGGTGGCCACGGAGCTGTTCGTGGAGCGCGGGCCGGATAACGTCACCATGCGGCAGATCGCCGCCGGGGTGGGCGTGAGCCCGATGACGCCGTACCGCTATTTCCAGGATAAGGACGAGATCCTGGCCACCGTGCGCGCCGCCGCGCTGGACCGGTTCGCCGCCGCCCTGGAGGCGGGCCTGGCCCAGGGCAGTGACGCCCGCGAGCGCGCCCGCGCCATCGGCGACGCCTATGTACGCTTCGCCACCGAGCATCCGGCCGCCTACCAGCTGATGTCCGAGATTTCCCAAGTCGACGAAAGCCGCTACCCGGAACTGGTGCGCGCCAGCCGCCGCGCCCGGGAGACCATGGTCGGCTATGTGCGCGACATGATCCGCGAGGGGATGATGGACGGCGACGCCGACCTGATCGGCTATATGTTCTGGTCCACCCTGCACGGCATCGTGGTGTTGGACATGGCCGGGCGGCTGGGCGGCGAGGTGGACGCGGATACCCTGCGCAAGAAGACCATGCGCACTTTGCTGGCCGGCATGGCGGTGTCGCCGCCGCGCCGGGACGACGAATCCGGCCCTCAAGGGTGACCGAATTGCTTACCGTCGAACGATGGCCGGGTCAGGAAGCGCTTGATTTTATAAAATATACGTTGTAAATATTTGGCCTCCGAACCGAATGCCGAGCCAAAACACCGTGCCGGTTCGTCCGAATTCGAAAGATTTACAATGTAAACGTCACCCACTTAACAGGAACTGCCATGTCTCTGCCCCCGGAAATCGCCAAACGCCTGCGGCTGCCCGTGATCTGCTCGCCGCTGTTCATCATTTCCAATCCGGAATTGACCATCGCCCAGTGCAAGGCCGGGGTGGTGGGGTCTTTTCCGTCATTGAACGCTCGGCCTTTGTCCCAGCTGGATGAGTGGCTGGCGCAAATCACCGAGGAACTGGCCGCCTGGGACCGGGATCATCCGGACCAGCTTTCCGCGCCGTTCGCGGTAAACCAGATCGTGCATAAAACCAACGACCGTCTGGAGAAAGACCTGGAGTTGTGCGAGAAGTACAAGGTGCCGATGGTGATCACCTCCCTGGGTGCCCGTGAAGAGCTGAACCAGGCGGTACACGGCTGGGGCGGCACGGTGATGCACGACATCATCAATGACCGTTTCGCGCGCAAGGCGATCGAAAAGGGCGCTGACGGCCTGATCGCGGTGGCGTCCGGTGCCGGCGGCCACGCGGGGCAGCTGTCTCCGTTCGCGCTGATCCAGGAAATCCGCCAGTGGTTCGACGGCCCGGTGGCGCTGTCCGGCTCCATCGCCAGCGGCTCGTCGGTGCTGGCGGCTCAGGCCATGGGCGCGGATCTCGCCTATATCGGTTCGATGTTCATCGCCAGCGAGGAGGCCAACGCCGACCAGGCCTACAAGCAGATGATCGTCGACAGCAAGGCCACCGATATCGTTTACAGCAACCTGTTCACCGGCGTGCACGGCAACTACCTGGCGCCCTCCATCGCCAAGGCCGGCCTGGACCCGGCCAGCCTGCCGGAGAGCGACCCCTCTGCGATGAATTTTGGCTCCGGCGGCAGCTCCAAAGCCAAGGCCTGGAAAGACATCTGGGGCTGCGGCCAGGGCATCGGCGTGGTCGATGCGGTGCGCCCGGCGGCCAATATCGTCGACCAGCTCGCCGACGAGTACCACGCCGCCGCCAAGGCGCTGGACGCCAAGCGCTACTAACTCGGTCAACCGGGCACGGGCCCGCCGTTAAAGACGCCGGACCAGGGCTTCCCTGGGCCGGCGTACTTTTTTCTGGCCCGCCTGGCGGTCGTTGTCGGTGTCGCGGTAGCCCAGCCCCATCAGCGCCACACTGCGCAGCCCTTGCTCGTCCAGGCCTAGCAACCGGTCCAGCCCGGGCGGGTCGAAACCTTCCATGGGCGAGGCATCGACCCGCTCCATGGCGGCCGCGGCCAGCGCCATGCCGAGGCCCAGGTACGCCTGCCGGGCGGCCCACTGGAAACCTTCTTCCTCGGACGCGAAGCCGGCCACCTTGCCTTTCACGGTATTCTCCAGCCCGGACAGCTTGTCCCGGGGCAGGCCGCGCTCCTCGGCGATCAGCGCCACCATCTCCTCGACCTGGGCTTCGGTGACCGGGCTCCAGGCGGCGAAGATCAGCAGGTGCGAGCACTCGGTAATCTGCGGCTGGTTCATCGCCACCGGCGCGATGCGCTGGCGCAACGCCAGCGGCTCGGCGACCAGCAGCGTGTAGGGCTGCAGCCCAAAGGACGACGGCGCCAGACGCGCCGCCTCCAGAATCCGATCCACTGTTTCCTCGGGGACTTTCTCCCCGGTCATGCGTTTGGTGGCGTAGCGCCAGTTAAGGGCGTCTTCTAGCGTCATGAGGGGCTCCGTGGCGAGAGGGACTGGCCGTTAGTGTGCCGCAAGGCGATGCAGACCCGCGACCGTTGCTCACATAAACTGACCGGATCGCAACCGGAGAACGAAAGGAGACAGTGGATGAGCGGTTATACCGGAAGCTGCCTGTGTGGTGGTGTTGCCTTTAAAATCAATGGTGAGATCGCTCCGATCCAGGTGTGTCATTGCCAGCAGTGCCGCAAAGCGCAAGGCGCTCCCTTTGCGACCAACACTCCGGTGAAAGAGGCAGCGTTCGAACTGCGCAGCGGCCGAGATCTGATCACCGAGTACCAATCCTCGCCGGGCAAGTGGCGCGCCTTCTGTGGTCGCTGCGGGTCGCCTGTGTACAGCCGCAAAGGCGACTTGCCTGGCGTTCTGCGCATCCGCGCGGGCTTGATCAACGAGCCCCTGGATACGCGACCGGTATTTCACGCTTATGTCGCGTCCAAAGCCAACTGGTGGCCGATCCTGGATGATCTGCCGCAATTCAGTGAGACCTGGAAGCCGGAGCATGGATGAACTTCAGCTCCAGAACTATTGCGAGGCAGGCAAGAAGGTGTCCAGGTTTTTCAGTCTGTTCTTCCTTAACAGCTTCGTTTTGCTTTTGGTCACGCTTTCCCCCCGTGAGCGAACCTTCGACGTACCGGTGTTGAATCTCGTCATGCAGCGCGATGACGCCATATCGGCGCTAATCTTCATCAATGGCGTGATTTCATTTTGCCTCCTGGCCGCGGTCCAGTACGAAAGGGTGCTCGGGCGCTGTTTGAGGGAGGCTAAAGGGCTCGGTGACAAAGCGATGCTTCGAATTTCCTATCCCAGTCTTATGAATTACCACCGCTACAGCGATTTTATGGACGTTCACCGCCGGTCAGGGTTGATGATCAACGTGTTCGTGCTGGTTTGGGTGCTGTCCTGGGTGGCCATACCGATCTTGGGTTTGGTCGTGATCGAATGGTCGCCTGAGCGTTGGGCTCAACTGGTGCCGGCGGTTTGCGGTGGCATCGCCGTTGGCTACACCTTTGTTGTCGCGCCAGGCTCCCGGAAGCTGTCGCGAAGACGGGGCGCATAAGGACCGGGGAATGAATGGGTGCTCGACGGCAGGTTTGGACTGAAATCGCCCGGGCGTTTATCATTGCGCTCCTGCTTTTCCCGCGCGCCGGGCGGTCGTCCGCACGCTTGGCCGCTTCCACCGGTGCCCCGTATCCGCATCACACAGAGGTAAGTCATGTTCACAGGCATCATCGAGGCCCAGGGCCATGTGGCGGCGCTGACGCCCAGCGGCGGCGACGTGACGCTGCGCATTCACAGCGACGAACTGGACTTCGGCGACGTGAAGCTGGGCGACTCGATTGCCGTCAACGGCGTGTGCCTGACGGTGACCGCGCTGGCCGGCGGCGACGGTTTCAGCGCCGATGTGTCCGGCGAAACCCTGTCGCTGACCTCGCTGAAGCAGCTCAAAAGCGGCAGCCGCGTGAACCTGGAGAAGGCGATGACGCCCTCCACGCGCATGGGCGGGCACTTGGTGAGCGGCCATGTGGACGGCCTGGGCACGGTCAAGGCGATGACCCCGGACGCCCGCTCGGTGCGTATCGACATCGAGGCGCCGGCGGAGCTGGCCCGCTACATCGCCCAGAAGGGCTCGATCACCGTGGACGGTATCAGCCTGACGGTGAACAGCGTGGACGGCGCGCTGTTCTCCCTGAACATCATTCCCCACACCCAGGACGTCACCACCATCCAGGATTGGAAACCGGGGACGCCAGTGAACCTGGAAGTTGATATCATTGCGCGCTACCTGGAGCGGCTGCTGCTCGGCGAGCGCGCCGCCCAGCCCGGTTCGGAGGGCATCTCCATGTCGTTCCTGGCCGAGCACGGTTTCCTGAAGTAGCTCGCGGCGGTCGCCCGAGGGCGCGCAAACACCGGCACGCGCGGCGTGCATTAAAAGGTAGGTTTCATGCAACTCAACAGCATTGAAGAACTGATCGAGGACATCCGTCAGGGCAAGATGGTGATCCTGATGGACGACGAGGACCGGGAAAACGAAGGCGACCTGGTGATGGCCGCCGAGCACGTGACCCCCGAGGCGATCAACTTCATGGCGCGTTTCGGGCGCGGCCTGATCTGCATGCCGATGTCCCGCGAGCGTTGCGAGCAACTGGATCTGCCGCTGATGGTGCGTGCCAATGGCAGCGGCTTCGGTACCAAGTTCACCGTCTCCATCGAGGCCCGTGAAGGCGTTACCACCGGTATTTCCGCCGCCGACCGGGCGCGCACCGTGCAGGCCGCCGCCGCCAAACACGCCAAGGCGTCGGACATCGTTCAGCCGGGCCATATTTTCCCGCTGATGGCGGAGCCGGGTGGTGTGCTGCGCCGCGCCGGGCACACCGAGGCGTCCTGCGATCTGGCGGTGATGGCCGGCTGCGAGCCGGCCGGCGTGATCTGCGAAGTGATGAACGAGGACGGCTCCATGGCGCGCCGGCCGGACCTGGAGGGCTTCGCCCAGGAACACGGCATCAAGATCGGCACCATCGCCGACCTGATTCAATACCGGGCGCTTAACGAACAGACCATTGAGCCGGTGTCCGAGCACCCGCTGGAGACCTGGTACGGGGAATTCCGGCTGGTGGCGTTCCGCGACACCGTGGACGGCCATGTTCACATCGCCTTGGTGAAAGGTGAGGTGCACGAGGACAAAGAGGTGACCGTGCGGGTGCACCAGGTGGACCCGCTGCGCGACTTGATGAGCGCCAAGCTCAACGGCCGCACCGGCTGGAACATGCACCGGGTGCTGGAAGCGGTGGCCGACGCGGAAACCGGGGTGGTGATCATCCTCGGCCAGGACGAAGACTCCGAGCCCACCCTGGACCGCCTGCAGGCGTTCTTCGACGGCACCGCCAATAAGCCCAAGGGCGAGTCGCGCACCTACCGCAACATCGGCACCGGCTCACAGATTCTCAAGGCGTTGGGCGTGCGCAAGATGCGCCTGCTCAGTTCGCCGATGAAATTCAACGCGCTTTCCGGCTTCGACCTGGAGATCGTCGAATACGTGGAAGCGGACGGCTAAGGAAAAAACGACATGCACGATATCAAAACCTTCGAAGGCACTCTGAATAACGTGGGCGGCCGTTACGCCCTGGTGGTGGCGCGTTTCAACAGCTTCGTAGTGGAAGCGCTGCTGGCCGGTGCGGTGGACACCCTGGTGCGCCACGGCGTGGCTCGTGATGACATCGAGATCATCCGTGTGCCCGGCGCCTGGGAGCTGCCGGTGGCGGTGAAGAAGATCCTGGAAAAGCGCGACTACGACGCGGTGATCGCGCTGGGCGCGGTGATCCGGGGCGGCACCGCCCACTTCGAGTACGTGGCCGGTGAGGCCGCCAAGGGCATCGCCGCGGTACAGAACGACACCGGCGTGCCGGTGGCCTTCGGTGTGCTCACCGTGGAGTCCATCGAGCAGGCGATCGAGCGCAGCGGCACCAAGGCCGGCAATAAAGGCGCCGAGGCCGCGATGTCCGCTCTGGAAATGGTTTCTCTGTTCAAGGCGCTTTAATGACCCAGTCCGCCGTACCGTCTTCCCCCGCCGCGCGCCGCAAGGCGCGCCGCTATGCGTTGCAGGCGCTGTACCAGTGGCAGCTCGCCGGCACCACGCTGAGCGATATCGAGGCCCAGTTCCTGGCCGCCAACGATATGCAGAAAGTGGACCGCACCTACTTCCACGACCTGCTGCACGGCGTGCCCGCCGAAGTGACCGGCCTGGACGAGGCGCTGCGCCCGTTCCTGGACCGCCGGGTGGAAGAGCTCTCCCAGGTGGAGAAAGCGCTGCTGCGCATCGGCGCCTTCGAGCTCAAGGAACGTCTCGACGTACCCTACCGAGTGGTGATCAACGAAAGCATCGAGCTGGCCAAGGTGTTTGGCGCCGACGACTCCTTCACGTACGTTAACGGCGTGCTGGATAAACTGGCGCGGCGGCTGCGTTCCGCCGAGACCGCCCACCGCCCCGCCGCGTCCCGGCCGGCGCCGGATGACGACGGAGCGGACAAGGACTGACCGTGGCATAACCAAGGGAGCGTTTGCTGATGAATGAATTCGCTCTGATAGAACGCTACTTTCGCCGCCCGGACCACCCACCGGGCGACGACGTGGTGCTGGGGCCCGGTGACGACGCCGCCTTGCTGATTCCCCCCGCCGGCGACGAGTTGGTAATGACCCTGGACACCAGCCTCGGCAGCCACCATTTCCCTGAAGACCTGCCCGCCGCCGATGTCGGCCACCGCTGCCTGGCGGTGAATCTTTCCGATCTCTACGCCATGGGCGCCCGCCCGCTGTGGTTCCTGCTGTCGGTGACGCTGCCCGAGGCCGACGAGGCCTGGCTGGCGGGCTTCGCCCAGGGCATGTTCGATCTGGCGGACCGGGCCGGCATCGAGCTGGTCGGCGGAGACGTCACGCGCGGCCCCCTGAGTGTGAGCATCCAGGCCACCGGGCGGGTGCCGCGCGGGCAGGCGGTGCGCCGCGACGGCGCCCGCCCGGGCCAGCGGTTGGTGATCGGTGGCGTGCCGGGGCAGGGCGGCCTGGGGTTGCGTCATTGGCAGGCCGGTGAGCGCGCCTCGGTGAGCGCGCGCCACCTGGCTCGGCCGTCGTTTCCGCTGGATTTGGGGGTCGCCCTGGTGGGCCGGGCGGGGGCCGCCATCGATGTGTCCGACGGCCTGCTGCAGGACCTGGGGCACATCCTCAAAGCCAGTGGCGGGCTGGGCGCGGAGCTGGATCTGGCGGCGCTGCCGGTGAACGAGGAGTTGGCGGCGCTGGACGACGAGGACCGGTACCCGCTGCAGCTTACCGGTGGCGACGATTACTGCTTGTTGTTCACCTGGCCCGATGCTCGGCCGCTACCGCCGGGCACCAGCGATATCGGCTTGATCACCGCGTCGGGGCCGATCCTGCTGCGTTATCCGGACGGCCACACCGAGCCGGCCCGGCCCGGCGGCTGGCGACACTTCTAGGCCGATTGTCGGGTTTCGCTGCGCTCAACCCGACCTACGCCTGTGCGACACGGCCTGTCGAGGCGAGCGCAGTGTTCAGGCGCGGTGGGGCAGGGCGTCGCGCAGCCGTTTCAGGCGCTGGCGCACGCTCGCTTCGATGCCGGCGGCGTCCAGACCGTGCTCGGCGAGCAGGGCGTCCCGTTTACCGTGATGGATAAAGTGATCCGGCAGGCCCAGATTCAGCACCGGCACTACCACGCCTTCGTCCATCAGCAGCTCGTTGACCGCCGAGCCGGCGCCGCCCATGCGCTGGTGGTCTTCCAAAGTCACCAGCAGGTCGTGGCGCGCGGCGGCGTCCAGTACCGCGCCCCGGTCCAGGGGCTTCACCCAGCGCATATCGATCACCGTGGCGTCGAGCTTCTCGGCGGCTTCCAGGGCCGCCGGTACCAGCGCGCCGAAGGCGAGCAGGGCGGCGTCGCCCTTGCCCTGGCGCAGGGTGCGGCTTTCGCCCACCGGCAGCGCGGTCATCGTCTCTTCAATCTTGGCGCCGGGGCCGGTGCCGCGCGGGTAGCGCACCGCCGCCGGGCCGTCGTGCAGCCAGGCGGTGTAGAGCAGCTGCCGGCATTCGTTCTCGTCCGATGGCGCCGCCACGATCATATTGGGCACGGTGCGCAAATAAGCGAGGTCGAACACGCCGCCGTGGGTGGCGCCGTCCTCGCCCACCAGGCCGGCCCGGTCGATGCCGAAGGTCACGTCCAGATTCTGCAGGGCCACATCATGGATCAACTGGTCGTAGGCGCGCTGCAGGAAGGTCGAGTAGATCGCCACCACCGGCTTGCGGTTCTCGCAGGCCATGCCGCCGGCCAGCGTCAGGGCGTGTTGCTCACAGATCGCCACATCGTGGTAGCGCTCCGGGAAGCGGCGGGCGAAATCCACCATGCCGGAGCCTTCGCACATGGCCGGGGTAATGCCGATCAGGCGCGGGTCCTGTTCCGCCAGGTCGCACAGCCACTGGCCGAACACTTCCTGGTACTTTGGTTTGTACTGGGGGCTTTTCGGTTTGGCCGGTTTGGCGACTTCCACTTTCGCCTTGGGCTCGATCTTGTTGATCGCATGGTAGCCCACCGGGTCCGCCTCCGCCGGGCCGAAGCCCTTGCCCTTGGTGGTGTAGACGTGCAGCAGCTGCGGCCCTTCCAGGTCGCGCATGGTTTCCAGGGTGGCGGTCAGCTCGTCGATGTCGTGGCCGTCGATGGGGCCGATGTAGTTGAAGCCGATCGCCTCGAACAGCATGTCCGGGCTGACCATATTCTTCATGCTCTCTTCGGTGCGGCGCACGAAATCCCAGGCCGCCGGCATCGCCGAGAGCACTTTCTTGCCGCCTTCGCGCAGGGCGATATAGGTTTTGGACGACCAGATGCGCGCGAAGTAGTTGGCCAGCCCGCCCACGTTGTGGCCGATCGACATGGTGTTGTCGTTGAGAATCACCAACAGGTTGGCGCGGGTGTGGGCGGCGTGGCTCATCGCCTCGAAGGCTTGGCCGGCGGTCATCGCGCCGTCGCCGATCACCGCCACGGTGCGGCGCTTGTCGCCGGCCTGCTCGGCGCCCAGGGCCATGCCCAGCGCCGCGCTGATCGAGGTGGAGGAGTGGCCCACCCCGAAAGTGTCGAATTCCGATTCGGTGCGTTTCGGGAAGCCCGACAGGCCGTGCTGTTGGCGCACGCTGAGAAGCTCGTCGCGGCGGCCGGTGAGGATCTTGTGCGGGTAGCACTGGTGGCCCACGTCCCACACCAGCCGGTCGTAGGGGGTGTCGAACAGGTAGTGCAGGGCCACGGTCAATTCCACCACGCCGAGACCGGCACCGAAATGCCCGCCGGCGCGGCCCACGGCGTAGAGCAGGTAGGCGCGCAGTTCGTCCACCATCTGCTCAAGGTCCGTTTCGGGCAGTCGCCGCAGGTCCGCCGGCGCGCCAATGCGATCCAGTAACGGCGTGTGAGGGCGGGTCAGCGGAATGTCGGTAAACGTCTTTTGCATTGATTGGGAGCCTGAATCAGTCGGCGTCGGCTTGGCAAGGGGAGGGCATTATAACGATCCTTGGGGCCCGCCGTCAGTGATTGCGCGGGGCGATCTAGTGAGACGCGCTAGTGGGAGCGTTGCACGATGTAGTCCGCCAATTGTTGCAGTGGGCCGGCGGCGTCCCCGTAGCCGGCGAGGGCGGCGCGGGCCTGCCGGCACAGCGCCTGGGCCCGCTCGCGGCTGGCTTGCAGGCCGAGCAGGGCGGGAAAGGTGCTTTTACCGTGTTTTTCGTCGGACTTGCTGGGCTTGCCGAGCTGCTCGGTGTCCATGGTCACGTCGAGGATGTCGTCCTGGATCTGGAACGCCAGCCCGATGGCGTCGCCATAGGCGGCCAGGTTGCGCGCCAGATCGGCGTCCGCGCGGCCCGCGGCCAGGTAGCCCAGGGTCAGGCTGGCGGTGATCAGGCGGCCGGTTTTCAGGTAATGCATGCGTTCCAGGGCGGCCACGTCCTGCAGTTGGCCGTGGGCGGCCATGTCCTGCATTTGCCCGGCGGCCATGCCGGCGCCGCCGGCGGCCTGGGTGAGGGCGCGCACCATGCCGACGCGGGCGGCGTCCGGGTAGTCTCCGGCGTGGCTGAGCAGCTCGAAGGCGAGGGTGTGCAGGGTATCCCCGGCCAGGATTGCGGTGGCTTCGTCGAAGGCGCGGTGGCAGGTGGGCTGGCCCCGGCGCAGATCGTCGTCGTCCATCGCCGGCAGGTCGTCATGGACCAGGGAATAGGCGTGGATCAACTCCACCGCCACCGCCGGCACGTCGGCCTGTGCCAGGCTGCCGCCGGCCAGCCGGCAGGCGGCGTACACCAGCATCGGGCGGATCCGCTTGCCGCCCGCGAGAGCCGCGTAGCGCATCGCTTCGGCCAGGCGGGGCGCGTCGCTGGCCCCGGGGAGGGGCAGATGGTCACGCAGGGCCTGGTCAAGCCGCGCGCGCACGGTGGCGTTGAGCGGATCCAGAGCGTTGAGATTACTGGTCATCGCGGCCTTCGAAAGGCACCGGCTCGGCTTGCGGGTCCTGCTCCAGCAGGATGCGCACCTTTTGCTCCGCCTGGCTGAGCGCCTGCTGACACTCGCGGGTCAATTTGACGCCCTGTTCGAACGCTTGCAGGGATTCTTCCAGGGTTAATTCACCGGATTCCATTCGCTCCACAAGGGCTTCCAGGCTGTCCAGGGATTGTTCCAGTTGCGGGGTCTTTTTGGCCATGTGTGCGATAACCTCTGGTGACCTCGTGGGATGGCCGGCGCAACATACTTCAGCGCCGCCGGGGGGTCAATTGGGGCCGTCGCCGGCCCCGATTCAAGCCCCGGGCGGGCCGTCATACTTCTTCGCGCCCAGGCCGGCGTCGTACCAGTCGGCCCGATTCGCATAGAAAAGGTGATCGTTGGGGTCAATGCCCGGGGTGCCGTCCAGGCCGCCGGCGGGCACGATCACGCCGCTGCCGTCCTGCTTTTCATGGGGCACCATGCTGCCACACTGCAGGCAGAACGCCCGTGCGAAACTCTTTGCCTCGGGCAGATCGAAACGGCGTACCTGGTCCTCGCCTTTGAGCCATTCCAGCCCGTCCGCCGCGGCGACTAGATTGGCCGCGTGGGCGGTGCCGCTGAAGCGCTGGCAGCGCGAGCAATGACACAAGTGAAATTGATGAAAAGGGCCGCTGATGCGGTAGCGGACCCGGCCGCACAAACAGCCACCTTCGTAGGTTGTCATCGGGCAACTCCTGGCACTGGAAGTGTGTGAGTGCTCACATTCTATGGTGACGTAATGAGCACTTCCGGTTGATTCCAAAAGGGTCTAAACACGCCCTTCCGCCTCGCGGGGCGGCGTCCTATAGTGAAATGCCCGCCGGGTCGTCGCAAGCGGCTTCTTCCTCTGATCTCCTTAATCTATGGCGTTTCGCTTGCGGAGCCGGCGGGGCCCCTTTCCCAGGCGCAACGCACCGTTATTGATGATTTTACCTCCCGGTGATGGCCGGGGTGAGCGCCGTTCTCCTATGCTGAATCTGCTATTCCGGCCCGCCGGAAGCGGGCCGGTCGACCCCCGGCATGGATGGAGAGCCCCCCATGAGTGACACGAATTTCCCACCCCAGCATCAATACAAGCAACCCGGCGACGAACACCGCATGGCGCCGGAGCCTGAATACATCCGCGACGACTATCGAGGCGCCGACAAACTGGCCGGCAAGGTGGCGGTGATCACCGGCGGCGACAGTGGCATCGGCCGCGCGGTGGCGTTGCATTTCGCCCGCGAAGGGGCGGACTGCGCCCTGGTCTACCTGGACGAGGAAACCGACGCCCGCGAGACCGCCGGCCTGGTCGAAGGCGAAGGACGCCGTTGCGCGCTGATCCGCGGGGACGTTGGCGACCCCGCCTTTTGCCAGGAGATCGTCGACCGCACGCTCAGTGAACTGGGCGGCCTGAACATCCTGGTGCACAACGCCGCCGAGCAGTACGACTGGAAGGACATCACCGAGCTGGAGAACGACCAGTTGGAGCGCACCTTCCGCACTAACGTGTTCAGCCACTTCTATCTCACCAAGGCGGCGCTGCCGCATATGAAGGAGGGCGATAGCATCATCGCCACCTCTTCGATCAACGCGTTCAAGGGTAACCCGACGCTGCTCGATTACACCGCCACCAAGGGCGCGGTGCAGGCGCTGATGCGCTCCTTCTCGATGGCGCTGATGGATCAGGGCATCCGCGTCAACGCGGTGGCCCCGGGACCGATCTGGACGCCCTTGATCCCGGCCAGCTTTGATAAGGACAAGGTGGCCCGGTTCGGCGGCCAGGTGCCCATGGACCGGGCCGGCCAGCCCAGCGAAGTGGCGCCGGCTTACGTCTATCTGGCCAGCGCCGATGGGTCCTACGTCAGCGGCCAGACCTTGCACGTTAACGGCGGTGTGATCCTTAACACCTGAACCGGGCTGTGGATGCAAATAGTGCGAACAAGCCCTAGAATCCGCGCCCATGAAACGGATCCTCGCCCCCATGGAGGGTCTGGCGGACTTTTGGGTGCGCCGGGCCCTCACCGACGTTGGCACGTACGACTGGTGCGTCAGCGAGTTCGTGCGCGTGAGCGGCGAGCTGTTGCCTCCCCGGGTCTTTTACCGCTGGTGCCCGGAATTGCGCGACGGCGCCCGGACGCGCTCAGGCACGCCGGTGCATTTGCAGCTGTTGGGGTCTGATCCGGTGAGTATGGCGGACAATGCCGCCATGGCGGTCTCGCTGGGGGCGCCGGCTATTGATCTCAATTTTGGCTGCCCGGCGAAAATCGTCAATCGCCACGGTGGCGGCGCGATCCTGCTGGATGAGCCGGAGCGGGTGCACGCGGTGACCCGCGCGGTGCGGGCGGCGGTGCCTGGCGGCATACCGGTGTCGGTAAAGATGCGGCTCGGCAATGAGGACATGGACCTGGCGTTGGACAACGCGATGGCGGTGCAGGAGGCCGGTGCTGCCTGGCTCACCGTGCACGGGCGCACCAAACGGCAGGGTTACCGGCCACCGGCCTATTGGGACCGGATTGGCGCGATCCGCGAGCGGGTGACGTTGCCGGTGATCGCCAACGGTGAAATATGGACCCTTGAAGACGCCCGGCGCTGCCAGGCGGAAAGCGGCTGCGTGGACCTGATGTTGGGGCGCGGCGCGGTGGCCAACCCGTTACTGACCCGGGAAGTGGCGGGCGGCGAGCCCGCCACTTGGCCGGAAGTGCTGGCGGTACTGCGTGATTTCGGCGTGGATATCGTCGGCACCGGCAGTGAGGCGCAGCTGTGCGGCCGGGTTAAGCAGTGGCTGAGCTACAGCCGCCGCCGCTGGGCCCAGGCCGGGCCGCTGATGGAGTCGGTGAAGCGGCAGACGCGCCTGGCGGATCTGCGCGCTATTCTGGAGCGCGACTCTGAGGGAGACAACGCCGCCAAAGTTGTATCTTTTTAGGCTGAAACCTGCCCTTCCGAAGGCCTTTTCGAGGCCTTTTTTGCCTTCTCGAGCACTGTAATTTCGCCTCTGCGCCACGCGCTTGTTGCCCTGGCAAAGCCCGAAATACGGGTGTTTTCGCTGCCCCAACGGGGCCCCGCATCGCATGTTTTCATTTTTTTAGGGGGGGCTTTAACCTTTTTTCGATCACGACATCGGCATGGTCCGTGCTATCCCTTAAGTGACCCTTATGTGAACAGGATTTTGCAGGAGAGCGGAACATGTACGAAGTACACGCTTTTTTCGCCGAGGGTGAGGCGACCAAGGCAATGGAGCCGGAATACGAGGCGGGGGAACGTTACGTTCTTATCGTTTTCTGCCGTCGCCCTCGGCACAGCGTCCACGATTTCGGGTTGGTGAAGGAAATCGCTCGCCGGTTCGGCTGGGAAGACGTGCAGGTCTCCCACGGGGGCGTGCTTCAGCCGGAATTTCTCAACGGTGAGTTGTCCGATCTGCAGGACAGCTTTGTTCAAGCCTTGCACAAGGGCGGCGCGGTGGTGTCGCTGAACGACTGGCTGATGCGGGCGCTTTACGTCCGTTAAAACCGGCCCGGTGCTTCGACGCCGGTACTTCGACTAAAGTCATACTGTGGCTGAACACGCCTTTGTTTACTCTTGAGCCAGCTGGCCCGTATCAACGCGGGTCCCGTGTTTGTCAGTGCGCAAAGGGGTAAACAAATGAGAGAAGAAAACGCCCGTGCCTACTGGGCCGCTAATCTCAAGCTCATCTTCACCTATCTCATCATCTGGTTCGTAGTGTCCTACGGCTGCGGCATCCTGTTCGTGGATGCACTCAATAATATTCAGTTCTTCGGTTTCAAACTGGGTTTCTGGTTCGCCCAGCAGGGCTCGATCTATGTGTTCCTGGTGTTGATCTGGATGTACGCCTTCACCATGAACAAGCTCGACCGCAAATTCGACGTGCACGAAGAGTGAGCGCCGCGAAAATAACAAAGAGGACCAAGAGATGGATGTTCAACTACTAACGTATATATTCGTCGGTGGCTCGTTCGCGCTCTATATCGGGATCGCGATCTGGTCGCGGGCGTCGTCCACGAAAGACTTCTATGTCGCCGGCGGCGGTGTATCGCCGATTGCCAACGGCGCGGCCACGGCCGCGGACTGGATGTCCGCGGCATCGTTTATTTCCATGGCGGGCATTATCGCCTTTGCCGGTTATGACGCCTCGGTGTACCTGATGGGCTGGACTGGCGGCTACGTGCTTCTGGCCATGCTGTTGGCGCCCTACCTTAGAAAATTCGGTAAGTTCACCGTGCCGGACTTTATCGGTGACCGTTACTACTCCAACGTGGCGCGTACCGTCGCGGTTATCTGTGTGATCTTCATTTCCTTTACCTATGTGGCCGGCCAGATGCGCGGCGTGGGTATTGTGTTCGCGCGCTTCCTTGAAGTGGACGTGAACATGGGCGTGGTGATCGGCATGGCCATCGTGTTCTTCTACGCCGTGCTCGGCGGCATGAAGGGGATTACCTACACCCAGGTGGCGCAGTACTGCGTTTTGATCTTCGCCTTCCTGGTGCCAGCGGTATTTCTGTCCATCTTGATGACCGGGCACGTGCTGCCGCAGACCGGGTTCGGCGCCACCGTGCTGGATGCCGCCGGTAACGACACCGGCGTCTACCTGCTCGAGCGACTGGATGGCATTGTTCAGGATCTCGGCTTTGGTGCTTACACCGAAGGCCAGAAATCCACCATTGATGTGTTCTTCATTGCCGCCGCGCTGATGTGCGGTACCGCCGGTTTGCCCCACGTTATCGTGCGCTTCTTCACCGTACCCACGGTGCGCGACGCGCGTATCAGTGCCGGCTGGGCATTGCTGTTCATCGCTTTGCTGTACACCACCGCGCCGGCCGTGGGCGCCTTCGCGCGCACCAACCTGATCGAAACCGTGCACCAGACCGAGTACGAAGAGTTGCCGGGCTGGTTCTATAACTGGGAGAACTCCGGGTTGATCGGCTGGGTGGATAAGAACGACGACGGTCTGGTGCAGATGTCCGCCGGTGCCGCCTTCAAGGGCACGCCCATGTTTGCCGGTGATCGTGCTGATGTCGCGGGTCCCCATGGTGAGCGTGTAGTAACCAACGAGATCACCGACAACGACGCGGAAGTGTACATCGACCGGGATATCATCGTGCTGGCCAATCCGGAGATCGGCAATTTGCCGGCCTGGGTGATCGCACTGGTGGCCGCCGGTGGCGTGGCCGCGGCGCTGTCGACGGCTGCCGGCTTGTTGCTGGTAATCTCCTCGGCCGTGTCCCATGACTTGCTGAAGAAAACGCTCAAGCCGGATATCTCCGAGAAACAGGAGCTGCTGGCGGCGCGTCTGGCTGCGGTGGTGGCGATCCTGATCGCCGGGTACTTCGGCATCAATCCACCGGGCTTCGTGGCGCAGGTGGTCGCGTTCGCCTTCGGTCTTGCCGCGGCCAGCTTCTTCCCGGTGATTCTGATGGGCATCTTCTACAAGCGCATGAACAAAGAAGGCGCGATTGCTGGCATGGCGGTGGGTTTGATCTTCACCTTCTGCTACATCGTCTACTTCAAGTTCGTGTCTCCGGAGCTGAACACTGCGGAGAACTGGCTGTTCGGGGTATCTCCGGAGGGTATCGGTACCGTGGGTATGGTCCTCAACTTTATCGTCGCGTTCGCGGTCTCCCGCGTCACCGCGCCGCCGCCGGAGCACATCCAGCATATTGTTGAAGACATCCGCGTACCGCGTGGCGCCGGAGGGGCTTCCGCTCACTAACGTCGTTACCGCAAACGGAGTAAGCTGAAGATCGGGGCCGCGTGTCAGCGCGGCCCCGATCTTCGTTCAGGACCTGGCTATGATCGACGTGGATTTTTCCCAATTACCGTTTTCATTGCTGGATGACGAACGCCGCGCGCGTCTCGAAGGCGCCATGGAGATGGCGTATTTCGAAGCCGACACGGTGATCCTCGAAGCCCGGCATCCGTCGGAGTTCGTATATCTGGTCCATAAAGGCGCGGTGCTGGAACTGGATCCGACCCTGCCCGCGGAGGCGGGACGGCTTGGCGTCTACAGTGCCGGTGACCTGTTCGGCGCGCTCAGCGTGCTCAACGGTCGCAGCCGTTATCGGTTTATCACTGAAGAAGAAACCCTGTGTTACCTGATTCCCGCGGCCCTGTTCCAGGCGCTGTGCGAGGAACAGAAAGAATTTGACGATTACTTCCGCCAGCGCCTCGCCAGCAAGAATCAGTTGCTCGCCGAGCGCCGCGAGGGCGGGGTAACCATGGCGGGCTTCATGCTCGCCAAGGTCCATCAGTGCATGCGTCAGCCACTGATATTGGACAGCGCGGGCACCATTGCCCAGGCGGTGGCCGCGCTCAATGAGCATAACGCCGACAGCCTCCTGATGGAGCGCGACGGCCATGTCGGTGTAATCACCAAAACCGATCTGTTACGCGGCCTGGTCAACGACGGGCTGACACCGGAGTCCCGGGCCCTGGCGCTGGCCAGTTTCGAGCTGGTCACGGTGCCGCCGGATCAGTTTTTGTTCGCCGCTCTGGTGAGTATGACCCGCCATGAGGTGCAAAGGGTGGTGGTCATGGACGGTCGTCGCCCGGTGGGCGTGGTGGAGCTCACCGATGTGCTGAGCTTCTTCTCCAGCCGTTCCTATGTGGTCGGGCTCGAGGTGGAGAAGGCGGATAACCTGGAGGCGTTGGCGCTGGCCAGCGCGCGTTTGCCGGAGCTGATCCAGGCGCTGATGGCGCAAGGCGTCAAGATGCGCTTCGCCATGGATCTGCTGGCGGCGTTGAACGGTCGTATTATCAGCAAGGCGTTCCAGTTCGTGGTTCCGGAGCACCATCAAGAACACGGTTGTTTGCTGGTGCTTGGCAGCGAGGGCCGTGGTGAGCAGATACTAAAAACCGACCAGGACAACGCTCTGATCGTTGATGACCCGGAGCGCTGGCCGGAGCGCGATGCGCACATGCAGCGTTTCACGGAAACCCTGCTGCGGCTCGGCTACCCGCGTTGCCCGGGCAACATCATGGTGTCCAACCCGGCGTGGGTCGGCAGCGTCACCGATTGGAAGGCGCGAGTCGGGCGCTGGGCCAGGCAGGGCGATGACGCCTCGATGATGAGTCTGGCGATCCTGCTGGATGCGCATCCAGCGGCGGGGCGCACCGAGCTGGTCGACCCATTGCGGCAGAATCTATTTCGAGTGTGCAGCAGTAACGACTTGCTTCTATCGCGGTTCGCCCGGCCGTTGTTGAAGTTCTCCACCCCTTTGAACTGGTTCGGCGCCTTGAAAAAGCCTCAGCAAGGTATTGATATCAAAAAGGGCGGCTTGTTTCCGCTGGTGCACGGGGTGCGTGCCCTGGCCCTCCAGCACCGTGTCGGGGAGACTGGAACCTTCGCTCGCCTCGACAAGCTGGTGGAGGGCGGGCACATGCAATCCGGCTTTGCCGAGGAGCTTGGCGAGTCCATGGCGCTGTTTGCCGAGCTGCGGCTCAAGCAGCAATTGGCCCGGCTTGACGGCGACCCTGAAGAGGGTCGCAACAATCAATTGCTGATACAGTCGCTGTCGCCGCTTGAGAGAGATCTGTTGCGGGAGTCGTTGCAGGTGGTCAATGAGTTCAAGAAGCGCCTGACACGGCATTTTCATCTGGAGTATTGACGATGTTGAAGCGTCTTGTGCAGCGGCGGCGTCACGGCAAAGGCCCCTACGGCCATTTGTTCGCCGCGCCGGCGGGCGATGAAGTGATGGCGCTGGACTGTGAAACCACCGGGCTCAACACGCGCACCGCCGAGCTGGTGTCGGTGGCGGCGGTGCCGGTCAGTGCCGGCCGGGTTCAGGCCGGCGCGGCTCTGGACCTGCGCATGGCGCGCCCGGCCAGCCTGGATGGGGAGTCGATTTGCATTCATGGTCTGCGCGGTGTGGACTTGCGTGACGGCGTACCGGTGGAGGAGGGGTTGCGCCGCCTGCTCGAGTTTATTGGCAACCGGCCATTGGTGGGCTGGTGTCTGGATTTCGACCTGGCGATTATTAACCGTTATTTGCGTGCCACTCTGGGCTTCGACCTGCCCAATCCGGTGATCGAGCTGTCCGACCTTTACCGTCGGCGGCACCATTATCGCCACCCGCACTCCCTGCCGGACCTGCGTTTCGAGTGCGTCGCCAGTGACCTGGGTGTGCCGGTGATCGGGCGCCACAGCGCTCGGGGCGACGCCACCACAGCCGCGCTGATGTATTTAAAGCTGAGAAACGGAGAATAATAATGCAATACCTGCAAGGGGCGCTGCTGGCGCTGGGCGTGCTGCTGGTGCTGGTCGCCTACAGCCAGTATATCCGCCGTACCGGTGACTGGGCCGGGGTGTTGCGCTTCTGGCGCCGCGGCATGTCGCTGTCGGTTGCCGAGTTTAAGATTCAGCGCGCCGGCTTGATGATGATGATTCTTGCCGTGGTGTTGCGTTTTATGTCGGTGCTGTTTCAGTGGTAAAACCATAGTGTTCGGACGGAGGCGTCCTCTTGTTTAGTCTCTGGCAGTTGGGTGTGTTTGCCCTGCTGTACGTCATGGTGCTGTTCGTCATCGCCTGGTGGGGGGATCGCGCCGAGCGGCGTGGCCTCCGGGTGGTCAATAACGCCTGGACCTACAGCCTGGGCCTGGGTGTGTATTGCACGTCCTGGACCTTTTACGGCGCTGTGGGCGAGGCGAGCGGCAACGGTTGGACCTATCTGCCCATCTATCTGGGCCCGATCCTGACCATGCTGCTCGGCGGCGAGCTGATTTATAAGCTGGTGTCGGTGGGCAAGCAGCATCACATTACTTCGATCGCCGATTTCATGGCCGCCCGTTACGGCAAGTCCCGCCAACTGGCGGTGTTGGTCACCCTGGTGGCGGTGGTCGGCGTGCTGCCCTACATCGCGTTGCAGCTTAAGGCGGTGACGCTGTCGTTCGAGCATGTGGTCGGCCCCCAGGTGGCGCCGTCGCCGGACATCGCCCTGGTGGTGGCCGCCTTGATGGCGATTTTCACCCTGCTGTTCGGGACCCGGCATATCGACGCCACCGAGCATCAGTCCGGCCTGATGCTGGCGGTGAGCTTCGAGTCCTTCATCAAGCTGGTGGCGTTCGTGATTATCGGCTTGTTCTGTCTGTTCGCGGTGTTCGACGGCCCCGTGGATATGTGGCAGCGGGTCCGCGATGTGCCGGAAATACGGTCGGTGTTTGAGCCGGCGTTGTTCTCGCAGAGTTTCGTCACCGCGCTGCTGTTGTCGATGCTGGCGATCATCTGCCTGCCTCGGCAGTTCCACGCTGGCGTGGTGGAAAACAACGATCTGCAGCACCTGCGCACCGCGCGCTGGGTGTTGCCCACCTATCTGGGGCTGTTCGCCCTGTTCGTGTTGCCGATCGTGGCCGCCGGCATGATCACTCAGCCCGGCTCCGCCCAGCCCGATATGTACATGCTGTCGTTGCCCATGTTGGCCGGCAATCAGGGGCTGTTGCTTTTGTCGTTCATCGGCGGCATTGCGGCCGCCACCGGCATGGTGATCGTATCCACGATGGCGCTGGCGATCATGCTCACCAATGAGGTGCTGATGCCCGCCTGGGTGCAGTACCGGATTCAGGGCGACGAAGAACTCTCGGATCTCAGTAATCAGGTGCGTTTGCTCAGGCGGCTGAGCATCGTGGTGATGCTGGCGCTGGCGTTTCTATTCCATATTCTGATTGATCGCTTTGAAGGCCTGGCGCGCATCGGGCTATTGTCGTTCGCGGCGGTGGCGCAGTTGGCGCCGGCGCTATTGGGCGGGTTGTACTGGCGGCGCGGCCATCAGAGTGGCGCCTTCGTGGGGCTCGCCGTGGGCTTTCTGGTGTGGGGCTACTGCCTGCTATTACCGCTGATGCTGCCGATGGAATGGGTGGACTACCTGAACCGCGCCGGTCTGCTGGGGTTGGGGGTGTTGCGTCCCAATGCGTTGTTCGCCATCGAGGGGCTGGAGCCGCTCACCCATGGTGTGTTCTGGAGCCTGAGCCTCAACTTGCTGGCCTATGTGTGGCTGTCTCGCCGCGCCACCCAGACGCCGCTGGACGACACCCAGGCCACCCGCTTCGTGGACACCCCCACCGACTGGTGGCGCGAGGGCATGGGCCATCCGCTGATCACCACCGGCGAGTTGCTGCAGGTCTGCGAGCGGGGCCTGGGCCACCCGCGCGCGAGGGCGCTGTTTTTTGATTACTTACAGCGCCGGCAGATATCGGAAGACCCGGCCCTGCCGGCGCCGCTGCACCTGGTGCGCTATGTGGAACGTTTGCTGGCCGGCGCCATGGGGGCGTCCACCGCGCGCATCGTGATGGGCTCTCTGCTCAGCAAGCAGAACGTGCGGCGTGACGATATGGTGCGGATTATGGATGAGGCGTCGCAGCTGATCCAGTTCAACCACCAGTTGCTGCGCACCACCATCGAGACCATCAGCCAGGGCATTTGCGTGGTCGATCGGGACCTCAATATCGTCGCCTGGAATCAGTCTTATGTGAACCTGTTTGATTATCCAGAAGGCTTTATCCGCCTGGGGCGGCCGATCGAGGAAGTATATCGGCATAACGCGGAACGTGGCTTTTACGCCGGTGAAGATCTGGAGCAGGACGTCAGTAAGCGGGTGCAGCTGTTGCGCGAGGGCAGTGCCCACCGGTTCGAGCGCGAGCTGCCCAATGGGGTGATCGTGGAGGTGCGCGGTAATCCGATGGAAGGCGGTGGTTTCGTGAGCACCTACATGGATATCACCGAGCGCAAGCGTGACGAGATCGCCCTGCGTCAGATCAATGAAAATCTTGAGCAGATGGTCTCCGAGCGAACCCGGCGGCTGTCCGAACTGAACAGCCAGCTGGAGCAGGCCAACGAAGGTAAAACCCGGTTCCTGGCCGCCGCCGGCCACGATTTGATGCAGCCGCTGAACGCCGCGCAGCTGTTCGCCTCGTCGTTGTCGCAACGGCTGGCCCGCCAGGACAACGAGTTCGGCTACGAACGCGAAGTGCTCGGGCATATCGACAGCTCGCTGCGCGCCGCCGAGCAGATCATTTCAGCGCTTCTGGAAATCAGCCGTCTCGATACGGGCACCATGCAGGCGCACCCGCGCACCGTGGCGGTACGCCCGTTGATGCAGCAATTGGGGCAGGAATTCAGTGTCCTGGCGCGGGCGGAAGGGCTGACGTTGCGTACGGTGTTCAGTGATCTTCAGGTGCGCACGGATGAGGCGCTGTTACGCCGGGTGTTGCAGAACCTGCTGTCCAATGCGGTGCGC
The DNA here is from genome assembly GCA_042090255.1 of Alcanivorax sp. Lineage (GTDB taxonomy): Bacteria > Pseudomonadota > Gammaproteobacteria > Pseudomonadales > Alcanivoracaceae > Alloalcanivorax. Next base: position 9,435 of record JBELJS010000004.1, on the reverse strand, counting down.
TATACCGAGCGCGGCCGGGTGCTGTTCGGCTGCCGCCGCCGCGGCGATACGCTGCGCATTGAGATCTGGGACACCGGGCCGGGCATTCCGGACGATCAACAGGCTCGGGTGTTCCATGAGTTCCAGCGCCTGCCGCAACTGGGGCGCCGTCAGATCAAGGGGCTGGGGCTGGGGCTGGCGATCGCGGACCGCATTTGTCGGCTGCTGGAGCATCGCATTAGTGTGCGTTCCTGGCCTGGTCGGGGCACCGTTTTCGCCGTTTCGGTGCCGTTGGTGGTGGGTGAGACGGAAGTCGCGTCGTCGCCCGAACCGGCGGTCTCCGATCAGCGCGACGTGGCGGGGTTGCGGGTGTTCTGTGTGGATAACGATCCGGCGCTACTGGCCAGCCTGGAGGCCTTGCTGCGGGCCCTGGGTTGCGATCCGATTATTGCCCGTTCTCGCACGGAGGCGCTGGAGCACGCCCGGGGCAGGCCGGCGCCGGACCTGTTGTTGGTCGATTATCAGCTCGACGATGGCGAGACCGGCTTCCAGGTGATCGAGGCCCTGGACAGCTGCTGGGATGACGTGGTGCCGGCCATGCTGATTACCGCTGACCGGCGCGCGGAGGTGCGCGTGCGGGCCCGGGAGCAGGGGGTCGGCTTTTTGCAGAAGCCGGTCAGCGAAGGCGCTTTGCTGGAGGTGCTGCGCGCGCTTTAGGCCTGAAAGAGTCAGGCCAGGCCGGGCGGTTCGATGGCCAGATCCTTGAGTGCCAGCACCGCCTGGGTGCGGTTGCGGACCCCCAACTTGCGGAAAATGGCGGTCATATGGGCTTTGACGGTGGCTTCGGAAACGTCCAGTTGATAGGCGATCACCTTGTTCTGGAGCCCCTCCATAAGCATGCCCATGACCCGGAACTGCTGCGGCGTCAGGCTGGTGATGCGCTCGCGCATGGCGGCGAAGTCCGGCAAGTCCGGCGGCAGCGGGCGGCGCGCTTTTTCCGGCACCCAGCGCTCGCCCGCCATCACCTTCAGGACCGCCTGAGTCATCGCTTCCACCGAGGCGGATTTGGGGATGAAGCCGTCGGCGCCGAACTGCAGCGCGCGCTGGATCACTTCGAGTTCCTCGTTGGCGGAAATGACCACCAGCGGCACGCGCCGGTACAGTTCCCGCAGGTAGATGAGCCCGGAAAAGCCGTGAGTGCCCGGCATGTGCAGGTCCAGGAGGATCAGGTCAAAAGGGACCTGATCGTCGCCCAGCTTCTCCAGCGAAGCCAGGGAATCAGCCTCTTGGATACGGGCGTCGTTGAAGCTCACTTCCACGGCCTGGCGCAGGGCGGCGCGGAACAACGGGTGGTCGTCGGCGATCAGTATTCTCATTATTAGGACCTGTTTTATCTCCGGACGATACAATACTAGCGTCTAAGCGACGCCAGCGCGCCCCGCCATGCGAGGAATCAGAAATAAAAAGAGGGGCCGCCGCCTGGCAGCCGAGGTGAAGACGTGGAAAATCAGAATCAGCTAGATGCTCAAGCGGACGCCCGGTTTGGCGTGGGCGTCCAGGTGCCCGTGAAAACTCTCCCAAGCCGTCTGTTCGGGTTTGATTTATTGTTATCCGGCTATCGGCGGGGCTGGCCCGCACTTGCTATGTTCGACACCTTGCCCGTTTCCAGGGCGCCGTGGAATTAGACTTTTGTCGAGACCAGGGTTGCCCCCAAAAAAAACGGAACCCTGGGGTTCCGTTCTTTTTGCTTCGCTGGCCGGTGTCGCTGTCAGTCGAGGTCGGCCGGGTAGACGCCGTTCTCGTCGTGCACTTCCTTGCCGCTGAGCGGAGGGGTGAAGGCACAGGCCACCACCATGTCTTCGTTTTCGCCACCATAGAGATAGTGCTCGTCGTGTTTGTCGAGCAGGTAAATGGTGCCCGGCGTCAGCTCGTGCACGTCGCCGCTGTCGACCATCTCGATTTTGCCCTTGCCGGAAATCACGTACACGGATTCCCAGTGGTTGGCGTATTTAATGTGGGTCTTGGTGCCTTTAAAGATGGTAGTGATATTGAAGGAATGGCCCATGCCGTCTTCTTTCAGCGACAGGCGAACGGATTGCCAGTTGCCATTCTGCGCTACCACGCGACGGTCGGATTTCTCGGCTTCCGCCAGAGTGCGAACGATCATCTACACCTCCAAAAACAGAAAAAATAGAAAAACAGGGAAGCCCGGCCACGCGGGGCGGCCGGGAGGTCGGGAAGGGTTCAGCCCACCAGGCTGGAAACGGAATTGGCGTCGCCGCGCTTGATGCGGTCTTTCATGACTTCTTCGACGCTTTCCTTGAGCACGTCCATGGCGTGGTTGATCTCGTCCTCGGTCACGGTCAGCGGACACAGGGTCTTGATCACCTGGTCGTCGGCGCCGGAGGTTTCAATCACCAGCTTGCGCTTGAACGCGGCCTTGGTGATTTCCTCGGCCATCTCGCCGTCGCGGCACACCAGGCCTTGCATCATGCCGCGGCCGTTCAGATAGAACCAGTGATCGTCGTAGCCGGCAGCGATATCGCGGAACCGGTCGGTGATCAGGTCGCCCTTCTTCTGCACTTCCTTGGCGAAGGTGTCGTCGCTCCAGAAATGCTCCAGCGCCTTGGCGGCGGTGGCGAAAGCCAGGTTGTGGCCGCGGAAGGTGCCGTTATGCTCGCCGGGTTTCCACTGATCCAGCTCGGGTTTCAGCAGAACCACCGCGAGGGGCAGCCCGTACCCGCTCAATGACTTGGACAGGGTGATGATGTCCGGCTTGATGCCGACGTTGTCGAAGCTGAAGAACGTACCGGTACGGCCACAGCCGGCCTGGATGTCGTCCATAATCAGCAGCATGTCGTGCTTGCGGCAAACACGTTCCAGGTTGCGCAGCCAGTCAAAGCTGGCCGCGTTGATGCCGCCTTCGCCCTGTACGGTTTCCACGATCACGGCGGCGGGGTGGTCCACGCCGCTTGAAGAATCCAGCAGCACCTTGTCCAGATACTCGGTGGTATCGAAGGCATCGCCCAGGTAGCCGTCGTACGGCATCACGCTGACGCCGCCCATGGTGACGCCGGCCACGCCCCGGTGATGGCTGTTGCCGGTGGCGGCCAAGGCGCCCAGGGTGACCCCGTGGAAACCGTTGGTGAAGCTGATGATGTTCTCGCGGCCTTTGATGTTGCGGGCGATTTTCAGCGCCGCTTCGACCGCGTTGGTGCCGGTGGGGCCAGGGAACTGAACCACGTGGTCCATCTCGCGCGGCTTGAGCACGTAGTCTTCCAGCGCTTGCAGAAAGTCACGCTTGGCCACGGTGTGCATGTCCAGGCCGTGCACGATGGAGTCGTTCTCGATGTAGTCGAGCAGGACTTTTTTCAGAACCGGGTTGTTGTGCCCGTAGTTCAGCGTGCCCGCGCCGGCCAGGAAATCCAGATACTGCACGCCTTCTTCGTCGTACAGGTAGCTGCCCTTGGCTTTCTGGAACACCACCGGGAAGCTGCGTGCGTAGCTTTGAACTTCGGACTCAATGCTGTCAAAAATATCCGTATCCATGGTTCTCTCTACCTCGCTGTGTCTCTTTCAATTCGGTTTAGGCGTCGTCGCGGTTGAACGGCCCGATGCGCAGCAAATGTTCATCATTATGCTCGCCGGCGAAATGGATGCGTGAATCGAAGAGAATGAACTCTTCGGTGGGCATCCGACGCTCGTAGGCAAAGCTGCGGAACATGCCCCAGGACGCTTCATTGTCCGGAGTGATGGTGGTCTCGATGAACTGAACGTTTTCCGCTTCGTCGCGCTTGATCAGCTCCGCCAGCATGCGCTTGGCGAGACCCTTGCCGCGTGCCTTGCCGTGTACCGCTACCTGCCACACGAACAGCGTGTTCTGCTGTTTGGGCGGGATGTAGCCGGAGATGAAGCCCACCAGATCGCCATCCATTTCCGCGGCCACCGAAGTGTCCGCGAAGTGGGTGCACTGCAGCAGATTGCAATACACGGAGTTTTCGTCCAGCGGCTTACATTCCGCGATCAGCTTGTGCACCCGCGGGCCGTCCGGGCTCTCGGGCTTGCGGAAAATGATGTCGTCTTTTGTGTCAGCGGAAGATGAATCCGCTTTTTTCGCTTCGTCTGCAGACATTGGTGTCACTTCTGGTCGGTTTGGAAAGAAGGGTCGGGGCGCGGCCGACGGCGCTGGGCCTCGGCGGCGGGCTGGATGCGGTCTATGGCACCCAGATCAAGAACCGGCGAGGCGTCGATATCGCCGGCGTTCATCATCGCGGCTACCCGCTGCAGGGAACTGAGGATCTGGGATTGTTCCCAGTCCTGTAACCGTGAAAAACGGTCCATGAATTCCTCCTGCAAGGGCGTGGGGGCCCGTTCCATGATATCGCGTCCGGCGGTGGTCAAATAAGCATAGACCCGGCGCTTATCCCGTTCACCCCTTTTCCGCTCGATCAGGCCGCGCTTTTCGAGCCGGTCGAGGATGGTGGTGACGGTGGCCTGGCTGACGGATACCTCGGTGGCGATGTCCCCCATGGTCATTTCCCCATGGGTGTCTATCGCCTGCAGGATCAGCAGCTGCGGGGCGGTAAGCCCGGCCACCTTGCTCAACTTGCGGGAGTAGAGGTCGGTGGCCCGAATAATCTGTCTCAGGGCGATTAACACTTCGTCGTGTTTGGCCATGGTGGTCAATTCTCTGGATAACAAATCAATGTGACCGCTTGGCGACACGACGCAAAAACCGGGTAATCGTGGCGCCGTCACTTTGATGTGAAAGCAATGTTTGCCTCGGCATCAGCTCAGGAATCAATCGCACGGCCAAGATATTCCTTGCCATAAGTGGTACGCTAGCTTAGAGATAAAACATTTAGATGTCAAAGTAATTTGAGGCTTTCCGCCCCGAGGGACGCGTTTCATGCTGCTTGCCAGTTTTCTCGGTTTTCTCCTTTTGTTCCTGCTTATCGGCTTCTCATCGGTGCTGGTCCGCTCCAAGGAGCAGTCCGACTATCTTCTCGCCGGCAGCTCCGTGCCGCCCTCACTGATCGGCCTCTCCGCGGTGGCCACCAACAACTCCGGTTTCATGTTCATCGGGGTGATCGGCTATACCTACGCCACCGGGCTACCGGCGTTCACCATGATGGTGGGTTGGATTCTGGGGGACTGGATGGCCGCCACCCTGGTCACCCGTAAAGTCCGGGAGGTGTCCGAGGAGCGTGGCACTCTGACCATTCCGGAGCTGTTATCGCGCTGGGGTGGCGGCCACTTCCAGGTGCTCAAGGTGGTGGCGGCGCTGATCGCGGTGTCGTTGCTGGGGGTCTATGCGGCGGCCCAGTTCAAGGCCGGCGGCAAGGCGCTGCAGGCGTTGTTCGACTGGGACCTGCGCACCGGCGCCATCATCGGTGCGGTGATGGTGCTCTGCTACGGCTTTTCCGGCGGCTTGCGCGCTTCGGTGTGGACCGACGCCGCCCAGTCGGTGGTGATGATCGTGGCGATGACGGTGATGCTGACCATGGCGGTATTCACCGTGGGAGGTTGGCAGGCCGCCTGGACCGGTCTGCATGACGTCTCGCCCACTTTCTTCCAGTTTTTCCCCGCCGAGTCCGTCGCCAGCGGTTTGACCGGCGCCGCGCTGTTCCTGATCGGCTGGACCTTCGCCGGCGCGGCGGTGATCGGCCAGCCCCATGTAATGGTTCGCTTCATGGCGGTCAACGACGTGAAAAATATCCGTCGGGCACGTATCTACTACTACCTCTGGTTCGTGGCGTTCTACACCCTGGCGGTGGGCGTCGGCATGATGGCGCGCCTGCTGATGGACCAGGGCGCGGTGGACCCGTCGCTGGTGATGAGCGGCGGCCAACTGGACGCCGAATTGGCGTTGCCGGTGATGGCGGACGTGCTGCTGCACCCGGTGGCGACCGGGCTGGTTCTCGCCGGCCTTTTCGCCGCCACCATTTCCACCGTCGATTCGCTGATCCTGAGTTGCAGTGCCTGCCTGTCCCGGGACCTGATGCCCAAGCGTTGGCACGGCTATGGCACGGCGCGTATCGCCACCCTGGTGGTGGTGGGCGTATCGCTGATGATCGCCCTGTTCGCCAAGGAAAACGTGTTTAACCTGGTGTTGTTCGCCTGGGGTGTGCTGGGCGCCGCCTTCGGCGGTTTGTTGGTGGTGTACGCGCTCGGCGGCCGCCCCCGTGAACCGCTCTCCATCGCGATGATCGTTGTTGCCAGTTCGGTGGCAATTGGCTGGCGCCTGTCCGGGCTAAATGCGACCATATTCGAGGTTTTGCCGGCGCTGATAAGCGCCTGGCTGGTGTACGGCGTAGGCCGGGTGTGCGGATTGTCCGGCCCGGCGAAATAATCGAGGACCGGGTCTTGATGCGAGTAATGCCGTGGCGGCTGTGGCTACTGCTTTTTTTGTTGGTGTGCGGCCCGGTCGGGGCGCAGCAGAACGGTGCCGAGGACCCCGCCGAGGCGCCGGCGGAGTCGCAAAGTGAGATCGAAAAGGGGCCGGTGATCTCCCAGTTCCGCGAGAACTGGATTCTCGGCGAGCTGCGCAGCCTCCGTCAGGACATGATGGAGTACCGCAACGACATGAACCGGATCGTCACCGATCGGGAACTGGAAGTGGCCGACAAGGCCATGGGCTACGCCACCAACACGGTGACCTATTTCTTCTATCTGATCGCCGGCGCCGCCTCCATTCTGGCCCTGGTGGGCTGGTCGACGATCCGTGACCTTAAGGACAATATCCGTGTCTACGCCGAGAAAGAGATGTCCCGGCTGACCGTGGAGTACGAGTCGCGCCTGGCGGACCTGGAGCAGGAGCTGCGCCGCAAGTCGCGCACCATCACCGAGAACCAGGAAGAGATCGAGCGCACCAACGAAATCCACAGCCTGTGGCTAAAAGCCACCAAGGAAACCAGCTACAAGGAGAAGATCGAGCTCTACGATCGGATCCTGGAGCTGCGCCCGGACGACCCGGAGGCACTGGCCTGGAAGGCGGACGCCGCCCTGGAGCTGGGCGAGCAGCGTTGGGCCCTGAGCCTGTGTGATCGGGTGCTCGAGGTGGACGAGGACAACGCCCACGCGCTCTACCAGCGCGCCTGTGCCTGGGCCGGTTTGGGCGAGACCGAAAACGCCCTGCGCGACCTGCGCCAGGCGGTGGCGATCTCCGAGGCCCTGCGCCAGCACGCCCGGGCCGAGGAGATGTTCGTTCCGCTGCGCGAGATGGAGCGCTTCCAGGAGCTGGTGGGGCGTGCCGAGGACGACGAAACGCCCCTGTGAAGGGGGCTGTCGCCGATAGGCCCGGGCTGTCGCTTTTATCGCCAATCCCGTCGTTCCGGTCTGTCTATTTGCCGGGCGGTTTCTGCTACACTCTGCGCCCCTGAGTGATCGGACGATGTCGACAGGCCGCCATCCCTAGCGATTCGATGGGCGCCATTCTGCGTCCCGGCACCTGTTCAGCGCCATCCCGCGCTCCGATCGTCCTTACGGAGATTTCCATGACGCGCGAAAGCAGTTCGGACACCACCAAATCGATGCCTGATGTGGCAACGAACTCCATGGTGGAACACATTCACAGCACCCTGGACTGGGTGGGCATGAGTGAGATTCATCTGCCGGCCCGCATCAACGACACCCTGGCCGGCGAGCGCCCGGTGAGCACGTCGATCCAGGCCTATGTGAACTTGTCTAACCCGGACGCCAAGGGCATTCATATGTCCCGGCTTTACCTGATGCTGGAGGAAACCTTCGGTGATCATTCGGTAAGTGCCTATTCGATTGGCAAGCTGCTGCAGAATTTCCTCGACTCCCACGAGGGGCTCAGCGACCGGGGCTTCGTGCAGTTTGATTTCGAGTACTCCATGCGCCGGCCGGCGCTCAAAAGCAGCTACTCCGGCTGGAAGAGCTACCCGGTGACCGTCAAGGCGACGCTGTCGCCGGAAGGCATGCGCATGGAGCTGGCGGTGGAAGTGCCTTATTCCTCTACCTGCCCCTGTTCCGCGGCGCTCGCTCGCCAGTTGATTCAGGAACAGTTCCGCGAGGACTTCGCCGGTGACGGCCAAGTGGACGTGGATCGGGTGTTCGAATGGCTGGGCACCGAGGAAGGCATCATGGCGACGCCGCACAGCCAGCGTTCCGTGGCGCAGGTGCGGGTGGTGCTGGATACCGACTGTGATGAGGCGTTCCCGATCACCGCCTTGATCGACTCTATCGAAGGGGCGCTGAAGACACCGGTGCAGACCGCCGTGAAGCGTGTCGATGAGCAGGAATTCGCCAAGCTCAACGGCCAGAACCTGATGTTCTGCGAAGACTCCGCGCGCCGCCTCAAGCAGGCGCTGGACAGCCAGCCGTGCTACCAGGACTTCTGGTTGCGGGTAAACCACCTGGAGAGTCTGCACGCCCACAACGCGGTGGCCATCGCCACCAAGGAAGTGGAAGGCGGCTACCTGCCGATTCCCTGACCGCACCCGCCGGACCCCGTCACAAAGAAAAGCCGCGCTCAGCGCGGCTTTTTTTATGGTTCCTCGCGCGTAAAAGAAGGTTCTCTCCAGCGGGGACGCGGGTCTGTGTTCTGCCCTTCCGAGACCGAACCGGGCTACGGAGTTATGTCCCCGGGCTGGCTCAGAAGCGGCCGTTGAGACCCAGGGACAGGTTGGTGACTTCATCGCCGCCGCTGTCCACGGCGCGCATGTATTCCACGCTGACGAAGACCACATCGGTCAGGCTCACGTCGGCGCCCAGGCCGATGGAGAGCCCGGAATAGTTTTCGCCGCTGGAACCGCCGCCGGGGAAGTTTTCGGTGGTTTCCATGCGGGTCAGGCCGATCAGGCCATAGGGCCGCACCGGCAGGGTATTGGGGAACTGGCCACGGAAATAGGCGCCGTAGTAGCGGTCGATTTCCACATCGGTGCCGCGACCCAGGTCGTCTTCGTCAATACCCAGGCCCAGGCGCAGCTCGCCGCCCAGGGTTTCGTTGCGGTTAATCCAGGTACCGAATTTGAACTGCAGCGCGGTGGGATCGGCGCTGCCGCCGTCGTCCGGTTCGATTTCGCTGCTGACAATGTCGATACCCGCGAAGCCCGACGCGCCGGCGGCGATCGGCAGGGCGGTCAGGGGGAGCGCAAGGCTCGCGGCTAACAGGAAAGGCTTCATGGGTACTCCGATCGTTACTGCGGATGGTTTCTCGGGATGTTGTCCGTGAACGCATTGTAGTGAAAAGACGCGCGCAAGGCGACGCGCAAAGCCCCGGCCGGGAGGCCGGGGCGGAGGGCGTTAATGATCGTGGTCGTGCTCTTCGTCGTGGTCGTGATCGTCGTGGTCGTGCGCCTCACCGGCGCCGGTCCAGGCCAGTCCGGTGGGCGGGAACGACAGCGGCACGGTTTCCAGACTCAGCGCTTCCAGATCAAGAATGTGGATCGCCGGCGCCGCCGGGTCGCTGACGAACGCCTGATCGCCGGC
>JBELJS010000003.1:26594-99639 GCA_042090255.1 Alcanivorax sp. | reverse complement strand
AGCCTGCTCAACCGCCGTTTCCAAAGCATCCCGGCGCTTCACATCCCGGGCTCCCGGGGCGGCTCCTGCAGCGCCTTCTGCAGACGCTGGCGCTGGCCACGGGGCAGCTTTTCCAGCCAATGATGGTCGGCGTCGCCGAGAGTGAGCGGGTCGCGCCCGGCGTGGTTACGGTGGCTGACTTGATGCCAGTGTGCCAGGGCGCGGCCCAGCACCACATAGCCGAATTGCGGATCGCGCACCGGGCCGAAGGCCGCTTCGGCGCCGCCGGTAAAACGCGCCAGCACGTTCAGTGCGCCCAGTTTGTCGGCGTATTTGCCGCCGTAAAAAACGCTGCCGGCGGCGCCCAGTACGCCGCCGATCAGGGCGCCGGCACCCAGCGAGTGGCCGGCGGCGAGGGCGTCGATGCCGGCCCCGCCCAGGGCGCCGGCGCCGAAGCCGGCGGTGGCCAAATAGGTGCGGCTGACGCCCCAGGCTTCTCGGGCCTGCTCGCTGAACAGGTCGCTGCCCGGCTGCCACGCCAGGGCCTGCTCCCGGCGGCGCAGGTGGCGGTGTTGGTAGAGGGCTTCCACGTCGCGGCGCAGGCGCTGTTCGCGCTGGCGCTGCCAGTCCCGCCAGCGCTGGCGCAGTGCGTGTTCGAGCGCGTCGCGGTTGCCGTCGTCGGGCAGCCGGCCGGTTTCCCGGTGGGCGAGCATGTCCGTCAGGGCGGCGGCGATCAGTTGCAGGGCCTGATGCTGGCGGTGCCGGCGCTGGTCACGCAGGTGGGCGGTGGCTTCCTCAAGCGGCGCTTCCCATTCCGGGGCCAGCTGGCCGAAACCGCGCAGCAGACTCAGGTGGGCGTCGAAGGGGGCGTGCACCGCGTCGAAGTCGCGCACGATCTGGAAGTACTGGCCCAGGGCGGCGCGCCAGTCGGCCAGGTGGTCGCCTTCGCCGATGCGGTTGATCAGCGCCAGGCTGGGGCGGCCGGTCCAGCGCAGGATTTCCATTTCCGCTTCCTGTTCGCGGCTGTAGGGCACCGCGCCGTCCACCACGTAAAGGATGCCGGCGCCGTTCAGGATCGGCGTTAGCAGTTGGCATTCGTCGTGGAAGCGCGCGTCGTCGCGGTGTTGGGTGACGAAGGCGCGCACCGTTTCCGGCCGGTCCGACGCCGACAGGCTGTGGGCTTGCAGCCAGGCCAGCACTCGGCGCGGGCGCTGGAAGCCGGGGGTGTCGATCAATTCGTACAGCAGCCGGTCGTCCACTCGCAGCGGATAGTGGCCGTTCTCCCGGGTGGTGCCCGGTTCCAGGGCGATGGCGATGCCGTCGTTCTGCGCCAGGGTGGCGACGATGCTGGATTTGCCCTTGTTGGGATGGCCGACCACGGCGAAACGGGGGAGGGCGCGTTCGGTCATGGGCGACACAGCCTGACCGGCCTGTGCCGGTCCACGAAGCGTTGCCATTGGGCCAGCAGCGCGCCGTCCACGACCGCGGTTTTATCGTCGGCGGCGAGCGGCAGCAGCACGATGTCGGTGTTGGCCGGCAGGCTGTCGCGGGCGTCGTCGAGAAAGTCCGACAGCTCGCCGGTGGGCGGCTCCCAGCCGCGTGTCAGCACCACCACCGGCAGGCCCAGGTCGGCGCGGGTGACGGTATCGCGGTCCTGCTCCAGGCTGGCGCTGCCGCCGGCCTCGAGCACCTGCATGGGGGCGTCCTGGAGCAGGCGCCGGGCGAGATCGGCGCTGCCGGCGCCGGCCCAGCGGATCACCACGCCACTTTCCGGCGGCGCCGCCAGGGCGGCGATGGCCGGCACCGCCGGCCCGCGCCCGGTGGCGGCCGGTGCCTGGCCGCTGTCCACCCACGGCGTGGCGAACCGCTCGCGCAGCGCCGCCCAACCCGGGTGGCGTTGCAGCAGCACGCCGGCGCGGTGGTTCAGGTGCACACGGGCCAGCCCCAGCAGCGCCAGTCTTGGCAGCAGCACGTAGCAGAGCCACAGCATGGCCAGGAAGGGCCACCAGGCGCCCAGCCGTTCCGGGTCGGCGGGGGCTCCGCCGCTGAGTCGGAAGTAACGGGATTGCTCGACCAGCTCCAGGCCGGGTACGGCGGCGGGCAGCCAGCCGCGCCAGGGCCAGGCGAGCTGTTCCACCAGGGTGTGATAGGCGGGCGCGGAGGTTTGCAGGGTGGTGCTCCAGCCGAACGCCAGATCGCGCACCAGAACCTGGGCCAACAGGGTCAGCAGGGCGGTGACAGCGAACGCCAGGCCGGCGCCGTGGGCGGCGCGGGCGGCGAGCTGCGGGTGCAGCTGGCGCAGCACCGGGGTGTCGGCTCCGCCGTCCCGGCCCAGCAGGCGGCCCCAGGGGCGCCGGCCGCTCAATGCTTGGGCGGTGGTTGCCAGGGCGAGCAGCAATTGCAGCAGCGCCAACGCCAGAATCAGGGTGACGTTGATGCGGCCCTGGCCGTCCACGTACAGCACACCGAGCATGGTCAGCACGCCCAGCACCGCGCCGGCCAGGGTCAGCGCGGCCCGGCCGCGGCGCCAGGGCTGTAATGCGCCGCCGGCGCCGGCGGCATCCACTGCGTTCAGCCAGGCGGCGGCGTCCGGCGGCGGGGCGCCGTTCTGTTCCCGGGCCAGTGCCAGACGGCGGTCGCGCCGATGCAGGAAATCCGGGGTGTGCTGCTGGTCGCGGCGGTACTGCGCGTCGAAGTCCAGTAACCGGCGTACGGGCGAAAGCGGCAAAGCGGTGTCCTTGGGCGGAAGTTATTTGACCGGCACGGTGTAGGCGACGCCTTCCTTCGCGCAGCCGCTGCAGGCGTTGCTGTATTCGCCCAGGGTGTTGCCGCTCTGGTCCAGGCCGATCACCGGACGGTAGTCCATGGTACACATTTGTGGGCGCGGCTCGGGGCAGGCGCGGGCGTTATCGGGCAGGTTCGCCGGGGTGTGGCTGCAGCCGGTGACTGCCAGGATCAGCGTCAGGCCGGCGAGAGGGAAGCGGATCATGGGCGTCTCCGAGGTTGGTAGCGTGTTTTATCCTGGGTACATGGTAAAGGTGGACCCGGGCCGGGCAAGCAAGTTCTTTAGTCGTCCGGGCAACCGTGGCAATATTTTTGGCCTGATTGCTAACGGGGAAACCATGAATCACGTTGATTGGCGTGCCGAAGCGGCCGCGATCTGGCGGCCCAGACAACAACGGCTCAGACCGGTGCGGCACCTGGACCCGGTGGCGCTGGACGATCTGCTCGGCGTCGACACCCAGAAGCGAAAGCTGATTCAGAACACCGAACGCTTCCTGGCCGGCAAGCCCGCCAACCATGCGTTGCTGTGGGGCAGCCGGGGCACCGGTAAGTCGTCCCTGGTGAAAGCGCTGCTCAATGAGTACGCGCCGCGCGGGCTGCGCATGATCGAGGTGGAAAAACACGACCTGGTGGACCTGCCGGAGATCGTCGATGACCTGCGCGAGCGCGCCCAGCGTTTCGTGGTGTACTGCGACGACATCGCCTTCGAGGACGGCGAAACCCAGTACAAGCACCTCAAAAGCGTGCTGGAGGGCTCGCTGGAGCTGCCGCCGGAGAACGTCCGGCTGTACGCCACCAGTAACCGCCGGCATCTGGTGTCCGAGTACCAGTCCGATAACGAGCAGAGCCGGGTGGTGGGCCGCGAGATCCACCATGGCGACGTGGTCGAGGAGAAAATTTCCCTGTCCGACCGGTTCGGCCTGTCGCTGAGCTTTTACCCGATCAATGAGACGCAGTATTTCGAGATCGTCGATCACCTGTTCGGCGAGGTCGCCGACCGCGATCAACTGCACATTCTGGCCCGCCGCTTTTCCATGGAACGGGGCGGGCGCTCCGGGCGCACCGCCCGGCAGTTCTATAACCAGTTCGTGGGCGAGCTGTAACCCCGGGCCGGTCGGCCTTGTGTTCGCCCCGGCCCGGCGTGGCATACTACCGGCCCTTTTCAGTGATTCGGTTTTGCATGGACTGCCAGTTGCGGCACCACAAAATGATGAGTATTCCCGCCCATTGCCCGCGGCGGGGCCGCCGCCCCTATTTCCCGGATCCGCCCGTTGTCACGCTGAGTTGATGGTTTACTGATAAGCTCGACGCGGCGTTGCCGCAACTGACAACGGATTGCCTATGAACCTTTCCATCCTGGTGCTGCTGCCCTTTCTGGGGGCCGCACTGCCGCCGCTGGCCGAACGTTTCCGCGCCTCACGCACGCTGTTGGCGCTGAGCGCCGCGGCGTTGCCGGCACTGGCCCTGGCCTTGATGGTGGCGCCCGCACGGCGGGTGATCGCCGGCGAGACGCTGCTCTCATCAATGCAGTGGCTGCCCAGCCTGGGTCTGGACCTGGCGTTCCGCCTGGACGGCCTGTCGCTGATGTTCGCCATGCTGGTGCTGGGCATCGGCCTGCTGATTATTCTGTACGCGCGCTACTATCTCTCCGCCAATGAAAAAGCCGGTCGTTTTTACGCCTACCTGTTGCTTTTCATGGGCGCCATGCTGGGGGTGGTGACCAGCGATAACCTGCTGCTGCTGGTGGTGTTCTGGGAGCTGACCAGCCTCAGCTCGTTTTTGTTGATCGGCTTCTGGTCGCACAACAGCGGGGCAAGGAAAGGCGCGCGCATGGCGCTCACGGTCACCGGGCTGGGCGGGCTGGCATTGCTCGCCGGGGTGCTGTTGATCGGCCAGGTGGTGGGCAGCTATTCCCTGGGCGAGGCGCTGGCCAGCGGCGACGCGATCCGCGCCAGCGGTCTGTACCCGTTGATTCTGTGCTTGGTGCTGTTGGGCATTTTCACCAAGAGCGCCCAGTTCCCGTTTCACTTCTGGCTGCCCCATGCCATGGCGGCGCCGACGCCGGTAAGTGCTTACTTGCACTCCGCCACCATGGTTAAGGCGGGGGTGTTCCTGCTGGCCCGCTTCTACCCGATGCTGGCGGGTACCAACCTGTGGTTCGATCTGGTCACACTGGCCGGCATGGCGACGCTGATCTGGGGCGCGCTGGCGGCGCTGTTCCAGCATGACCTGAAAGGGCTTTTGGCCTATTCCACCATCAGCCATCTGGGTCTGATCACCATGCTGTTCGGTCTGAACACCGAGCTGGCGGCGGTGGCGGCGGTGTTCCATATCATCAACCACGCCACCTTCAAGGCGTCGCTGTTTATGGCCGCCGGCATCATTGATCATGAAACCGGCACCCGGGACATGCGCCGCATCAACGGCTTGTGGCGGTATATGCCGTACACCGCGGTGCTGGCCATGGTGGCTTCGGCGGCGATGGCCGGGGTGCCGCTGCTCAACGGCTTCCTGTCCAAGGAGATGTTCTTCGCCGAGACTCTGCAGTCCGACCGGCTCGGCGCCTTGAGCTGGGTGCTGCCGCTGGGCGCCACCCTGGGCGGCGTGCTGTCGGTGGCCTATTCGGCCCGCTTCATCCATGACGTCTTCTTCAACGGCGAACCGGTGAATTTGCCCAAGTTTCCGCCCCACGAACCGCCCCGCTACATGAAGGTGCCGGTGGAAATACTGGTGGCGTTGTGTGTGGCGGTGGGTGTGTTCCCGGCGCTCACCGTGGCTGGGCTGCTGGCGGTGGCCGGCACCGCCACGCTTGGCGGCACCCTGCCGGAATATCATCTTTCCATCTGGCACGGCTTTAACCTGCCGCTGCTGATGAGCGTCATCGCCTTGGTCGGCGGGGTGCTGGTCTATAGCCAGCGCGAGCGTCTGTTCCGGTGGCACGCGCGCCTGCCGGAGATCAACGCCAACCTGATTTTCGAGCGCGCCATGCAGGCGGTGGCGCGGTTCGCCGGGGCGCTGAGCGGTCGTTTGCGCAACGGCTCGCTGCAGACCTACGTGGCCTGGTTGCTGGCGGTGGTGTCGCTGGTGCTGCTGACCCAGTTGGGCCCCCATTTGTTGCGCGGCGAACGGGCGTTGTTGCCCTTGGACGGGGTGGCGCTGCTGGCCGGCGCCATGTTGATCGTGGCCGCGGTGATCACCGCCATCCTGCACCGCCACCGGATGACGGCGATCATGTCGATCAGTGTGGTGGGGCTGGTGGTGTCCCTGGTGTTCGTACGCTTTTCCGCGCCCGATCTGGCGCTGACCCAGCTTTCCGTGGAAGTGGTCACGGTGATGCTGCTGATCTTGGCGATGTACTTCCTGCCGGTGCGTACCAACGCTGAATCCGGTGTGCTCCGGGTAAGCCGGGATTTGTTTCTGTCGGTGGTGGTCGGCGGGGGTGTCGGGGTCATGGCGTTCGCGATGATGACCAGCGACTTCACCAGCATCAGTGGGTTCTTCCTGGAGAACGCCAAGCCGGGTGGCGGCGGCACTAACGTGGTCAACGTGATTCTGGTGGACTTCCGAGGCTTCGATACCTTCGGTGAGATCACCGTTCTGGGTATCGCCGCCATGGGCATTTACGCGCTGCTCAAGGATCTCAAGCTGGGGTCGCCGCGGGTGGATGCCATCGGCCGGCCCTGGGCCCGGGACGCGCACCCGCTGGTGCTGGTGACCATTTCGCGACCGTTGTTGCCGCTGGCCCTGCTGGTGTCGGTGTATATCTTCCTGCGCGGCCACAATCTGCCCGGCGGCGGCTTTATCGCCGGCCTGGTGACTTCGGTGGCGCTGTTGCTGCAGTACGTGGCTTCCGGGGTCGGCTGGATGCACCACCGCATGCCCGGCGACTACCACCCGGTGGTGGCGCTGGGGTTGCTGCTGGCGGGGGTCACCGGGGTGGCGTCCTGGTTGTTCGGCCATCCGTTCCTGACCAGCACCTTTGAGTACATCCACTGGCCGCTGGTGGGCAAATTCGAGGTGGCCAGCGCCATGCTGTTCGATACCGGCGTGTTCCTCACCGTGGTGGGCGCCACGCTGCTTATGCTGGCGAACCTCGGCAAACTGTCATTGCTGGACGACAAAGGCGCCAGCGCCGGGGATGCCGAGGACGAGAGCGACGCCGGCCAGAGAGGAGGCGCCTGATGGAAGTGATGATTGCGTTGATAATCGCGACGCTGGTCGGCTGCGGTGTGTATCTGACCCTGCGGGCGCGCACCTTCCCGGTGATTCTGGGCATTACGCTGCTCAGTTATGGGGTCAACCTGTTTGTGTTCGTGTCGGGCCGGTTGAGCCTGAACCAGGTGCCGGTGGTCGGCATGTCGGAGAACCCCAGCGACCCCTTGCCCCAGGCTCTGGTTCTGACCGCCATTGTGATCGGTTTCGCGATGACCGCGTTTCTGGTGGTGCTGGCCCTGCGCGGCCAAGGCGAGATGAACAGTGATCACGTGGACGGTGATTCCGACGGCGAGCCCCACCAGGAGGGCCGCTGATGGAACACTTGATCATTGCCCCGATTCTGATCCCGGCGTTCGCGGGGATGCTGCTTCTGCTGGAGGTCCGCGAGCGCCAGCGTCTGCGCCGGCTGACCGGTTTGCTGGCCACTCTGGCGCTGATTCCGGTGGCACTGGGCCTCTGGCAACAGGCGGCCGCCGGTGACATCGGCGTGTATCAGCTGGGTGATTGGCGGGCGCCGTTCGGCATCGTGCTGGTGCTTGATCGGTTGAGCGCCTTGATGGTGCTGTTGACCGCAGTGCTGGCGCTGCCGGCGCTGATCTACGGCAGCCGCGGTGACGACCGGCTGGGAGCCAACTTCCACGCTTTGTTCCAGCTGCAACTGATGGGGATCAACGGCGCCTTCCTGACCGGCGATCTGTTCAACCTGTTCGTGTTCTTCGAGGTGTTGCTGATCGCTTCTTACGGCCTCGCCCTGCACGGCCGCGGCCCGGCGCGGGTGAAGGGCGGCATCCACTATGTGGTGCTCAACCTGATCGGCTCGGCGCTGTTCCTGGTCGCGCTGGGGCTCGCTTATGGCACCACCGGAACGCTTAACATGGCGGACTTTGCGGTCAAAGTGAGCGAACTGGAAGGTAACAGCCTGGATTTGGCGCGTCTTTCCGGCCTGCTGATGTGGGTGGTGTTCGGGCTTAAGGCGGCGTTGTTCCCATTGTATTTCTGGTTGCCCGCGACCTACGCCAGCGCCACCGCGCCGGTGGCGGCGTTGTTCGCGATCATGACCAAGGTGGGCATTTACGCCATCGCCCGGGTATACGGACTGGCCTTTAGCGGCGGCGCGCTGGCGGGCCTTGGCCGGGACCCGTTGTGGATCCTTGCGTTGATCACCCTGGGCCTGGCCGCGGTGGGCGTGCTCGGCGCCCGCCGCCTCGGCGAAATGGTGGCCTACTTGCTGGTGATGTCGGTGGGCACGCTGGTGGCCGGGCTGGCCTGGTCGTCGCCGGAGGCGTTCGGCGCCATGTTGTACTACCTGATTCACTCGACCCTGGTGTGCGGCGGCCTGTTCCTGCTCGCGGACCTGGTGTCCCGGGGGCGCGGAGAGCTGGCGGACCGGCTTGAGGCGGGGCTGTCTCCCCCCGGTCGTGGCGTGCTCGGCGCGCTGTTTTTCGCCGGCGCGATCGCGGTGGTGGGTCTGCCGCCGTTGTCTGGCTTTATCGGCAAGGTCGCGTTGATGCAGGCGGTGCCGGCGCCGCTGTACTGGCTGCTGCTGCTGGGCGGCGGCCTGGTCGCCCTGATCGGTTTGAGCCGGGCCGGCTCCACGCTGTTCTGGCGCGCCACCGGCGACGGTGAGGAATGGCGCCTGGACGGGCCGCGCCTGGCGGCCACGGTGGCGTTGCTGGCCACCACTCCGGTGCTGGCGATCTGGGGTGAACCGGTACTGGACGCCTGTCTGGCGGTGGCCGGGCAATGGGCGCAACCGGGTTTGTATATCGACGCGGTGCTGAGCGCCGGGGAGAGTGCGTTATGAGTCGCCTGTTGCCGTTTCCGCTACTGAGCCTGTTTCTGTGGGCCACCTGGATGCTGCTTAACGGCTTCTCCTGGGGGCACGCCCTGCTGGGTCTGGTGCTGGCGGTGGTGCTGCCGCTGGGCACTCAGTCGTTCTGGCCCAATGTGCCGCGGTTGCGCGACTTCCCCAAGCTGGTGCGCTTCGTGCTGGTGGTGCATTGGGACATCCTCACCGCCAACTTGGCGGTGGCGATTCTGATCGTCGGCCCGCCGCAGCGTTTGCGGCCCGGTTTCGTGGAGTTGCCGCTGGACCTCACCGATGAGTTCGCGATCACGCTGTTGGCGAGCACCATCTCGCTGACGCCGGGCACGGTCAGTGCCGATGTCAGCGATGATCGGCGCACCCTGCTGATTCACGCTCTCGACGTGGACGACGAAGACGCCATGATCAAGCAGATCAAGCAGCGCTATGAGCGGCCGCTGAAGGAGATTTTCGAATGTTAGAGACGGCGCTGACGATTGCCTTCGGGCTGTTCGTGCTGGCCTTGCTGCTTAACCTGTACCGGTTGCTGCGCGGCCCCACCCTGCCGGATCGGGCCCTGGCCCTGGACACCATGTACATCAACACCATCGGGCTGATTGTGCTGTACGGCATCTCATCGGACAGCAAGCTCTATTTCGAGGCCGCCATGCTGATCGCGCTGATCGGCTTCGTGAGCACCGTGGCGGTGGCCAAATACATGCTGCGTGGCGATATCATCGAGTGAGGGCAAAATTATGAACGAGATCGTTGAATTTCTGGTCAGCGCCTTCATTTTGGTCGGTGCGGTATTCGCGCTGGTGGGGTCCATTGGCCTGGTGCGGCTGTCCGATTTCTATCTGCGCCTGCACGGTCCGACTAAAGCCAGCACCCTGGGTGTGGGCGGTACCATTCTCGGCTCGTTGCTGTTCTTCTCCTGGCAGGAGCAGGCATTGCAGCTGCAAGAAGTGCTGATTGTTCTGTTCCTGTTTATTACCGCCCCGGTATCGGCGCATATGTTGGCCAAGGCGGCCATGCATCGGAGTTTGAAGCGTCGTGAAGATACCCGCGGCGGCCCCTGGAAACAGTAGCCGCATGCGGGTTTAATCGTGCTTGAGATGCAGGAAATATGAAATTTGTAAAAGGTATTAGGACGTGGAAACTTTTTCCAAAGGCGGCCAGTCCTAATCAATAGCTACGGACCGGTACCCCCGATCCCCCAGTACCCTCACCGGTTCGTAGCTTCTGGACACCCCAGTCTCTCCCCCAGGAGGCTGGGGCGGCAAGCCTCCCTGGCAGCGCAGTCGTTCCCTTCCCCCACTTGCTGCCAGGGATTTTTTTTGCCCACTGAAAGTGGGACTTCCCCTCTTCCTTCTTCTTGCCAATCACTAAAGCAAGAGGCATGCCTATTTTTGAAAATAGGGAAAAGTCGCTTTATATCAGGTGGTTGTGCCGCAGAGGCGTGGTTTCTCTGAGGGCGGCGCTGTGCCGGAACGGTGTCGTAAAACGTCGCCGGAGTGACGGGCCCGGTCAGCCCGCCGGGTCCGGCGGCACCGCCAGCCAGATGCCGAGCTGGCGCCAGGCTTCGTCGCAGCCGCTGCCACTGGTGGCGGAGAACAGCTGGGCGCTGAGCGGCGCCGGGTGATCGCGGACCTCTTTCAGAACCTGCAACAGGGTGTTCTTGGCGGCGCCGTATTTGAGTTTGTCCGCCTTGGTGATCAGCAGGTGCAGCGGCATGCCCGCGCGCGCCGACCATTCCAGAATCAGACGGTCAAAATCCTTGAGCGGGTGGCGGATGTCCATCAGCAGAACCAGTCCGGTGAGGCTTTGCCGGCGCGCCAGATAATCATCCAGGTCGCGCTGCCATTGCTGGCGGGTCACCTTGTCCACTTTGGCGTAGCCGTAGCCGGGCAGGTCCACCAAGCGCCGCTCTTCGTCCAGTTCGAAGAAGTTCAGCAATTGGGTGCGGCCGGGGGTCTTGGAGGTGCGCGCCAGGGTTCGCTGGCCGGTGAGGCGGTTGATGGCGCTGGATTTGCCGGCGTTGGAGCGTCCGGCGAAGGCCACTTCGAAGCCCGCGTCCGGGGGGCACTGTTCCACGTTCTGGGCGCTTTTCAGGAAGCGGGCCTGGTGGAGAAGGCGCTGGGTCGGATCTTGGGCCATGATGTGTCTCTCGGTGAGCGCAGTCAGCGAATACCCGCGCCTTTAATAAGGCATATGACGGGAGCGGACCTCTAGTATATAATGCGCGCCGTCGCGCGTTCGCCGTGCGGCCGACGTTCTACAGGTGTTTGTGTACAAAGGCAAATTCGGCGCCGACGCCTGAGTAAGCCAGCATGTCGCCAGCTCATGGGGAGATTCACATGAAAGGTTTTGCCGCGGGGCTTGCCCTGACCATCGCTATGAGCCTGACGGCCGGTGCCCAGGCTGAATCCGTCAAAGAGCTCTATGATCAAAGCTGCACCTATTGCCATGCCAGCGGTGCCGCCGGCGCCCCCAAAACCGGGGATCAGGCCGCCTGGAAGCCGCGCATGGACAAAGGCATGGACACGTTGGTCAAGCACGTCGAGGAGGGCTACAACGCCATGCCTCCGGGCGGCATGTGCGGCGACTGCTCCAATGAAGATTATCGTGCTCTTATTGAATACATGACCAAGTAATCCCTGCTCTTGAAGGAAAGGCCATGAAGTGTTTCAAGCTGTTCGTGCTGTTGGCTGCCGTGGTGGCCACCCCCTTCGCCCTGGCCGAGGGCGACCCGGAAGCCGGTAAAGAGAAAGCCCAGGTATGCGCGGCCTGCCATGGCCCGGACGGCAATTCCCCTTCCGGTCAGTATCCGAGTCTGGCGGGGCAGGGCGAGCCCTACCTGATCAAGCAGCTTAAAGCCTATAAATCCGGTGCGCGTGAGAACGCCATCATGCAGGGCCAGGCCGCCAACCTCAGCGAGCAGGACATGCAGGATCTGGCTGCCTTCTTCGCGGAACAGACCGTGCAGACCGGCCAGGTGAAGCCGGACCTGCTGGAAATGGGCGAGCGTATCTACCGGGGTGGTGACGTCGAGAAGGGCATCCCCGCCTGCGCCGGTTGCCACGGCCCCGCCGGCCAGGGCGTCGACGCCGCCGGCTTCCCGGCACTGGCCGGCCAGCAGCCCGCCTACACGGAAAGCCAGTTGAGGGCGTTCCGCGCCGTCGGCCGCGAGGATATCGGCAGCATGGCCAAGCGTGATAACGATCCCCAGGCGATGATGCGCACCCTGGCGGCGAAGATGAGCGATGCCCAGATCCAGGCGGTCTCCAGCTTTGTGGCGGGCCTTTCCGCGCCGGAGCGCGACAGCGAGTAAGCGCCCAAGGATCGACCGATAGATCGTAAAAGGCAGCCTCAGGCTGCCTTTTTTGTGGCCGCCGTTCATGGGCAAGACGGCGTCAATGCGGTAATAATGCAACTTTCCGTGACCGTGGGGAGCCTTTTCGTGTTGCCACGGTCCTATCTGCCACGATTAAAGTGAACAGCCAACAACAAGGAGAACCTCATGTTGCGAACGGTTATGGCGCTGCTGGCCGGCCTTACTCTCACGGCGGCGGCCTGGGCACAGGAATCCGGCGGCGAGCACGCCCGCTACGCGGAAGGGACCCACTACAAGGTGCTGGAGGCGCCGGGTAATGTGGACGAGCCGGGAAAAGTGGAAGTGCGCGAGTTCTTCTCTTACATCTGCCCGCACTGCTTCAGCCTGGAGCCGGCGATTGAGGACTGGCTGGAAGACAAGCCGGAGTACGTGAATTACGTGCGCTCGCCGGTCACCTTCCTGCGCAACGCGGAGCCGCTGGCCCGCGCCTATTATGTCGCGGACATCCTCGACAAGGTGGAAGAGGTTCATAAGCCCCTGTTCGACGCCATTCACAAGCACCGGGAGCCCCTGTTCACCCCCACCGCGCTGGCGGACTTCTTTGAGAAGTACGGGGTGGAAGAGGACGAGTTTAACCAGCTTTACAGCTCTTTCGGGGTGTCCACCAAGCTGCGCCAGACCGATGCGCTGGCCCGGGACTACCAGATTCGTGGTGTGCCGTCTTTCGTGGTCAATGGTAAGTATCTGATCCTTCGCGACGGCCTGCGCAACAATCAGGAAATGTTCGACGTGATCGACTTTCTGGTGAAGAAGGAACGCCGTTAGTCCGATCGGGAGTTCACACGGAATGCTATTGGAGCGCGCTCGAACCGCGTACCAGTCCTGGAAAACCCGGCCCGCCGGGTTTTCCTTCGCACGCGAAGGCCATCGTCGTACTCGCAGGGTGCGCGAGGTCACGCTGCCGGACGGCAATCTCAGGCTGCTCAGCTTCAACATTCAGGCGGGTATCGGCACCAGCCGCTTCCGGGAGTACTTCACCGGCAGTTGGAAACATCTGGTGGCGCACCCGCGCAGTGTCGAGACCATCGAGCAGATCGCCGATGTGGTCCGCCACTTTGACGTGGTCGGCCTGCAAGAGGTGGATGGCGGCAGTCTGCGTTCACGCAATGTGAATCAACTGGTCCATTTGGCATCGCTGGCCGATTTCCCCTTTTGGCATCAGCAACTTAACCGCAATCTGGGCCGGCTGGGCCAGTTCAGTAATGGCTTTCTGAGCCGGCTGACGCCCTATGCCGTGGAGGACCACATCCTCCCCGGCCTGCCTGGGCGCGGCGTGATTCTGGTCAAGTTCGGCCACCCGGTGGAGCCGCTGGTGCTGGCGGTGGTGCACCTGGCGCTGGGCGAAAAAATGCGCAATACCCAGCTGGCCTACCTCACGCGATTGTTGTCGCCGTTCCGCTACAAGGTGGTCGTGGGCGATTTCAACTGCCGGCTGGAACACCTGGGGCATTCGCCCCTGGCGGCGTTGGGGTTGCGGGCCGTGGAAGGGGACCTGAACACCTTCCCGAGCTGGGCCCCGGACCGTCACATCGACCATATTCTGGCGTCCCCCGAGCTGGAGGTCTGCCATAGCCGGGTGCTCACCGACTGCCGGCTCTCCGACCACCTGCCCCTGGCCACGGAAATCCGCATCCCCGACGCGGTGCGCGCCGCTACCCTGGAACACCGGCTGCCGTTGATTGACTGAGCGGCGTCACTTACGCGTCTTCACGAAATGCTCACAAAATCGCTAACCCCGGTCGGATTGGTTTAAAAGCGCCGACATCTTTGCCGTCCATGCTCTCTGTTTGATTCGCGGAGGGCGTTTGATGGGCAAGATGACCGATGGCGAAGAGCCAGGTTTGATCAGTAATGGTCGGCGGCTGTTTTTGCTGGGCATGGCCGGCACCGCTGTGGTGCTGTCCGGGTGCGGTGGCGGTGGCGGTGGCGACACGGTGACACCGGCACCCAATGAGCCGGCACCGCCCGGCCCGGATCCGGACCCGCCGCCGGAGCCCCCGCAGCCCCCGCAGCCGGACAGCCATCCGCCACGTGGCCTGCATGTGAGCCTGGAGGACAGCACCCGGCGGACACGCACCGTGACCTGGTTCAGCGACGGCAAGGAAGCACCGAATCAGCGTCTGGAATACGACCAGCCGGAAGCGGACTGGGACCTGGAAAGCGTGCAGAGCCGCCCTTTCCTGAAATGGGTCTACGCGCGTTCGGAGCCGACTTTCGGTGTCGAGGCGCTGACGCACCGCGCGATGGCGCCGGCTCTGGACCCGCGCAGACCGTTTCGCTACCGCGTCGGGTCTCCGGAGGGAGGCTGGTCCCGTGTCTATTGGTTGGCGCCAATCGACACGCAGCGCTGGTCGTTTACGCATTTTGGTGACCACGGTATCAGTGAGCGGGCCAGACGCGTGGTCGAGGAAAGCCTCAAACACCCCAGCGACCTTCTCTTGCTGGCCGGTGACCTGTCGTATGCGAATGGCGAGCAGCCGATCTGGGATCAGTGGTTCGATCTTGCCGAGCCCCTACTGGCCAGCACCGTGACCATGGCGGCGGCGGGCAACCACGAGGCCAAGGATGGCGACGGCCTCAGTTCTGGCAAGGCCTTTAAAAGCCGGCTCACCCACCCTGATCCACTGCTGAATAACCTTAATGACAATCCGGGGAGCACCTACTACCCGTTTGACGTTAACCGGGTGCATTTCTTCGTCAGTAGCGCCGGCGCCCTGATCGATGATTTTTCCCTTGCCGAGGAGCTGATCAATCTCGAGATCGATCTTTCAAAAGCGGCGCTACGGCGGTTGCGGGGCGAGATCGACTTTATCGTACTGGTGCAGCATTACCCGATCTGGACCGACCAACTCGGCCGGAGTCCGGCCAATTTCGCTCTCGTCACGCTGCAAGAGAATATTCTTCTGCGTTATGGCGTGGATCTGCTGCTCGTCGGGCACGATCATGTGTATCAGCGCTCTCACCGCATGGCCTACGGGTTCCGCTCTCCTTTGGGCTATGTGCAGGTGATGGCGGGTACCGGCGGCGAGTCCGTGCGTCTGTTCGACGAGGCGCCGCAGGATTGGTCAGCGTCTCAATTCGTGGGCATAGGGTTAGTGCACTACCACGTGGAGCCGGGCCGCATCACGGGCGAATTCTGGGGCGCGGCTCCGGAGGGGCTGAAGGATGAACACCGCCAGACCGTCACCGGACCCTTCCTGCCGCGTGACCGCTTCGTGGTCGAAAAGCGCGGTCTGTTGGCCTGTCGTGACTGCGCGCTGCCTGCCCGTCCGCCCACCGAATTGCTCGCTGATTACCCCGATATCGTTGCCCATACGCGACGGCGTAATCGGCTGGCCCTTGAGCATTGCGGATAGGCGACAGTGTCTCTTAACGGTGCCGGGGCGGAGGCCTCTATAGTTTGATCGGGGGCACTTCCCTGGGGCGCAGGGCCGGTGAAAGAAGAATGCGTGCCGCCAGCTCGTTCTGCCGGCGGGTGCCGGTTTTCCGGAACACCGACTTTAACTGCCCGCGTACCGTCTCCACCGATAAGGACAAACGGTCCGCCAGGCTTTTAAGGTCGCTGCCTTCAGCAATCGCGGCGGCGACGCGAGCCTCCGCCGTGGTCAGATCAAACAATTCGGCAACCTGTTGTTCGTCCACCGCGCCCTCGTATTCCGGTGCGTGGAAGTAAACCAACGCCCGGCCTTCTGGGGCCAGCAGAGCGCCGCTATTGGCCGGAGCGATGGGGCCCACCATGCAAACCAGCCTGCCGCCATCCCGGCGGGGCAGAGACACGGTGCCCCCGGAGTGACGCCAGTCCCGGCCGGCGCCGGCAATGACGCGGTCCACCAGAGCCAGAAAGCGCTCCCGCGGGCCTTGTCGCTTGGGTGCCAGACGCCCGTGCCGGCAGGCCAGGCTTTCCTCGCTGGCGATTAGCGCCTGTGCGCGGTCGCAGAGAAATTCCACGCGGCCGCCGTTAGCGAGCAACGCGAACGGCCGGTGCGCGGCCGCTCGCCCGCCACGGTGGCGCCATTCCAGTTGATGCAGATGTCGGGTCAGGTCGATGGCCCGGCGCACATGGGGTACCAGCTCATTGAACCAGGCGGTGTCCTGGGCCTCGTAGGCCCCCTGCCCGCCGGTGCGCTGCACCAGTAGCTGGATGGTGTAATCGTCGGTCTGGTACACGGTGCCGCAGACGCCGTGGTGGATATCCAGGTCGCGGGCCCAGTCGTTATAGAATTCGGTCTTATAAAAGCGGCGTTGCCGGCAGGAGAAATCCAGATAGGTGGAGTACAGACGGCCGGCGGGCTTTTCCCGCAATTCCGGCCGCCACGGGCAGGTATTGACGAAATAATCCACGTAGTCCTGGTGGGCGCGGTCGTCGATATTAATCTTGGTGCTGGAACGCACCGTTTCCGCCGCTTTGTCGAGCACCAGCAGACGGGCCGACCGGGATTGGCTGACGGTGACCAGCTGGTGGAGAAAATTCCGCCACAGCGACTGATCCGTGGGTGTGGCGTAAAGCGTATCCAGAAGCGCCTGATGGCCCGCTCCGGTGTAAGGAAGCCTGCTCGAACCTTCCATAAAACCCCCGATGTATCCTTGTCCCCCACGGTCAACTATGTCACAAAACAAGGCGCGCCGGTGACGCATCGAGCCTTTTATCCGCTTAGGGGGAAACAACTTGGAACGGGAAGTCATACTGAGTGATGGGCGCCGGCTGGCGGCCACCGAGAAGAACGGTGCCGGCGACACCCTGGTGGTGCTGGTGCACGGCTGGTGTTGCCGGCGTAGCGACTGGCACGCCTACCTGGAAAGCGCGCCGGAGACAGTGAGTTTTCTGGCGCCGGATCTTCCCGGCCATGGCGGCTCCGCGTCGACCCCGGGCACCTGGACGGTGGCCGGCATGGCGCGGGACCTGGCCGATATGGTGCGCGCCCGGCGACCCGCCAGGGTGGTGCTGGTGGGCCATTCCATGGGCGGCGCGGTGGCGCTGGAGGCGGCGGCGCTGCTGGAATCCGTGGCCGCCGTGGTGTTCGTCGACACCTTCATCATTCCCTACGGCGATCTGTCGGAGGACGATGCCGCCGGCATCGAGCGCGGCTTTCACGAGGATTTCCCGGCGGCGGTGGGCAGGCTGGTGGAGGCCAACACCTCCGACGCCATGCCGGAGGGCCGGAAACAAGTGCTCGGCGCGCAAATGGCGTCCGCGGCCCCGGAGGCGATGCTGCCGTTGTGGGGTGATCTGTTGCGCTGGAATCCGGAGCCGGCGTTCGCGGCCGTGAACGCGCCGCTGTTCGCGATCAACGGTGAAATGATCCCCGATGTCGCCCGTCAGCGTTGCGCGGGCCGGGTCAAAGACACAGTGCTGGCCTACCCTGGCCATTTTCCTCAGTGGGAGCAGCCGGGCGCGTTCAGTCGCGCCCTCAATGAGCAACTCGGGCCGCTCTCTCTTTAGTAGCGCGTCTCCGCCATGCCGGAGAACTGCTTGGCCAGATAGGTGGCGTAGTTGTCGGTCATGCCGGCGAGAAAATCCAGCGCCCGCATGATGCACTGGTAAAGCCGCGTCTGTTCGTCCATGTCCGCCAGGCCGTCCGGAAAGCTGTGGCGGCCGATCAGGTCGATAATGCGTTCGTGCCGGTAATTGCGCGTGGTGCCCCGGGCGTGGGACAGCGACGCCTCGATCAGGCCATCCAGCAGGGCGCCCATCACCTCGAAGGCGCCGATCTCCAGCTCGATCTTGCGCGGGTGTTCGAACACCTTGCCGCGCGCCAGTTGCTTGGCGTTCTCGACCACGTCGTAGACCGCCGGTTCGCAGTGGTGCAGCAGGTCGCCTTCCATGCGGCCGGCCAGCAAGGGCTCGTGGTTGGCGACGAAGGCCTCCACGCCAGCTTCGATGAACCGCTCAATGATCTTGCCGCGCAACAGCGCCGCTTTGCGGCCGTCGCGCAGTTCGGAATGGACCAGGCGGCGCACCTCGTTGTTGTCCGGCAGGGCCGGCTGCAGCAAGGCGTAGACCTCGTCCCAGTGCAGCAGGTCCATCTCCAGGCCGTCTTCCAGGTCGATGATGGCGTAGCAGAAGTCGTCCGCCGCCTCCATCAGGTAAGCCAGCGGGTGGCGGCAATGGCGGCCGGGCGCCAGCTCCCTGAGCCCGGTGGCCGCGCACACTTCCTGGAAGGCGTCGGCCTCGGACAAAAAGGCGCTGTACTTGCCTGGCTTGAGGCCGCCTTCGGCGGCGCGGGACGACAACCAGGGGTACTTCAAGAAGGTGGCCAGGGTGGCGTAGGTCAGGCGCATGCCATCGTCGTACTGATGGTATTCACTCTTGGTGAGAATCCGGAAACCCTGGGCATTGCCCTCGAAATAAATCAGGTCGGATTGCTGCTCCGGCGTGAGCAGATCCAGGTAGCGCTGGCCGCGCTCCTGAAACCAGGCGCGGATGGCCCGCTCGCCGGTGTGGCCGAACGGCGGGTTGCCGATGTCGTGGGCCAAACAGGCCGACTGCACGATATCCCCCAGATCGGTGGCGCCGGCCGACGCCGGCAAATGGCCGAGCGCCTGCAGCCGTTCGCCGACGCGAATACCCAGGGTGCGACCCACGCAGGACACTTCCAGAGAGTGGGTGAGCCGGTTGTGCACGTGGTCGTTGGTGGCCAGTGGGTGCACCTGGGTTTTGCGCGCCAGGCGCCGGAAGGCGCCGGAGAAGATGATCTTGTCATGGTCCCGCAGAAAAGCGGTGCGGCCGGTTTCATCCTTGGCGTCGCGGTGTCCCAGGCGGCCCTTGTTGAGCAATTGTTCCCAGTTCATGGTTTGAGTATCCGTCCGGGGCCGGTCGTTGAAATGGTGAAGGCCGCCCCCACGCTGTGAGGAGCGGCGAATGAAGTTCATCACATCTTGATGCCGCGTCTGTCAGCGTCAAGCGGAATCTGGCCGAAGGCGGCCTCTCTCGCCGGCAGCGGACATCGAGCGACAGAATCACCGACAAGGAGCCACTATGAATTTGGACAAACCACTTCTGATGCTGGTTACCAGCGCATCACAGATGGGTCAGGGGCAACAAACCGGTCTGTGGCTGGAAGAGTTCGCGATTCCCTACCAGATTTTCCGCGACAACAACGTGCCGGTCCGGGTGGCCAGCCCCACCGGCGGCAAGGTGCCCATCGACCCCCGGTCAGTGCCGGACGACGACCAGAAGGCGCAGTGGAAGGACGCCATCGCCGAGCTGGAGAACACCCGCCCCCTGGAGGAAATCTGGGAAGACGGTTTCGTCGGGGTATTCGTGCCCGGCGGCCACGGCGCCATGTTCGACATGCCGGACAATCCCCTGGTGGCCGGCGTGCTGGAGCGCACCTGGGCGCAGGGCGGCGTAGTCAGCGCGGTCTGTCACGGCCCGGCGGCCCTGGTGGGCGTGCGCGACGAAGACGGCGTGCCGCTGGTCAAGAATCGTAAGGTGAGCTGCTTCACCAACGAAGAGGAGCGCGAAGTGGGCCTCGACGAGGTGATGCCGTTCCTGCTGGAAACCCGCCTCCAGGAGTTGGGCGCGGACATTCACAACAAGGGCAAGTTCGAGCCCCAGGCGGTGACCGACGGCCGCCTGGTCACCGGCCAGAACCCGCCTTCCAGTGAAGTCACCGCGAAAGCGGTGGTGGACGCGCTATACTCGGACTAGGCGCACCGCCAGATCGGCGGGCGAGACCGTCCGCCGACTGTACCGCCCTTTAACAAGGAGAAGGTCCATGAGTCTTTTCGACTATAACGCACGCACGATCAACGGCGAGGAAAAGCCCCTCTCTGACTACAAGGGCAAGGTTCTGCTGGTAGTGAACACCGCCAGCAAATGCGGCTTCACGCCGCAGTACGAAGGGCTGCAAAAGTTGTACGCCAACTTCGCCGACCGCGGTCTGGAAGTGCTCGGCTTTCCCTGCAACCAGTTCGGTCGTCAGGAGCCCGGAGACGCCTCTGAAATCGGCGCCTTCTGCGAGAAGAATTACGGCGTGTCCTTCCCCATTTTCGAAAAAGTGGACGTCAACGGCGAGAACGCTCACCCGGTGTTCAAGTTTCTCAAGTCGGAGTCGCCGGGCCTGCTGGGCACCGAAGCGATCAAATGGAACTTCACCAAGTTTCTGGTCGACCGCGACGGCAATGTGGTCAAGCGCTACGCCCCGAAGGACAAGCCGGAAAAGCTCGCTGACGACATAGAAGCCTTGCTCTGAGAGGTCTCAGACGGGCAGGACCGCGTAGTAAATAGAGTAGAAGTGGCAAACGCTGCCGCCGACTACGAACAGGTGCCAGATGGCGTGGTTGAACGGCAGGCGGTCGGCCAGATAGAACACCACGCCGGCGGTGTAGGTAATGCCGCCGGCCAGCAACAGCCAGAAGCCCAGCGGGTTGACGCTGTCCATTAATTCCCCGGACGCGAACATCACCAGCCAGCCCATGGCCAGATAGATGCCCACCCGGACCAGCTTGTAGCGGTTGCCGAACAGAATTTTCAGAACGATCCCGGTGAACGCCAACCCCCAGATCACGCCGAACAGGGTCCAACCCACGGTGCCGCGCATATTGACCAGCAAAAACGGCGTATAAGTGCCCGCGATCAAAGCGAAGATGGCGCAATGGTCCAGCATCTTATAGAGCCCCCGCCAATGCGGTTGGCGGCTGCCGTGGTAGAGCATGCTGGCGCCGTAGAGCAGCGCCAGGCTGGCGCCGAACACGCTGAACGAGACGATTTTCCAAGGATCGCCCATGACACTGGCGGAGGCCACCAGCACTGCGGTGCCGGCGATACTCAAAATCAGTCCGACCGCATGGGTAAGACTGTTAATGATCTCCTCGACCAGGGGGTAGTCCGGTTTCTTCGCCGTAGAAGGCGTAGAAGATGTGGTCATGTACGTTCCTTGATCATTAACCCGCTGCTCACTGGAGATGCGCATCATGGGCTTGGGCTTTCCGGCTTGTAAAGCCATCAGTGGCACCGACATGAAGTTGCGCGCTATTGGTAGATTAAAGCCGATTGCATGAAGCTATGAACATTATATCGAAAACGAGTTCGAGATTCCGACATCAAGGTCTTAGCGTAGTCCTCGTAGTAGTCGGATCTCACCGCAAAGGAGAGCACCATGATCGAACACAGCAAAGAAGTCTCCCAGGAGCTGAGCAAGCTGCTCGCGGAGAGCTACACCTTGTATTTGAAAACCCACAATTTTCACTGGAACGTCACCGGGCCGATGTTCCACAGCCTGCACCTGCTGTTTGAAGAGCAGTACACCGAATTGGCGACGGCCGTGGACACCATCGCGGAGCGCATACGCGCACTGGGCGACAAGGCACCCGGCAGCTACGCGGCCTTCGCCCGTTTGTCCTCGGTGAAGGACGCGGAAGGGGAGCCGAACGCCACGGAAATGCTGAAAACGCTCACCGCCGACCATCGCACCGTGGCGGAGCGCGCCAACAAGGTCCTCAAGCTGGCCTCGGGCCATGAGGATGAGGGCAGTGCGGCGATCGCCAGTGAGCGCATTGAAATCCACGAAAAGGCCGCCTGGATGCTGTCCGCCCATCTCGGCGATTAATAGTCAGGGGCTATCTTTTAAATAGATACTATCCGTTTTATTGATGGGCGTTCGGTCACTACCATGCCCTCATCAATCAGCCCTATTCCGATACACCGAACAGGAGGAAGCATTTAATGTTGGAGAATCGTGAAGGCGAAAACGTACCCGAAGTGACCTTCCGCACTCGCGAAGGCAATGAGTGGAAAGACGTGACCACGAACGATTTGTTTGCCGGTAAAAATGTCGTGGTGTTCGCCCTTCCCGGCGCGTTCACGCCGACCTGTTCGTCCACGCATCTGCCGCGCTACAACGAGCTGGCGCCGGTGCTCAAGACCAACGGCATTGATGAAATCATCTGCCTGTCCGTTAACGATGGCTTTGTGATGAACGCCTGGGCCGGCGACCAGGACGCCGATAACATTCGTTTCATCCCGGACGGTAACGGCGAGTTCAGCGAGAAGATGGGCATGCTGGTCGGCAAGCAGGACCTGGGCTTCGGCCCGCGCAGCTGGCGTTATTCCATGCTGGTGAAGGACGGTGTGATCGAAAAAATGTTCATTGAGCCGGAGAAGCCCGGCGACCCGTTCGAAGTGTCCGATGCCGACACCATGCTGACCCATATTAATGGCGAGGCGTCCTTGCCCCAGCGGGTGACGATCTTCACCAAACCGGGCTGTCCGCACTGCGCCCGCGCCAAGCGTGAACTGCGCGACGCCGGCTTCAAGTTCGAGGAAATCGAGCTGGGCAACCGTGGCCTGAGCTACAGCACCCTGGCTGCCGTCACCGGCGCGGGTACGACACCGCAGGTGTACGTCGAAGGCCAGCGCATTGGTGGCGCCGACGAGCTGAGTGAATGGCTCAAAGCCACCGCCTGAAACCCATTACGCGCTCACCGTAATGTGTCACCCCGGGGCAAAAGGATGCGCCCCCGGGCGCGGGTTCATCCCGCGCCATGATCTTCCCCAATTGGCCGGCTCCCCGCCGGCCTTTTTTTATGTGCGATCGCTCTGGTCTCCGGGCGGGCCACGCGCGGATAAAAAAATGGCACAACCGGCCCTGGAGTGCCCGGGGTGCGCTGGCCCATATTGACGGTCATTACTCAAGGTGCCCGTGCATCGCCGCTCAGCCGGCGATCACCGCAACAGGGAAGATGATTGCTATGAACGCCAAAGCCCCGATTTCGCCGAACGCGCCGCGCCGTACCTCTCAACGCACCAACGGCAGCGACATTCAGCCCCGGCGTATGGATTTTGAATTCGACCCGGACATGCCGCGCTACTGGTTCGCCGGCGATCAGTTCAAAACGTTGTTGCTCACCGCGCTGTCCTGCACCTTCCCGGAAGGCGAGCGCTTCTTCGTGCGCTCGGTACGGCACTACCAGAAGCAGATCACCGACCCTGAACTGCGTGAGCGCGTGAAAGGCTTTATCGGTCAGGAGGCGCACCACGGCAATGAGCACGAGCACTTCAACACCTTCATGGAGAGCAAGGGTGTACCGACTCAGAAGGTCCATGATTACGTTCATGAAGGCATGAAGTGGATGGCCAAGAAGTTCTCCCCGGAACGGCAGCTCGCCAAAACCTGTGCCCTGGAGCACTTCACCGCCATGCTCGCCGAGCTGATGCTTGAAGAGCCCGAGTTTCTCGAGGGGATGGACGAGCGCATGTTGCCTCTATGGCTGTGGCACGCGGTGGAGGAAAGCGAGCACAAGGCCGTGGCCTTCGACGTTTACGCCGACCAGGTGGACAACTATTGGGTGCGTACCTCGGAGATGGCCCTGACCACGGTGGAATTCATCGGCTTCACCATCTTCCATTACATCCAGCTGCGCCAGGGCATGGATGACAAGCGCGACCTGCGCTCGGTGGGCAACGGCCTGAACTGGTTGCTCGGCCGCCCCGGCTGGCTGCGCCGCCTGGGGCGCTCCTACATCGCCTACTACAAGCCGTCGTTTCACCCGGAAAAGAAAGACAGCCGTGAAGTGCGCGAACGCGCCCTGGCTCGGTTGGCGGACATGCTCGGCCGGCCCGAACTGGCGCCGCCCCGCTAACGACGTGCTCAGTCGCGCAGTATCCGTGGCCGGGGAATCGCCTGGTCGCGGAACAGCGCGGTAACCCGCAACACCACATCGCTCTGAAACGCTTTCTCGTAGCGGACGTCCAGCACATAAGCCTTGGACCGGAACCGCACCGCCAGAGCGTGACCGATTTCCACCTCTTCAATCGCGAAGGCCACTGGCTTTTTCAGATAAGCGTAGCGGCTGGTGACGATCACTTCCTCGATAATGCCCCGTACTAACTCCAGGTCCGCCTGCACCGACACATGGAAATCGGTGACCACCATCATGTCCAGTTCGCCGGCGTTGCCCGACGCCACCACATCGGTGATGAAGCGCGCATTGGGAATGGTTACCAGGTTGTCGTCCAGGGTTTGCACGCGCACCGCGCGCAGGCCTATGGCGACGATCTCGCCATAGGTGTCGCCGAAACTGATGCGATCGCCCACCTGAAACGGCCGGTCGAACAGTAACAACAGGCCGGCCACCAGTGAGGCCGCCACGTCCTTGAGGGCGAAGCCCAGCGCCACCGCGATCGAGCCGGCCGCCGCCAGCATGAATTCCCGCGGCGGGTTGAGCACCCCGACAATCAACGCGCCGGTGCCCAGGGTGTAAATCAGAAAGCCGACCAGCGTGGTAATTTGCAGGATCAGGAAGCGGCGCGCGGGCACCTTGTCCATCAGCGAGCCGCTGACTTTCTGAATGCCCCAGTTCAGCGCCCACAGGCAGAAACCGCCGGCCACCAGCAAAAGAATGGCGTAGGCGTTGAACAGATCCACCACCACCGCCAGGTCCGTGACAATATCGCCGCTTTCATTCATGGAGCAGATTCTTCCTGGTCAGATGGTTGATCACGGTGTGGTACCAGAGCGGCACCATCCGATATCGGCCGTCGTCGCTCTGGCGGATAAAGCCGGCGTCGAAACCCGCCTTCAAGGCGTAACGCACCACGTTTTCCGGCAGGTCGGTGGCGGCCACGATCTCGCCGCTGGACAGGTTTTCATGGGTGGCGATGGCGGCGTACACGAACAATAGATTTTCGCCGGCTTTTTCCACCGCGGCCCCTTGCGGCTTGGCGGGTAACCCCACCAGCACCTGGCGGTGGGTTACCTTCACCGAACTCAGCCACAGCCGCAGCGCCGCCATTGGGTTGCCGCGACAGGCGTCCCACAGCAGGCTGAAATAGCGTTGCTCGGCGTTGCGCACATTGCCCGCCTCGGGCCCCCGGGAGGACAGCAAAACTTCGTCATAACGCAGGGTCTGGCCGGACAGATGATGCCGCGACAGAATCAAGGAGCGAATCTCGCTCTGGCCCCAGCGCTTCACCCGCACCACATTGCGGAACTGATACTCGCGGCCGAACACATTGCACAGGTAGGCCCAGCTTTGGTTGTTGAGCAGTACCAGCCAGAACAGGTTATCCAGGCGCGCATTGGTCAAACGCAACAGGGTGCGCCAGCCTTCCAGGCCACCGATGCGGGCGAGGAAGAAATTCTGCGCTTCGTCCAGTACCAGCAGGGTGGGGCGGCGCTGCTCGTCGTTCTTCACCAGGCTGGCGGGCCCCTCTTCAAGCGGCTCGTCCAGGGCCTCGGCGATCAGCGTCGTGACTTCCTCAGGAGTCAGTGTTTTGGGTGGTACGGCCACCGATACCACTCGCAGACCGTCATCGTTTTTCTCCAGGGCGCGGGTAAGGCGCCGTGCCGCCATGCTTTTGCCGCTGCCTTTCTCGCCGGCCACCAGCAAGGTGTTCTCGTCGGTTTTGTCCTCGCGCCAGCGCTGGATCGCCTTTTCCATCGCGTCGGTGAGCCCGGTGTCGATAAAGGGCGCCGGCTCATCGTCGGGCAGGCCGGCGTCGAACCACTGCTGATACGCCCGGGCCGGCTGGGTGTCGTCGTCGGGTTTTTCGTCCTCGTCGCCGCTTTGCGCGCGCATCCGGAACCAGCGCGCCTTGAGGCGCAGGTACCAATCCGAGCTGGCCAGCAACTGGTCCAGGTAGCGATACACGAAATACACCAGCGCCACCGGAAGCAGTAGCGGCGCGGTCCAGGAGAACAGACGCTTATCCAGCAACCGGGCCGCCAGTGGGTCGAGCCGCGACGGCAGAATGCTCTGCAAGCACACCAGGTAATCCTCGCCGCGCTGCGTGAGCAGCCGCCCAACGGCGGCGTACAGCGCCAGCCCCAGGAGCAGCGCGGTGAGGCTGTGCAGCAGCCCGCCGCCGAGCAATTGATCCACCGCCAGGAACAATGCCCAGGGCAGCATCAGCCAGGCCGACACGCGACGGGCTCGTTCGCCGGCCTGGTCGGCCTGTTCGCCGTTCAGATAGGTGCCGGCGCCCTGGGCCACGCGCAGCACCAGCCATTCGCCGATCAGCCAGGTGAGGCCGAACACCACATACAGGCGAGCCAGCGGCACCAGCCACAGCAGTAAGCGGGTGGAGGGCGCTTGCAGTGTGGGTTCCACCAGATCGAGAGCGAACCAGGGAATCAGCCACGGCAGCAGCGGCGCGAGGCCCGCCACCAGGCGGCTGAGATTCCATAGCCAGCGGCGCCCGCCGCTGGCTTCCATGACGCGCGCGTGCAATGACAGCAGGGCGCTCTTGCTGCGCCGGCTGAGATGGATCAGCACCGCGAACAGAGCGATGCCCAGCAGCAGTGCCAGAGCGTTGCTGAGCAGCGGCAGATAGCGGCGCATCTCGCCGTTCAGGCGCCCTTCCTGGAAGGCCAGCTGGAAGGCCTGATAGAGCCGGTCCACGGCGAGCGCGGTTTCCAGGTCAATCACCGTTGGCGCGGCGCCCGGCCCGCCGCGTTGCGCCAGCACCGGCAGGCTTCCCACCTGGCCCCATAAACTCGCCCGCACGGCCAGCACCTGGCGCTGCGCTTCGGCGCTTTGTCGGCGCCAGAGCATTTCCTGGGCCGGTTCCGCCGCGCTCAGCCAGGGCGGCGTGCCTGGCCGCCGGGCCAGCCCGTCCAGCGCCGTGAGCGCGGCGGTCGGGTCCCGACGCAGTAGTGGTGTCAGGGCGATCAGGCTGGCCAGGCGTTCGCGCAGATAATCGTCGGAGCCGCCCTCGGCGGGGGCACCGGCCAGGTTCTGATAGAGTTCGTGCCAGGTGCTCAGGGCGCGGCGTTGCGTCTCGGGCAGTTCAAACCAGGCCCGGCGCTTTGCCTGGCGTTGTTCGGTGAGCCGCAGGGTCCGTTCGCGCACCCCGTTGTATTCCGGCGCCAGGGCGTCGCAGCCGGGGACCACGGCGGCGGGTACCCGGGCCGCTGGCGACGCGGCGCCGGTGGGCGCCACCCCGAGCGCATCGGTGAGCGCCGCTGGCGCCACCGGTTCCCCGGACAGCGCCGTGTCCAAATGCTCAAGATGCTGCTCCAGCCTCTCGTTGCCTTCGCGCCACTGGTTGAGCGCGGCCTGCTCGCGCTGGCACTGGGCCTCGCTGGCGGCGAGTGCCGGACCGGTTACCGATAACGCCACGAGGACGAAATAAAACCGGTACCGCCGCGAAAACCCCATGGTGTGTTCCTTTTTAATGGTGTCGCGTCATTGTAGGGACGCTGCGAGCGGGCGTCATCCGCGCCGCCACGGTGTATAGTCGGGGTACGGACGTGATGATCGCGGCGGTGACTAGGAGATTGGACAATGGCTTCGTTGGTGGTCAAGGATTTGATGGTGCGGCACCCGCCTTCTTTGGTGGCGGGCACCGAGATGACCTCGGTGGTGGCCGCGCTCTTGAACGGGCGTTATACCGGTCTGCCGGTGATCGACAGCGACCACCGGGTAATCGGTTTCGTCTCCGAGCAGGACTGCCTGCGCCACTTGCTGGTGGCCAGCTATCACCAGGAGGGTTCACTGCGAGTGGAAGAGCTGATGCACGATCAGCCGCTTACCGTGCGCGAGGACGATTCCGTGGTCGATGTGGCCGGGCTGATGGTGAAACAGAAGCCGAAAATCTACCCGGTGCTGGACAGCGGCGACCGGTTGGTGGGCCTGCTGACCCGCAGGGCGGTGCTGCAGGCGCTGAACGACAGCCGGCGCGGCGACTGAGCGCCGCTGGGCCGCCAGCCGCTGGACCGCCAGCCGCTGGGTCGCCAGCCGCTACATACAAGTTTGCCGGCGTCCGCGTCGCTAGTGTTTGAGGTAGTGTGAACAGGCCCTAAAACAACAAGAGGAGTGTTGTCATGCGTGATCTGTCGACTTTTCTACATGATTACGGCGACAGCCATCGCCACCCGGTGAACCAGTGGGTGCACATTTTTTGCGTGCCGGCGATCTTTGTCTCCACGCTCGGGCTGTTCTGGCTGATCCCCATCGGCCAGTGGCTGGGCCTGGAAGGCGCGGCGGCCTACTGGGTCAACGGCGGCACCCTGCTGGCGCTGCTTTGCATGCCCTTCTACCTGCGGCTGTCGATGGGCGTTTCCCTGCTGATGCTGGGCTGGCTGGCGGTGTCCATCGCGGTGGTCACGCTGGTGGACCGCAGCGCCCTGTCGCTGGGCTGGAGCGCTCTGGTGCTGTGGCTGGTGGCCTGGGCGGTGCAGGTCTGGGGCCACAAGGTGGAAGGCAAAAAGCCGTCGTTCACCGACGATCTGGTGTTCCTGTTGGTGGGCCCGGTGTTCGTCAGCCTGGAGCTGGCTTACAAACTGGGCCTCAGTCGTACCCCGGGCCACGGCCGCCCGTCCTGAACCGGGCGCCGAGTGGCGAAGACTGAAGCGCGCCCCCGCTCGCCCCTGTTCCTCTGGGAAGGGGGCTGGTGCATGCTGGCGCCGCATCTGCATAACCGGCCACACAGCCATGTGGCGGCGTCGCTGCTGGTCAGCCTGGGTGCGGCGCCGATTCGCGTGCAGCTGGCCGGCCACTGGATCACCGCCGACGCGGTCTGGGCGGCGCCGGATGTGGACCAGGCGCTGGACAGTGACGGCCCGGTGGCGGTGTTGCACCTGGACCCGGACCACCGTGCCTGGCGCGCGCTGCGGTTGCAGGGCCCCGGCGGCGTGTTCTCCCTCGCCGCCCATCCCCGGTTTCGGGCCTGTCTGAACCAGCTGGCGGCGTCGCCGTCGGCCGCCGCGGCCTTGGCGGCCCGCGCCGCCCTTGAGGCCGGCGAACCCCGCCCGCTGGACCCGCGTGTGGTGCTTGCCTGTCGCGCCCTGCGTCGGGGCGAGGATGCCGCCGGTCTCGGCGGCGCCGCCCTGGCCGAGGCGGTGGGGCTGTCGGAATCCCGCTTCCGGCACCTTTTCCGCGAAGAACTGGGCGTGAACCTGAAGCGCTTCCAGCTGCATCTCAAATGCCAGCGGGCACTCACCCTGTGGCGTGACGGCATGAGCCTCACGGATCTGGCGCTGGCCGCTGGCTTCTACGATCAGCCCCACCTCAATCGCACCCTCCGTGCCATGTTCGATACCCTGCCTTCCCGCTATGCTAGAGCCTTCCCCATCCAGGTGGAGCATCTCGAAGAGCCCCGCCTTCACGATCAATAAAAACCGGGAGTTATCATGGAGTACCAGCACATCCGCACCGAGCTGGCGGATAATATTCTCACCGTCACCCTGAATCGCCCCGACCGTATGAACGCCTTCACCCTTCGCATGAAGGACGAGTTGGTGCACGTGTTCGGTGAAGCGGACCGCGACAACCAGGTGCGCGCAGTGGTGGTCACCGGCGCCGGACGCGCGTTCTGCGCGGGTATGGAGATGCAGCCCGAGGACGGCGGCCATGTGTTCGGTTACGACCACGCCGAGGGCGAGGAGCCGCCGGTGGACACCATTCGTGATTCCGGCGGCGAAGTGTCCCTGGCGATTTTCAATTGCCGCAAGCCGGTGATCGGTGCGCTCAACGGCGCCGCCGTGGGCGTTGGCATCACCATGACCCTGCCGATGGACTTCCGGCTCGCCGCCGAAGGCGCCAAGATCGGTTTCGTATTCAGCCAGCGCGGCCTGACGCCGGAAGCCTGTTCCACCTGGTTCCTGCCCCGCGCCGTGGGTATGCAGAAAGCCTTGGAGTGGGTCTATGCCGGCGACATTTTTCTCGCCGAGGAAGGTCTGGAAGCCGGCCTGTTCCGCAGCCTGCACGGTAAGGAAGAGGTGCTCGACGCCGCCTTGGCGCTGGCCCGCAAACTGATCGCCAAAAGCTCGCCGGTGTCGGTGGCGCTGGCCAAACAGATGCTGTGGCGCAACCCCACCTTCGACCATCCGGTGCAGGCCCATGCGGTGGAATCGAAAATGATCTACCGGGCCAACGAGTTCTGGGACGGCAAGGACGGCTTCACC
The DNA here is from genome assembly GCA_042090255.1 of Alcanivorax sp. Classification (GTDB taxonomy): domain Bacteria; phylum Pseudomonadota; class Gammaproteobacteria; order Pseudomonadales; family Alcanivoracaceae; genus Alloalcanivorax. The sequence goes on along the minus strand of JBELJS010000003.1, from coordinate 69,614 downwards.
GCGTTCCTGGAAAAGCGGGACCCGGTGTTTGATACCGACCTGAACGACGTGCCCGCCCAGTTTGATTTCTGGCCCGAACCGCCGTTGCGTTAAGAGAGGACATCATGAAAAAAGAAACCATAGCGATTCACGGCGGGTTTGCCGGCGATCCGGAAACCCATGCGGTGGCGGTGCCGATTTATCAGACCACCAGCTACTACTTCGATGACACCCAGCACGGCGCGGATCTGTTCGATCTGAAAGTGCCGGGCAATATTTACACGCGCATCACGAACCCGACCAACGCGGTGCTTGAAGAACGTGTTGCCCAGCTGGAAGGCGGCATCGGCGCCCTGGCGATGGCCTCGGGCATGGCCGCCACCACCGCGGCGATTCAGACCCTGGCCCGTGCCGGCGACAACATTGTCTCGGTGAGCCAGCTGTACGGGGGCACCTACAATCTGTTCGCCCACACGCTGCCGACCATGGGCATCGACGTGCGCATGGCGGACGGCCGCGATACCGCGGCAATGGCCGCGGCCATCGACGAACACACCAAAGCGGTGTTCTGCGAGTCGATCGGTAACCCGGCCGGCAACATCGTCGATCTGGCGGCCCTGGCCAAGGTGGCCCATGACGCCGGCGTGCCGTTGATCGTCGACAACACCGTGGCGACACCGGCGCTGTGCCGGCCGTTCGAACACGGCGCGGATATCGTAGTGCACTCGCTGACCAAGTACATGGGCGGCCACGGCACCACCGTGGGCGGCGCCATCGTCGATTCCGGGCGCTTTCCCTGGAAAGACAATCCTCGCTTCCCGCAATTCAACGAGCCGGACCCCAGCTATCACGGGGTCATCTATTGCGAAGCCATGGGCGAGGCGGCGTTTATCGGGCGCGCCCGCGTGGTGCCGTTGCGTAACATGGGCGCGGCCCTGTCACCGATGAACGCGTTCTTGATTCTTCAGGGCATCGAGACGCTGGGGCTGCGCATGGAGCGCCACTGCGAGAACGGCCTGGCGGTGGCCCGCTACCTGCGGGATCACAAAAAAGTGGCCTGGGTGAACTTCGCCGGCCTGGACAGCGACCAGGATTACCCACTGGCGCAGCGCTATATGGACGGTGGCGTGCCCGCGTCGATTCTCAGCTTCGGCATTGAAGGCGGCCGCGACGCGGGGGCCCGTTTCATCGATGCGTTGCTGCTGATCAAGCGCCTGGTGAACATCGGCGATGCCAAGTCGCTGGCCTGCCACCCGGCCACCACCACCCACCGGCAGTTGGACGAGGCGGAACTGAAGACCGCCGGGGTCAGCGCCGACTTGGTGCGTCTGTCCGTCGGCATCGAGCACATCGACGACATCCTCGCCGACATCGAGCAGGCGCTGGCCGCCGTCTAGTCGGGGCGCGTTTCCCCCCTGAAGCGGGCCGGCGTGCTGCCGGTCCAGCGCTTGAACGCTTTGGCGAAGGCGCTCTCATCGGAAAAGCCCAGGTCCTCGGCGATCCGCCCGGTGCGGGCGCCGTCGGCCAGGGCCTGTTCCGCCAAATCCTGCAGCAGGGTGTCGCGCAGCAGTTTGAAGCTGGTGCCTTCGTCGGCCAGCTTTCGGATCAGGTGGCGCCCGCTCATGCCCAGCTGCTCGGCGATGCGTTCCTTGCCCCAGCGAGGATGGCCGCGGATCAGGGTGCTGACTCGCGCGCCCAGGGACTGGCTGTCCAACCGTGCCAGCAAATCGTCGGCCAGGCCGCGCAGGTGGCGGCACAAGGCCGGATTGGCGTGGATCAGTGGCAGTTTTAGTTGATCGGTGCTGAACACCAGGGCGTTGTCGGGACGGTTGAAATGCACCGGCAGGCCCAGCTTGTCGCGGTACCGGTCTGGCTGGTCCTGGGCCTCGTGACGCAATGTCAGGCGGTCGGGCCGGAAGGCGTCACCGGTGCTCCAGCGTGTCAGATGGAGCAGGCTCGCCATCACCGCTTCCACCCGCGTGGGCCGCCGTGTCTGGTAAACCGGCTGATAACGGACTTCGCAAAAGTGCGGGTCGCGGGCGACCTGGAAGGCGCCGCCTTCGCCGACGATGGGGTGGTAATCGATCAGCGACTCCACCGCTTCCTCCAGGGTTTCACAGCTCATCAGAATCATGCCGGCGGTATCCAGATGCCCGACCTGCAGCGCCAGCCCCAGGTCCACGCCCACCAGCGGGTCGCCGGCCCCTTCGCAGAACGCCTCCCAAAGCCGGTCCTGGCTGGCCAGGTCGACCCGCTCGCGGCTGTCCAGCCGCGCCACCAGGTCGTCGGGCAACACCAGCCCCAGGCGCTGGGCGGCCTGCACGATCGCTTGCGACAAGTGCACCGTGACGGTGGGGGTTTGGCTCATTGAAAGGTCCTGAATTAACCGTATCCGGGTCGCGAATCAGCCGTGTCCCGGGGCGGCCTGATCGTTAGCCTGAAACCATAACAAAAAGAGATGAGAACTTATGCATACACCTGTCTACGCGGTAATCGGTGCCGGCCCCATGGGCCTGGCCACGGCAAGGAACCTCAGTAAACACGGTTTGGCCTTCGTCGGCTACGAACTGAATGACGATGTGGGCGGACTGTGGGATATCGATAATCCGCACAGCACCATGTACGACACCGCGCACCTGATATCGTCCAAACGGATGACCGAGTTCCAAGAGTTCCCCATGGACGAAGCGGTGGCCACCTACCCGCACCATTCGGAACTGAAGCGCTACTTTCAGGACTACGCGCGCCACTTCGGCCTGTACGAGCATTATCAGTTCGGTACGCGGGTGCTGTCGGTGGAGCGCGACGGCGACGGTTGGCGGGTCACCGTCGAGAAAGACGGCGAACAAAGCCGCCGTTACTTCGATGGCGTACTGATCGCCAGCGGCACCTTGCACACACCCAATATGCCGGCGCTGCCAGGCCGTTTCGAAGGCGAATTGCGGCACGCCCGTGACTATCGTGACCCGTCCCTTTTTCATGATAAGCGGGTGCTGATTGTCGGTTGCGGGAATTCCGCTTGCGATATGGCGGTGGACGCGGTGCACCAGGCGAAAAGCGTGGATCTGTCGGTGCGCCGTGGCTATTACTTCTTGCCCAAGTTCATCGGCGGCCGCCCCTCTGATTCTATCGGCGGCAAGATCAAATTGCCGCGTCCGCTTAAGCAGCGCCTGGACGCCAAGTTGATCCGTATGATTATCGGCCGGCCCAGTGACTACGGCTTGCCGGACCCGGATTACCGGCTTTATGAAGCGCACCCGGTGATCAACTCCCTGGTGCTGCATCACCTTGGCCATGGCGACATCGTGCCGCGCCGGGACATCGCCGACATGCAGGGCCGGACCGTGACCTTCACCGATGGCGAACGTGGCGATTACGACCTGGTGTTGCTCGCCACCGGTTACAAACTGGATTACCCCTTTATCGACAGCGACTTGCTCAACTGGCAAGGCGATGCGCCGAACCTGTTCCTGAACGTCTTCCATCCCGAGTACGACACCCTCTTCATGATGGGCATGATCGAGGCCGCTGGTCTGGGTTGGGAAGGTCGTAACGAGCAGGCGGAACTGGTGGCGCTGTATTTGCAGCGTCGTGCCGAAGGGCACCCCGCGGCGCAACGGCTGGCGCGTACCGCGCAGCAACGCGCCTCGGAAAATCTGGACGGCGGCTATCGCTATTTGAAGCTGTCGCGCATGGCTTACTACGTCCACAAGGACAGCTATCGGGCCGAGGTGGCCAAACAGCGTCGGGCGCTGCAAGAACAATAACCAGGAGGCGACATCATGTCCCCCGATACAACCATCGACTTCAGTACCGGCAGCCTGGTGCTGCTAAACCTGATACTCGCACTGATGATGTTTGGCGTGTCCTTATCATTGCGCGGCGAGGATTTTCGCCGCGTGTTGCGCATGCCGGAGGCACCGGCGGCGGGGTTGCTGGCGCAGTTCGTATTGCTGCCGGCGCTGACTTGCGTGATCACCTGGTTCCTGGACGTGGAACCGGAACTGGCGCTGGGCATGATTTTGGTGGCGTCCTGCCCGGGGGGCACTTTCTCCAACATCATGACTTGGCTGGCGCGGGCCAATGTGGCGGTTTCCGTCAGCATGACGGCGGTTTCCAGTCTTGCCGCCACGGTTCTCACGCCACTCAACTTCGCGCTGTATGGCTGGCTCAATCCTAATACCCGGGAGATAGTCACCGACATTGCCCTCGACCCGGGCAATATCCTCATGCTGGTCGGGCTGGTGTTGGCGGTGCCGCTGTTACTGGGCATGTTCGCCGGTAGACGTTTCCCACGCTTCGCGGACAGAGCGCAAAAACCCATGCGCCTGATCACTCTGTTGGTGTTGTTTGTGTTTGTCGGCTTGGCGTTCGCCAAGAACATGGACATTTTTATGGCGAACGCGCATCGCATCGTCGCTTTGGTGGTCGGGCAAAACGTGCTGGCTCTGGGGCTCGGCGCCCTGGCTGGCATGCTCGTAGGGCTGACCCGGGCCGACCGGCGGGCGGTGACCATGGAAGTCGGTATTCAAAACTCCGGGCTGGGCCTGGCGATCCTGTTTACGTTCTTTCCGCAAGCCGCGGGCATGATTCTGATCGCCGGTTTCTGGGGCGTGTGGCATCTGGTCAGCGGGTTGGTTCTGGCCCTTATCTGGTCGCGCAGTGCTGAACCCAAGGAGGTGATTGGATGAGCCGTGTATTGATTACCGGAGCTGGCGGCTATATCGGGCGGTTGCTCGGTGAACGTTTGGCGCGCGGCCACACTGTGCTGGGGTTGGACGTGCGGGTGCCGGAAGGCTTGCCGTTCGAATGCCAGCAAGGTGATATCCGTGACCCGGCGCTGGGCGAGTTGCTGCGCGAGCGGGGCATCGATGTGGTGGTGCACCTGGCGGCGGTACTGGAAGACTCTGGCGACCGGGCCCGCGATCACGATATCGACGTGAACGGCACCCGCAACGTGCTCGACGCCTGCGTCGCCGCCGGTGTGGCACAGCTGATCGTCACCAGCTCCGGGGCCGCTTACGGCTACCATTCCGATAACCCGGCCTGGCTGGACGAACAGGACCCGCTGCGTGGTAATCCGGAATTCGCTTACTCCGACCACAAGCGCCTGGTGGAAGAGATGTTGGCGGCGTACCGCCACCGTCACCCGGCGTTGCGACAACTGGTGTTGCGGCCCGGCACGGTGCTCGGCGAAGGCACCCGCAACCAGATTACCGCTTTGTTCGAGCGCAAACGGATTCTCGCCATTGCCGGCTCCGACTCGCCGTTCGTGTTTATTTGGGACCGGGACGTGGTCGGCGCCATCGCTCAGGGCGTCGAGACCGGCGCCCAAGGCGCCTACAACCTGGCCGGCGATGGCGCGCTGAGCGTACGCCAGGTAGCGACGATCCTGGACAAACCGTTGCTGGTGTTGCCGGCCAGCGTGTTGAAGGCGTCGTTGTGGCTCGGGCACCGGCTGGGCCTGACGCCGCACACGCCGGCCAAGTTGAATTTCCTGCGCTATCGACCGGTACTCGCCAACCGCCGTTTAAAAGAAGAGTTCGGTTACCGTCCAGCGAAAACCTCGGAGCAAACGTTTCGCTTTTTCGTCGAGCAGGCACGGGCACGGGGGCAGCTATGAGCGATCACATCGAGACCACCACGCTGATCACCGGTGCCGCATCCGGGTTGGGCTGGTCTTTGGCGCGGGCGGCGTTTCAGCGCGGCCATTCGGTGATTCTGGTGGACCGGGACGCGGTCGCGCTGGCGGAAAAAAGCGCGCAACTGGCCAACGAGGACCGCGCGCGAGTCCGCCACTACGCGCTGGATATCACTGAGGACGCGGCCCGCGACCGTTTGCTTCAGGACATCGCCGATGGTGGCCGCCTGGATGTGCTGATCAACAACGCCGGCATTACCCATCGTTCGCCGGCGGCGCGCACCGACATGAAGGTGTTTCGCCAGGTCATGGCGGTGGACTGGGAGGCGCCGGTGGCCCTGACCCTGGGTTGTCTGCCGTTGCTGCGCGAGAGCGGTGGTTGCGTGGTCAATATCGGTTCCATGGCCGGCTGGATGCCGGTACTCGGCCGTGCCGGCTATTGCAGCGCCAAGGCCGCGCTCACGCAGTTCTTCGAAGTGCTACGCGCCGAAGTGGCGGACCAGGGCATTGGGGTGTTGATGGTATACCCCAGCTTTCTGGCCACGCCGATCGAAACCAACGCCCTCGGCTTCGACGGTAAGCCCGCCGCCCATGCCCGCTCGTCGGTGGGCAAGGTGCGCAGCGCCGACTGGATGGCCGGCCGCATCCTTGAGGCGCTGGCGCGCGGTGAAAAGCGGCTGTCCCCGGACCGCTTCACGGTATTCGCCAGCCTGTTGTGGCGGCTGGCGCCGAATACCTATCATCGTCTGATGCGCCGTCGTTTCGCCGTGGAACTGGAATCCTGAATGTTGGAACTGTTGTTGTCGCCGTGGGTGCTACTGGGCCTGTTTGTACTGCTGGCGTATACCACCGAGGCGATGACCGGCTTCGGCTCCATCGTCATCGCCCTGTCCCTGGGGGCGCTGGTGTTGCCGCTGGATACGCTGATGCCGGTGCTGGTGCCGCTCAACCTGCTGCTTAGCGGCTACCTGTCGCTACGCTACTGGCGGCTGGTGCACTGGCGCCTGCTGCTGCGCGGCATTCTGCCGTTGATGGCGGCGGGTACCCTGGCCGGCTATCTGGCGCGGCCCTGGCTGGGCCAGGCGCTGCTGCAAACCCTGTTCGGCGTGCTGATCGTGGTGTTCAGCATTCGCGAACTCTGGCGCCTGCGCCACGGCCCGGCGCCGGCCAGGCCCCATGGCGCCGGGTGGGGCCGGGTCTGGATGCTGCTGGCCGGCGTCACCCACGGCCTGTATGCCTCGGGCGGGCCGCTGTTGGTGTACGCGCTGAGTGGCGTGGCTCTGGATAAAAGCCGCTTCCGCGCCACGCTGATCATGGTCTGGTTCACTCTTAACGGTTTGCTGACCCTCGGCTACGCCGCCCAGGGCGCGTTGCAGCCGGTGTGGCCCAAGCTGGCCGCGCTGGCGCCGGTGGTGCTGGCGGGCATCGTGCTGGGCGAACTGCTTCACCATCGCGTCGACGAACACCGCTTTCGCCAGGTGCTGTTTGTGGTCTTGTTGCTGGCTGGAACCGCGCTGGTGTTCTAGCATCAGGAGGTAGCAACCAGGAGGGCGCCATGTCCGCAGTGGAAATTCGACCGGTGAGCGGCATCGCCGTGGAGCCATGGCTGGACGAGCTCGCGAATCTGCGTATCCGTATCTTTCGCGATTACCCCTACCTGTACGACGGCTGCGCGGAGTACGAACGGGATTACCTGGATCGTTACGCCCGTTCCAAACAGAGCGTGGTGGTGCTGGCGATGGAGTACAACCGCCTGATCGGCGCCGCCACCGGGTTGCCCCTCAATGACGCCGACCCGGAATTCGTGGTGCCGTTCGAGCGTCACGGCCCGCCCCCCGAGCAGGTCTTTTATTTCGGCGAGTCGGTGCTGCTGCCCGAGTACCGGGGTGAGGGCGTGGGGCATCGTTTCTTCGATCTGCGGGAGCTGTACGCTCAGGATTTTGGCTACTCGCTGACCGCTTTCTGCGCCGTGGTGCGTGATCCGGCGCACCCCCGGCGTCCGTCCGATTATCGTTCTCTGGAGCCGTTCTGGCACGGGCGCGGATACCGGCCGGACCCCGCGCTCACCGCCCGTTTCCCCTGGAAGGATCTGGGTGACAGCGAGGAAACCGAAAAGACGATGCAGTTCTGGGTGCGTGACGCCGCCGCGAAGGACGAGGAAATGTAAAATGTGAACGTCTAGTACGTTCGCCTCATGAAGAGCGCGTCAACGCCGGTCTATAGTCGAACCCACTGGAGAGGGTAACTATGGACTGGTCCTACCTGAAAGGGCGCCTTTTGCGCGGCCTGCTTATTATCGTGCCATTGGCGTTTTTGGCGGCGTTGATCGCCATGGCGGTGGCCGGGTAAGCGTTCGCCCGCGCCGCAATGCCCGCTACCGCCGGCGCAAGAGCGCCACCGGATTGTCCGCCATCACCAGTTCCCAGCCTTGCTCCCGCGCCAGCCATTGGAGTGTCGCCGGTTGCCAGAAGCACACATGGGTGGGGTCGCGTCGGTAATGCCAGCGCGGGAAACGCTCGTCGTCAGTCAGAAAGCGGGTCATCACCCCCAGCCAGCCCCCCGGTTTCACCAGGTCTTCGAACCGCCGCCACTCCCGCTCGGGCCAGTGAAGATGCTCAAGCACCTCGGTACAGGTCACGAAATCGTATTGTCGGTCGATTGCCGCCGGGTCCGGGGCGTAAATTGGATCGTAGACGTGCATCGGGTGGCCGCGTTCCTCCAGCATGCGCGCCAGAGCCGGGCCCGGGCCGCAGCCGAAATCCAGGCCCCGGGCGCCGGCGCTCAGGCGCTCGCAAAGTGGCGCGCCCAACTGATCCAGAAAACGTCGGTACCCGGGGTCGTCCGTTTCATTACGGTGCAGGTCGTACTGAGCTTTTTCGCCGGCGCGGTCCGGTAATTGAGTGACGTCGAGGAACGTCAGGTGGCAGCGGGCGCAGCGCAGATAGCGGCGCCCCTCCACGGTGGCGAAAAGCTCGGCGTCGGGTCGCCCGCACAGGCGGCAGCCGTTCATGGGGCGGTCAGCCACTCCCGCAGGCTGTCGTAGGTGCGCGGGTCGTCGAGCATTGCCATATGGCCCATGCGATGGAACAGCCGTCGGCTGAGGTTTTCGGCGTCGGGGTAAAGCCGTTCGGCGAGGGCGCTGTCCACCCGCACCAGCCAATCACCCAATGGATTGGCGGTGTCCTCGTCACTGAGTGAACCGGCCAGGAACAGCTGCTTCACGTGCGGGTCCAGTGGCACCTTGCCGCTGGGCCGGGCCTCGTCCAGCGGCCGGTCCCGCCATTGCTTTTCCAGCACGTAGCCGAATCGCAGATCCCGAATGCCATCGGAGCGCAGATTGCCCAAGCGCATCAGCGGGCGCGAGTAGGGGTTGACGCCCAGCAGCCGGTTGGCCTGGTTGCCGACCCGTTCGAGTACCGCCCCCTGGTGGGGCGCGCCGAGGCAGGCCAGATGGCTGATGCGCTGCACCCAGGCGTCGCCCCGTTCGCGCCCCTGATGCAAGGCGCTGCGTGACACCAGCCCGCCCATGCTGTGGCCGATCAGAATCACGCGCGAGGGCAAGGCGATGCTCGACAGCAGGTCGGCAAGTGCACGACCGTTCTCTGAGATGTGCAGGCCGGTGTTGTAGCGCAGGGTGCGGATTTGCGCGTCCAGTTTTGGGCCGGCCCAGTCGCCGAAGGCGCGGGCGGACGGGTTGTTCCAACAGCCTTCGTTAAGGCAAAGCCCATGCACGAACAGTATCAGGGTGTCCCTTTCCAAAGACGGTGCCTGGGGCAGCATGGTCATCGGCAGCGCGTAGTTGCTGTCCTGGGTGTGCAGCAGTTGCCCGAATACCCCGTTCAGCACGCTGCGCAGATCCAGATTGTCGCGCAGCTCCTGTTCCGGATCGGTGGCCAGATGGGCGAAGCTGGCAAGATTGCCGGCCTGGCGAAACCCGTAACGAATCAGGTCGTACACGATAGGCGCGGCGGTATAGCCTTCGCCGCGGATCTTGAATGGGTTGGCGATGGTGCCGTGCATATCCTGCACCACTTGTGTGACTTCCCCGCCCATTGTTGTTAGTAACTGGGCGAGCCCGCCCAGTTGATGGCTTAGTCGTTTCATCCCCAGCTCCTCATGCGCTTATCGATCATAGCAGGGTTGCCGTGGTGCCCCAACGCCGCTTGGGGCCGCGCTCCGCTGCTCTTATGGAACGTAAAATAGAGGAAAATCAATGGGGTGGCCCCTGTTCAGCGGCGAAGCAGAACGATAGATTGCCATTCAACGTTCACGACACGTCGAGGAGTGACTATGCGTACGTTCAGTAAAGGACTGTTAGTAGTGGTATTTGGTGGCCTGTTGGGTCTGGCCGGTTGCGATCAGCAAGGCCCGATGGAGAAAGCCGGCGAGAGCGCCGACGAGGCCGTTGAGGACGTCACCGAAGATCAGGGCCCGATGGAAGAGGCCGGTGAAGAAATGGGCGACGCCTGGGACGAAACCAAGGAAGCGGGCGGCCAGATGGGCGAAGCCATGGACGGTGACGAGAACCAGTAAGGTTTCGTCAGCGCCCCAAAAAAACCGCCGGCTTCCCGGCGGTTTTTTTATGTCTGGGCGGCGGCGAGGCCCGGGCTGAAGAGATACATTCGACTACATCCGTTCACCCAAACGGGACGCATTGTGTCTTTGGCCTTCTTCCTGGGCTGGCTAGAGTGAATGCGTATTGGGTGGCCCTTTGCCACCCGTGATCAGGGGCGAACATTGCGGGCCGCCCGGCCCGCTAACCAGGAGTGATCCGATGGCTTCCCAGGGACAAAAAGCGGTGTCTGAATCGCCGCTGCGGCTCGCCATCGAGGCGCTTCACGGCCGCGCCCGGGCCCTTTCCGAGTACTATTCCGTTTACCGTTCCGGCGCGGGCCCCCGTGGCCGCCGCCATCAGCGGGTCCGCGAACTGCGCCACGATATTGTCCGTCTGCAGGCCTGGGCCTGGTACCTGTCGGTCGCTGATCGCCGGCCATGGTGGTGGCGCGCGCTGTATCGGCTGAGTGGCGTGTTCGGCCGCGATCGGCGAGAGCAGGCCGGCCGGCGGCGCCACCACCGGGCCGGCATTCAGCGGCTGAGCAGCTTCAGCGTGGTGGACCGCGCCTATGTGGCCCACATGGAAGATTTTCAGGGGCGCTTGTTGACCTTGCAGCTGGCGCAACAAAGCCGCTCGGGCCCGCGCCGCGCGGTTTGTCAGCAGCAGCTGGAGGGCGCCGTGCGAAGGTTGTCCGAACACCGCCGTTGCCTGGCCGAAAACGCCGGCCGGGTGGCGGTCATCTGCTGGGCGTTGGCCCGGGTGCTGCGGGTGCGGGGCTGGCTCGGTCTGGATGGCGGCGAGCCCTGCGTGGTGGATTCATGAGCGCGTTACCCCGGGACGTTGATACCCGCCTACCGGTGGTGTTTACCCTGGCCGATTTGAAGCAGCAAGTGCCCGACGATGAGGACGGCGCCATGGCGTTGGCCCTGCGCTGGCTGGAAAGCGGTCAGGTTCGCCAGGTGGCGCCACCGCGCCCGGTGTTTATCCGGATGGGCAGCGGTGAAACGCCCGCCGAGGTCGACCTGTGCCTGGCCCTGCGGCGCGCGTTCCCGTCACTGGTGGTGGTGGGCGGCTCCGCGCTCTGGCGTCAGGGCTTCAGCCGCCAACGGGACGCGGTGCTCGACTGCGCCGTCAGCGAGCCGGTGGAGCGCTGCCCGTTGCCCGGCGTCCGCTTGCATCAGCGCCCGGCGGGCTGGCTGGACGCGGTGTCCAGGGCCGGGGGCTTGCACGGGCATCTCCACGAGGTGCCGCTACTGAGCGCGGAAATGGCCGTGGCCGACGCCGCCCGCTTCACCGACGTCTGGGTGCCCGACCGGGACCACCTCGATTGGCAGACCCTCAGCGCCGAGCGCATCACCGCGGCCCAGCAGGCCATGAACGCTTTGTGATACCCCTGAGATAGGACGATGGCGCATTGACCCGTTGCCGCCGCGCGGGTATAAATGCGAATCGTTATCAGGATCACTTTGAGTTATCTATGCTGTTCCTCCTCACCGCCGTCCTACTGACGGGCACCGCTTTGCTCTACCTTTCCGACCGGCAACAACGGGCGCTCGCTCAGCCATTGCCGGCCGCCGCCCGGCTTGCCGGCGTGATTCTGGTGGTGGGCGGGTTTGCCGGTTGGGGTTGGCGGCTGGGTCCGGGCGTGGGGCTGTTCACGGCCTGCTGGGTGTTCGCCCTGGGGGCCATGTTGCCGCCGATTCTGGTGGGGCATCGGGTGGACAGTTACCGGCGCCCCGCGCGCCATCGGGGCAACGCCCCCGGGGAGGCGGTATGAGAGCGCTTTTGGGGGGCGTGCTCGGGCTGCCGCTGGCGGCGATGTTGTGCGGGCTGTTGGCCGCGGTGATCCCGGTGGACTGGCGCGATTGGCTGGTACTGATGATGTTGCTGTGCCTGGTGTTCTGGGCCGCCTTGATCGTGCTCGCCGGGGTCGCCTCCAGCCACTGGCGTGCCGGCGTGATGTTGCTGGTCGCTAACGCCGTGGCCTGGCTGTTGCTGCAAACCACCACGCTTTACGGGGGTGCCTGATGCGCGTCGACACCATGAAACGGCAGATTGATCTGCATGCCTGGGTGGGCATCGTTTCCGGGCTGGCGTTGTTTGTGGCGTTCTTCGCCGGCGCCATCAATATGTTCCATCACGAGCTGCACCACTGGCAGGAGCCTTGGCAGGCCAGCGAGCCGAGCGACGCCAATATGCAGGTGTTGCTGGACACCGTCATCGCCAGGAACCCGGAGGCGGGGAACTGGATGTTCCTGATTCCCGGTGACGAGCCGGCCGCGATCTGGCAGGAAAGGGTCGACGGCGAAGCGGTCTGGCATACCGAGCACGCCAGCGACTTCAATGACGCTGGAGAAGCCGTCGAACGGCCCCACTCGGAGCTGGCCGGTTTTATCAACGAGCTGCATTTCCGTCTCGGCATCCCGGTGGTGGGGCTGTACCTGATGGGCGTGATTTCGGTGCTGTATGGTGCCGCGCTGATCGGCGGCCTGGTGATTCACTGGCCGAAGATGAAAAAGGAATTCTTCGCGCTCAAGCACCAGGGCAATCTGCGCCGATATTGGAAAAACCTGCACAACCTGGTGGGCGTGATCAGTTTCCCGTTCCATCTGATCTTCGCGGTCACCGGTGCCGCCATGGGCTGCTTTGCGTTGATCACCCTGACCCTGGGGGCGCTGGCGTTCGGGCCCCAGTTTCAGGGCGCCGCCACCGAGGCCATGGAAGCCTGGCCGACCGCGCAAGCGAGTGGCACTGCCGCGACCATGGCGCCGGTGGACCGCTACCTGGCGACCGCCCGCGAGCAGCTCCCGGAAATGGACGTGGGCTGGATCGAACTGCAGCAGTACGGCGACCAAGACGCCGTGGTCGACGTGGCCGGCTCCGTGCCGGGTGTCGTGGCCCACCACGCCCATGTGGTGATGCGCGCCGATAACGCCGAGTTATTGACCGTGTCCGCCCCCGGGGCGCGCCCGTTCAACCATTTTCTGTTGTCGCCGGTCTATTCGCTGCATTTCGGCGACTATGGCGGGTTGTTCGTGCGGCTGCTGTACTTCGTGTTGGGTCTGCTGGGCTGCCTGTTGTTCGTCTCCGGCAACATCATGTGGAGTGAGCGGCGCACCGACCGCCAGGGCCCGAGCCGGGCAGCGGCCATCATGTTGCGGCTTACCCTGGGGGTGACCTTCGGCGTGATGGCGGGTATCGCGGTGTCGTTCATGGCCAATAAGCTGGCGATGTATTCGCCCTGGCCCGGCGCCACCGTGGTAGCGGAAAAGGCGGCGTTCGTCGCCACCTTGCTGGTGGCGGTGCTGAGCGCGTTCCGGGTGCCGCCGTTAAGCACGGCGCGAGTGTGGCTGCCGCTGTGTGGTGCGCTTTATGTGCTGGTGCCGCTGCTGCAGGGCGCCATCGAGGGCTTCGCCTCCTGGCTGGATCCGGACCGCTTGCGGGTCAACGGGGCGCTGCTGGCGATCGCCGCCAGTTTGTTCCTGGTCGATCGTCTGCGCGCCGGCCGCCTGCGCCAGGCCGGGCCGCATCCGCTCTGGGTGGGCGGCATCCGCCCGGCCACGACCGGACCCGCCGAGGCCGGCGTCGCCTGAACGCCGCGCCATGCCCTGGTCTGCGCCGTGATTCTTTTTGTGCGCCGCTTTATCGCGCGTTAGAGGCCGGATAGACGACGTTCGCCGCTAAAACGGCACTTTGTGTCTGTCTGTAGCGCTTCCCGGTTCCGCCGTCATGGTCCGGTCATCCCGCCAAGGAATACTCCTCCCCTGTTTTGGTACGGGGGTTCCTTATGAGTGTATGGATAGCGCCGGTGGTTTTTATCACCGCGTTGCTGGCGGCTTGTGGCGGCGGTGGGGGCGGCTCCGACAGTGACCCGGCGTCGCCGGAGCCTTCGAACCGGGCGCCGCGGGCGGTATTGGAGGGCCCGGCCCGGCTGACCGCCGGCGGCGAGGGGGTCTTCCGGCTTACCGCCGAGGACGACGACGGACGGATCGTGTCGGTGACCTGGAGCGTGGACGGGGCGCTGACCGTGGCCGAGGAGCTGTCACGCAGCCTGACGGTGCGGGTGCCGGTATCGGCGGCGGACGGCGAAGCCCGGGTCCGGGTGCGGGTCACCGATGACGGCGGCGCCTCCAGCGACGCCGTGAGCACGGTGACCATCGATGCCGACGTCGGCGTTACACCCCGCGTGGACGCCGGCCAGGACCAGCGCGTCGATGAAGGCGAGGCCTTGCAGCTCAACGGCGCGGCCACGGTGCCCGCGGGCCGGTCCCTGCGCCGCTTGAGCTGGCGACAGATCGACGGGCCCGAAGCCGTCATCGACGGCGCCAGTGATCAGAATCTCCTGAATATCATCGCGCCCCAGGTTGACGCCGACACGGCGCTCACCTTTGAGTTGGAGGCCGAGGATTCCAGTGGCGCCGTGGGCCGGGGTACGGTCACCGTCACGGTGGCGGATGTTCTCAACAACCCCCTCCCGCAGGTGGATGCCGGCGCGGACCTTACTGTGACCAGCGGTGAGCGCGTGGTGCTGAACGGTTCGGCCAGCGATGACGGCGCCGTGGTCAGCGTGCTGTGGCGGGTCTCGCCCGGCGGCCCGGCTCTGGCGCTCGAGGGCGAGCACCAGCTACAACTGACCTTTACCGCACCGCCGGTGGCCGAGCCCACCGACGTGATGCTGTCGTTGTCCGCCGTGGACGATCAGGGCGGGCGCGCCAGTGATGAGGTCACCGTCACCGTGTTGCCGGCGCCGGCGAACGCGGCCCCGCGTATCGACGACGCCTATGCCGACCCGGGTGTCGTCAGCGGCGGCGAAACGGCGCGCTTGCTCGTCGTCGCTTCGGACCCGGACAACCACCCGTTGCAGTACCGGTGGACGCAACGCGATGACGGCGCCCCGGCCGTGGCCATCGACGATGCCGACACCCGCGACGCGGCCGTGACCCTGCCGCATCTCGATCGGGCCACCGTGTTCGCTTTCGAGGTGACGGTGTCCGACGGAGATCTTGAGACCAGCCGGGCGGTGACCTTGCAAGCCACCCCCCGGGCGGTGGCTTCACCCGGCGTGTTTCAATGTTTGATCAGCCCGTTGCAAACCGGATGCCCGCTGGCGCTTCTGGGTGAATTGTTGGACCCGGCCGGCATCGGCTCCTGTCTTGCTGATCCGCGGGGTCCGGCGTGCCCGTTTTCGGCGCTGGCGCGGCTCGATGAAGGCGTGGAGGGGTGCCTGCGCGATCCTGCCGGCGGCGGCTGTGAGATTATTCTGGGTAAACTCACTGACCCGCTTTATGTGCTGGAGACCTTGCCCCGGGCCGAGCCCGCCGACCAGTGCACGCCGGCGTTCGATGAGCGGACCTTCGAGCATTACATCGGCGCCATACACGAACACACCGGTTATTCGGACGGCGCTATCAGCTCGCGGCCCGCGGAGGTGTTCGAGAGAACCCGTTCGCTGGGCCTGGACTTCGCCGCCGTCACCGATCATTCAGACAACGCCCGCCTGCCGCTTTCGGTTAACGGCGATTGTTTTTCCGAACGCTTCTTTGAATGCTTGATCGCCGATGATGACGCCCCCTTTGATTCTTTCCGTAAGTGGTCCGCGACCGAAGAACAGGCGCTCGCCGCCAGCGATGATGGCTTTACGGCGATACGCGGTTTTGAATGGACGTCGGATCGCTTTGGACACATCAATGTGTTGTTCGGCGAGAATGTCATCAACGCCAAAACCGGCCCTGGCTATGCGGTCTCCATGGGGCTGTTCTGGCAATGGTTCAGCTACCCGGCGGCGTTCGGCGGCGGTGGCGACAGCCTGCTGGTGTTCAACCATCCCGGGCGCGAGGACGCGCTTGAGAAAATCGTCGAGCCGCTGGGTGGCGACCCCGCCTATACCTTTAATGATTTCCGCTATGTGCCCGCCGCCGACCGCCGCACGGTGGGGCTGGAGGTGTTCGGAAAAGGCTCGGAATACGATTCCGGCGGCCCCGGTGGAAGCTGGCTGGCTTACGCCCTGGACAAGGGTTGGCATCTTGGCGCGGTGGGCTCGGAAGACCATCACGATCAGGAATGGGGCGACCCGGATTTGCCGAAGACGGTATTGATCGCCCGGTCCCGGGACGCAGCGGATTTAAAAGAGGCGTTGTCGGCGCGCCGCTTCTACGCGGTGGCCCAGGGCTACAACGACTTGCGAATGACGGTGCGCCTGGACGAAAAACCGATGGGCAGCCGAGTGCGTCGACCGCAAGGCCAGCAATTGCCGATGCGGGTGTCGTTGCGCCGTGGCGGCGCCGATTTCATCGGCCGGATCGAAGTGGTGAGCAACGGCAACCGGGTGATCGCCACCGGTACGGGCGCCAGCTGGACCTCGACGCTCGGCGTTGCCGAAGACGAACGCTACTATTTCCTTCGCATCATGGATCCGGACAGCGGCCGGCCGGTGGCGTTTTCCAGCCCGGTGTGGGTGTTGCCTGGCGCGTCCGCGTTGCCGTTGTGTGAGGCGGACGGTGGCGGGCCCGAATCAGTCTTGTAGCAGGCGATCGAGGCGCTCGAGGAAGAACGGAATTTCCCGCTCCAGCTTGAACAGACGGGGCGAGAACAACCAGGTCTGAGTGATGCCCATCAGATAGGTGTAGCACAGCAACCCCAATTGGCCGGCGTTGTGGCGACCACTGATGAGCTGTTGCTGCTGGGCTTGCGCGACCAGGTTGGTGAGTACCGCGACCACATCCCGGGTGAGCTTGCGCTCGCGTTTCAGGGTGCGTTCCATGGTCGCCGTGAGCTCGGTTTTATTGAGCAGAATTTCGAAAGATTGGCGGTGCCAGCGGTTGTCCACCAACAGGCGCAGCCACTGCTCCGCGAATCCGTGGATAGCGTTCAGTGGGTGTTCCCGCTCGCCGCGCGCTGTGTCGATCAGATCGGACAGCGGCTGCTGCGAAAACGACAGCACCGCCTCGAACAGTTCGTCCTTGTTGTTGAAGTGCCAGTAAATGGGGCCCCGGCTGAAGCCCGCCTCGGTGGCGATTTTGGCCAGCGTGGTATTGGTGTAGCCGTTGCTGCTGAAAAGCTGCAGCGCCACCTCGACGATTTTGCGGCGGGTTTTTTCCGCGTCTTCTTTTGTTCGTCTCATCGGCAACGCGGCCGCCCCGTGCGAGCGAAACGTGGCGGCCGGCCTCCCTGTTCGAGTGAGTCTTACAGTTCGCCGTCGTCGGCCATCTGCATATAGGTGGTATCAAAGCGCAGCTTGATGTTGCCTTTGTCGCCCAGCACCTTGCCGCCCGGGAAGGCGATACCGATAAAATCGGCACTCGGGGCGCCTTCGCCCAATAAGCCATGCTTGAACGAAAACTGGCGCACATCGTCCATGGCCTGGAAGGCTTCATCGCTGTTGGCGAAGGCCACCGCGGCATCCGGTTCCCAGAACATCTTCATGCCCGCGAGCTGGTCCTCATAGCCTTTCTGATCGGTACCGGAAGCCTCGCCGAGAAACGCCCGGGCGTCTTCGCCTTTCTGCGTGTTGCCCTCAAGAATGCCCATCACTTCGTACCAGGCGCCGGCCAGCGCTTTACCTAGCTTGGGATTGTCCTTGAGCGTTTCGGTGTTGACCAGCGTCAGGTCCTTGATGTGACCGGGAATCTGGCTGGAATCGAACGCGATTTCGGCACCCGGCGTGGCGGCCGCTTCACTGAGCAACGGGTTCCAGGTGACGATGTTGCGTACGTCGTCGCTGCTGAACGCGGCCACGATGTCCGCGTCCGAGGTGTTGACGATATTCACGTCGCGCTCGCTCAGACCTTGTTCTTCCAGTGCCCGGGCCAGCAGATAGTGAGAGACCGACAGTTCCACCAGATTGATGGTTTCGCCTTTCAGCGACGCGACGCCGCCGTCCGGGTCTTTCATTACCAGGCCGTCGTTGCCGTTGGAATAGTCGCCGATCAGCAACGCGGTAGAGTCGACACCACCGGCAGCGGGAATCGACAGCGCGTCCATGCTGGTCAGGGTCACCGCGTCGTACTGGCCGGCGGTGAACTGGTTGATGGATTCGATGTAATCATTGATCTGGGTGATCTCCACATCGATGTCGTACTTGTCCGCCCACTTGTCCATGATTCCGGACTCGTCGGCGTACTTCCAGGGCATCCAGCCGGCGTAGATGGTCCAGGCCAGCTTGAAGCTGTCGCGTTCCTCGGCCAGCGCGGTGGAGGGTACCAGGAAAGAGGCTGAGATGGCCCCGGCAAGAGCCACGGCACCGGTCCAGTGAAGCGTGCGTTTGAATAACGTCATGGTGTTCTCCTGTACGGTCGGATCAGAACATTTTCAGGTAGCGTTTCACTTCCCAGTCGGAAACCAGGTTGTGGTACTGCGCCCACTCGGAGCGTTTGAAGTCGATAAAGCTGTCGAACATCAGATCACCGAACACGTCGCGGGACAGCGGGTCCGCCTCGAAGGCATCGATCGCTTCGTCGAGGGTGCGCGGCAGCATTTCGATGCCCATCGCCTTGATTTCGGCGAGGCTGTGGTCGTTCATGTTTTCCCGGTGCGGTTCGCCCGGCTCCCGTTTTTCGCGAATCCCTTCCAGGCCGGCGGCCAGCATCATCGCCGCGCCCAGGTAGGGGTTGCCGCTGATGTCCGGGGCACGGCATTCCACACGCCCGCCCTGGGACGGGATACGAAGCATGTTGGTGCGGTTGTTGTTGCCGTAGCAGCAGTACACCGGTGCCCAGGTGGAGCCGGACATGGCGCCGCGCTGCACCAGGCGCTTGTAGCTGTTGACCGTGGGCGCGATCACCGCGCAGATGGCGCGGGCGTGTTTCAGAACCCCGGCGATAAAGTGGTAGGCCAGTGGTGATACGCCGCACTGGTGGGGGTCGTCGCCGTCCGGCTCGAACAGGTTCTTGCCACTGTCGATGTCCGCCAGGGACATATTGAAATGCGCGCCGCTGCCGGTACGGTCGGCGAACGGCTTGGCCATGAAGCTGGCGAAGGCGCCGTGCTTGCGGGCGATCTCGTTGGCCATCATGCGGAAGTACACCAAGCGATCGGCCATGTTCAGGGCGTCGGTGAACATAAAATCGGTTTCGAACTGGCCGTTGGCGTCTTCGTGATCAAAGGAATAGACGTCCCAGCCCTGTTCGTTCATGGCGTCCACGATCTCGTCGATGATCGGCAGGTTGTCCATCAGTACGCTGGGGTCGTAGCACGGTTTGTCGAGCACGTCGCGGTCGCTGATCGGCGCGAAGCCGCCGTCCCCGGTGTCCTTGAACAGAAAGAATTCAGTTTCGATACCCAGATTGAAGCTGAAGCCCAGCTCGGCGGCCGCCGCCAGCTGGCGCTTGAGAATATGACGGGAGCAGGCCTGGAACGGCTGCCCGTTAAGGTGCAGGTCGCTGGCGAACCAGGCGAGCTGACGGTTCCAGGTGCACTGGGTGGCGCTGGCGGCGTCGGGCATGGCGGCCACTTCGTCGTCGTTGATGTCTTGGGGTACACCGTCCAGGGCCGCACCGGTGTACAGCTCCGAACCTTTCATCATGCGGTCCAGGTGATTCAGCGGCACGAACTTGCCCTTGATGGCGCCGTGGATATCCACGTAGCTGGCCATGGCGTACTTCACGCCTTTTTCCGCCAGATCCTGGCGCAGGGATTCAACGGGTTGGTAGGCATTCATCGGTTTCTCTCCTGTCGGTTCCGTCGCTGGGCGCTCCGGTGCGCCTTGGCACGATTCCTTCATTCAATATACATGCCAGCCTGTATATATAATCCCGGATGCACGGCCTTCCCGGTTTGCCCGACCCGGCGTGCAAGGAGAGAAAGAGTGTTTCAGAAACAAGGGTTTAACAGACAAATTCGGCTTGGCGATTTGCCGCTTAAAGAAGGCGGCGTGTTGCGTGACGCGGTGCTTACCGCGCACCAGATCGGCGAGTTGAACGCACGCCGGGACAATCTGGTGATCGTGCCGTGCTATTACGGTGGTACGTATGAGGGCAGCCTGCCCCTTGTTGGTGCGGGTGGCCCGCTGGCCGGCGGAAACTACTGCGTGGTGCTGTTCGATATGTTCGGCAACGGGCGCGCCAGCTCGCCGAGCCGTTGCCACCCGTCACAGTCGGGGCACCGCTTTCCCGCGGTCACTCTGGACGACAATGTGGAAGCCCAGCGCCGGGCCCTGCAGGTTTGGTTCGGCGATGTGGACATCGCGTTGGCCACCGGCTGGTCGATGGGCGGCATGCAGTCCTATCTCTGGGCGGCGCTGCATCCGCACCGGGTACGGCGCCTGCTGCCGGTGTGCGCCACGGCTCGTTGCTGGCCCCACAACCGGGTGTTTCTTGACGGTGTGCGCAGTGCCCTGATGGCGGACCCGGTGTACAACGGCGGTGATTATCAGCAGGCGCCACGGGCCGGGCTGAAGGCGTTTGCCCGGGTCTATGCCGGTTGGGCCTATAGCCAGGCGTTCTTCCGTCGAGGGCTGTATCGCAACCTGGGTTTCGCGGATATCGACGCGTTGCTGCGCTTTTGGGAACAGGACCATCTGGCTCAGGACGCCAATGATCTGCTCGCGGTGATGCACGCCTGGGAAAGTGCCGACCCTGGCGACAACGACCAGTACGGCGGCGATTACCGTATGGCTCTGGGGGCGATCACCGCGCGCACCCTGGTGATGCCGTCCCTCACCGACCTTTACTTCACCGTGGACGACGCCCGCCACGAGGCCGCTCTGATCAACGGCGGCCGCGTTGAGATTCTCAATTCCGATTACGGGCACGCCGCCGGCGCGCCCGGTCGCGAACCCGCTGCCATGGCTCAGTGGTGGCGCGCGATGGCGGGCCTGCTTGCCGCTCCCTGAGCTGTTAGTATAGGGCCATTAATTGCATTAATGGCGGGATAGGGGAGAGGCCATGCCTGGCGCGAAAGAAAAACCGGCGGCGAAGAAACCCAAGCGTAGTGCGAAGAACGGCACCCGGCTGGATCTTACGCTGGCAGCGGAAAAGGTGTTTGCTCTGAACGGACTGCATGGCGCGACTTTGCGGCAGATCCGTGAGGAGGCGGGGCAGAAGAACGAATCGGTGATTCATTACCACTTCGGCTCGCGGGACGCGATCATCGAGTCGATACTGCATCTGCGTTCGAAGCCGATGGACGACGCGCGCATGGCGATGATCGAACAGCTGCGCTCTGAAAATAATGGCGTCCCGTTATCATCCTGGCAAATCGCCCGCTGCTGCATCCTCCCGCTGGCGCATTACCTGCTGGATGCCGGCCAGGCACCGGGCTACTACATGCGGTTTTTGGTCCAGTTGCGTGTGGACCGGAGCGCCTGGCGACAGTTCAGTGGTCTTCACGACCAAGGGTTGAACGAGTCGATCAAGGCGATGCGTGAGGCCAAGCCTTATCTGCCCACCAGTATTCTCGATCAGCGTTTCGTCAGCATGATGTATATGCATCTCAATGGCATGGCCGCCATCGAGCAAATACAGGGCGAGAAACCGGAACAGTTCCGGCGCGAAGAAGCATGGATTCGGGTGCAGGATCTGATCGCCACGGCGGCCGCCTTTATGGACGCGCCGCTGTCTCCGGAAACCGTCACGGCGATCCAGTCCGCCACCGCCAGCCAGCCCATGGACACCTACACCGACGTGGCGTTACGTCGTGAGCAAAGTGACGAGGACTGGCCACTGCGGCATTGATCAGGAGCCGATGCCAACGCGCTTGCCGTCGTAAAGGCTTTGCTCGTCTTCGCCGATGGCGCGCAGGGACACATTGGCGGCTTCGGTGAAAATGCCTTTTGCCATCAATGAGGTTTCTTCTTTGGCGCGTGCCCGGTTCACCGCCGCGCGTACCTGGTTGGCCCGCACATGCCCGGGCTCTGCATCCACCGCGAACTGGCAAAGGTGCCCGGCGACGCGCAGGTTGCCCTGTTCGAAGTGCTGTTGCGCGGCGTCGGCCAGGGCGTCGGCGCCGCCGGCCAGGTCGCGGACCGCGCGACCCAGATCGTCCGGATGGGCCGGTTTCAGGTGGGCGGGGTTGCCGTCGTACCAGCCCCCATAGAGGCGCCAGACGTTACGGATCAGAAATTCCGGGTCGTCGTAGGTGGGGTGCAAATAGGGTTTGTCGAGCATGCCCTCGGGAAGCTCTACCTGGCGCACAATATCCGCCAGCTTGTGGCCTTGGTTCATACCTTCCAGCGTTTGTTGGTGAATGCTTTCCAGAAACGAGGCGGTATCGTCGAGCAATGTCGCGACGCGTTCCTCACCGAACACCGCGGGACCGTGACCGGGCACTAGCGCCGCCGGTTTCTTAGCCGCCATGGCGCGCAGCGCGCGTGCCCATTCCGCCGCGAACCTCTGAACCTTCTGCGGATTGCCGGCGTTCGGCGCCGCCCAGATGATGAAATCACCGGTGACCACGGTGCGCGCGTCGGCGATCCAGGTCCAGGTGTGATCGTCCGTTTCCCCCATGCCGTGATGCAGGGTCAGCCGTCGGCCGCCACGTTCCAGCGTCATTTCTTCTTCATAGAAGGTGTCCGGGTAACGGTACTCTTGCGGCCATTTAAAGCCCGCCACTTTGAACTGGCGACCATTAATGTGGGCGTTCCAGTCGGCACTGTCGCGATAACGCTGGAAGCGACGGCGTATATTCGCCTGTGCGATCACCTCCGGCTTCTCCTCGCCGACGCGTTCTGCCTCCGCGTCGAACAGCGGTGTGCCGAACGCATGGTCCACGTGACCGTGTGTGTAGATGACATTGCGAATCGGCTTTTGTGACCACTCCCGGATAGCCTGATGGATGCTGCTTGCGGTGTGCCGGCTGCCGCTGTCGATCACGATCAGGCCGTCGTCGGTATCCACCACGGTGACATTGCCCACAACCCCGCGTGATGCGATGTACGCCAGGCCCTCATCAATCGGGATCAACTGGCTGCCTTGCAGGTGCCGGTTCCAGTCCCGCCCGAAGTTAAAACGCTCCCAGCAGGCGTCGCCGATAGCGCGAAGGTCGGTCTCGGTCATTTTGCTCTCCTTTTTCTCATACGGATCGGTCCCCGGATACGTGGGGTGTTACTTAAAGTAATGCCATGCAATTAAAAAAGATAGCCGGGGCGTGTGCTTTGGTTGCTTTTTGATCGTTTGTGGTGGCCTGTGTCCATCGCATCGTGAAATCAGTGCGCTTGCCTTTTGAGCATCGACTGGCTGGACCTGGTGGCGTTTACGGTTGTGCTCGAAAGGGCGGCTTCATGTTTATATGCGCGGTTTTTGAAGCCGAAACAGAGGGTTAAGGCGGTTGCATGGAATCAGACGCACTCCGTTGACGGTCGTTGGCGGCGATGCTGGCGTGGCGGAGAAATGGAGGTCTGGAGAATGACTGGTGGGTCGACAAGTCAGACCTTAAGAATGATATGTAATTGACACACATTAAAAATGCATGATCTGATAAGGCTTACAACAACACGAAAGCGGTCGTCACGGATCGCAGGAGGAGAGAGTGTTCGCCTTTTCCATACGGCAATTTGGCATGGCCGTGGGTCTGATGCTCGCGGCAGTGACCGTTTACACGTCTTTGTTCGGCATTTTCGATCCGAGCTATCAGCGCCCGCTGACGTTTGCCGCCTGCATCGTCGCGGCGGTATGCGTTAAGCCGCTGGTGACGATCTATCCGTTGTCGGCGCGCGGTGGTCGCTTCCTGCTGTGGGCGTTGGACGCGCTTCTAGTGACGATGGTTCTGCTCGCCATTCAGCGTTTCGTCGTCAACGCGGACGGCATGCAGAACATGCTGGTGGATTACAGCCGTACCGATCAGTTTATCGCGCTGGGTGGTTTGATCGCGTTGATAGAACTGACCCGCCGCGAGTTCGGGCTGGGCCTGTCTCTGTTCGCGGCGGTGACGCTGGTGTATTGCCTGTTCGGTGAGATTCTGCCGGGCGGCTTGCGCCATGCGGGGTTCTCATTGGATCAGGTCATGCAGGGCATGTGGTACGGCTTCACCGGGGTGTTCGGTACCCCGGTGGCGGTGATGATCGAGCTGCTGTTCATCTACATTATCTTTGGCGTCATTCTGGAAGCCACTGGCGCTGGGCCGGCGCTGGTGCGCATGGCGATCCGGGTAACCGGTTGGTTGCCTGGCGGCCCGGCGCATGCCGCGATTCTCGCCAGCATGCTGTTCGGCACCATGTCCGGCAGTGTCGCCGCCAACGTCGCGGGTACCGGCGCTTTCACCATTCCAATGATTAAACGGCGCGGCTTCAGCCCCGCTTTCGCCGGCGCGGTGGAGGCGGCGGCCTCCACCGGCGGCCAGGTGATCCCGCCGGTGATGGGCGCCGCCGCCTTCATGATGGCTCAGCTCACCGGCACTCCGTACCTGTTGATCTGCGTGGCGGCGCTGTTGCCGGCGTTCTTTTATGTCGCCGCATTGTTCTGCGCGGTGTTTTACGAAGCGCGCCGGCAGGGCATCAAACCCACGCCGGCCGATGAACTGCCGGTACTTACCCGCCAGGACTGGGTGCTGTCGCTGATGTTCGTGGCGCCGGTAGTCACCGTGATCGCGGTTCTCGCTAGCGGTCGTTCACCGGCCATGGCCGGCGTTTGGGCGGTGATCACGGCGGTGGTGTTCGGCTTTTTGAACCCGGAAATGCGCCGCCGGCCGCAGGCGCTGTTCGGCGCGTTGGCTCGTGGCGGCGTCTCCGGTTCACGGATCATGATCGCGGTGGGCGCCATCGGCATTGTTATCGCGGGCATGGACCTCACTGGCTTGGGGTTGAGCTTCGCCCAGTCGGTGGCGGCGCTGGGCGAGCAAAGCTTGTTTATCAGCCTGCTGCTCACCGCTCTGGGCTGTCTGATTCTCGGCATGGGCATGCCGACACTGCCGGCGTATCTGATCATCGTGCTGGTCATGGGGCCGGCGCTGTCCAGCTTTGATGTGCCGATCGTCGCCGCGCATCTTTTTGTTCTTTATTTCGGCGTGCTGTCGGCGGTCACCCCGCCGGTGGCAATCGCCGCTTTCGCCGCGGCGCCGTTGGCCGACGCCAACCCGGTGAAAGTCAGTCTGGTATCCATGCGCCTGACCATGGTCGGTTTCGTGGTGCCGTTCTTGTTCGTCTTCAATCCGTCCTTGCTGTTGCTTGGCGACCACTTCGAGTGGGGCGCGCTGGTGTGGGGCGTGGCTCGCATCGTGTTGGTGATCTGGGCGCTGACCACGGCGTTCGCGGGCTTTGGCGCGGCGCGTTTGAGTACCGCCGCGCGGGTGCTGCGCTTCGTGATCGCCGGCCTGTTGGTGGCCAAAGGCAACAGCCTGGAGCTGATCGGTTTCGCACTGGCGCTGCTGACTCTGGGTGCCAGCTACTTGACGCCTTTAACGCGGCGCTGGAGCGGCGCCGCCGCAGGCAGTTCTTCAAGCGAATAACAAACGAATCTCGGGAGAATCATATGAGACATTCAAACCGTACGATGAAAGGCAACAACCCCATTGCAGCTCTGGGCAGAGCGTTGATGCTGCTAGCGGCCACGGCTTTGGCCGGGCACGCGGCGGCGGAAACCAACATTCGAATGCACACCGCCCAGGCCGGTTCTTCCCCTTACGTGTTCGCGGTGACCTTGCAATCCGTACTGCAGAAAAACCTGCCGGTGGATATCAACCTGACCGCCGGGATGTCGTCTACGCGGTCGACGTTGGATGCCTCCAAAGGGCAGGTTGATCTGTTTCTTTCATCGCCGTCCATCAACCATTTCATGAGCACCGGCACCGGTATGTTCGCGCAAATGGAGCGGGCGCCGGAGTTGTATAAAAACGTTCGCCAGATCATGAACTTCCCGCTCGGGCCCTACCACATCATCGTGCCCGCCGACTCCGGCATCACGTCGCTGAAGCAAATCAAGGGCAAGCGGGTGTTTATCGGGCCCCCGGGCGGCGCGGCCACTCTGGTGGCGTTGTCGATCGTCGAAGGCGCTACCGGCTATAAAGCCGGCGAGGATTACCAGATGCCGAAGCTTGACTGGAGCTCTGGCAATCAAGCCTTCCAAGACGGACAGGTGGATCTTTACATCGGCCCCACCGAGCTACCCTCCGCCGGTATTCAGCAACTGGCATTGCTTCAGGAAATACGCTTCCTGGATATTCCGGAAGAAGCCATGGACACCGAGCCGATGAAAGAAGTCATGGGTTTGCCGGGCCGTACCATTATGAAAATTCCGCCGGACATTTATGGCGAAAACCAGGTCAATACCGAGCCGGTCAACGCCGTGGGCACCTGGGTGGGCCTGGGCACCCACAAAGACGTGGACGAAGAGCTGGTTTATCAGGTTACCAAAACTATTTTCGAGAACCTGCAGGCCTTCTATAACGCCGCTGAGTTCATGAAAACCATCAACGAAGACAACGCGCTTAGCCAGATGAACGGCAAGCTGCACCCGGGCGCTTTGCGCTACTACCGGGAGAGTGGCTTTGACGTGCCGGACAGCGCCATTCCGCCGGAGGCTGAATAATGGGCGTAATCAACACCCCCGATCTGGCCATCGATTCGTTGGACCCGCTATTCAAGCCGCGCTCGGTAGCGGTCATCGGGGCGTCCTCGACGCCCACTAAAATCGGCGGTTTGCCGATCGCCTTCCTGTTGGCCCAGGGGTTCGCCGGGAAGATCTATCCGATCAACCCGAAATCCTCGGAAATTCAGGGCCTGCCCGCGTACCCCACGATCGGTGACGTCGCCGGCCAAGTGGATTTGGCGATTGTCGCGGTGCCCGCGGCGATGGCGCCCACCGCGGTGGACCACGCCATTGCCGCCGGCGTCAGCGGCATTGTGTTGTTCTCCTCCGGCTTTGCGGAAATCAGCGATGAGGGCGCGCAGGCCCAGGCCGCGTTGGTGGAACGTGCCCGTAACGCCGGCGTTCGAGTCCTTGGCCCCAATTGTCTGGGCTTTATGAATCTCGCCGATAAGGTGTTCGCGACCTTTTCGCCGGTGGTCGGGCAGGGCGTGACCCAATCGGGTCGTATCGGTTTGGTCAGCCAAAGCGGTGCTTATGGCGCCTACGCTTTTACTCTGGCCCGGGAGCGCGGCCTGGGCCTCAGCTACTGGATCACCACGGGTAACGAGGGCGGTGTCGACTTCGCGGATTGCGTGGCGTGGCTGGCCAAGGACCCGGATACCGATGTCATTCTCGGCTATATGGAAGGCTGCCGTGACGGCCGTAAATTGGAGCGCGCCCTGGCCGCCGCTCGCGATGCCGGCAAGCCGGTGGTGATCACCAAGGTCGGGCGTACCGAGATCGGCGCTCAGGCCGCGGCCTCCCATACCGCCGCGCTGGCGGGCGAGGACGCGGTGTTCGACGCGGTGTTCCGGCAGTACGGGGTTTACCGCGCGCATTCGATCGAAGAGTTCTTCGATGTCGGTTACGCGGTGTCGGTGGCCGGGCTGCCCAAGGGCAATGAGCTGGGCGTGTTCACCGTCTCCGGCGGTGCCGGGGTGTTGATCGCCGACGCCGCTGATGATGTCGGCCTGACCTTGCCGGCGCTGGCGGACAACGGGCAACGTCGCATTCGCGAGCTGGTGCCGTTCGCGGCGCCGCGCAACCCGGTGGATATTACCGGGCAAATCACCAACGACATGAGCCTGTTCGAGACCAGCCTGGACATCATGCTCGAAGACGGTGATTACCGGATGATGCTGGCCTTCCTGGCCGCCGCCGGTGGTGGCCCCATGGGCGAGGAGATCGTCCGCCAGATCGTGGCGGTGCGCGACCGTTATCCGGATCGGCTGTTCTGCGCGGTGTCGGTGTTCAAGCCGGAGGTGCGACGTCTCCTTGAGGAAAACGGTTGCCTGGCCTTTCAGGATCCGACCCGTGCAGTGCGTGCGCTCGCGGCCCTGGCCGGGTTCGCCAGCGGCTTTGCCGATGCGCCCCGCGCACCGGTGAACGGCGCCGTCGCGGAACCGATCCGGTTGCAAGCGAAAACCCATTCGGAAGCCGACAGCTTTGCGCTGTTGGCGCAGGCGGGTGTGTCAGTGCCCCGGCATCGTTTGGTGGCGTCCGCGGAAGAAGCCGCCGCCGCCGCCAAGACGTTTGATTGCCCGCTGGTCGGCAAAATCGCATCGGCCGACATCGGCCATAAGTCCGACATCGGTGGTGTGCGCCTCAATCTGGAAGGGCCGGAAGCGGTCGCCCGGGCGTACACGGAAATCACCGAGGCTGCCCGTAACGCCTGCCCGCACGCAAGCCTGGATGGCGTCCTTCTGTCGCCAATGGAAGGCGAGGGCGTGGAGTGCATCGTTGGCGTGCAGCGCGACCCCGCGTTCGGCCCGGTAATGATGCTCGGTTTAGGCGGCGTTTTTGTCGAGGTACTCGGCGATGTGAGTTTCCGAACCGCGCCCCTGACCCCCGCCATGGCCAGCGACATGATCGACGAATTGCGTGGCCGTGACTTGCTGTTCGGCGCCCGAGGCCGGCCGCCGGCGGATGTTGCGGCACTCGCTGATTTGCTGGTTCGCGTTTCCGAATTCGCTGTTGCCGCCGGCGACGGCTTGGAAAGTCTTGATATCAACCCGGTGTTGGTGCGTCCCGAAGGCCGGGGCGCGGTGGCGCTGGACGCCTTGGTCATCGGTCGTGACAACGACCGTGAAACGTCTAACGAGGAAAATGTATGAGCGACAGTTACCCCACCGTTGATCCGGCCGCCTTGCGCGATCTGGCTAAACGCGCCTACCTATACACAGCGCCTCTGGTGATCATGGAGATGACACGAAAATGGCGGATGGGTAACGGCGCGAATGCGTTTAACCACGCACGTAAGCTGCTCAACCACCGCAGCCGCTGGATCACCACGCCGAATAACGACACGCTGTATTCAGACGCCTGGCTGGACCTTTCCCGAGGGCCGATCACCATTACCGTGCCGCCCACCGGTGAGCGCTATTTCTCGCTGGCGTTCATGGATATGTACACCAATAACTTCGCGATTCTGGGCACACGCACCACCGGTGGTGATGGCGGTCGGTACACCATTGTCGGCCCCAATCAGGCGGTTCCGGACGATGCCGGAGATGTGGTTCGCGCACCCACGCCGCGCGTTTGGGCTCTCGCCCGCGTGCTGGTGGACGGCCCGGACGATCTCGCCGCCGCCTGCGCGGTACAGGACGGGTTGTTTATTAACGAAGACGCCGTGTCCGAGGAGGTCACCCCGGGCGACCCGGTGCTGCGTGATGCGCCCTGGCGGCAATACCTCGCGGCGGCCAACGCGCTGCTGCGCAGAGAGCCGCCACCGGTGACCGACCAGGGCATACTGCGCCAGATCGCGCCCTTGGGCATTGGTCCGGATCAGCGTTTCGATGCCGAGCGCTTCGACGACGAGCAGGCCCGCGCCATCGAAGAAGGCGTGGAAGCGGCGAAGGATTTCCTGATTACCGTGCAGGGGGCCCGTGGCGCCGTGACCGAGGGCTGGACCTACCCCAGTGCGCGCACCGGAGATTACGGCCAAGATTATCTTTTGCGGGCGGTTATCGCGGTCGGCGGTCTGGGTGCCTTGCCGGTGGAAGAAGCCATGTATATGCGCGCCGACGGTGACCAGGCGCACGGCCTCTTCGACGGCAACAGCAATTATCACCTGCATTTTTCCGCCGGCGAGATGCCGCCGCTGGACTCGTTCTGGTCACTCAGCCTTTACGAGGCCATGGACGACGGCCAGTTCTTCTTTGCCGACACACCGCTGCGCCGTTACGCCCTGGGCGACCGCTCGCCCGGGCTCGCCTTTAACGACGACGGTTCGTTGGATATCTGGATCGGTGCCGATAACCCCGGCGAAGAGCGCGAGAACAATTGGCTGCCGTCGCCCGCTACCCCCTTCGCTTTGGTGTTCCGCGGTTACATGCCGAAATCGTCGCTGCGAAACGGTCGCTATCGTTTGCCCCGGGTTCAACGCGCGGGCTAGGCGGCCTTTGGTAAAGGAGATTTCCAATGACAGAACAACAGGATAACGAGCAACCGGAAATCGTCAGTGATTTTTTGCTGGCGCAAAAAGAATCAGTGCCTGTCGCCGACCGGGTTCACCTGGTCGGCGGCCAGGGCAACAGTGTGCTGGTGGAAACCGAGCGCGGCCTGATTCTCACCGACAGCGGCCCGGGCGGCAAGGTCACCCGGGCGATGGTAGAGCAAGTGCGCGCTTTGTCTGATAAACCGCTGCTGGCGATCGTCTACAGCCATGGGCATGTGGGTTACAACCACGGCATGCACTACTGGGTTGAAGACGCCAAACGTCGTGGCGACCCGGCGCCGCAGCGTATTGCGCAGGCGCGCCTGGCACGCCGCTACCGCCGCTACCAGGAAACCTGGGGGCTTCAAGCGCACCTCAATGGTATCCAGTTCAACGCCAGCATGCCTGAAAAACCGCCGGAAAAGTGGTTCACCTTTCCCACCGTGGAATTCGAGGAGCGGCATGTGATTGACGGCGGCGACCGCTGCGTCGAGGTGCTGGCCGCCCCATCGGAAACCGATGACGCCATGGCGCTGTGGATTCCCGACTGCAAGGTGCTCTACGCCGGTCCGGCGTTTATCAAATCGATCCCCAACATTGGCACGCCCCTGCGGACGCTGCGCGACCCTGTGCGCTGGGCCGATACCATGGAACGCCTGATGGCTCTGGAACCGGAAATTCTGGTTCCAGAGTTCGGCAAACCGGTTAATGGCGCCCAATCCGTTCGTGAAGCCATGCAACTGACCGTGGACGCGTTGCGTTACTTGCGACGTGAAACCGTGGCGCGCATGAATCGTGGCATGAATGAGTGGGAAATCTTGCATGACATGGAATATCCCGAGGCGCTTTTCGGGCACCGCTGGATGAGCCCGAGCTACGGCATGCCGGAGTACATCGTGCGCGATATCTGGCGCTCGGAAAACGGCTGGTGGGATCGTAACGCCACACACCTGCACCCGGCCGCGCCCGGTGAGGTGAACGCCGCCTTGCGCGAAGCGGTGGCCGACCCCGATCACCTGCTGCGTTGCGCCGAGGCGCACCGTGACAACCAGCGCCCGCAACTGGCGCTGCATGTTCTGGACCTGTTGTCCCCGGAGTCGCCGGCGGACGATTACGCGCGGCGCGCCCGCGCATTGAAAGCGGAACTTCTTAAGGACCTGGCCGAGGCATCACCGTCTTTTGTGTCGGCCCAGATATACCGTTCCGAAGCGGCCCGTCTCTCCGGCCGTTCCTAACCCTCATTGAATGAATGACACAACAAATGCTCGAGGAGACCATGATGATAAAAAAGAAACACCGCCTGTTTCGCTTGCCGGTTGGTATCACTGTTATGGCCGCCGCCACCGCTTTTCCGCTGGTAAGTCAGGCGGCCGCCGTTCAGGTTCTGGATCAGGTCACCAATCCGGAACAGTCCATTCATAAGCCTCTGGAGTTGTACGGCGCACTGCGGCTGTCCACGGAGTACTCCGATGCCGATGTCACCGCCGCCGAGGCCGACGCCAACCCGCTGTTGTCCGACGGCGATATCAGCGTGTCCAGTAACACCAGCATGTTCGGGTTCCGGGGCGAAGTGCCGTTGAACGACCGCTATATGTTCTTGTGGCAGTACGAGCAACAGGTGGATATCGACGACGATGACCCCGGCGACGTCTGGACCACGCGCGATTCCTTCCTGGGCCTGCAGAGCCCGGCCGGCACTTTTCTGGTCGGTCAGATCAACACGCCGTTCAAGAACATGGGCGTACAGTACCTGGGCTACTTCAATACCACCGTCGGCGACAGCCACGCCATTCTCGGCGCCGCCGCCAACGGCTCCGGCGCCCGGCTCGACCTTCTCGGCGCCAATAGTTTGAACTGGAAAATCAGAAAAGGTGATGTGTCCCTGGCCTTGCAGTACGCCGCCGACCAGGCCGGTTCGATCAAGTCCGTGGACGACAACGACCGCGCCAGTTACAGCGGCTGGTTGCGTTGGCAGCCGGGCCCGCTAGACATCAATGCCGCCTTTATCAACTACGGTGACTTCTTCGGCACCGGGGAGCTGGACGCCTATCGCGGTTCGGTGCGTTACAGCATCGGCCCAGCAATCGTCAGCGGCCTCTATGAGAACGTTGAACCGGAGAACTTCGCATCGTTGGATCGCGAAGCCTACGGTCTTCAGCTGTTCTACTCCGTGGTGCCGCGTTGGGTCGTGGCGGCGCAGTGGAACCATGCGGAAGAAAGCGAAGCCGGGGACGACGACGCGGATCAGTACAGCCTGGGCTTGTTCCATGCGCTCAATGATCGGGTCCTGCTGCACACCATGGTGACCACCACCAAAAACGGTGAGCAGGCGTCCTACAAAGGTGTTGACTACGCCCACGGCGATAAGCTCGCCACGCTCGCCAACCGCGACCCCTGGTCCGTGTCGGTGGGCGCGCAGTTGAAATTCTAAACCACCATCAGGTCCACGGTGCGGCTGGCAGGTCCCGCCAGCTCGCCTTCTTATGCCGGCATTCCCCATGCCGGCTTTTTTTTGTTTAACATGGTACCTCGTGACCGCCGAGCAACGAGGGCCAGGTTCGAAGTGATTACAGCCGAAGCGCTACGACAACAGTGGGCCAACATGGACGCGCCACGTGCCCGCGCGATACAGAAAGAGACCGCCGCTCAGGTGTGCTTGAATGCTGATCTGCCACCGGTCACCCGGGTGGCCGGCGTGGATGTGGGCTTCGAGAACGCCGATACCGCGCGCGCCGCCATCGTAGTGCTCGACTACCGTACTCTCGAACCGCTCGACTACGCCCTGGCCCGCATGCCGGTGGCCTTCCCCTATGTGCCGGGGTTGCTGTCATTTCGTGAGTGCCCGGTGATTCTGCGCGCGCTGGAGCAACTGCGCGTCTCTCCCGACGTGTTGCTTTGCGATGGCCACGGCATCGCCCATCCGCGCCGGCTGGGGATCGCCGCCCACCTGGGTGTGCTTACCGGCATGCCAACGGTCGGGGTGGCGAAGAAGCGCCTCACCGGTCGTCATGGTGAGGTCCCCGAGGGGCGCGGCGAATGGACGCCGTTGCTGGACCGCGCCGGGGACACGCTGGGCGCCGTCCTGCGCACTCGCGTGGGCACGCGGCCGTTGATCGTGTCCCCGGGCCACCGCACCGATCTGGCCACGGCGCTTGATCTGGTGATGACCTGCACCACCCGCTACCGGCTCCCCGAGACCACCCGCTGGGCGGACGGCCTGGCCTCGAACCGGGGGCAACGATGGCTCGCCCGCCTGGATGCGCTGCGCTAACCTGGATCGACAACATCGATAACACACAGGGAGAGCGTACATGAGCCATTTAACACAACGCCGGTGGCTGTCGTTAAGCGTGCTGCTGTTGGGCGCCGCCGCTTGCACCACCGCGCCACCGCCCCCGCCGGAAGCGGAATACGGCGAGCCGGTCGTCGTCGAGGGGCCGTTGCCCTATCTGGGTGTGCACGGCCTGGGGATTGATCCCCAGGGGCGTCTGCTGGCCGGCAGCGTGGTGGGGCAATCGCTGTCCCTGGTCGACCGGGAGACCGGCTCGGTCAGCCCGTTGGTGGCGCCGCCCGTGGGCATGGCGGACGATGTCGCATTTGGGCCTGACGGCGAAATCGCCTGGACGGCCTATCTGGTCGGCGAATTGCGGGTCCGCAACGCCGCCGGTGAGATTCGTACCGTGGCCAGTGGTTTGCCGGGTGTTAATTCCCTCGCCTACACCGACGACGGTCGCCTGTTCGCCACCCAGGTGTTCATGGGCGACGCCTTGTACGAGATCGATCGCCGCGGCGAGCAACCGCCGCGCAAGATTATCGAGGGCATGGGCGGCCTCAACGGTTTCGAGTTTGGCCCTGACGGCGATCTGTACGGCCCGCTCTGGTTCAAGGGGGAGGTGGTGCGCGTTAATGTCGACAGCGGTGAAATGGAAACCGTCGCTGACGGCTTTCAGATACCGGCAGCGGTGAACTTTGACGGCCAAGGCCGGCTTTACGTGGTCGACAGTGCCACCGGCGAACTGCTGCGGCTTACCCCGGGCCGTTCCGAAAAAGTCCGCGTCGCCCAGCTCAGCCCGTCGCTGGACAATCTCGCCATCGATAAAAAGGCCGGCCTGATTTACGTCTCCAACATGGCCGACAACAGCATCCAGGAAGTGGATCTGGCCGACGGTCGGGTTCGGGACCTGGTGCGCACCCGGCTGGCCGCGCCTTCCGGTTTGGCGATGGTCGGTGACCAGCTTCATATCGCCGACACCTTTGCTTACCGGGTGATGGACACCGGCAGCAATAGCATCCGCGAAGTAGGGCGCATGTGGGCGTCGCATCTGGAGTATCCGCTTAACGCCTGGGCGGATGAGCACGTGGTGGTGCTGTCCAGCTGGGCCACCGGCACGGTGCAGGTCTTCGACCGGGCCAGCGGTGAGATGACCCACGGCTTCCATGACTTCCAGGCCCCTCACGACGCCGTGCAATTGGCCGATGGCAGCCTGTTGGTCGCGGAGCTTGGCTCCGGGAGCCTGCTGCGTGTCAGTGGTGAGCAAGGCGAACAGCGGCAGGCGGTGGTGGTGGCGCTGGCCGGCCCGGCGGGTATGGCGTTCAACGCCGACCGCACGCGCCTGTTCGTGACCACGGCGGGCGGTTCCGTTTGGGCGGTGAACCCGATGGACTGGTCCAAGCGGCGGGTCCGTGATGGCCTGGCGATGCCGGAGGGCATCAGTGTCAGCGCGGCGGGCAAACTGCTGGTGATGGA
The DNA here is from genome assembly GCA_042090255.1 of Alcanivorax sp. GTDB lineage: Bacteria > Pseudomonadota > Gammaproteobacteria > Pseudomonadales > Alcanivoracaceae > Alloalcanivorax. The sequence continues at coordinate 34,763 of JBELJS010000003.1, read as the reverse complement.
AGTCGGCAAGCAGCGCTTGCTGGAGATTGACCCGCTGGACGGCGCCACCCGCACGCTGGCCAAGGGCCTGCCCGTGGGCCTGCCGGCGCTGGACGGCTTGCCGCCGACCGGTGTGTTCAATGATGTGGTGGAAGCGGCCAACGGTGATTTGTTCTTCACCGCCGACCGCGACGCCGGGCTGTACCGCCTGCCCCGACGCTGACGTCGGCGCGTTACTGCTTGGCGGGCAGCGTGATCCAATGACGGCTGTCCGGCGTCTGGCCGGACACCGTCTTCACTACCGCCAGGTAGTCACCGACGAACTCCACGATTTCCACCTGGCCGACGCTCTGCCCGGGGCGGAACGCCACCATCTGACCGGACGGGGCGCGCACCGCCTTGCCCGGCTCCCGCACATCCAGTTGCTGGCCTTGATTCAGGCCGTTTACCCGGCTGGCACTGATATACAGGCCGCCGTCCTCGCCTTGGAACACACGGCTGGACCAGGGGGCCATGGCCACGCGCCGGTTGATCTCGTCCATGAGCGCGGCGGCACCGGCTTCACTGTTGGCGAAGCGGTCGATGCGGTAGTGCGCATTGAGGCTGGTGTCGTGCAGCTCGGCGCTGAGCCCGTCACCGCTCTGCGCCGGAGACACTTCCACCAGCATGCGTACGCCGGGGTAAGCCGCCAGACTGGCCAGGCACGCCTGCGCGGCGGGGTCCTGCTGGCAGGGCTCGGCGCTGTTCAGGGTCTCAGCGACCAGGCCGCCGGGCAGTGGGCGCAGGCCTTGCTCGGCGGCGTCGGCGTAGAGCGTGCTGATCAGTGCTTCGCCGTCGCTAATGGACGGTGACAGCACCAGGCCGATATTGGCCAGCGGCGCTTCACCGTCGGCGGTATCGGGGCGTTCCGCTTTGCCGGCGCTGGCATTATTGATCCAGCGCTCCCAGAACGGGGTTTCCCAATTGGGTGTGTCGGTATTGAAAGCGGCTTGCGAGTCCACCAGAGCGGTGGTGTCTTCGGTGGTCATGCCTTGGGTGGCACAGCCTGCCAGGGTGCCGACGCTCAGCGGGCCGGCGATCAGGGCGGCGATCAGCGCGCGCCGGGGGATGATTTGAGTCATGGCGGTGGTTCCGGATACGTAACAATGAAGAAAGAGTGTGCGCAACCCTCGGTGGGCTTGTCCAGCGCCGTTTCAGGCTTTTAAAAACGACGAAACCGGGACAGCTTTCACTGTCCCGGTTCCGAAGTGGTACGCACTAAGTGGTACTAAGTGGACCTTGTTGCTTAGAAGCTCACAGCCAGATTAACGCTGGCGGCTTGTACGTCGTCCTGGGAGAAGTCAGCACTGGGCAGAGCGCCCAGCAGACTGTTACCGGACAGGGCGCCGGCTTCGTTCTCTTCCAGAATGCCGTAGGTTACCCAGGTGCGCAGGGTCTTGTTCACCTGGTAGCTCAGCTGCAGGTCGTAGAACATGCTGGAATCGTCGAGCTCATCCCCAGACGCCGGGGTGCCCGGATTGTCGATATCCAGTTGGCCGATAGCGCCGGTCACCGCGAATTTGGGAGTCACGTTCCAAGTCAGCTTGCCCGCAATTACAGACTGATCGTAGTCTTCGACACCGAAGTTCTGTCCCATGGTATACAGGCTGGTCGGGCTAGCGGTGTTCTCCGGGTTACTGTTGATCAAGCTGGAATAGGTGTCAAAGCCTGTGGAAATCAGGCCGCCGTCCTGAGCGCCCACGTATTGTACGCCCCAGTCCATGATGCCTACAGAACCTTCCAGGCGAAGATACTGTGAGATGGCGTCGTCATTCACGAATTGGCCGTTGTTGGCTGGTGTAGTTACCTTGCCGTTGGTGAAATAGTTGGCGCCTACAGTAGCCTTGGCCAGCTCGCCGATGTTACCGGAAACATAACCTGAGAACAGGTCCGCCCCACTAACTACATAGGGACCACTGGGGTTAGTGGCTTGGGTGATGTCACCTTCGTAGTTGTTCAAGTACTTGATGTACAGGGCGCTGACGTCCAGCCCCATCGGCTTGCTGACGAAGCCCAATACGAACTGGTCCCCGTTATCAGCGTTTTCGAAGGTATCGAGGTCGCGACGACGGTCATAGATGGCCAGAACCTGGAAGGTCTTGCTGAACGGTTGGATCAGGAGGACGCGGTCACGGCGGTCGTCACAGACCAGGAAGCAGTTGTTGTAGCTGGTGGCCTGGCGCCCTACACGTACCACGGTGTGGCCGAAAGGCATCTGTACGTAGCCCAAATCTAGACGTACGTTGTCGCCTTTGTTGCCTGTATTGAAGGCTTGCTGGCCTACGCCAGTTGACGGTCGATTGTCACCGACCCAGCGATCGCCTGCCACTTCGAGACTGGTGTGCAAGGAAATACCAGTGTCTTCATCCAGAAAATCGCTTTTGATGCGGATCAGGTGGGCGAAGCCATTGTCATTGTCGTTACGGGGATCGCCGGCAACGTCGAAAGCGTCTGATTGTGCGTAGAAACCGGTGGCGCGGTATTCAACGCCGAAGTCGGTCTTCAGTGCCTGGGCAGCAGGGGACAGCGCGGTGGCGGCGCCGAATACGGAAGCCAGGCCGATTGCTTTAGTCAGTGAAGAGATGCGGAGTTTACGGTCGGCACTGCTGTTCAGCGCCCCCTGAGCTTTATTGGTCCACTTAAGTGCCATTGTTTTTGTCCTGTTTTCTTCGAAGTTTATTGGTATTTGAGGGCGTATTCCGGTTATCCAGCGCCGGCCTCGAAGCCCTCTTATATGCCCTTCCCAGGGCATCGTCTCCCGAGCGGACACCTTTACGAAGAAAGAGTCCACTAGACTTTCGGCGAATACCTGAAAAATCAGCCATTCACCCGGTTGTCACGAACTATCTTAGAACCCCTCTTGTCACAGACGCAATACTGTAAAACGCCAAAATACCCATTGGTATGTGGTTTATTTTCAGTGCCGGGAGGTAAATCCGGGTGACAATGTGAACACTGGTAAATTAATCAATGAGGCGCCCGGTCTTTTTAATGTAAACAAAAATACCGGTTGGTATGTACAGGGTGTTCGGGGCGCCTGAATCTTTAATAGTAGCGGCATTCGCGTTTTCGAAAAATGGAACAGGTCACAGCCCGGTGTTCCATTTTTCGAGAAGGGAACAGGTGTTCACTAATATCCGGAGGTGCGGCCCGGGGGCGAGCACACTTTCTTTGGCAAGCCGAAAGTGTTGCAAGATATGTCCCTTGCGTGCCGCCCGGCCGGGTTATCGAGTTAACGGGTTACTCAAAAGGGGGCTCGCCCTGCCAGTCGAAAAAATCGGGCAGGTCTTCGGATACTTTGTCGGGGAACACGGCCGCTCTTTTCTGCAAAAACGAATCCACGCCTTCGCGCACGTCGCCGGAGCCGCCCCGTGACTTCATCGCCCGGCTGTCGAGCTGGTGCGCTTGCATGGGGTGTTCGGCGCCGGCCATGCGCCAGATCATCTGGCGGATCACCGCCACCGACACCGGTGCGGTCTGGTCGGCGAACTCTCTCGCCAGCACCACCGCCGCCGGGTACAGCTCCTCCGGAGCGTGCACCGAGCGCACCAATCCGCGCTCCTTGGCTTCCGCCGCGCTGAACACGCGACCGGAGAAGCACCATTCCAGGGCCGAGGAGATGCCCACCACCCGGCTCAGGAACCAGGACGATGCCGCTTCATTGACGATGCCCCGGCGTGAGAATACGAAGCCGAACTTGGCGTTCTCGGAGGCCATGCGTACGTCCATCGGCAGCTGCATGGTCACGCCTACGCCCACTGCGGCGCCGTTGATCGCGCCGATTACCGGCTTGAGGCTACGGTGGATGCGCAGGGCCACCTGGCCGCCGCCGTCACGGTGGGCGTCGTCCGGGCTGGCGCCTTCGCCGCCGCGCTTCTTGTAGTCGAAGGTGTCGCCGCCGGAAGACAGGTCGGCGCCGGCGCAGAAGGCGCGTCCGTGGCCAGTGACGATCACCACGCGTACCGCATCGTCGGCATCCGTGTAATCGAAGGCCGCGAGCAGTTCGTCTTTCATCTCCCGGGTAAAGGCGTTCATGCGGTCCGGGCGGTTTAGATACAGCGTGGCGATGCCGTCATCGACGGTGATCTCAAGGGTATTGAAGGCAGGCGTTTCCATGGTCTCTCCCGATGTTATTAAGTGTCTGCTTGATGGTGGTTAATAGAGGGCCTTCGAGGGGCCGGTCAGCCGCCGGCCTCGCCCACGGTGATGATTTTCAGGGTGTTGGTGCCGCCGCCCACGCGCACCGCGTCGCCTTTGGTGAGGATCAGACGGTCGCCGCGCTCCACCAGCCCCAGCCGTTGGAGTTGATCGGCCGCATCCCGATTGACCTGGCCGGGGTCGCTGGCCATCTCGAAATGTTGGGGCTCCACACCCCGGTAGATCGCCACCCGGCGACGGGTGCGAGGGTCCGGCGTAAAGGCGAAAATTGGCATGCCGGAGCGCACCCGTGACATCAGCCGCGCGGTGGTACCGGTTTCGGTCATGGCGATGATCGCCTTCACGCCCTCCAGGTGGTTCGCCACATGCATGGCGGCGCGGGCGATGGCCTCATCGTTGTGGTTCATGCCTTGCTCGGGCCGGTCCTCGCTGGGCCGGCTCTGGTAGGTGCGTTCGGCGCCCAGAATAATGCGGTCCATGGCTTCCACCGTGGCCACCGGGTAGTCGCCGACCGCGGTTTCCGCCGACAGCATTACCGCGTCGGTGCCGTCGAGCACCGCGTTGGCCACGTCGGAGACTTCCGCGCGGGTCGGCTGGGGGCTGTGGATCATGGATTCCATCATCTGCGTGGCGGTGATCACGAACCGGTCCAGGGCGCGGGCGCGACGAATAATATGTTTTTGTACCCCGACCAGTTCAGCGTCGCCGATTTCCACCGCCAGATCGCCGCGCGCCACCATCACGCCATCCGCGGCCAGGATGATGTCGTCCAGCACCGCCGGGTCGGCGACCGCTTCGGCCCGTTCGATCTTGGCGACCATGTCGCCGTGGCCGCCGGCGTCGCGATACAGGGCGCGGGCCTGATGGATGTCGTCGGCGTGGCGGGGGAACGACAACGCCAGAAAATCCACGTCCAGGGACGCCGCCAGCTTAATGTCTTCACGGTCCTTGTCGGTCAGCGCCTGGGCATTGAGCCCGCCGCCCTGGCGGTTGATGCCCTTGTTGTTGGACAGCTCACCGCCTACCCGCACCCGGCACTCGACCCGGCTGCCCGCCACATTTTCGACGTCCAGGGCGAGCAGGCCATCGTTCAGCAGCAGGGTGTCGCCGGGGCGGCAGTCTTCGGCGAGCCCGGCGTAGTCGGTGCCCACCTGGCCGCTGTCGCCAGCGTCCTTGTTCAGGGCGGTGTCGATGGTGAAGGTCTCGCCGGGCTTTAGCATCACCGGGCCGTCGCGGAATCGGGCGATGCGTATTTTGGGGCCTTGCAGATCGGCGAGAACGGCCACGTTGCGGGCGCGGGCGGCGGCTTGTTCGCGAATCCGCCCGGCCACCGCGCGATGGTCGTCGGCGCTGCCGTGGGAAAAGTTGAGCCGGAACACGTTGACGCCGGCGTCGATCAGGTTGGCCAGCGCCTGCGTGTCGGAGGAGGCGGGGCCGAGGGTGGCGACGATTTTGGTGCGTCGAAACATGGAGGCTGCCCTTTCAGGAATGAATTCGGGGCCTCATTGTTGCAGATATTCGGGGGCAGGTGAGGGGCTGGATGTTTATGGATGTGTCTGGTCACTGCCCGGCACCGACGGCGCCACCGGCTTGCGCGAGAAGATGTCGATAATCGGCGTGCCCTGCGCCCGCAGGATCGGTTCGATGTCACGATGCAGGGCGTGGTATTTGTAGAAGGGCACGCGCGGGAAAAGGTGGTGGATAGAGTGCAGATTCTGCCCCAGCCAGAACCACTCCACCGGCTTCATCCAGCCTGGCATGATCAAACTGTTGGTGTTCCGGTAGCGCTGCGTACTGCCATAAGGGTGGTGCGGCCGGTAGGCGAACCAGTAGGCGGTGAACAGGCCGCCGGCGAAGTAGCCGAGAATTACCACATAAAAGACGCCCGGCTGTTCGACCAGGCTCAGGTACGCCACGCGCCATCCGACGGACAGCGCCACTTCCATCGCGTAGATGGCGCGCTCCTTTATGGAGGCCGCCCCCCATCCTTGTTTGATAAAGAAGCTGTTCTGGACCCAGAGGAACCGCAGGCCGGTAATGAAAACGGCGATCGGGCCTCCGCGCATGCCGCTGACAAGGAGATCCGGATCCTTGCCGGGCTGGTTGGTATAGCGGTGATGGGTAAAGTGCTCAATACGGTGTGAGGCGTAGGGGATGGCGATAATCGGGGCGACCAGATATCCGCAGAGATCGTTAAGCCACTTCAAGCTGTCGTTCTGCCCATGGATATTGCCGTGCGCCGCCTCATGAAGCGGTGTATAGGACAGGTAGGTGAGAGCCGAACAAGCGACAAGCGCCGCCCAAGGCGACAGCGAACCGCTGGCAAACAACGCCAAGCAGCCGATAAACGCGCTTACCACCACAGCGGTGAGGGCGATTGTCGGCCACGCCACTTTCCCCATATAGTGTTTAGCGCTGGCGATGGCCTGTTTGTTCAGTGAGCGTTCGTCCATTGCAACCGTTGTCCTTGCGTAGTCGTGATCAGAAACTACGGTGTTCCAGCCACCAGCTGAATAGCTAGAGTGGCCATTAGGGGTGAATAAGTGGCCATTGTTTCCTTTCCTGAAAAGCCCGCGTTCTAGGATGTGCAACGACGAACAGCGCCACCCGGTCGCGGTGAGCCAGGTCATGATCCACTTTTCGCAGCGTCATGGCGTCGATAGGGCGGCCTGCCTGCTGGGGACCGGGATATCGGAACAGGCGCTTTCCGGCGGCGAAGGCTTCGTCACGCGCGCGCAAGAGATGCGCCTGATCGAGAACCTCATGCTGGCGCTTCCGGACGGCCCCGCGTCCGGGTTCGAGCTCGGCTTGCAATACAGTCTTGCCACCTTCGGGGTTTGGGGGTTCGCGCTCAGGACCAGCAGAACACTCCGTGACGCGGTAGGCATGGGCGTGCGCTATTTGCCACTCAGTACCGCCTATTGCCGCATCGCGTTGATCGATAGCGACGATGAGTTCGGCATCAGTCTGGATCCCGGCGAGATCCCGCTTCACCTGCGGCAGTTTCTTCTCGAACGTGACATGGCGACCACGGTCAACCTGATCAAGGAGCTGTCGCTATCCGGCATCGCCGTCAAAAGCGTCGTGTTCACGGGCAGGCCGCGAGTGGGCGCGGACTATATTCAGTCGGTCTGCGGCGTGCGACCCGTCTTCAACGGCGGAAGAAACAGTGTCACGGTGACCCGTGCCGACGCGGAATTGCCGTTTTCAAGCTACGACCAGGATCTTGTCCGGTTGCTCGAAGAGCAGTGTCGTCTTCGCGTGCGAAGAATGGACGCCACGGGACTGGATGGCAGGGTGCGTCAGAAGCTGCTGGGCGACATGGGGCTTGGCACGACCCTGGACAGCATGGCCGGGGCGTTGGCGCTGTCACCGCGAAGCTTGCGCCGGAAGCTGGAGCAGGAGGGCGTCAGCTATCGGGAAATCGTTGAAGAGGAGCGCAAGCAACTCGCGATTCAGCTACTGGAAAATACTGAAATGAAGATTGATGAGCTGGCCGCCCATCTGGGGTACACCGATGCCGGCGGATTCGTCCGTGCCTTTCGCCGTTGGTTGGGCTGCTCGCCCAGAGACTATCGTGAGGCCGCCTCTCGCCAGATGAAATAGTTGCGGGGCCGGATATTCCAAGGCCTACGCCTGTGCGCAAGCCGTTGGAGAATATGGCACGCCCGAGAGGATTCGAACCTCTGACCTTTGCCTCCGGAGGGCAACGCTCTATCCAGCTGAGCTACGGGCGCAAAACTTGTTGGTGGCCGTCCTGCGGTTTCTGGTGCGTGACGGCCTGACGGCGCGATGCGCCGTTAACGCTCCCCGGCTTCACCGGGTCCGGCTCCTTGCCCTGCATGGCAAGGAGCGCTCCGCCGGGCGAAAGCACTGCTTTCGCTGATCCGGCTCCGCCCAGCTGAGCTACGGGCGCAAAACTTGTTGGTGACCGTCCCGCGGTTTCTGGTGCGTGACGGCCTGACGGCGCGATGCGCCGTTAACGCTCCCCGG
>JBELJS010000003.1:0-26494 GCA_042090255.1 Alcanivorax sp. | reverse complement strand
GCTTTCGCTGATCCGGCTCCGCCCAGCTGAGCTACGGGCGCAAAACTTGTTGGTGGCCGTCCCGCGGTTTCTGGTGCGTGACGGCCATGCTGCGATTCGGGACGCGCATGATAGCGGTTTGGATCGGCGCCGTCCATGCGTTCGCGCCCGTCCGGGCGGTGGGCCTCGCCAGGGCGGCTGCGTATAATGCCGCCGCCGCCCTGGCTGGTTGGGGCGGCTGATGGTGCTGTCTCTTACGGGTTTCCGGCAGGACCATTCGCGTCACGAGCCCGTTTGTACAGGGAGCTTCGGGATGAATCTATATTGGTGGGTGTTGCTGGCGGCGGTACTGGTGGAGATCGCCTGGGCGATGAGCCTGAAATGGATCCAGATGCAGCCGGGTGTGTTGTCGATTGGGGTTTCGGTGGTGCTTACCGCGCTAAACATGCTGGCCTTGTCGTTCGCCATGCGTGGTATTCCCGTGGGCACCGCCTACGCGGTCTGGACCGGGCTCGGGGCGGTCGGCATTACGCTTTTGGGCGTGGTGTTTTTCAAGGACCCGCTGGGCGCCGCGCGGCTCGGGTTTCTGGCCCTGATCATTGCCGGCGTGGTGGGGCTGAAACTGTCCGCGCAGGGCGGTTGATGGCAGCGGGTCGCTGGCCATTTTACAATCTTTTCCCGCGATCCGATGATGGATTGGGTACGCTTCAGCGGTATTGGATGGAGTAGAAACGGTGCGCATTGCTTATTTAGAAGACGATCACGCCCAGGCCGAGCTGGTCACTCACTGGCTACGCGAGGCGGGGCACACCTGCATGCATCTCTCCAGCGGACGGGAGTTCATGAGCCTGCTGCGCAGAGACACCTTCGATTTACTGGTGCTTGACTGGGAAGTCCCCGACATGAGCGGTTACGCGGTGCTCGGGGAGGTGCGGGCCAGCGGCAATAAAACGCCGGTGCTGTTCGCTACTCAGCGTGATGATGAGTCGTCGATTGTCGGCGCACTGAGTCAGGGCGCCGATGACTATATGGTTAAGCCTGTGAAACAAGCGGAATTGCTGGCTCGCCTCAATGCCCTCGGGCGCCGGGCGGGTGTCGCTGACATGGATGATCAAGGAATGATGACCGTGGGACCCTGGACGATCGATCGTGGTCGCCGCCAGATCACCCTGGATGAGGAGCCGGTCAAGCTCACCGATAAGGACTACGAGCTCGCTTGCTATCTGTTCCAGAACGTCGGGAAGCTGATGTCCCGCGCCCACTTGTTGGAGAAAGTCTGGGGCATCATGACCCCGATCGAATCCCGGACCGTGGACGTGCATATCAGCCGCATTCGGCGTAGTTTGCAGATTCGCCCCGAGCGGGGCTATCGCATCAAGACGGTTTACCAGCACGGCTATCGTCTGGAACCGATCGACGACTGACCACCGGCGGGCGGTCTGAGCGTCGCTCAGGCGGCCGGTTCGCCATTGCTTCCCTCCTTATTGCCGTCGACGTCCCCGCGCCTCGGGGTACTGGCGCCGCGCTTGTGGCGCGGTGCCGCCCGGGCCAAAGGGCGCTTTTCAGAAAAATCCCTGTTCCGGCTGTAAACGCCCGGTGGTACCGTTACGCTACGTTGGACCGGCCACGGTGGTCCTGGGCACCGTGGCGGCCACACCACTACTGACGTTATAGGATTTCATGGCGAAACTCGGCTCCGAGCAACGACGCTATCTGGTGGAACACCTGTCCGTGCTTCTCGTGGTCGCCGGGCTTTGCGTCCTGCTCTCGATCAGCGGTGGCTTGTCGTTCTTCAACCGCTATGTCTACGACAACCTCATGCAATGGCTGCCGATGGAGCCGTCCGGCGACGTGCTGATTGTCGGCATCGATGAATACAGCCTTCGCGAGGTGGGCCGCTGGCCTTGGGATCGGCGCGTCCATGCGCAGATCATCAACCAGTTGGAAGCGCAAGGCGCTCGGGCGGTGCTGATGGATTTGATTCTGTCGGAGCCGGACCGCAGCCGCCCTCAATCCGACCAGGCACTGGTGGACGCGCTACGCGCCGCCGGCCATGTCTATTTGCCGGTGCACGTGGAGCAACTGCGTTCCGGTGGGCAGTTGATAGAGGTTCTGCCCCATGCCGATTTCGCCCGTGCCGCGAAAGGGCTGGGCCATGTGGACCTGGAGTTGGACGGCGACGGCGTGGCCCGCTCGGTGTTTATGCGCTCGGGCATCGGCCAGCCCTGGTGGCCGCACATTACCCAGGCGTTGCTGGAAGGCGAGGGATTGATCTCCACGGATCTTTACCCGGCCGGCGATGAAGGCACGTTTGCCGGCCTCGCCAATGTGCGCAAATACCCCCGCTATATTCCGTTCGCCGGCGGTGCCGGTACCTATCCTCAGGTATCGGCGGTGGACCTGCTTGAAGGGCGGGTGCCCGACCAATTGGTGGAGGACCAGTTCGTCTTTATTGGCGCCACCGCCGCCGGGCTCGGCGACATGCTGCCGACCCCCATGGCCGGCCAGGGCGAGCTGATGGCCGGCGTGGAAATCAACGCCAACATTTTCGATGCCTTGCGCCGCCATCAGCTGATTGAGCGTCTGGGCGTGGTGCCGGCGCTGTTAGTCAGCCTGTTGCTGGCGCTGCTGGCGCCGTTCCTGCTGCCGTTCGTGCTGCCGCGCTGGAGTATCCCGCTGGTGATGGCCTCTTTGGCCTTGACCGTGGCGGTCAGCTACGGCCTGCTGGCGCTGTTCAATCTCTGGTTCCCGCCGACGGCCGCGCTGATCTCGGCGATCGTCGCCTATCCGCTGTGGACCTGGCGGCGTTTGGAATACTCCATGGCGTACATGCGCAACGCCCTGGAGCGGCTGTCCGAGTACAGCGATCTCAACCGGCGTCTGACCGAGCCCGCCCCCATGTCGCGCATGCTGAGGATGCTGGATCAGGTGCTGCCGGTGCGGGCCTGGCGCCTGCAGGCCCAGGGTGGCGCCCCGGTGTCCGGCGGTGAGGCGCTGGCACCGGTGGATTGGCGGGGTCAGTTGGCGCGCCGTTATCCGTTCCGCCATGAGGGTAAACGTTACGAGTTGTGGGTGGCCTGGCGCCAGGGGCTGGACGCCGACACGTACGATTATTGGATCCGCGCCATGCTGACCCGCACCGAGGCGCGCCGCCCCAGCGGCGGGCCGCGCTACGAGGTGATCGAGAAGCACATCGAACGGTTGCGCTCCGAAGAGCAACGTCAGCAGGCGCTGACCCGGTTCTTCCAGGTGGGCCTGGCGCAGATGAGCGAGGGCGTGCTGATCTGCGATGCCTGCGGGGGTGTGGTGTTCATCAACCCCCAGGCGGCTTACCTGCTCAGTCTGGAAGGCGTCGGCCAGGACACCCTGGGGCTGGCCGATATTGGCCGCGAATTGGAATTTCACGGTGACCGCGACTGGATGGGGTTGCTGCAGGAAGTGCTCGCCGATGGCCGGGTCCAGAAAGAGTGCCGCAACCGACGCGGCATGGACCTGTACCTGGATATGATTCTGGTGCACGCCGGCGATCAACCCGGGCGCATGCTGATCGTCAGCCTCAAGGACATTTCCGATGTGAAGCAGGCCATGCGTACCCGCACCGAAATGCTGGATTTCCTGTCCCACGATCTGCGCTCGCCGATGGTTTCGGTGTTGGCACTGATCGGCAAGATGCGCCACGGCGAGGACGGTGAACGGCTGCGGGACTTCCTCGACAACGTCGAACACTACGCCCAGCGCAACCTGAACATCGCCGAGCAGTTCCTGCAACTGGCCCGTGTGGAGGCGGAAGAAGCCGTGGAGATGGTGGAGCAGGACATGCTCGATGTGGTCGAGTCCGCCATCGATCAGGTGCAGATCCAGGCCCAGAGCCGGGGCATCGGTCTGCGGTTTGACTACGACCAGGATCAGGATGTGTGGGTGCGCGGCAACAATGAGCTGCTGGAGCGCCTGGTGGTCAACCTGCTCACCAACGCGGTGAAATACAGCCACGAGAACGGCAGCGTACTGGTGCGCCTTTATGCCGACGGCGGCCAGGTGTGCTGTGATGTGAGCGACCAGGGCGTGGGGATTCCGCAAGCGTTTCAGGACAAGCTGTTCGAGCGCTTCAGCCGCGCCAGCAGCAGTGGCGGGGCGCGCACTCGCGGTGCCGGGCTGGGCCTGCGTTTCGTCAAGGTGGTGACCGAGCGCCACGGCGGCCACATCCATGTGGAGAGTGCTCCCGACCAAGGCAGTTGCTTCTGTTTGGCGCTGCCGCGCATCGACGTGGGCGGCCTGTAGACGCCGGGCCACGGGTGCTTTTCACGGCGCGGTGAGCGCCCTGTGCCAGGCTGATTCCGCGATAGGCGTCGATGGCGCCTTTTTCCCGATGTTTTCTGCGGGTATAATTCCGCCGCCCCCGGGGCAAGTCATAGCTATCAGAGGTGTCATAAGTGAATAAAATGCTGACCGCCAGCCTGGTCCTTCTCGCCACCGTTTTTGCTGGCAACGCCGCGCTGGCGGCCGAGAAGTCTTCTTATCCCCTGGGTGAGCGCTCTATCCTCAGCGACCGGGCCACCGCCGAGCGCCTCAAGCCGGTGGGCAGCGTCTGCGTGGAAGGCGAGGACTGCGGCAGCCAGATGGCCGATGCCGGCGCCGCGTCCGGTGAGCCGCGCGATGGCGCCACCGTCTACAGCAGCGGCTGCGCGGCCTGCCACGACTCCGGCGCCGCCGGCGCGCCCAAGACCGGCGATGCCGGTGCCTGGGCCGCGCGCATCGACAAAGGCATGGACACCCTGGTCAAGCACGCCTATGAAGGCTTCAACGCGATGCCCGCCAAAGGCATGTGCGCCGATTGCTCTGAAGAGGAAATCGCCGCCGCCGTTGAGTACATCGTGGACAAGAGCCAGTAATGCGTTCGGTCGGACTCTCTGTCCTCGCAGGGTTGCTGGTCTCGGCCGTGCTGCTCACCGGCTGTGATGACGCGACGGGGCCAGACGCCGCCGCCGCGTCGGGCGCCGCTGCGTCGGGCGCCGAGGCGACTGCCAGGACGGAGGGCGACACCGCCGGGGAGGACACCCCCCGCGAGCCCGCCGAAATCTACGCGCAATACTGCGTCAACTGCCACGGAACCGGCATGGCCGGCGCACCCATGGTGGGCCCGAAACACCGTCTGATCTGGTCCGAAGAGATCGAGGAAGAAGGCTTCCCGCAACTGGTGAAGATCGCCATCGAAGGTCAGAACGGCATGCCGCCGCGCGGCACTTGCTTCGACTGCAGCGATGAAGAGATCGAAGCCACGGTGTTGTACATGCTCAAGGAAAGCGGCGCCAAGTAGCCCCGGCGCCCTGGCCTAATCCAGTAGCGCCTTGAGATTGGCGATGCTGGCCTGGGCCACCTGGTCTTCTTTCTCCTCGTCTTTCTTGAACCCCTCGCCGATATACTGAAGGTCGTCCAGCGGCAGCTCTTCCAGGAAGCGGCTGGCCAGGGTGTCCACCTTCTCGCCGTACTGCTTGCGCGTCAGCGCCTGGGTGATCGCCAGGCTTTCGCGGGCGCGGGTGATGCCCACATACATCAGGCGGCGCTCCTCGACGATGTTGTCTTCCTCGATGCTGGTGCGGTGCGGCAGCAGCTCTTCCTCTACCCCCATCATGTAGACGTGGGGAAACTCCAGACCCTTGGAGGCGTGCAGGGTCATCAGTTGCACCCGGTCGGAATCGTCCTCCTCGTCCTGCTGCTCCAGCATGTCCATCAGCACCAGTTTGCTGATCACCGCTTCCAGGTCGGAGGCGCCTTCTTCCTCGTCTTCCTGCTTTTCCAGCATCCGTTGAATATTGCGCACCAGCTGCCAGACGTTCTCCATGCGCTTTTCGCCGATGCGCGGGCTGGAGGCGTTCTGCATCACCCAGCTTTCGTAATCCATCTCGGTGATCAATTCGTTCACCGCCTGCAAGCTGTTGTGGCCGAAGCAGGCGCGACGCTTTTCATCCAGCCAGGTTTTGAAGGTGCGTAGCTTGTCCGCTGCTTTTCCCGCCATCACCTCGCCCAGGCCGAAGTCGCCGCACACATGGTAGAGGCCCTGTTCCCGCTGGGCGGCCCAGCCGGCCAGCTTCTCCAGCGTGGCCGGGCCGATCTCCCGGCGTGGTGTGTTGATCACGCGCAGGAAAGCGTTGTCGTCGTCCGGGTTGACCAGCAGACGCAGGTAGCACATCAGGTCCTTAATCTCGCCGCGTGAGAAAAAGCCGGTGCCGCCGGATACCTTGTAGGGAATCTGCAGCGCTTGCAGTTTCATCTCCAGAATCCGTGACTGGAAATTCCCCCGATAGAGCACTGCGAAGTCTTTCCAATGCAGGCCGCGCTGCAGGCGCCGGTGGAAGATGTCCCCGGCGATCCAGTCGGTCTCGCCGTCCTCGTCGCGCAGCGCCGCGATGCGGATTGCCTCGCCGTAGCCGTAGTCGGACCACAGGCTTTTCTCGAACACGTGGGGGTTGTTGGCGATCACCGTATTGGCGGCTTTCAGGATGCGCCCGGTGGAGCGGTAATTCTGCTCCAGCTTGACCACCTTCAGCTCCGGCCAGTCTTCCTGCAGTTTGGCCAGGTTTTCCGGCCGTGCCCCGCGCCAGGCGTAAATCGACTGGTCGTCGTCGCCCACCACCGTGAAGCGCCCCTCCGGGTGGGTGAGCATGCGCACCAGCTCGTACTGGGCGCCGTTGGTATCCTGGTACTCGTCCACCAGCAGGTACTGAATGCGGTGGCGCCATTTTTCCAGAATGCGCGGCTGCTCGCGGAACAGCTGGGCCGGCATCAGGATCAGGTCGTCGAAGTCCACCGCGTTGCAGGCGCGCAGCATGCGGTTGTAGCCCTGGTAGGCCATGGCGGCACGCAGCGCGTCGTCGCTGTCGGCGTGGCTGACCGCTTCCTCGGGCAGGATCAATTCGTTCTTCCAGTCGGAGATGCGCTTTTGCA
This sequence comes from Alcanivorax sp., assembly GCA_042090255.1. GTDB lineage: Bacteria > Pseudomonadota > Gammaproteobacteria > Pseudomonadales > Alcanivoracaceae > Alloalcanivorax. The sequence continues at coordinate 19,573 of JBELJS010000003.1, read as the reverse complement.
CCGCGTCCACCGCCGCCAGATCTTTCTCCGATTCGCCCTGACGCAGGATTTCCTTGAGAATCTCCTTGCTGTCGGTCTGGTCGAGAATGGAAAAGCCACGCCGCAGGCCGCTGGCCACCAGTTCCTGCTTGAGAATGCGCAGGCCCAGGTTGTGGAAGGTGGAGACGATCAGCCCCCGCGTGGTGCCGCGCTGGGTGAGGCTTTGCACCCGCTCCTTCATCTCCCGCGCTGCTTTATTGGTAAAGGTCACCGCGGCGATGCGCCCTGACGGCACGCCTTTTTCGGCGATCAGCCAGGCGATTTTGCGGGTGATCACGCTGGTCTTGCCCGAGCCCGCCCCCGCAAGCACCAGCAGGGGGCCGTCGGTGTAGAACACCGCTTCCTGTTGGCGGGGGTTGAGAGACGACATCGGTGCTCCGGCGGGGCTTATGGGCGAAGCGCGTATCATAGCAGCCGGGGCGCACCCTTTAGGAGCCGTGATTGCAGGAAGTGCACTATGAGATTGGACCGCTATCTGGGGCAGCGGAAAGCGCTGGCGCGGCGCACCGTACTGGCGATGCTGGCCGCAGGGCGCGTCACCATCGACGGCGCAACAGTGCGCGATGGCCGCCGGGCGGTGGACCGGTTCACCGCGGTGGCGGTGGACGGGGAGCGCCTGTCCGGGCATCGCCCCGCTTATTGGATGCTGCACAAGCCGGCCGGCTGCGTCAGCGCCACCCGTGATCGCCGTCATCCCACCGTGCTGGATGGGTTCGATCCGTGCCACGCCGAGGGGCTGCATCTGGCCGGGCGCCTGGACTTCAACAGCACCGGCCTGCTGCTGCTCACCAATGACGGCGGCTGGTCCCGGCGTCTCACCGATCCGCGCTACAAGCTGCCCAAGGTCTATCGGGTGCGTACCGAAGCGCCGATTCTGCCGAGCTACACGGCGGTGTTCGCGCAGGGGCTCTATTTTCCCTACGAAGGCCGGCACACCCGGCCCGCGGTGCTGGAAATACTGGCCGAGCGGGAAGCGCGGGTGACCCTGTACGAAGGGCTCTATCACCAGATCAAGCGCCTGTTCGGCCACTTCGATAACCGCGTGGTGGCGTTGCACCGGGAGCGAATCGGCCCGATACGGCTGGACCCCTCGCTCGCGCCGGGGCAGTATCGCGCCCTCGGCGCCGACGAAATTCGTCTGCCGGGCCCCGCCGAGCCCGACGTTCAGGAGCCCCGCCGACCATGACCTCCACCGTGGCCGTTTTCGCCGACGTGCAGAACCTCTACTACACCGCCCGCCAGGCCCACCAGCGCAACGTCGACTACAACGCGCTCTGGGCCCGCGCCACCGGCGGGCGCCAGGTCGTGGCTGCCCACGCCTATGCGGTGGAGCGCGGCGACGAGAAACAGCGCCAGTTCCAGAACATCCTGCGCGCCATCGGCTTCAACGTGAAACTCAAGCCCTTCCTGCAACGGGCCGACGGCTCCGCCAAGGGCGACTGGGACGTGGGCATCACCATCGATATCATGGAGCAGGCGCCGACCGTGGATCGGGTAGTGCTGGCGTCCGGCGACGGCGACTTCGCCATCCTCGCCGATCACATCCGTGCCCGGCACGGCTGCCAGGTGGAAGTCTACGGCGTGGCGCCGCTTACGGCGGCGGCGCTGATGCGCGCCGCCGACGAGTTTATTCCCATTGAAGGAGACCTGCTGCTTGGCTGATTCGCCCACCGGCCCGGCGCGGCTGGACTTCTTCGTCGCCCACGCCGCCGGCCTCAGCCGCAAACAGGCCAAGGCGTTGATCCGTGGCGGCGCGGTGACGGTGACCGGTGAAGACGGGGCGCCGCGCGTCGGCCTGAAGGCCAACAGCAGCGTGGCGCCGGGCGAGTGCGTGCAGCTCGACGGCGACGTTCTGACGTTGCCCGGCGAGCGCTACCTGATGCTGCACAAACCGGCCGGCCGGGTGTGCGCGCTGGAAGACGCCCTGCCCACGGTGATCGATCTGATTCCCGCCGATCAGCGCCGCGATCTGCGCATCGTCGGGCGCCTGGACCGGGACACCACCGGGTTGCTGTTGCTCACCACCGACGGGCAATGGGCCCACCGCCTGATGTCGCCGCGTCACCATTGCGCCAAGCGCTATCGGGTGACCACCGCTGAGCCGCTGGACGAAACGCAACTGACGCGCCTGCGCGAAGGCGTGGTGCTGCACGACGACCCCGCGCCCACCCGGCCCGCCGAGGCGCAGGCGCTGAGCGACACGGAACTGCTACTGACCCTCAGCGAAGGCCGCTACCACCAGGTCAAACGGATGCTGGCGGCGGTGGGCAACCGGGTGGTCGCTCTGCACCGCGAAGCGGTGGGCGACATCGAGCTGGGTCCGGACCTGCCCCCAGGCGCCTGGCGCGCGCTCACCGACGCGGAAATCTCCGTAGGTCGGGTTAGCGAAGCGTAACCCGACAAACGCGTCCCCGCGCCACCTCTCTCTATCGAAGCTCCGCCCGCAGCGCCATCACATCCACGGTGCGTGAGCGGTCCAGCGGGTCCACCAGCGTGTGGGCGTCCTGGTACACGCGCGGGGTTTGGTAGAGCGCGGTCAACGCCCGGGCGTGGCTGGGGCAGACGTAGCGGTCCGGCATTTCCCGTTGCAGCCAGGCGCGGGCCTTGGGCGCCTGGTCGGAGCCCATCTTCGGGAACAGGTGGTGCTCCACATGGTGGCTGAAGTGGAAGTGCAGCGGGTCCAGCCAGCGTAGCTGGCGCACGCTCATGGAATTATCCACCGGGTGGTTGTTGTCCATCTGCGGGCGCAGCATGTGGTTGGTGAGAATGTAGCCCTGGCCCAGGGCGTTGGCGATCATCAACGGGATCAACACCGTGAACAGCGCCAGCGGCCCGGACAGCACCGCCAGAACCAGCCAGGCGGCGCCGCAGAACAGCGCCTGGCGGATCGCCTTCTTGCGTTCAAACCCTTTGAATTCCTCACGGCGGCGGGTCTGCATCCAGAGCACCAGCTGGGCGTGGAACATGAAGGAATAGAACAGGAAAAAGTAGCTGTACCAGGTGCCCGAGCCCGGCGCGAGTTTGGTGAAGTTGGCCAGCTTGGGGTACTTGTCGTAGCGGTGGGCGGTGCCGAACGAATCGGGATCCCGGTCGCCCAGGTTGGTGTGCGCGTGGTGCGCCACATTGTGCCAGCGGCGCCAGAATTCCGGCGGGATCATCATCGGTCCGAAGCCAATCCAGCCGAACAGGTTCTGCATGCGGCGGTTCATCCCCAGGGCGCCGTGCAGTACCTCATGGGCGAGCAGCGCCTGGCTGCCCAGGGTGTGGCCCACCAACACGGCGATCAACAGATTGCCCCACCAGGGCAGGCCCAGGGTCAGGATCGCGGCGATGCCGCCGACAATGACCAGGCTCATCGGCAAAAACCAGATTGCGCGCCACGGCCGGGCCCGGAACGCCGCCGGGCCCAGATCCTGTTTCATGGCATCGCGGATCGCTCGGGCGTCATCGGCACCGAAGGTGCGCTGGTAGCCTCGGGTTTCGCTCATGGGGTCCTCCGCAGGGAACGGCAACAGATGGTGGTGTAACAGGGGTGCCATTCTCACCGGCGCCTGGCCGGCGGCGAAGAGCCGCGCCGGACAGCGATCTGTCATTTTCGGACAAAGCCGCGAACAGGTGTATTCTCGGGGTATGAGCATTCAGATCGCGGATCTCCCCAGCCTCGCCGGCGACCGCACACCGATTCCGGTCAACTATGTCCGTAATCTGGTGGAGCTGGTCCATGAGTTCGGTCTCGACACGGATCGGCTGCTGGCGCATGTGGGCCTGACCGAGGCGGAGGTGTACAGCGCCGAGCCGGCGCTGCGCTTCGAGCAGTTCCGGCGCGTCATGGCGGGTGCCCGGGACCTCAGCGGCAACCCGGCCATTGGCCTGGCGCTGGGCCGCCAGCTCACGGTTACCGCCCATGGGTTGCTCGGCTACGCGGCGATCAGCAGCGCCGACCTGGGCGAAGCGCTGGAACTGCTGGAACGCTATTTCCGCACCCGTACCCGCCTGTGCCTGCCGCGCCTGAGTCTGGAGGGCCGCTGGGTTCGTTTTTGCTTGGCGGAACCGTACGACTTGGGCGATATCCGCGAGCCCTATCTGGAAGTGGTCACCGCCGCGCTGGTGGGCGGGTTGCGCTATCTGCTTGATGACCGCCTGCAGGACGCCACCCTGGAATTGCCCTACGCGCCGCCGTCCCACGCGGAACGCTACGCCGAGGTGCTGGGTATGCCAGTGGTGTTCGGTTGTGACGTGGCCGCGCTGCGGTTCCCGGCGCGGCTGATGAAGGTGGCGTTCCCGCTTTCCGATCCGGCGTCCCGGCGTATGGCCGCCCATAAATGTGAAGAAGAGCTGCAGCGCCTGGAGGCGGATCTCGACTGGGCGTCCCGGGTGCGCGCCCGGCTGATGCAGGCGGAAGGCATGCTGCCGAGCCTGGATCAACTGGCGGCCAGTTTCCATCTGACCTCGCGTACCCTGCGGCGCTATCTGGCGGCGGTGGGTGTCAGCTACCGGCATCTGCTTGAAGAAGTCCGCATGGCCCGGGCGGTGCGCTATCTGCAGGCCAATCTGCCGGTGCAGAAAGTGGCCGACTTGCTCGGCTACGCCGACCCCAGCAATTTCACCCGCGCCTTCCGGCGCTGGACCGGCCACCCGCCCAGCTTCTACCAGCGCGGCTGAACCGACACATCCTCTTACCCAACGCCCGCCCTCCTGCCCCGCGGAAGCTTGAGCGCGGCCCTACCCGGCGTTAGGGTTTTGCTCTTCTTTCCTATTCCTCCACCTGATAAAGAGACCCCCATGAGCGAGAACCGATTCGACGTCAGCGGCAAACGTATTCTGATCACGGGGGCGTCCAGCGGTTTCGGCGCCCACTTTGCGCGGGTGTTGGCGGAACAGGGCGCCGACCTGGTGCTCGCCGCGCGGCGCGTGGAAAAGCTGGAGGAAGCCGCTGGCGCGGTGCGCGCTCTGGGCCGTGACGCCGTGGTGGTACCCATGGACGTGGCCGACCACGCCAGTGTCGAGGCCGCTTTCGAGCGCATGCCGGCGCTCGACGTGGTGATCAACAACGCCGGCATCAGCCGGGAAGGGGCCACCGACACCATGAGCGAAGACGACTGGAGCGCGGTGGTGGACACCAACCTCAACGGCGTTTGGGCGGTGAGCAAATTCGCCATCCAGCAATGGCGCCGCGATGGCCGCCCCGGGAACATCATCAACATCGCGTCGATTCTCGGTCTGCGCGTGGGCGCCATGCTCGCGCCCTACACCGTGGCCAAGGCGGCGGTGGTACAGTTCACCCAATCCATCGCCCTGGATTACGCCCGCCACAATATCCGCTGTAACGCCATCTGCCCGGGCTATGTGGAAACCGACATCAACCGGGCGTTCTTCCAAGGCCCCCATGGTGAAAAGCTGATCAAGCGCATTCCGTACCGCCGCCTTGGTCAGATCGACGAACTGGTTGGCCCCTTGCTGCTGCTGGCGTCCGATGCCTCCAGCTATATGAGCGGCGCGGCGATCCCCGTGGACGGTGCCCACCTCTGCAATACCCTTTAAGGTTTGAGCAGGTTCTGGCGGTAGCTCAGCGCTTCGTGCAGATGCTCCCGCTCCACCGTGTCGCGGTGCGCCAGATCAGCGATGGTGCGCGCCACGCGCAGGCTGCGGTGGAGCGCCCGGGCGGACAGTTCCAGGCGCTCCATGACGCCGGTGAGCCACGCTTTGTGCGGGCCCAGCGACGCCATCAGCCGGTCCGCGTCCAGCTCCCGGTTCAGGCACCCCTGGCGTTGGATCTGGTGATGCCGGGCGGCTCGCACTCGCTCCCGGACCCGCCGGCTGGGCTCGCCGTCCGCGTCGCCCAGCAGGGTGTCCGGCGACACCGCCGGCACTTCCAGATGCAGGTCGATGCGGTCCAGTAACGGGCCGGAGAGCCGCCGCTGATAGCGCTTCGCTTTCTCGCATTCATAACCGCAGCCCTTTTCCGGATCGCCCAGGTAGCCGCAGGGGCAGGGGTTCATCGCCGCCACCAACTGGAAGCGGGCGGGGAACGACACCTGCTGAGCGGCCCGCGCGATGTGCACCTCGCCGGTTTCCAAGGGTTCGCGCAACACCTCCAGCACCCGGGGCTGGAATTCGGGTAACTCGTCCAGGAACAGCACGCCTTCGTGGGCCAGGGAAATTTCCCCGGGCCGCGGCCGGCTGCCACCGCCCACCAGAGCGGCGGCGGATGCGGTATGGTGCGGCGCCCGGTAGGGTGGCCGCAAAAACGCGGGGGCGGGCCGGGCGTGGCGCAAGGAGTGGATAGCAGCCACCTCCAGGGCCTGGTCTCGCGCCAGCGGCGGCAACAGGCCCGGCAGGCGCGACGCCAGCATGCTTTTGCCGGCCCCGGGCGGCCCGCCCATAAGCAAGGAGTGGCCGCCGGCGGCGGCGATCTCCAGCACCCGCTTGGCCGCCGGCTGCCCGCGGATCTGCGACAAGCAGGGCCCCTGCCCGGCGTCGTCGTCGGGCGGCGTCGGCGAGCTGTGGAGTGGCAGGCGGCGGTCCCCCTTCAGGTGCGCGCACAGTTCCGTGAGGCTGCTTACCGCCAGGGTGTTCGCGCCGGCCAGGGCGGCTTCGTCGCCGTTGCCCGCCGGCACCACCAGCGTGTGCCCGGCCCGGGCCGCCGCCAGGGCGCCGGGCAGTATCGCCGGCACCGGGCTCAGCGCTCCGGAAAGGGCCAGTTCGCCGATCCACTCCATGCCCGTCAGGTCCACCCGCCCCAGCTGGCCGCTGGCGAGCAGAAGGCCCACCGCGATGGGCAGGTCGAAACGGCCGCCGTCCTTGGGCAGGTCCGCCGGCGCCAGATTGACCGTGATGCGTTGCTGGGGAATCCGGAAGCCGCCGTTGATCAGCGCTGAACGCACCCGGTCCTTACTCTCCCGTACCGCGGTGTCGGCCAGGCCCACCACGGTAAAACCCGGCAGGCCCGGCCCCAGATGAATTTCCACGCGCACCGGCACGGCGCGAATGCCCAAGGTGGTGCGGCTGTGTAGCAAGGCGATAGACATGATTGGCATGGTAGCCGCCGGCGGGCGTTCGGGCTGTGCGTGTGCTGCCCGACTTGCTGTGCGTGATGCGCTCGCCGTACGTCAGCGACCGACCAGCCGTTCGATTAACGAGATCACCGTTTGCGCCGCCGGAGACAGGGTGCGGTGGGCCAGATGGGCGACCGCGAATTCCACCTTTTGGTGGCTGTCGTCGATGTCCAGGCGGGTAAGGCGGCCCTCGGATACCGCCTGCGCGCACACCGACGGCGTCGCGCTAAGCACCGCATCGGTGCGGGTCACCACCTCCCGCAGCGTCAGCAAGTCGTTGCACTCCACGCTCAAAGCCAGGGTTTCGCCATGGGTTTGTCCCAGCTTGCGGCGCAGATGGTTGCGGGCAGCGGCGGGCAACGGTACCGACACCAATGGGTAGCCGCGTAAGTCCCGGGTCCGCAGGCCGCGCCGTTCGGCCAGGGGGTGGCCACCGCGCACGTACCAGCCGGCGGCTTCCACCGACAGGAGGCGGGTTTCCAGTGGGGCGTCGTGGGGCACGGTACGCCGTTCCACCACGGCGAAGTCCAGTTCTTCATGGACTACCTTATCAAGCAAGGTGGCCCAGTCGTTTACTTCGGCTTTTACTTTCAGGTCCGGGTAGTCGTTCATCAGGCTGGCGAGCACGTCCGGCAGCAGAATAGCGGAGGGGTAGGAGCCGGCGCCGAAGCGCACCTCACCCATTTCGTGATTGCGAATCAGATCGGCGTCGCGCCGCAGGCCGCGAGCCTCGAACAGCACCCGCCGCGCCCGGTCCACCAATTGTTGGCCGGCGGCGGTCGGGACCACGCCCTGGCGCGTTCGGTCGAACAGGCGAATGCCCAGTTCGTGTTCCAGGTTCTGGATGCTTCGGGTCAGGGCGGGCTGGCTGAGGTGGGCACGCTCCGCCGCCTTGACGAAGGCGCCCTCTTCGGCGAGGGCGACCAGTTGCTCGAGCTGGCGCAAGTTCATGAATGCATTAAACACATTGATATGATGATTAGTATGCATTTGTAACATTGAAGGGGCGGGCGTACAACGAGGTCATCGCCGCCTTCAGGCGGCGGCCATTCGCTACCCGGAGACAGCCGATGAGTCACGAAACCAAGCCCGCTCAGCCCGCCACGGTGGAGTGCAACCATGCCTGGCGCGCGCGTCTGCCGTTTCATGACCGCGCCGATTTCGACCAGGCCGGGCGCGGCTTTATCGCTCATTTCGACGCCGACGTGATCCGCCGCGACGCCGATGGCCGGGTGGTTTGGGATTTTCGTGCCTACGATTTTCAGGACAACGATCAGGCGCCGGATACCGTGCACCCCAGCCTGTGGCGGCTGGCGCGCCTGAATAACCACGCCGGCCTGTTCAAGGTGTGTGAACGGGTCTATCAGATCCGCGGCTTCGATCTGTCCAACATGAATGTGATCGAGGGCGATACCGGGCTGATCATCATGGACCCTCTGGTCAGCACCGAAGTGGCCGCCGCCGCGCTGGAGTTGTACTACCGGCACCGGCCGCGCCGGCCGGTGGTGGCGGTGATTTATACCCACAGCCACGTGGATCATTTCGGTGGCGTGAAGGGCGTGGTCAGCGAGGAAGACGTTCGCGAAGGCCGGGTGCGTGTGTACGCACCGGACGGGTTCATGGAGGAAACGGTGAGCGAGAACGTGTTCGCCGGGCCGGCCATGAACCGCCGGGCGCAGTATATGTACGGCGGCCTGCTGCCGCGCGGCCCGCGCGGTCAGGTGGATGCGGGGCTGGGCAAGGGCACATCACGGGGCACGGTGACGTTGATCGCGCCGACGGATTCGATTGTCGAGCCGATCGAGACGCGCACCCTGGACGGGGTGGAGATTGAGTTCCAGCTCACCCCGGGCACCGAAGCGCCCTCGGAGATGAATCTTTATTTCCCGCAGTGGCGGGCGCTTTGCGTGGCCGAGAACGCCTGCCAATGCCAGCACAACATTCTCACCATTCGCGGCGCCCTGGTGCGCGATCCACGCATCTGGTCCTATTACCTCGGCGAAACCCTGGCCCGCTACGGTGACCGCAGCGACGTGCTGTTCGCCCAACACCATTGGCCCACCTGGGGCGGCGAGAATATCCGCGAGTTCCTTGCCGACCAGCGTGATATGTACGCTTTTCTCAACGACGAGACGCTGCGTCTGCTTAACCATGGGCTTACCCCCCTGGATATCGCCGACCGCCTGAAAAGTCTGCCGCAGCCGCTGGCCAACCGCTGGTACGCGCGAGATTACTACGGCTCCGTGAGCCACAACGTGCGCGCGGTTTATCAGCGTTACATGGGGTTCTACGACGCCAATCCCGCCCATCTCAACCCGCTGCCGCCGGTCGACAGTGCCCGGCGCACGATCGACTGGATGGGCGGTGCCGAACGCGTGCTGGAGAAAGCCGCGGTGGCGTTCCGCGACGGCGAGTACCGCTGGGTGGCGGAGATCGTCAACCAGGTGGTGTTCGCCGACCCCGCGAACGACTCGGCCCGGGCGCTGCAAGCCGACGCCCTGGAGCAGCTGGGATACCAGTGCGAAAACACCACCTGGCGGAACGCCTACCTGACCGGTGCCCAGGAGCTGCGGCACGGCGTTAAACGGGTGCGCGGCGGCCAGCCGCCGGATTTGGTGCGCGCGCTGACGCCGTCGTTGCTGTTCTCATTTCTGGCGGTGCGTTTGAACAGTGAAGCGGCGGCGGCCGCCCCGATGACGCTGAACTGGCACTTTCCGGACCTCGACCGGGATTACGCACTGACCGTGCGCAACGGGGTGCTCACCCATCTCGCCGACCACCAGCACGGTACCGCCGACGCGGGGGTGTGCATGCAAAAGGCGGATCTGGACCGGGTCGGGCTGGGGGAGATCACGCTGGAGCAGGCGCTTGAGGAGGGGCTGCTCAAGGTGTCCGGCGACGGCGATCGGGTGGCCGCGCTGTTCGCCATGCTTGACCGTTTCGAACCGGCCTTCAATATCGTCACACCGGCAACGCTGACGTAACCCTTCCGGCAGCCGGCGCGGCGGCCACTGTTAGTCGTCGCGCCGTTCCAGCGCCGCCACTTCCTTCTCCAGGGCCTCCAGCCGGGCGCGGGTGCGTTCCAGCACCTGCTGCTGAATCTCGAACTCCTCGCGGCTTATTAAGTCCAGCCGGGTCAGCGTCTCATTAAGAACGGCGCGCACGCTGTGCTCCACCTCCTGGCGCAACTGGCCCAGGTCTCCGGGCAGATGGCGGCTGATGTCGCTCATCAAACGATCGAGAAAGGCTTGGCTTTGCATGGCCACAGGCTCCACTATTTGCAACACGGGCGGGTCAGGGTGCGATGGTACCACCGCCCTTGATGTTATGGGGCGTATTGAAAGCACCGTAACGGCGTGCACCATTTTGGGAAGTGCCCTTCAGTGGTGCACTATATTGCCGCAACCGACCCCGGAACACCCCGGGGTTGCCGTTCTAACCCTCTGAAAATGCGTGACTTTTAAAAACTGGCATGGGTCGTGCAGATAACGAGCTAGAGCGTTCCGGTCTGAAACCCAATGGACGTCAAACGGACGCGTTATAAGCGTTTGAAGGAGATAGAAATGAAACTGGTTACAGCCATCATCAAGCCGTTCAAGTTGGACGACGTGCGTGAAGCACTGTCCGAGATCGGCGTTCAGGGCATCACCGTTACCGAGGTGAAAGGCTTCGGGCGCCAAAAGGGTCATACCGAGCTGTATCGCGGCGCGGAGTACGTGGTCGATTTCCTGCCCAAGGTGAAAATCGAAGTGGCCATCGCGGAGGCCAGCCTGGATCAGGTTATCGAAGCGATCACCAAAGCGGCCAATACCGGGAAAATCGGTGACGGCAAGATCTTTGTCACCACCCTGGAGCAGGCCATCCGCATCCGTACCGGCGAGACCGGCGAGGACGCGATCTAAAGTTTAGAAGCTTACGTTTAGAAAATGTGTAACACGACCCATGCCAAGGTCCTGAACACGCTTCCAATTCTCGGAGGGTTGCAACGTGGAAAATCAAATTTTTGAACTGCAGTACGCCATGGACACCTTTTATTTCCTGGTGTGTGGCGCGCTGGTAATGTGGATGGCGGCGGGCTTCGCGATGCTCGAAGCCGGCCTGGTGCGTGCTAAAAACACCACCGAAATTCTTACCAAGAACGTGGCGCTGTTCGCCATCGCCTGCATTATGTACCTGGTTTGCGGGTACTCGATTATGTACGGCGGCGGCATCTTCCTGAATGGCATTGAAGCCTTTGATCTGGCCGGGGTGCTGGCGGATTCCGCGGAAGCGGGTTTTGATGGCGGTTCGGTGTATTCCGGCGCGTCCGACTTCTTCTTCCAGGTGGTGTTCGTCGCTACCGCCATGTCGATCGTTTCCGGTGCCGTGGCCGAGCGCATGAAGTTGTGGGCTTTCCTGGCCTTCGCGGTGGTCATGACCGGCTTAATCTACCCGATGGAAGGCGCCTGGACCTGGGGCGGTAACGACGTATTCGGCCTGTACAACCTGGGCGACCTGGGCTTCTCAGACTTCGCCGGTTCCGGCATCGTGCACATGGCCGGCGCGGCCGCCGCCCTGGCCGGCGTACTGCTGCTGGGCGCGCGTAAAGGCAAGTACGGCCCGAACGGTGAGATCCACGCCATTCCCGGTGCCAACCTGCCGCTGGCGACCCTGGGTACCTTTATCCTGTGGATGGGCTGGTTCGGCTTTAACGGCGGTTCCGTGCTGAAGCTCGGCGACGCCGCCAGCGCGCACTCGGTGGCCATGGTGTTCCTGAACACCAACACCGCCGCCGCCGGTGGTGCGGTGGCCGCGCTGATCGTGGGCCGCTTCCTGTTCGGCAAGGCCGACCTGACCATGCTGCTTAACGGCGCGCTGGCCGGCCTGGTGACGATCACCGCCGAGCCGTCCACCCCCACCGCGTTGACCGCCACCCTGTTTGGCGCGATCGGCGGCGTGCTGGTGGTGTTCAGCATCGTGACCCTGGACAAGCTGAAGATCGACGATCCGGTCGGCGCCATCTCCGTGCACGGTGTGGTCGGCTTCCTGGGCCTGATGCTGGTGCCGATCACCAACGACGGTTCCAGCTTCTCCGGCCAGTTGATCGGCGCCCTGACCATCTTCGTGTGGGTGTTCGTGGCCAGCCTGATCGTGTGGGCCACCCTCAAAGCGATCTTCGGCATCCGCGTCTCCGAAGAGGATGAATACGAGGGCATGGATATCGTGGACTGCGGTATGGAAGCGTACCCGGAGTTCGTGAAGAGCTGATTCTGTCTCCTTCCAATCTGTCTTGCTCCAATCTACAGGGCGCCTTCGGGCGCCCTTTTTTGTTTCGGTGAAACAAGTCTCTGGTATCCTGCCGGGAGCGGCGCTCCCTTTCGCGGGCCGGGCCCGCTCCTACAAAGTCATCACCGAGTAATGTCTGTGTTTGCTGATCTGAATCTGCATGAACGTTTATTGCGCGCCCTGGAAGAGCTGTCGTTGAGCGAGCCGACGCCGGTGCAAACGGCGGCCATCCCCCCGGGCCTGGCGGGCCGTGACCTGCGCGTAGTGGCGCGCACCGGCACCGGCAAGACCGCCGCCTTCGTGCTGCCGATGCTGCAGCGGTTGCTGGAAGAGAAAGACAGGGGCATCGGCACCCGGGCGCTGGTGTTGGCGCCTACCCGCGAATTGGCCCGGCAGACGCTCAAACAGGTGCAGGCGCTGTCGCGCTTCACCTTTATCAAGGCGGAAGCGGTCACCGGCGGAGAGGACTTCAAGGTGCAGGCGGCGCGCATCCGCAAGAATCCGGAGGTGCTGGTGGCGACCCCGGGCCGGCTGATCGAGCATCTGGAAGCGGGCAACCTGGCGTTGTCCGAGCTCAAGGTGCTGGTACTGGACGAATCGGATCGCATGCTCGACATGGGCTTCAGCGACGACGTGCTGCGGCTGGCGGAGGCCTGCAACCCGGCCCGGCAGACGCTGCTGTTCTCCGCTACGCCGGGCGGCGCGGCCATGGACGCCATGGTGGCGCGGGTGCTGCGCGACCCCGAGTCGCTGCTGCTGGACAGCGTGCGCGAGCTCAACCAGCAGGTGCGCCAACAGATCATCACCGCCGACGACCGCTCCCACAAGGAGCGTCTGGTGCAGTGGCTGCTCGCCCATGAGCCCCACCGCAAGGCGATTGTCTTCACCAATACCAAGGCCACCGCCGACCGGCTTGGCGGGGTACTGCGCTCCACCGCCCATAAGGTGTTCGTGCTGCACGGCGACAAGGACACCAAGGACCGCAAGCTGGCGCTGGAGCGTCTCAACAGCGGCGCGGTGACGGTGTTGGTGGCCACCGACGTGGCCGCCCGGGGGCTGGACGTGGACGGCCTGGAACTGGTGATCAATTTTGATATGCCGCGCAGCGGCGACGATTACCTGCACCGCATCGGCCGCACCGGGCGCGGCGACGGCGAAGGCGTGGCGATTTCGCTGGTGGAAAGCTTCGAATGGAATCTGATGGCGAGTATCCAGCGCTATCTGCGCCAGGAGTTCGAGTTCCGGGTGGTGGAGGCGCTGCGTGGCCGCTACCTGGGCCCCAAGGAACGAAAGCGCTCCGGCAAGGCGGTGGGCAGCAAGCACAAGAAGCTGAAGAAGAAGGCGCTGGCCCAGTCGGCCAAGGCCGCCGGCAAAAAGCCGGCGCCGAAGAAGCAAGCGGCACGCAAGCGGCCGGCGCCCTCGGCGGCGCCGGACACCCAGGGCGGTTTCGCCAAGCCCAAACGGCGCAAGACCCCGGGCCCGCTGGACTAACCCGGCGTCATTCCGGCGTCAGGTCAGTTTCTTGACCATCGACAGGGGCAGCACCTTCATGGCGAACCCCAGCGGTGCCCAGGGCCAGGACGGCACATAGGCCTTGGCGGGTTCTTTTTCGATGGCGTTGACCAGTGCCTTGCAGCCGGTTTCGGTGTCCACCATGAACGGCGCCTTTTCCACTTTCTCGTTGATCTCCGAGCGGATGTAGCCCGGGTAGATGGTGCTCACGGTGATCGGCTTGCCGATCATTTCCATGCGCAGCCCTTCCGCCAGGCTGGCTACCCCGGCCTTGGTGGCCGCGTAGGTGTTGACGTTCTTGCGCATGCCGCGCACCGCGCTCATTGAGGAAATCACCACCAGATGGCCGCTGTTCTGGGCCCGGAATATCTCCATGGCGGCCTCGCATTGGGCCAGGGCGGCGACGAAATTGGTCTCCGCGGTCTGCCGGTTGGCGTGGAAGTAGCCGGTGCCCAGCGGCTGGCCCTTGCCCATGCCGGCGTTGACGATGATGCGGTCGAGGCCGCCCAGCTCGGTCCGGAACGCCCGGAACACGTCGAACACCTGGTCGTAGTGGTTCACATCCAGTGGTTTGATCAGCACGGTGATGCCGGGGTGGGCCTGTTCCAGTTCCGCTTTCAGGGCTTCCAGCTTGTCGGTACGGCGGGCGCACAGGGCGAGGTTGCGGCCCCGGGCGGCGAACAGCCGCGCCATGCCTTCGCCCAGACCGGAACTGGCCCCGGTGATGAGAATATTGGAGCGGGTGCTCATGGCATCTTCCTTATTGCGTGCGTGGGCCCCGGATCACAGCTCGGCCAGGAAATCGGACAACGCCCGGTTCACCGCGTCGGGGTTTTCTATCGGCGAATGGTGCCCGGAATCGGCCACGCTGACCAGCCGCGCGCCGGGGATGGCGGCGGCGATCAGCCGGGCCTTCTCCGGTGGCGTGGCTCGGTCCAGTTCGCCGACGATCACCAGGGTAGGGGCGTTGATCGCGCCGATATCAGCGCTGATGTCGTCACGGGTGAAGACGTTCTCCAGCGCCAACTCGATGCCGTGGCGGTCGTGGGCGAGCATCAGGGCTTTCTCATGGGCCACCCCGTCCGGGTTGGCGTCGCGCCAGGGTTTGGCGTACAGGAATTTTTGCATCCGTGTGACCACCTCGTCGCGCTCAGCCTCGCTGCCACGGGCGAACCGTGACTGTTGCTGGCGGTGCACCGGCAGCAGGTCGGCGTCTTCCGGATCCGCCGAGGTGTCCAGCAGCACCAAGGCGCGCACCCGCTCGGGGTACTTCAGCGCCAGGCGCATAAAGGTCATGCCACCCTGCGAGAGCCCCACGAAAATCGCCTGCTCGTAACCCAGCTGATCGAGCAGGGCGACGCTGTCGTCGGCCATGTCGTAGAAGCTCCAGCCTTTCTCGCGGTAGCCGGAGCCGGTGTGGCCGGGCCAGTCCAGGCTGACGCAGCGGTAACGGTCGCGGAGCGCCTCGATCTGCGCCTCGAACATGGATTTGTCCGCCAGCACGCCGTGACCGAACACCACCAGGGGGCCTTCGCCCTCGTCGAGATAGGCGTAGCGCTGGCCGTTCAGTTCAGTGGTGTAGCACGCCATGGTGGGCCTCGTTCTCGCTGGTTACCGGTAGGTGAGCATGTCGCCGGCCAGATGCAGGTGCTCGTTAAGCGTGGCCAGGCGCAGGCGGCCGGTATTGACCAGCAGGCGGGTGACACTGGTGTTGATCAGGCCGCGGTTAAACGTGATCAGCGCCTCCTGGTCGAGTTCCAGCAGGTACTGAATGGCCACGCTGATGGCGCCGCCGGAGGTGAATACCAGGGCGCTGTCGCCGCTTTCCAATCGGTTGGCCAGGCTGTACAGCGAGGCCAGCACCCGCTCTCGGAAGGCCGGCCAGGTTTCCTGATAGTCATCCTCGTTACGCTGCCAGCGGCGCAGGGCTTCTTCGAAGCGCGCCTGGAACGCCCGGCGCGGGTTGTCCTGTTCGTTCATCCAGCGGGTGAGCACCGCCCGATCCTGGGATTCGGGCCAATGCACGCGCATCAGGGTCTGGTGGTCGTATTCGTTGAAGCCGGTGTCGGTGGCCCATTCCTGCGGCAGTCCGAGCGCTTCCAGTGTCGCCTCGGCGGTTTCCTTATGACGCTGCATGGCGCCGCAGACCACCCGTGGGGCGCCCAGATTCTGCTCACGAAGATGGCGGCCGAGGATTCGGCTCTGTTCCCAGCCGGCCTCGGACAGGGCGTCGTAGTTCTCGGCGCCGAAACTGGCCTGGCCGTGACGGATCAGGTAAATCACTGGCATCGACGGTCTCTGCTGTGTTCCCGGAAGTTGACCCCATGCTAGGGGGCGGTTTTCAATTAATCTAATGAATCTGAAAAATACACCTGGATAAGCCCCATGCATGTCTCTCGCTTCGATTTGAACCTGTTCGTGGTCTTCGACGCCATTTACACCGAGGGCTCCCTGACCCGCGCGGCGCGTGTACTCAACCTCACCCAGCCGGCGGTCAGCCACGCCCTGGGGCGGCTGCGGGACCGTCTTGAAGACCCGCTGTTCGTGCGCCAGGGCGCGCGCATGGTGCCCACCAGCCGCGCCCGTGCCATGGTCACCCCGGTGCGGCATGCTCTCGGTGGGTTGCAGCGTTGCCTCAGCGACGAGGGCGGTTTCGACGTGGCGGACGCCGAGCGCACCTTCGTGGTGGGGCTGCGTGACGGGCTGGAAGGGTGCCTGCTGCCGCCGCTCACCGCCGGCATTCTCGAAGAGGCCCCCGGCGTGCGGTTGCAGTCGATGACCGTCGCGCGTCGGCAACTGGCCACGGAATTGGCCAGCGGGCGGCTGGATCTGGCCGCCGATGTGCTGCTGCCACTGCCGGACGCCATCGAACACCGCCCGGTGATGAGCGGGCCGCTGGTGGTGATCATGCGGCCGGGCCACCCGCTGGCGGGGAAACTGGACCTGCCGGCCTATCTGGCGGCGCAGCATGTGCTGGTTTCCTCACGGCGTGAAGGCCCGGGCATGGAGGATTTCGGTCTTTCCCGGCTCGGCTATCGGCGCAACATCCGGCTGCGCTGTCAGCACCATATGGCGGCGTTGTCCACGGTCATGGGGTCGGATCTGCTGCTGACCCTGCCGGGGCTGCTGGCGCGCCAACTGGCCCCCGCCGGCAGCCATGTGGAGCCGCTGCCCGCGGAGGTTCCGGGGCTGGAGCTGCACCTCTATTGGCATCGGGATCAGAGTGCCGATCCGGGCCATACCTGGCTGCGGCAAAGGGTCATGGCGATGCTGGCGGACCAGCAAAGCGGGATGCCCTAAGACACCCTACTGACGTGTTCTTCACGTTTAGCCAGTTCGCCTTATTGCATACCCCAGGCGTTCGGGAGCAATATCAAACATTGTGACGAACGTCACATTTTTGGGTTGTGATAGTAAAAGCACCTGGGGATAGCAGCATGGGATGGTTCCGAGAGTTCGGGCTGGTGGATTGGCCGATGGTGATACGGCGCGTGATTCTGATACTGGCGTTGGGCGCCGTGGCCTGCGCGGTGGCGGTGGCCGTGGGCGGCTGATCGCCGGCCCCGGCCTAGGACAGCACATCGGCGAACGCCGGGTTCACCTCCACGTCGACGTCCCGCGCTTGCACATTCTCGCCGCAATGGGCGCAGGTCAGCTGGGCCTGTAGACGGTGTCCGCATTGATGATGTTTGTGGAACAACGGAGCGCCGCGCTCGTCGGCCAGATGGCGGTCACCCCACTGCACCAAGTGCAAAATTACCGGGTGAAGCTCACGGCCCCGTTCCGTAAGCCGATACTCCTCCCTCCGCGGTCGTTCCTGGTACACCCGTTTCTCCAATACTGAATGCGCGACCAGCTTGGCCAATCGATCGCTAAGCACATGGCGCGTCACGCCCAGCCGGCTCTGGAAGGCCTCGAAACGGCGAACCCCCAGAAAGGCGTCCCGTAAAACCAGCAGTGTCCAACGGTCGCCGACCACGGCCAGCGTGCGGGCCAGGGAGCAGGGTTGTTGATCCAGTTCTTGCCAGCGCATGGCCGGTTTCCTCGCCGTCAGTGAATAGCAATGTCAGTCTAACCGGTTGACAGGTTCTGAAAAAGAACTGACTATTGATTTTCGGGTTCCAAAAAGGAACCTATGAAAACAACCCGCACAAAGGAAACCGCCATGACCGCCCCCGCGATTCTCGTGGTCGGCGCCGGTGACGCCACCGGCGGCGCCATCGCCCGACGTTTTGCCCGTGAAGGCTTCACCGCCTGTGTCACCCGCCGTACCGAGGAGGCCCTGGCACCCTTGGTCGAGCGCATCCAGGAAGAAGGCGGTCGGGCCCGCGGTTTCGGCTGCGACGCCCGCGACGAGGATCAGATGCGTGCCCTGGTGGATACCATCGAAGCCGAAGTGGGGCCGCTGGAGGTGGTGGTTTTCAATATCGGCGCCAACGTGAACTTTCCGATCCGCGAAACCACCGCCCGGGTCTACCGTAAGGTGTGGGAAATGGCCGCGTTCGCCGGCTTTCTCACCGGCCGCGAGGCGGCGCGGGTGATGGTGCCGCGCGGTCGTGGCACTATCCTGTTTACCGGCGCCACCGCGTCACTGCGTGGCGGCCGTGGCTTCTCCGCCTTTGCCGGCGCCAAATTCGCGCTGCGGGCGCTGGCCCAGAGCCTGGCCCGGGAGCTGGGGCCGGAGGGCATCCATGTGGCGCACCCGGTGATCGACGGCGCCATCGACACCGCCTTTATCCGCGACAACTTTCCCGAGCGCTACGCGCTCAAGGACCGCGATGGCATTCTCGACCCCGAGCACATCGCCGACGCCTATTGGATGCTGCACCAGCAGCCGCGCGACACCTGGACCCACGAGCTGGACCTGCGGCCGTGGATGGAAACCTTTTGATCATCATTGTTAACGAATGGAGAGCCGCCCGATGAGCAACGAACTGGAATTTTTCTTCGACGTCGGCAGTCCCGCGTCCTACCTGGCCTGGACCCAGGTGCCGGGCCTGTGCCGCCGCACCGGCGCCACTCTGCGCTACCGGCCCATGTTGCTGGGCGGTGTCTTCAAGGCTACCGGCAACGCCTCGCCGGCGTCGGTGCCCGCCAAGGGGCGCTACAGCGGCCAGGACATGCAGCGGTTCGCACGCCGCTATGGCGTCACCCTGACCATGAATCCGCATTTTCCGGTGAACACTTTGATGGCCATGCGGCTGGCCACCGCCGCGCTCGACAGCGAGCAGCGCGACACCGTGCTCGCGGCACTGTTCGAAGGTTTATGGCTGAATCAGAAAAATCTGGCCGACATTGAGGTCCTCGGCGGCACGCTCGCCGACGCCGGTCTGGACCCGCAGCACTGGGCGGCGCAGGCCCAGGATCAATCGGTGAAGGATCGCCTCAAGGCGACCACGGAAGAAGCGGTGGCGCGCGGCGTGTTCGGCGCGCCTACGTTTTTCGTCGGCGAGGAGATGTTCTTCGGCCAGGACCGTCTCGACTTCGTCGAGGAAGCCCTGAAACCGTAGCCGTAGGTCGGGTTAGCAAAGCGTAACCCGACAAAGCCGAGCCGGCGCGACCGGGCAATTACGCCAACGCCTGTTCCATGAACGGCGGCAGCACCAGCGCCGCCTTGTGGATGTCGGCGCTGTAGTAGCGGGTTTCGAACCCCTTGCCGGTGGCGTCCGCCTGGCGGAAATCCGCCACGTCGTGATCCTTGC
>JBELJS010000044.1:0-30825 GCA_042090255.1 Alcanivorax sp. | reverse complement strand
CGGGTCTGTGTTCTGCCCTTCCGGGACCCTGGAGAACAGGACGTTCGACAGGGAGTCTACAGGGACGTATTCACGGCGGGTCCTGGACACGGGCACCGAGAACGAACCGGGCTACGGAGCCCTAGCGCTGAAAAATTGGCATAACCGTTGCAGCGTCCCCACTATCCGAAGGCTATTCCCGTGGGGATCTCATGGAACGACGCGCCGCGCTACTGCTCACCCTCATCGCCCTGCCCGCTGCCGGCCTGGCCGACACCCCGGAATACTCGGCAAACGACGTGGTCTGGATCGCCATC
Organism: Alcanivorax sp.; assembly: GCA_042090255.1. Taxonomy (GTDB): domain Bacteria; phylum Pseudomonadota; class Gammaproteobacteria; order Pseudomonadales; family Alcanivoracaceae; genus Alloalcanivorax. The sequence continues at coordinate 30,529 of JBELJS010000044.1, read as the reverse complement.
GCGGCGGCTCTGGTATTCCTCATGCAGGCCGGTTTCGCGCTTCTCGAAAGCGGCCTGAGCCGCACCAAGAACGCCATCAACGTGGTCATGAAAAACTATATGGACCTGTGCGTGGGGACGCTGATGTTCTGGGCGCTGGGCTTTGGCCTGATGTTCGGGGTCAATCCCAGCGGCTGGATCGGCCAGGACCTGTTCGCCCCCGGCCAGGGCGACAGCGACCTGTGGACCTTACTGCTGTTCCAACTGATGTTCGCCGCCACCGCCGCTACGATCGCCTCCGGAGCCATGGCGGAACGCACCCGCTACCTGGGCTACCTGTGCGGCGCCATGCTGATCACCGGGTTGGTCTACCCGCTGTTCGGCAGCTGGGCGTGGAACGGCAACGGCTGGCTGGCCGGTCTGGGGTTCATCGACTTCGCCGGGTCCACCGTGGTTCACAGCGTCGGCGGCTGGTGCGCCCTGGCCGGCATCATGGTGGTGGGCCCACGCCTGGGACGCTTCGACAGCCAGGGGCGCGCACGCGAGATTCGCGGCCACAACCTGTCCTTCGTCGCCTTGGGTGGCTTTCTGTTGTGGTTCGGCTGGTTCGGCTTTAACGGCGGCTCCACCCTGGGTGCCGACGTCAATATCGCGTTGATCAATCTCAACACTCAGCTGGCCGCGGCCGCCGGCGCGTTGGGGTCGACCCTTTACCGGGTCGCCAGCCGGCGGCCGGTGCTGCTCACGGAGACAGTGAACGGCAGCCTGGCGGGGCTGGTGGCGATCACCGCCGGTTGCGCCACCATGAGCCCGGGTTTCGCCATCCTCACCGGTCTGCTGGGCGGGCTGCTGGTGGGCCCGGGCAGCCGTCTGCTGCTGTCCATGAAACTCGACGATGTGGTAGGCGCGGTGCCGGTGCACGCCTTTGCCGGAGCCTGGGGCACGCTGGCCGCCGGGCTCTTCTACCAGGGCGACCTGTTCGACCCGGAGCGGGCGATGGTGCAGGTGCTGGGTATCGTCGTCGCCTTTGCCTGGGCGTTCTTCGCCGCCCTGATCATGTACATGGTGCTGTCGCTGACCGCCGGGCTGCGGGCGCCCAGCCAGCACGAGCAACGTGGCCTGGACGTCAGCGAGCATGCTGAACTGGGCTATCCGGAATTCGCCCAGCAGACGCTCTATGACGCGGACGTGGCCAACCACCTGGATGGCCGCCGATGAGCCCGGAAGAACGCCACCGCCGGGCCATCGCCACTGGGCTGGCCCCCTATCTGGACAGCCGCCAGGTGCCGGAAGCCGTCGCTCTCTGGCAGCGCGACTACGCCCACCGCCCGCGCTTTTCGCTGCAAGGCTACGTGAGCCATATCAGCCGTGTTTTCGACGTGGGCGGCCGGCGCCATGACCTGCACTTGAGCCTGGTACAGGCGATCGCCCTGCCCGACCGGGAATTGCTGCCGGACCCGCTCGGCGACGAGAACAACAGCCATCGGGCTCACCCCTGCACCGAGGCCTTCCAGCTTCTGATGCGGGCCCTGTGGGCGCAGCTCGAGGCGGGCCAGTCCAGCCAGGTGCGTCTCGATCAGCTCACCGATCTGCGCCGGCCGGGTATCGATGCCGAGCTGCGCGAGCCGCTGGAGTACTGGCTCAACCACGCGGACAGCGACCTGGCGCCGCTGGACACGGGCACGCTGCGGCAATTGCTCAACCGCACCTACGTTTTGCTGTGCGAACGGTTTGGCCCGGTGTCCAGCGACCGGCTTCTCAAACACGCCGCCGACCAGGTGCGCGCGCAACGCCCCGGCCTGCAATCCGCGCTTCATGCTCTGCTTTGAAAGCCAACGTCGCTTGCCAGTGGTTCGAAGGGGTCATTATGCTAGCCTGATCTTTTAATCGGGGCGCCGAATGAAATTACATCACCAGATATTTCTGGCCATGGTGCTGGGCGGTATTGCCGGGGCGCTGACCGAAGAGAGCACCCGCCTGCTGGGGCTGCCGCTGTTGCCCGGCTACGATCTGATTGGCGATCTGTTCATCAACGCGTTGAAGATGGTGGTGGTGCCACTGATTACCACCGCCATCATCAGCGGCATGATCAACGTCGGTGACGGCGACGACCTGGGCCGGCTGGGCCTCAAAACCGTGGTGTTCTACCTGGGCACCAGCCTGATCGCGGTGCTGGTGGGGCTGGCGGTCGTCAACCTGGTGGCCCCCGGGGTGATCGATGGCCAGCCAGCGCGGGACCTGCTCGGGTTGTCAGCGGACACCGACCGGGCGCTGGCCAGCATCGAGGGCCGCGGCGCCGGCGACTTTACCGAGATTCTGCGCCAGTTGCTGCCGCCCAACCTGTTCCAGGCGGCCGCCGAAACCCAGATGCTCGGCCTGATTGTGTTCTCCCTGTTCTTCGGGTTCTTTCTGCGCACCCTCCCCGGCGCCCCCGGCGAGCACCTGCGCCAGACCGTGGAAGGCATTTATCAGGTGACCATGCGCATCACCATGGTGATCATCCGCTTCGCGCCGCTGGGCGTGTTCGGTCTGATCGCCGCCACCGTGACCCGCACCGGGCTGGACGCGGTGGAGCCGCTGGCCCTGTTCTTCGTCACCGTGCTGCTGGCGCTGGGCGTTCATATGCTCGTCGTTATGCCGCTGCTGATCCGGCTGTTCGCCCAACGTTCGCCGGTGCGCCATCTGCAGGCCATGGCGCCGGCCCTGATGACCGCTTTCTCGTCGGCCAGCTCCGCGGCCACCCTGCCCTTGAGCATGGAGTGCGTGCAGAAGCGTTCCGGCGTGTCCAAGCGCACTTCCAGCTTCGTGTTACCGCTGGGCGCCACCGTGAACATGGACGGTACCGCCTTGTACGAGTGCGTGGCGGCGATCTTCATCGCTCAGGCCTACGGCATGGATTTGTCCCTGACCACGCAATTCGTGATCGTGCTGACCGCCCTGCTCACCTCCATCGGCGTGGCCAGCATTCCCGCCGCCAGCCTGGTGGCGATCACGGTGATCCTGGGCACCATCGGCCTGCCCGCCGAGGCGATCGGCCTGATACTGGTCACCGACCGGCTGCTGGATATGTGCCGCACCGCGGTCAACGTCTGGGGCGACAGCGTCGGCGCGGTGATTCTGGCGCGCAGCGAAGGCGAGGAGGACGTGCTGCGCACCCCCATGAAAGAACTCGAGACGGAACGGGCCTGAGCGCATGAAACCGGTTCTTTTGATCACCGGCGCCGCCCACGGCCTGGGCCGCGCGCTCGCTCTCGGCGCCGCGCGGGACTACCGGCTGGCGCTGCTCGACCGGGAGCGGGTAGCCGGCGAGCACCTCGCCGACGAGCTGCGCCAGGACGGCGCCGAGGTTCTGTTCGTGCACGCCGACGTCGCCGTGGAGGCGGACTGGCGCCACGCCTTGGAACGGGTGCAGCGACGCTGGGAACGCCTGGACATCGTGATCAATAACGCCGGCGTGGCGGCCGTGGGCCCGTTCGAGGCACAGACGCCGGCAACCTGGGAGCAGCTCTGGCGAACCAACGTGATGGGCGCCGTCAACGGCTGCCGCACCGCCTTGACCCTGATGAAGCGCCAGGGCGACGGGCATCTGATCAACGTGGCGGCATTGGCCGGTATCACCGCGCCTGCGGGGATGACCGCCTATGTGGCCTGTAACGCCGCGCTGATCCGCCTCAGCGAGGCGCTGGCAGCGGAATTGGACGGACTGAATATCGGCGTCAGCGTGGTCTGTCCGGATCTGTTCTCCAGCGACATGAGCCGGCGCATGCCAAGCGCCGATCCGCTCAGCCGCGCCCGACTGCAGCGCGCCATGGACGACGCCCCGGAAAACGCCGCCGAGGTGGCGGACACCATTCTTCAGCAGATGGCCAAGCGACCGCTGTACCTGTTTCCACAACCGGAGGCGCGCCGCGACTGGCGCAAAAAGCGCTGGCGCCCGGAACGCTTCGTGGCGCGCATGGCGAAACTGGGCAGCAGCCTGCGCCGTTACCGCTGATGCACCTCCTCGATGTAACGCAGGGTGTGGCGGTAATCGCCTTCCAGGGCTTTATCAAAACGCTCACCAATCAGCCGCTCCAGCTTGCGGCCCACCAGCGGCAGGGATGAATGCACCCCCACACGGGTGATCTGGCGGGACTGATCGCCGTCGGCGAGCAGCGTCATGGTGCCGCTCACCTTGACCGGCACATTGCCCAGCTGAAAGCGGTAATCGGCCTGGTAGCCGCCGGTGGCCGGGCGCCAGTGAAACTCCGTGACCAGCTCCGCTTCCGAAGGTAGCAACTTGCGCGCGAACGCGGGCACCTTGTCCAAACGGATTTCTATCGGCTGCGCAATGCGGATGCGAAAGCCGTCACCGGTCGGTTCGAACACCTCAAAGCGGTAATCGTCTACTTTGCCCCATTGATAACGCTGCTCGAAAAACGCCCGGCTGGTGAGAATGCCGTACAGTTCTTCAACATTCACCGGATAGTGGCGTTCCGCGGTCACATCCATGGTTTTCTCCCGAGTAATAAGATGCCCTGAGGGCCAATCGCCCGCCTACCGGTAGGCCCGGGACGAAGGCAAAGCTACACTGCGCCGGGAAGCCATTTCAATTCTTCCGCGATTTCCGCTGGTTGAAAGCAAGGAGCACGCATGACTGCCACTCGTCCCTACGCCCTGGTTTTGTTCGGCGCCACCGGTTTCACCGGCGGCCTGTGCGCCCGTTATCTGGCCCGCAAGCTGCCCGCGGGTACGTCCTGGGCCCTGGCGGGCCGCAACCGCGCCAAGCTTGAAGAGGTTGCCGCTGGCCTGCCCGGCGACAACCCGCCCGGCCTGATCGAGGCGGACAGCGACGACCCCGCCAGCCTCACCGCCCTGGCCGCCCAGACCCGGGCGCTGGCCAGCACCGTGGGCCCGTACATGCAGTACGGCGAGCCGCTGGTGCGCGCCTGCGTGGAACAGGGGACCCACTACTGCGACCTCACCGGCGAGCCGGAATTCGTCAACACCCTGTTGAGCCGCTACCACGAGGCCGCCCAGGCCACCGGTTGCGCGCTGGTCAACTGCTGCGGTTTCGACTCCATCCCCCATGACGCCGGTGTGTTGTTCGCGATCCGTGAGCTGACCCTGGAGAACGGCGGCAAACTGGATGGCCCGGTGACGGCGGAGGGGGCGGTGGCGTTTTCCGCCAAGTTCTCCGGCGGCACCTGGCGCTCGGCGCTGGAAGCTTTCGCCCGCCCCGGCGCCAACCAGCGCAGCCAGCGCGACGCCCAGGTGCGGCTCAAACAGTGGTACCCGCGCAAGGTCGGCAGCCTCGCCCCCAAACCGCATAAGGACGACGAACTGGGGGGCTGGCTGGCGCCCATGCCGACCATCGATCCCATGGTGGTGATGCGCTCGGCACGGGCGATGGACGATTACGGCCCGGAGTTCCGCTACGGCCATTATCTGGTCACCGGCGGGCTGGGCAAGTTGATCGGCGGCGCCGCCGGCGTCGGCGGGCTGGTGCTGGCGGCCCAGATCGGCCCGCTGCGGCGCCGTCTGATGAAGCTTAACCCGGCCGGCCAGGGCCCGGATGCGGCCACCCGGGCGCGCTCCTGGTTTCAGGTGCGGGTGCGCGCCCGTTGCGGCGACAGCGAAGTGCTGTGCCGGGTCTCCGGCGGCGACCCCGGCTACGACGAAACCGCCAAGATGCTGTCGGAAACCCTGATGGGGCTGGCGCTGGACGACGGTTATCCCAAGTACACCGGCGTGGTCACCCCGGTGATGGCGCTCGGTGACCGGCTGATCGACCGCCTCGAGGCCGCCGGCATGCTGTTCGAACGCAACGCCTGATTCAGACGAAGTACATCAACAGCCATTCGGCCACCAGGGCGGGCTTGTCCTCGCCCTCGATATCCACGGTGAACAGAAACTTCAGCAACCACTGGCCCGGCTTCTTCTCGTTGGCTTCGATCAGGGTGGCGCGGGCGCGAATGCGCGCGTCGACCTTGACCGGGGCCATGAAGCGAAGTTTGTCGAAGCCGTAGTTCATGCCCATTTTCATGCCGCGCGGCACCAGGAAATCATCGATGCTGGTCTGCAGGTACGGCAGCAGGGACAGGGTCAGGTAGCCGTGGGCGATGGTGGTACCGAATGGCGTCGCCTTGGCCCGCTCCGGGTCCACATGGATAAACTGGTGATCCAGAGTGGCGGCGGCGAAGTCGTTGATGCGCCCCTGGTCGATAGTGAACCATTGCGACGCGCCCATGTCCTCACCGACGTACTCGTTGATCTGTGCGGCTTCCACCACTTTCATGCCCGGCTCTCCTCGCGTTTTTATTAAGATTCCAATACCGCGAGGATAACCACGCCTGCCGGCGCCGCCATGACGGGATGGCTCGCCGGCGCCAATGTTTTGGTCAACCGACTTAAGCGGCCGTGAAAAAGGCTTTGATGGCGTCCGCCACCGGCTGCGGGTCGTCCATATGCAAGTGGTGGCGCCCGGGCAGACGCGTGACCTGCACGTCGCGCAGCCAGTCGATGCGGTGGTCGAAGCGACCATCGCCGCCGAGCCCTTCATTGCCCAGCACCAGCAGGGTGGGCGCGGTGATGCGCTCGACAAACCCTTTCACCTGATCGTCGGTGAGCCGCAGCGACGAGGTAATGCGCAGGCGCGCGTCGGTGCGCCAGGTCCAGCCGCCATCGACCTGCTCCAGCCCCCGCTCGCACAGCAGCCGAGCCGAGCTTTCTTCGAGGCCGCCAAGGGCCGGCAAACGCGCCGCCACCGCCTGCTCCGGGTCGGCGTACACGGGCTTGCGTTTGTCCGGCAGCGCCTGCATCTGGTCGATGGCTTTACGCAGGTTGGGCGCCACTTCCTCGGCGGCGGTCGCCGGCGGGCCCAGGCCCTCGATCAGCACCAGGCGGCTGACCCGTTCGGGGAAGGTGGCCGCGAACAGGCAGGCCACGCCCGCGCCCATGGAATGGCCGACCAGCACGAACCGCTCCCAGCCCAGCTGGTCGGCCACCGCCAGAACATCACGTACATGGTCCACGTAATGGGTGGCCTGATGGCGGGGGCGATGCTCGGAATGGCCGTGGCCGGCGAAATCCAGCGCCACCAGCGGATGCCCCAGCGGCGCGGCGAGGGGCTCAAAGGAGGCGGCGTTATCCAGCCAGCCGTGCAGCGCCAGCACCGGTTCGCCCTCGCCGGACCACTGCAGGCCGGCCAGTTCCTGGCCGTAGGCACGAAAGCGGCGTTCCACGGGGGTCTGTGAAGCGTTAGCGGGCATTCTTGGCGCCCTCCCCGGCATCCACGCCGCCTTGCCGATGAGTCGGGCCGAGCACGCCATCGAGCGCCTGCAGCACCAGTTGCGCGGTGCCCTCCGGGCGCTCCAGCGGGTACATATGGCTGCCCGGGGCGAACAGCCGCGTCAGCCGGTGGCGGCGGGCGTGGCGGGCGCCGCCCAGGTGAAACAACGTCGGCGATTTTTCACCGGTGACCAGCACGCCGGGCACCCGGGTGCGCGGCAACGCCGTCACCCCGGTGGGCGTTTCCTGAAACACCGCCACTTCCACCTCCGGACGAAAACGCAGGCGCCAGCCGTCGCCGTGACGCTCCAGGCCGGCTTCCAGGTAATTCTTCAACGAACGCGGGTCGAACGCCTTGAACAGACCGCGGGAATTGAAATAGCTCTCCACGTCGTCCCAGTTGGCCCAGTAATCGAGCCGGCCTTTGCTCTTTTTCGCCGGTGAGAAGCGATCGCCCAACCCGGTCAGGCGGGCCAGCCGGTAGGCGACGCCCTGAGCACCATTGGCGAGCGGCGGATCCAGCATCACCTGGGCTTGGAACCAGTCTGGATGCCGGTGGGCCACCCAGAACATAAGCACCGAACCCATGGAGTGCCCGAGACCGATGATCGGCTTGGGCAGCGGCTCGAGAAACGCCTCCAATTCCAGGCTCAGGCTTTTCCAGTCCCGGTCCACCGGGTAGCGGGGGTCCTGGCCGAGGCATTCCACCACATGGATGTCGTAATGCTCCGCCAGGGGCGCCAGGAAGGTGTCGTAGCTGTGCCCGGGCACGCCGTTGGCGTGGGCGAAGGCCAGCACCGGTTTGCGTCCCGCCGCCGCTTGGGTGTTCATCCAGCGCTCTCCTCGAAAAATCGGCAATCCAAAAGCGTCCATGATAACCGTCCCCGGCGGCAAACCCATGGCCAAATCCGCCAACGCGCGGACAGTTCGCGTCGGGGATTGTACAATGCGCCACAAACAGGAGGTGTCATGACGCTGATCTCGTTCAATATCAATGGTATTCGCGCGCGCTTGCATCAGCTTGAAGCGCTGCTGGATAAATACAAACCTGCCTTGGTGGGGCTGCAGGAAACCAAGGTTCAGGACAGCGAGTTCCCGGAACAGGCGATCCGCGATCTTGGCTATCACCCCTATTATCACGGCCAGAAGGGCCACTACGGGGTGGCGCTGCTCACCCGCGAACCGCTGGAGGATGTGCAGTACGGCTTTCCCTCCGACGGCGAGGACGCCCAGCGCCGCATGATCATCGGCCGGCTGCGCGACGCCGACGGCCAGCCATTGACGGTACTCAACGGTTATTTCCCGCAGGGCGAAAACCGGGCGCACCCGGTGAAATTTCCCGCCAAGGCGAAGTTTTACCAGGACCTGCAGCACTATTTGGAGACCCACCACGACGCCAACGAGAACCTGGCAATCATGGGCGATTTCAATATTTCTTCCACCGACCGGGACATCGGCATCGGCGAGGCCAACCGCAAGCGCTGGCTGCGTGAAGGCAAGACCAGCTTTCTGCCTGAAGAACGGGAGTGGTGGCAACGGCTGATCCATTGGGGACTGGAAGATACCTTCCGCTGCCAGTACCCGGACACCGACGATGTGTTCTCCTGGTTTGATTATCGTTCCAGAGGTTTTGAGCGCGACCCGCGCCGCGGCCTGCGCATTGATACCGTGCTCGCCACCAGACCCTTGGTGGCGCGCCTGACCGACTGCGGCGTCGACTACGAGATGCGCGCCATGGAGCGCCCTTCGGACCACTGTCCGGTGTGGACCCGGTTCGATAACTTGATCTCATGAGCGTTCATTTCAATCTCCAACGGCTAAAGCCCAACCTGGATGGGCTCGGGTTTCTGATCGATGTGGGCATGATCCTGCTGGTGATCGCCAACCTGAGCCTGATCCTGTTCGATTGGATCTACCGGGTCGAGGCGGTGCAGTCCGTGATGGAGACCTACACCCCGGACTTTTATCGCTTCTACAGCGACAGCATTCACGCCAATTTCTTTGAAATCGATCTGGCGTTCGTCAGTGTCTATCTCACCGAATTCGTGATCCGCTGGGCGGTGGCCATCGGCCGCCACACCTATCACCGCTGGTTCTTTTACCCGTTCGTGCATTGGTACGACCTGCTCGGCTGCATCCCGGTGGGCAGCTTCCGCTGGCTGCGGATATTACGTGTGGTGAGCCTGATGTACCGGCTGCAGAAACTGGGCGTGGTGGATTTCCGCGACACCGCGGTGGGGGCCACGGTGCTCAAGTATTACCGCATTCTGATGGAAGAGATTTCCGACCGGGTGGTAATCAACGTGCTGGATGGCGCGCAGCGTGAGATTCGTAGCGGCGGCCCGATGATGCACCGTATCGAGCAGGATGTGCTGGCGCCCCGTCGGGCGCGGTTGGTGGACTATGTGGCCGGCCGCATCGCCGACGCCACCCGCCGTAGCCACGACCAGTATCGCGACCAGTTGTCCGAGTATCTGGTGCACGTCACCGACGAGGCCGTGCAGCGGACCCCGGCGGGCCGGCGCCTGGCGGCGATTCCGGTGGCCGGCCCGCGCGCCATCGCCCTGCTCGGCGACACCGTGCGCGACGGCGGCACCGCTCTGGTGGCGCAAATCGTCGAGGACATCAGCGCACCGGCCAATCGGCAGCGGCTGGATGCTCTGGTGGACAACCTTCTAGTGGCGTCCAGCGGTGGCGGCGAGCAACTCAATGAAATGGTGAAGGAAACCCTGCTGGAGATCCTCGACCACGTGAAGGATCAGGTGGCGGTACAGCACTGGAAAGAAGAAGGCTGACACCCGGCCCGCGCGTCGGGTCACTCGGGCGCGCGCAACCACAGTAACCGGGCGCCACCGGCGGCGGCCACGTCGACGTCGAACGCCGCCACGCTGCCCACCCGGAACCCGGGCCGCGAGCGCGGCTCGCCCACCCACAGGGCGCTCAGCAGTGCCACCAGCGGCATGTGGCTGACCAGCACCAGATTCTCACAGTGCGGTTGTTCGATCAGCCAATCGAGAAATTGCTCCGGCGCGGCTTCCGGCACCAGATATCCGCAAGCCTCCTGGTCCATGCCGCCATAAGCCCGGGCAATGCACAAGGCGGTTTGCTGGGCGCGCCGATAAGGGCTGGCAATAAGCCGGTCCACGGTGACGCCCTCCTCGTTCAGCGTCTGCCACAGCGCCATCACTTCCAGCCGGCCTCGTTCGGTGAGCGGTCGCTCGGCGTCGGTGGGGGCCTGAGCGACGGCTTCGCCGTGTCGGCACAGATAGACTCTCAAGCCGCCCCCCCATGGAAGCTGAACTCCACGTCGTGCTTGTGCTCACCGCCCATCAGCCGCGCGATCATGGTGTCCAGGGGCTTGCCCAGATAAATGATCTCGTACAACGCGGTGGCCAGCGGCATGTAAACGTTGAGCGTTTCCGCGTGGGTGGCGACCAGACGGATGGTATTGAGGCCCTCGGCGGTCTGCCCGAGGCTGTCCAACGCCTCCTGCAACGCCTGACCCTGACCGAGCTGATAACCCAGCCGATAGTTGCGCGACAGGGGCGAGGAACAGGTAGCGATCAGGTCGCCGACCCCGGACAGCCCGAGGAAAGTGAGCGGGTTGGCGCCCAGCTCCACCGCGAAGCGGCTCATCTCCGCCAACGCCCGGGTCAGCATGAAGCTGCGGCTGTTCTCGCCGATGTCGATGGCGGCGGCCATTCCCGACGCCACCGCGTAGATGTTCTTGAGCGCGCCCCCCAGCTCCACGCCGTAGATGTCCGGGTTGTCATAAACCCGGAAATACTCACAGCTGAGCGCCTGTTGGATAGTCTGACAGAGGGCTTCGTCGGGGCTGGCGATCACCGAACCGGTGAACTTGCGCTCGACGATCTCCCGCGCCAGGTTGGGGCCGCTGAGTACGCCGATGCGGGTGTGATCCCACTCGCGCTTGAGAAGCTGGCTCATCAGCAGAAAGCCGTCTTCATGGATGCCCTTGGTGCAGCTCACCACCAGGGTGCCGTCCTTGACCATCGGGCGGGCCTGACGAAGCACCTCGACGAAGGCGCTGGAGGGCACCGCCACGAAGATCAGATCGGCGCCGTCGAGCACCTCGTCGAGGTACTCGGTGGCATGGACGCCCTCGGGCAGGGTGTGGCCAGGCAGATAACGGGGGTTTTCACCGTCTTCGTTAATGGCGGCGGCGGTTTCCGGGTCGCGCACCCAGAGACGGGTGCGGTGACCGTTCTCCGCCAGAATGCTGGCGGTGGCGGTGCCGAAACTGCCACCACCAAGAATCGCGGCGGTGTGTTTACGCTGCTCCATCAAGAGCCCCTCTTATCGGGCGGGTGGGTCACCAAAGGGGGCATCATAAGCGCCTCCACGAGGCCAGGCAATGCGCCTGGCCGCGTCGCTCAGGACTGGCCGGCGCGCTCCTGCAGCAGCCGGTTCAGGCGCCGGGCGGTAGCCGCCGGGTCCGAGGGCAGCTGGCCTTCCGCGAGCAGTGCCTGATCCAACAGCAGCTCCGCCAGTTCCGTGAAGGTCGCGCTTTCCTCGATCCCTTCCAGCCGTTGCAATAGCGGGTGCGCCAGGTTCACTTCCAGCGTCGGCTTGCTGTCCGGGACCGGCTGACCGGCGGCTTCCAGCATCATCCGCATTTGCGGACCCAGCTCGTCCTCGGCCAACACCAGGCAGGCTGGCGAGTCCACCAGGCGGCTGGTGGGCCGCACCTCGGCCACTTGTTCGCCCAGACTCTCGCTGAGACGGCCGATCAGCGGTGCCTGTTTATCCTGGTCGGCACGCTCCTGATCTTCCTGGTCCATGTCCAGCTGACCCCGCGCCGCATTCACCAGTTTGTACCCTTTGTATTCACTCAGGTAGTTGGCCATCCACTCGTCGACCCGCTCGGTGAGCAGCAGCACTTCGATGCCTTTTTTGCGGAACACTTCCAAGTGCGGGCTGTTGCGCGCCGCGCTCAAATTGTCGGCGAGCAGGTAGTAGATTTTGTCCTGCTTCTCGCCGGCACGCTCCAGATACTGATCGAGGCCCACGGCACCGGGACGCGTGTTTTCATCGGAGGAGGGGCCGGTGGACGGGAAGCGCAGCAAGGCGGCGATGGCCTCGCGGTTGTCCGGGTCCTCGCCGACACCTTCCTTGAGCACCTCGCCAAACTGCGACCAGAAGGCGGCGTATTTTTCCTCGTCGTTGCCCAGCTTCTTGAGCATTTGCAACACACGCTTGGTGAGCGCGGCGCGGATCTTGCGCACCGGCCCATAGTCCTGCAACAGCTCCCGGCTCACGTTGAGCGGCAGGTCGGGCGCATCGATCACACCTTTCACGAAGCGCAGATACAAGGGCAGAAACTGCTCCGCGTCGTCCATGATGAAGACGCGCTGGACGTACAGCTTCAGCCCACGGCTGGCTTCGCGGTGATAAAGATCGAACGGCGCGCGGGCGGGGACGTAGAGCAGGCTGGTGTATTCCAGTGCCCCCTCGACCTTGTTATGGCTCCAGGTCAGGGCGTCCTGGTAATCATGGCTCAGGTGTCGGTAGAAATTCTGGTATTCCTCATCGCTGATCTCCTGGCGGGGGCGCTGCCACAGCGCGGTGGCGGAATTGATAGTCTGCCATTCGCTGGTTTTGTCGTCGCCCTCGCCGCCGGTCTCCGCCGGGGTCGGCATCAGGATCGGGAACGCCACATGGTCCGAGTACTGCTGCACGGTGGCGCGCACTTTCTGGTCGTCCAGGAATTCCTTGGCGTCATCGCGCAGGTGCAGTACCACCGCGGTGCCGCGCTGGGCGCGCTCAATGGTTTCCACGGTGAACTCACCCTCGCCGTCGCTTTCCCAGCGCACGCCCTGGTCGGCGGGGTCGCCGGCACGGCGGCTGAACACCTCGACCCGGCCGGCAACGATAAAGGCGGAATAGAAGCCGACGCCAAACTGGCCGATCAACTGGGCGTCCTTGCGGCGGTCGCCGGTCATACTGGCAAGAAACTTCTCGGTACCGGAACGGGCGATGGTCCCGAGGTTGTCGACCACCTCTTCGCGGTTCATGCCGATACCGTTGTCGGCGATGGTGAGGGTGCCTTCGTCTTGATCCACCGAGAGGCGGATCCAGGGTTCCGGATCGCTTTCCATCAGGTCGGCGTCGTCGAGCGCCCGGAAACGCAGTTTGTCGCAAGCGTCGGAGGCGTTGGATATCAGCTCGCGCAGAAAAATCTCACGGTTGCTGTATAACGAATGCACCATCAAGTGCAAAAGACGGGATACTTCCGCCTGGAAACCACGGGTTTCGCGGTCTTGACTCATAGATTTTTCTCCGCCGGATAATCACTGAACACCACGGCGCCCTCCCCGGCACCGCCGCCTTCTAGATAGTCACGGACGGCAGGTTTTTCAAGGTCCAGACCTCTCTGCGGAGTGGTGTTTGTGGGAGCGAGCCTGCTCGCGAAAGGGAGCGAAGCTCCCGGCAGGATTCCAGAGAACGCTTGTCTGCCCGCTTGGAGAGCTCGCTGGTATCCTGCCGGCAAGCATGGCTTGCCTTTCGCGGGCGGGGCCCGCTCCCACAAGGCTCCCACAAGCCGGAGTCAGGCGGCGTTGGCGAGATCGTCGAGAGCGTCTTCGAGAGTGGGAAAGCGGAAAGTGAAGCCTTGGTCCTCCAGGCGGCGCGGATAGACGCGCTGGCCGCCCAGCAGCAATCCGGACAGCTCGCCGAGGCCGAAGCGCAACAGCGGCGCCGGCGCCACCCAGGGCGCCGGACGGTTGGCGGCGCTGGCGAGAGCACGGTGAAAGTGCCGCTGGGTCACCGGCTGGGGCGCAGTAGCGTTGAAGATGCCCTCCACGCCCGGCGTTTCCAAAGCGCGCACCAGAATCGCCACCATGTCCTGGATGTGTATCCAACTCAGCCATTGGCTGCCGTCACCGAGACGGGCACCCAGCCCCATCCGGTAAACCGGCCACAATCCCTTCAACATGCCGCCGCCGCGGCCCAGCACCACGCCGGTGCGGATCAGGCACAGCCGCACGCCTTGCGCGACCACCTCGCGGGCGGCCTGCTCCCAGGCGTCGCAAAGCCGGTAACCGAAATCCTTACGTCGGGCGGAACTGTGCTCGGTCAGTTCGGCATCGCCGGCGTCGCCGTAAAAACCCACCGCCGAGCCGCTTACCATCACCGCCGGCGTGACCTCGAGACGCCGGCACAACGCCACCAGTTCGCGGGTGGTATCGAGCCGCGAGGCCATCAAGGTGCGCTTGCGGGATTCACTCCAGCGCCGGGTAAACAAATTCTCACCGGCCAGATTGACGATGCCGTCGATGGGCTCGCCGTCAGCGATCTCCTCCAGCGACGCGACCAACCGGGTGCCGTCGGGCAGTTTCGGCCGGGCGCGCGCCGGCGAGCGGCTCAGCACGATCAAGGCGTGCCCATGCGCGGCCAGTTGGCGGCATAACTCGCCGCCGATAAAACCACTGCCGCCGGTTACCAGAACGTTCATTGTGCCTCCTCGATTGAAGCCACCTTGCCAAGGTCGTAGAAGTACTCAACCTTGCCGGAACCCATCGCCACCGACAGCGTCACCCGTGCCTCATCGACCGCGACCAGGGTGCCCCGGTGACGCTCGCCGTCCTCCAGGGTCAGGGTTACCGCGCGTCCCATCAAGCCCTGATAGGGCGTGCCGCGACGCTCCGGGGGCGCACGTTCAGGCACCGCCCCGGACGCCGGCGCACTGCCGGCGGCTTCCAGCACCAGCCGGGTGCCATCGGCAAGCGTCAGCTCACGCACGCTGTCCGCGCGCAGGGTGATCTCCGCCTGTCCGGAGCCCATCGCCATTTCCAGCCACAGGCGCTGGTCGTTAACCCGGGTCAGGGTGCCGGCGCGGGACCGGCCATCCCGCTCGGTCACGGTAACCCGCTGGCCCAAATAGGACGCCAGATCGGTGAACCGGTGCAGCCGCACCGTCACCGCCGGCGACAGCGACGACCTGTGCGACGACGTGCTGAGCGCCCCGCCGTCCGGCATCTCGCCGGCCCCGGCGGCGAGCACCCGGGTTTCCATGGAGCCCGGGGTCACCGCCCAGCCGACGCTGTTCTCTTCCAACTGCAATCGGCGCCGTTCCACGGTGCCGTCCTGCAGTTCCACGCGGGCTTGTACCTCCCCTTCTCGGGAGGCACGCCGGAGATTGACGTTCTCGATGCGGATCGCCGCCACCGCCCCGGCCGGGAACTGGGTGTGCAGATACTCACGCGCCACATAGCCGAGCGTATCCGGATGATCGAAAAACAAATCGACTTTGCCGTTACGGTAGCGCAGATGGTTGGTCTGCACCGTAAAATCCCCCACCAGGTAGCTGCGCAGTGTGTCAGGCAGGACCAACTGCAGGGCCCCGGTGAACTGTTGGTCGCCGAGCGGTGCCAGCGCCAGTTCCAGCCTATAGCCTTCATTGAAGATTCGGGTTTCCGGGTAACTGCGACCTGCCGGCTTCCAGGACACATGCACCGCCGGGCCGCCGGATTCCGCCGGAGTGATCAATAAGGTGCGCCGCTCCCGAATATCCTCCGGGCGCCAGCCGAGCAGGACGCTGACGGAAAGATCCGGTAAAAACGCCTCGCCCTGATGAATGCTGAGTACGCCGTTGATCAGGGTCACGCGCACCGGGTTCTGCAACGCCTGCCCGTGGATCAGGCCGGACAGCGGCTTGCCGTCGCCTTGCACCATCAACAGCGCCGCTTCGGGCGACCGGACGAAGGTGGTGGCCGCTGGCGTTTTGGCGCCACGCAACACCTGGCCGGGCACCGCGTTGACGGGCTTCAGCCGTTCGTGTTCCACATAGATCAGCCCGGCGCCGACCAGCAGACACACCGTAGCGAGAACCCTGAGCAGGGCCAGCACCCCATAGCTTTCCCAGTTTTCCTGGACCTGACGTAAGCCGGCCAGGGGTATTAAAAACAGCAGCGTGCTGTCGCCCCGGAAAGCGGCCTGTCGAACCAGCCCCACCGTGGCCATGATCAGCAGGCTGAGGCCGGCCACTAATAGCCATTCCGCCATTTTATTATGCTCTCCCCGATAGCCAGCCGAGGCCGGCATTATGCCGCCATCGTAAACGCCAGCTTACAAAGCCTTACCCGGTCAATCCACACTTTCACCGTTGCGGCGGGTGCGCGGCCTCCAGGGTATGACGGTGGTCACACCGGGCCGGAAATACCGGTCATCGGATTTCATCAAAAAAGGCTTGTCTCGATAAAAAACTGACGTTATACAGGCGCTGAGGTGGTCATACCGGGGTCCCCGCAAGAGGGCACCGCTTGACGCCCGGTTGTTTACGGCGGTTCCGTTTCCGAAGGAGGCGACCATGAGTGACCGACGCACTGAGAAAGACTATGAGTCGGATGATTTGCTGATGAACGATGATTTTGAACTCGAAGATGGCGTGGACGACGATCTCCAGGAAGAGAAAGCAGCCCGTTCACGCAGTTTCAACATGGATATGAGACACCGCATCGAAGACCGTCTGGAAGAGCGTCGCCTCAAGCGCGAGCTGGGTGATTATGAGTTCTTCAATATGGACGACGATGACGAGGACATCCTGCACTGACGGTGGCGGGGTATAAAAAAGGCCGGCAATTGCCGGCCTTTTTATTAACCACTCTGGTGCGTCGAGAGACCACCAGCCGGTGGCTTGTTCGGCCTACCAGCCGGTGGCTTTCTTCACGCCTTCGCCGATTTCGGCGGGGTTGCGGACGGTGACCACACCGGCCGCTTCCAGGGCGGCGAACTTCTCGTCCGCGGTGCCCTTACCGCCGGCGATGATGGCGCCCGCGTGGCCCATGCGCTTACCAGGGGGCGCGGTGACACCGGCGATGTAGCTGACTACCGGCTTGGTCACGTTGTCCTTGATGTACGCGGCCGCTTCGTCCTCGGCGGTGCCGCCGATTTCACCCACCATCACGATGGCTTCGGTCTGCGGGTCGTTCTGGAACAGTTCCAGGGCCTCGATGAAGGTGGTCCCGGGGATCGGGTCGCCGCCGATGCCGATGCAGGTGGACTGACCGTAACCCAGTTTGGTGGTCTGGTTGACCGCCTCGTAGGTCAGGGTCCCGGAACGGGACACGATGCCCACCTTGCCCGGCTTGTGAATGTGACCGGGCATGATGCCGATCTTGCATTCACCGGGGGTGATCACACCCGGGCAGTTCGGGCCGATCAGGCGCACGCCCTGCTTGCGGTCCAGATATTCCTTCACGTAGAGCATGTCCAGCGCGGGGATACCCTCGGTGATGCAGACGATCAGTTCGATGCCCGCGTCGGCGGCTTCCAGGATGGAATCCTTGCAGAACGGCGCCGGCACATAGATCACGGATGCGGTAGCACCGGTTTCTTTGACCGCTTCGGCCACGGTGTTAAACACCGGCAGGCCCAGGTGGGTCTGGCCGCCCTTGCCCGGGGTCACACCGCCCACCATCTTGGTGCCGTACTCCAGCGCCTGTTCGGAATGGAAGGTACCCTGGCTGCCGGTGAAACCCTGGCAGATTACCTTGGTGTTCTTATCAATCAATACGCTCATTTGGCACCTCCAGCGGCTTTCACCACCTGTTCGGCGGCGTCGTCGAAACTTTCTGCGGCCACGATATTCATGCCGCTCTCGGCGAGCTTCTTGGCGCCCAGTTCGGCGTTGTTGCCTTCCAGACGCACCACCACCGGCACGTCCACGCCGACTTCTTCCACGGCGCCGATGATGCCCTCGGCAATCAGGTCACAACGGACGATGCCGCCGAAGATATTCACCAGAACCGCTTTTACCTGGTCGTCGGACAGGATGATCTTGAACGCTTCGGTGACGCGTTCCTTGGTGGCGCCGCCACCCACGTCCAGGAAGTTGGCGGGCGCGCCGCCTTTCAGCTTGACCAGGTCCATGGTGCCCATGGCCAGGCCGGCGCCATTGACCATGCAACCGATGTTGCCTTCCAGGGCCACATAGTTGAGGTCCCATTCGGCGGCGCGACGTTCGCGGTCGTCTTCCTGGGAAGGATCGTCCAGAGCCTTGATGTCCGGATGGCGGAACAGCGCGCTGCCGTCCACGTTGATCTTGGCGTCCAGGCAATGCAGGTCACCTTGATCGGTGATCACCAGCGGGTTCACTTCGATCAGCGCCAGATCCTTTTCTTCGAACAGCTTGGCCAGACCCACGAAAATTTTCGCGAACTGGTTCACCTGCTTGCCTTCCAGACCCAGCTGGAAGGCGATCTCGCGGGCCTGATACGGCTGCGCGCCGACCAGCGGATCGACGATTGCCTTGAGGATTTTCTCAGGGGTTTCCTCGGCGACTTTCTCGATCTCCACACCGCCCTCGGTGGACGCCATGAACACCACCCGGCGGGTGGCGCGGTCGAGCACCGCGCTCAGGTACAATTCGCGGGCGATGTCGGTGCAGGTTTCCACCAGAATCTTGGTTACCGGCTGGCCGTGTTCATCGGTCTGGAACGTCACCAGACGCTGGCCCAGCCACTTCTTGGCGAATTCCGCCGCTTCCTCGGGGCTGTCGACCAGTTTGACGCCACCGGCCTTACCGCGGCCGCCGGCGTGCACCTGGGCCTTGACCACCCATTTGTCACCACCGATTTCCTTTGCTTTCGCCGCCACCTCTTCCGGTGTATCGCAAGCGAAGCCCGGAGAAACCGGCAGGCCGTAATCAGCAAAAAGCTGTTTCGACTGATACTCGTGGAGATTCATGCCTTAACTTCCGTAAGCTTGTCTGTGGATAGCGCTCCCGGCGCAATATCGGGGCCTCTTCGGGCCCTGCGTTATCGGGGCCCGCTGATTTGTCGGGGCCCTACTTTTTGCGGCGGCGTTGCGCCACGTGGATAGCCTTGTAGTCCGTGGCCAGAGCCGCTTCATGCACGGTCTCGGAGAGGCTCGGGTGGCCGAACACCATCAATTGCAGGTCCTCGATGCTGGCACCGAATTCCATCGCCACGACCCCTTGCTGAATCAGCTCGGACGCCTGAGGACCAAGAATATGCATGCCCAGCACCCGGTCGGTTTTTTCGTCCACCACGAACTTCACCAGGCCTCCGGGCTCGCCGGCGGCCAACGCGCGGCCATTAGCGGCGAAGGGGACCGCGCCGGTTTTATACGGCTCGCCGGAATCCTTCACCTCTTCCTCGGTTTTGCCCACCCAGGCGACCTCCGGGTGGGTATAAATGACGCCCGGTACGGCGTCGTAATTGACCTGGGTATGCTCCCCGGCAATCACATCCGCCACCATTACGCCCTCTTCGATTGCTTTGTGGGCCAGAGCCGGTCCACGCACCAGATCGCCGATCGCATACACGCCGGGGACATCGGTGCGACACTGGCTGTCGACGTAAACGTAATTACGTTCATCCATGGTCACGCCGGCGTCCTGGCTGAGCAGGCCTTCGGTGTAAGGACGGCGGCCCACCGCCACGATCAGGCGGTCGAACGTCTCTTCGTGCTCTTCACCGTCATAACTGTAGGTGACGCGCACGGAATTCTTGTTCTTCTTGGTTCCAGTGACCCGCGCACCCAGGTGGATGTCGAGCCCTTGTTTGGAGAATAACTTGAAGGCTTCCTTGCTGACCTGCTTGTCCACTGTGGGCAGGAACGTGTCCACCGCTTCGAGCACCTTCACGTCACTGCCCAGGCGGGCCCAGACGCTGCCCAGCTCCAGGCCAATAATGCCGGCGCCGATGACGCCCAGCTTCTTGGGCACGGCGTCGAACTCCAGAGCGCCGGTGGAATCAACGATGATCTTCTGATCCACCTCGGCCACCGGAATGTCCACCGGCACCGAGCCAGCGGCGAGGATCACGTGCTCCGCCTCCAGCGTCTGCTCGTCGCCGTCCAGCGGCGTGAACTGCACCTGCTTATTGGCTTTCAGTTGCCCGCTGCCCTGCAGCCAGGCGACTTTGTTGGACTTGAATAACGACGCCACACCGCCGGTGAGCTGCTGCACGACCTTGTCCTTGCGCTGATGCATGGCGTCCAGGTCGAGGCTCAGTTTGCCCACGCCGACACCATGGTCGGCAAGCGCATGCTCGGCCTCGTGGTACTTCCAGGAAGAATCCAGCAACGCCTTGGACGGAATGCAGCCCACGTTCAGGCAGGTGCCGCCGAGTGCCGGCTGGTCCTGTTTGTTGACGCGCTTCTCGATGCAGGCGGTGTTGAAGCCCAACTGCGCGCAGCGAATCGCGGCGACGTAACCGCCGGGGCCGCCACCGATGACGATGACATCGTATTTATCAGCCATAACAAATCCTTTTCAACACCGGCCCGCTACGCGCGCCGGCGAACAATCAAATGTCCAGCAGCAGCCGCGCCGGGTCCTCGATAAAGTTCTTCACCGCGACCAGGAACTGCACCGCCTGCTTGCCGTCGATCAGACGGTGGTCGTAGGACAGCGCCAGATACATCATCGGCAGAATTTTCACTTCACCGTCCACCGCCATGGGCCGTTCCTGGATTTTATGCATGCCCAGAATGGCGGTCTGCGGCGGGTTGAGGATCGGCATCGACATCAGGGAGCCGAACACACCACCGTTGGAAATGGTAAAGGTACCGCCGGTCATCTCATCGATGGACAGCTTGCCTTTCTGCGCCTTCTGACCGTAATCGATGATCTGCGACTCTACTTCCGCGAGACCCTTCTGGTCCGCGTCACGTACCACTGGCACCACCAGACCGCGCTCGGTGGACACCGCCATGCCGATGTCGTAGTAACCGTGGTATACCACGTCGTCATCGTCGATGGACGCGTTCACTTCGGGGAAGCGCTTCAACGCTTCCACGCAGGCGCGGGTGAAAAAGCCCATGAAGCCGAGGCGCACGCCGTGGGCCTTTTCGAAGGCGTCCTTGTAGTTCTTGCGCATATCCATGATCGGCTTCATGTTGACCTCGTTGAAGGTGGTCAACATGGCCGCGTTCTGCTGCGCGGACACCAGCCGTTCGGCGATACGCTTGCGCAGACGGGTCATCGGCACCCGGCGCTCTTCTCGTTCGCCCGGCTCCGCCGCCGGCATCGGCGCGGCCTTGGGTGCGTCGCTCTTGGCGTCGCCGCCCGAGGACTGTTTGCGCTCTTCGCGGCTGGCCAGCGCCTTCTCCACATCTTCCTTGGTGATGCGACCGTCGCGGCCGCTGCCCTTGACGTCCGACGCGGAGAGATTGTGTTCGCTCATCATCTTGCGCGCCGCGGGACCGGCCTGGGCGTCTTTATCGCCGCCCTGCTCGTCGTCCTCCTCGGCGCCTTTATCTTCCGACGCGGGCGCTTCTTTCTGTTCGCCCTTGTCGTCTTCTTGGGTGTCTTTTTCGGCGTCTTTTTTGGAGTCCTGTTCTTCGTCCTTACTTTCTCCGCTGTCCGCACCGCCCGCGCCGCTACCAGCTTCCAGCTGGCCCAGCACTTCCTGGCTCTCCACGGTGTCGCCTTCGTCCTTGATGATCTTCGCCACCACACCGTCGCTGGGGGCCACGACTTCCAGCACTACTTTGTCGGTTTCGATGTCCACCAGCAGCTCGTCACGCTTGACCGCCTCGCCTTCTTTCTTGTGCCAGGTCGCCACGGTGCCGTCCGCTACGGATTCGGGAAACTGTGGGGCTTTGATGTCTGTCGCCATGCTTATTCCTTAACCCTATCTCGGTTGGCTGTCGCTCAGTTGATCTGGAAGGCGTCTTCGACGAGACGCTGTTGCTGTTCCACGTGCAGGGACATGGAGCCCACCGCCGGGGCCGCCGCCATGTCGCGGCCCGCGTAATGCACATGCAGTTTGTCGTTGACCGTTCTGGCCACCCGGAACATATGGTGCTGCGAGCAGTACCAGGCGCCCTGGTTCATCGGCTCTTCCTGGCACCACACCAGATTTTCCAGATTGGGATAGCTCTCCAGCACTTCCTGGAGACGCTTTTCCGGGAACGGATAAAGCTGCTCGATGCGTACCAGCGCGGTGTCGTTAAGATCGTCCGACTCGCGTTTTTCCAGCAGGTCGTAGAACACCTTGCCGGAGCACATGACCACCCGTTTGATATCCTTGTGGTCCATGTCGGCGCGGTCGTCCAGAACGGTCTGGAACCGGCCTTCGGAAAGGTCTTCCAGGGACGATTTGGCACGCTTGTGGCGCAGCAGACTTTTCGGCGTCATCACCACCAGGGGCTTACGCAGCGGTCGTACCGCCTGGCGCCGCAAAAGATGGAATATCTGCGCCGGCGTGGTGGGCACGCACACTTGCATGTTGTGCTCGGCGCACAGTTGCAGGAAACGTTCCAAACGGGCGGAGGAATGCTCCGGGCCCTGGCCTTCGTAGCCGTGCGGCAGCAGCAGGGTGAGGCCGCACAAACGCCCCCACTTGGCTTCGCCAGAGGACATGAACTGATCGATCACCACCTGGGCACCGTTGGCGAAGTCGCCGAACTGCGCTTCCCAGACGATCAGCGCCTCCGGCGTCGTGGTGGCGTAACCGTACTCAAAGCCGAGCACCGCCTCCTCGGAGAGCAGTGAATCGTAGATATCAAAGCGCGGCTGGCCTTCCTGAAGATGGGCCAGGGGCACGTAATCTTCGCCGTTCTTCTGGTTGTGCAGCACCGCGTGGCGGTGAGAGAAAGTGCCGCGACCGGAATCCTGGCCGGTGAGACGCACCATCACGCCCTGGTCGAGCAAGGTGGCGTACGCGAGGGTCTCGCCGTAACCCCAGTTGATCGGCATGGCGCCGGCGGTCATCTTGCGGCGGTCCTCGAGAATCTTCTTCACCTGACGCTGCAGAACCACGCCCTCGGGAACGGTTTCCAGACGGTTGGCGAGATCCTGAAGTTTCTTGAGCGGGTAGCCGGTGTCCCAGTCGTCTTCGACCTGGTGGCCGACGTACGGGCTCCAGTCCACGAACAGAGACTTGTTGGGCTCGCGCACCAAGGACTTGACCACATGGTTGCCCTCATCCAGGGCATCACGATAATCATCGACCATCTTCTGCGCGGCCTGCTCGGACAGGATTTGCTCGTTGATCAGGCGCTCGGCGTACAACGTGCGGCTGGATGGGTGCGACTTGATCTTCTTGTACATCAGCGGCTGGGTGGAGGACGGTTCGTCCGCCTCGTTGTGCCCCGAGCGCCGGTAGCAGATCAGGTCGATCACCACGTCCTTCTTGAACTGCATGCGGTAATCCACCGCCAGCTGGGTGACGAAATACACCGCTTCCGGGTCGTCCGCGTTGACGTGGAAAATCGGCGACTGAACCATTTTCGCCACGTCGGTGGAGTATTCGGTGGAGCGGGCGTCGTCCCGACGGCTGGTGGTGAAACCAACCTGGTTGTTAACGATCACGTGCAGGGTGCCGCCGGTCTTGAAACCGCGGGTCTGGGACATCTGGAAGGTCTCCATGACCACACCCTGGCCAGCGAAAGCGGCGTCACCGTGAATCAGAATCGGTACCACCTGGTCGCCGCCGTTATCGTCGCGGCGATCCTGGCGAGCACGCACCGACCCTTCCACTACCGGCGACACAATCTCCAGGTGGGAGGGGTTGAAGGCCAGCGCCAGATGCACCTCGCCGCCGGAGGTCTGCACGTTGGACGAGAAGCCCTGGTGATACTTCACGTCACCCGAGCCGTTCTCATTGAAGCTCTTACCCTCGAACTCACCGAACAAATCCCGGGGGCTCTTGCCAAGGATATTCACCAGCAGATTCAGACGGCCACGGTGGGCCATGCCGATGACCATTTCCTTGGCGCCGTAGCTGCCGACCCGCTGGATCATCTCGTCCATCAACGGAATCATCGACTCGCCGCCTTCCAGACCGAAACGCTTGGTGCCGGGGTAACGGCTGCCCAGATATTTTTCCAGGCCTTCCGCAGCGCTCAGGCGTTCAAGAATGTGGCTTTTGATGTCGGCGCCGTATTGCGGGTGGCTGCGCACGCCTTCCAGCCGCTGCTGAAGCCAACGCTTCTCGGCGGTGTTGACGATGTGCATGTACTCGCAGCCCACCGTCGAGCAGTACGTGCCCTGCAAGCAGTCCATGATCTCGCGCAGGGTCGCTTCCGGCTTGCCGATGAACAGGTTGCCGGTCTGGAACACGGTGTCCATGTCCGCCTTACTCAGCCCGTGGTGGGCCAGTTCCAGGTCGGACACCGCCTCGCGCTCCATAATGCCGAGCGGATCGAGTTTGGCCACCTGATGGCCGCGGTTGCGGTACGCGGCGATCAAATGAAGCACCCGCACCTGACGGCGTTCATGCTCGCTGCTGACGGCGCCGGCACCGACTTTCTGCACACGGGACTTGTTCTTGGCTTCGAGCAGGAAATACTCACGGACCGCCGAATGGGGAACATCGGACTCAACGGCGCCGTCGGAAGGCAGTTTTTCGAAGTAGGCGCGCCAGTCTTCCGGCACGGAATTGGGATCAGTCAGATAGGATTCGTACAGTTCATCAACATAGGCCGCGTTGGAGCCCCCAATATGGGAGGACTGCCACTGACGGTACATGGAACTGTCTTGCATCGTCGCTCGTTCCTTAGCCGGGCGAACGTCACGCCTGTGGGCATGTATTCTGCTCTGTCCACAGGGCTGCGACCCTGTTACCCGCGCTCATCGCTGTTTACGGACCGGCACCTTTTAAGCTCCGGCCCACTTGCTGTCTGGAGGCTCCGGGGTTGCCGAAACCGCCACCTAGTGTAGTACCTTTGTGGTGGTTTTGTTAGGCGTCTCCAGAGAAAATGACTTATCGGTCTTTTCACTCTTCGACACAACCCCACCAATGTCTAACCCTTGCCGACCCTGTATTAAGGCATGGGGGCGGCGACACCAAACTCAAGCTTAACCAAAGCCACCCCTCCACGAACCCTTCCGTCGCATCCGGATACAAAAAATCGTCTGGAACGATTTTTGACGTCGCGCCAGCGACGGCCCGGAGGGCGACCGCCATGGACGGCGGTCGCAAAAAATTGCCAGGAGCCACTTCCGACGTCGCCTCAGCGACGGCGATGGCATACAGGCGCCCACAAAAAAGGCGGCCCGCAGGCCGCCTTTTCGATTTCCGTTACACGCCCCGTTCCAGGAGCATGGAGCGGATATGGCCAATGGCCCGCGTTGGGTTCAGCCCCTTGGGGCAAACACTCACGCAGTTCATGATGCCATGACACCGGAACAAGCTGAACGGGTCATCCAGGCGCGACAGGCGCTCCTCGGTGGCGTCGTCGCGGCTGTCCGCCAGGAACCGGTAGCTCTGCAACAGCGCCGCCGGGCCCAGGAACTTCTCCGGGTTCCACCAAAAGCTGGGGCAGCTGGTGGAGCAGCACGCGCACAGGATGCACTCGTAAAGACCGTCCAGCTTGGCCCGGTCCTCGGGAGTTTGCAGGCGCTCAATGGCCGGCGCCGGCGTGTCATTCTGCAGATACGGCTGCACCTTCTCGTACTGGTTGTAAAACATGGTCATGTCCACAACCAGATCGCGAATCACCGGCAGACCAGGCAGCGGGCGCAGCACCAGCGGCTTCTTGCCGTCCTTCACGCCCGGTGCCACCTCCGACAGCGGGGTAATGCAGGCGAGGCCGTTCTTGCCGTTGATGTTCATGCCATCGGAACCGCAAACGCCTTCCCGGCATGAACGCCGGTAGGCCATCGATTCATCCTGCTCTTTAACCAGATTGAGCACGTCGAGCACCATCAGGTCCTTGCCCTGGGTGTCTATCTCGTACTCTTTCATGGACGGTTCGCGGTCGGTGTCCGGGTTGTAGCGATAGATACTGACTTTCATGGCTACGCGCCTCCGTTAGTAGGTCCGGATCTTCGGCTGGAAGGTATCGACGGTCTTCGGCTTGAAGTTCACTTCCCGTTTACCCAGTTTCTGGGATATGGGGTCGAACACCGAATGGCAAAGCCAGTTTTCGTCGTCACGATCCGGGAAGTCATAGCGGGAATGAGCACCACGGCTCTCGGTACGACCTGATGCCGCCAGAGCGGTGGCTTCCGCTACTTCCAGCAGGTTGTCCAGCTCCAGCGCCTCGATACGGGCGGTGTTGAACGACTGGCTCTTGTCCTGAAGATGCGCTTTGGCAATACGTTCGCGAAGCTTGGCCAGCTTCTGCACACCCTCTTCCATCAAGTCACCCTTGCGGAATACACCGAAGTGATTCTGCATGGTGCTTTGCAATTCCTTGCGCAACGAGGACACCGATTCGCCATCCGTAGAATCGTTCCAGCGGTTGACGCGGTTCAACGCCCGCTCGAGATCCGCTTCGCTGGGCTCGTACTGGGTCATGCCCTGGCGCAGCGCCTCTTCGATGTGCAGACCGGCCGCGCGGCCGAACACCACCAGGTCGAGCAGCGAGTTGCCGCCCAGACGGTTGGCGCCGTGCACCGAGACGCAAGCCACTTCGCCCACCGCGAACAGGCCATTGACGAACTGATCCTCGCCTTCGTGGCCGCCGCTGAACTTGAGCGCCTGGCCGTTCACGTTGGTGGGGATGCCGCCCATCATGTAATGACAGGTAGGCACCACCGGGATCGGCTCTTTCACCGGATCCACCTGGGCGAAGGTGATGGACAGTTCACAAATACCCGGCAGACGGCTGTGCAGCACTTCCTCGCCGAGATGATCCAGCTTGAGGTACACATAGTCGCCGTCGGGGCCATCGCCACGGCCGTCCAGAATCTCCATCATCATGGAGCGGGCGACCACGTCACGGGACGCGAGGTCCTTGGCGTTGGGCGCGTAGCGCTCCATGAAACGCTCGCCGTCCTTATTAATAAGGTAGCCGCCCTCGCCCCGGCACCCTTCTGTAACCAGGGTCCCGGCGCCGGCGATGCCGGTGGGGTGGAACTGCCACATTTCCATGTCCTGCACCGGCACGCCGGCACGCAGCGCCATGCCCACGCCGTCACCGGTGTTGATCAAGGCGTTGGTGGTGGAGGAATAGATACGGCCCGCGCCGCCGGTGGCGAACACCGTGGCCTTGGCCTTAAAGAACACCGTCTCGCCGGTCTCGATGCTGATCGCGATAACACCGCACACGTTGTCGTCGGCGTCCTTCACCAGTTCCGCGGCGTACCATTCGTTGTAGAACTGGGTGCCGTTCTTGAGATTCTGCTGGTAGAGGGTGTGCAGCAGCGCGTGACCGGTACGGTCGGCGGCGGCACAGGTGCGGGCGGCCTGACCACCCTCACCGAAATTCTTGGACTGGCCACCGAAAGGACGCTGGTAGATGCGCCCTTCCTCGGTACGGGAGAACGGCAGACCCATGTGGTCCAGCTCGAACACCGCTTCCGGGCCTACCTGGCACATGTATTCGATGGCTTCCTGGTCACCGATATAGTCGGAACCCTTCACCGTGTCGTACATGTGCCAGCGCCAATCGTCATTGGGATCGGAGGAGGCAATCGCGCAGGTGATGCCGCCCTGGGCGGACACCGTGTGCGAACGGGTCGGGAATACCTTGGAAATCAGCGCGGTCTTGAAACCGGACTGCGCCATCTGCAGGGAAGCACGCATGCCTGCGCCCCCGCCGCCAACCACGATCGCGTCAAAGGTGATGGTACGAATGGACATGGATTATGCGCCTCCCCAGATCATCAGCAGGCCCCACAGCAAGTACACAAGCAGCAGCAGCACGATCGCCATCTGCACCACCAGACGAACACTGGTGGCCGCTTTACCGAAGGTCAGACTGGTCAGATAGTCGGTGGTTACGCTCCACAGGCCGATCCAGGTGTGGGCGGCCACGGAGAACAACAGAAGGGTGTTAGCGATCTGCATGGGCATGGAGCCCATAAAGGCACTCCAGGTGCCGTAATCCAGATCCGGCTGGGCAACTAGAAAGCCCAGCATGCCGATCACGTATACGGCGATCACCACGGAGGTTACGCGCTGAATCAGCCAATCAGAAAGGCCGTTACGGCCCAGGCTCGTTACACTGGTTACCATACCCAGGCTCCTGCCAACAGAATCAGTACCACGGTGACAATAAACGTGGCGAAGGCGCCACGACGTCCACCTTCCAGGGTTTCAGCCATGCCCGCATCCATGATCAGATGCCGGATACCGGCGACCAGGTGATAAAAAATGGCGGCCAGAATCGCCAACAGCACCAACTTGGCGAGGGGCGAGGTCATCAGCTGTTTCAGGTCCGCAAAGCTCTCGGGGGACGCCAAGGAGCGATCCAGCATCCACAGCAGTACGGGGATGGCAACGAAAATGGCCACGCCTGTCATACGGTGAGTGATGGATGCAATGGCGGTGACCGGGAACTTGATCGTCGTTAGATCGAGGTTAACGGGTCTCTTATCGTTCACGGTAGCCTACACTTTTGCCGGGCTCCGGATACACACCGGAGCGGTTATCGGGAACTTGGCATCAACGGCGACATCAGAATGTGAATGCGGATAAAGCCGATGGTGCCCGGGCCGGGGTTGGAGCCCACAGGGAACTCCTGCTTGGTCCCGAGCGGTGAAAACCAATCGGAACGGGGCCGGAGACTCCTTCGCGGGCGGCAGTATATCGCCGCGCTTACGGCAAAACAAACGTCAACCTGCTACTTTTATCCTAGTCGGCGTCGCGAACCGGGCCCGTATCCCACCGTGGCGGGACGTGCGCGGTTAATCCCTTGTTTTTTAAAGGACCTTTTCGACCCGCCCGAGGCGAGGCGCCGTAATAGCCTGTTTACCCTACAAAAGTCGCCCCCGTCGGGGCGGGCTTCTCGTTGACAAAGACCCACCAAAACTTTAACGTCCCCCGCGCTCTGGAGGACCTTCCCAGTAGGGACCCTCTATTCACCGAGGAGAAATTCCCATGACCGAGAAGAAAGCCATTCTCAAGGTAGAGGGCCGGGACGATCTGGAACTGCCGATCCACACGCCCACTCTGGGCCGTGACGTGATCGACGTTTCTTCCCTGACCGCCAACGGCATCTTTACCTTCGACCCGGGTTTCACGTCCACCGCTTCCTGCGAATCAAAAATCACCTTCATCGACGGTGAAGTGGGCAAACTGCTGCATCGGGGCTATTCCATCGAGGAACTGGCCGCCAAGTCGGACTATCTTGAAGTGTGCTACCTCCTGCTTAACGGTGAACTGCCCACCGCCGAGCAGAAAGACACCTTCGTCAGCACCGTAAAGAATCACACCATGGTGCATGAGCAGATCCGCAATCTGTTCAACGGTTTCCGCCGTGACGCGCACCCGATGGCCATCATGTGTGGCGTGGTGGGGGCTCTGTCCGCGTTTTATCACGACTCGCTGGACATCAATAACCCCACGCACCGGGAAATCACCGCGTTCCGGTTGATCGCGAAGATGCCCACCATCGCGGCCATGTGTTACAAGTACGGTCTCGGTCAGCCGCTGATGTATCCGCGCAACGACCTCGGTTATGCGGAAAATTTCCTGCATATGATGTTCGGCAATCCGTGCGAGGAGACCAAGGTCAGCCCGACCCTGGCCCGCGCCATGGACAAGATTTTCATCCTGCACGCCGATCATGAGCAGAATGCCTCCACCTCCACGGTGCGCCTGGCCGGCTCCTCCGGTGCCAACCCCTTCGCCTGCATCGCCGCCGGCATTTCCGCCCTTTGGGGCCCCGCCCACGGCGGTGCCAACGAAGCGGTGCTGAACATGCTCGACGAGATCGGCGACATCTCCAACATCGACGAGTACATCGCCAAAGCCAAGGACAAGAACGATCCGTTCAAGCTGATGGGCTTCGGCCACCGGGTCTACAAGAACTACGACCCGCGCGCCACGGTGATGCGTGAATCCTGCCACGAAGTGCTCAACGAACTGGGTGTCAACGACCCGCAGCTCGAGCTGGCCATGAAGCTCGAAGAGATCGCGCTCAGCGACCCGTACTTCAAAGAGAAGAAGCTGTTCCCGAACGTGGATTTCTACTCCGGGATCATTCTCAAGGCGATCGGCATCCCGACCTCCATGTTCACCGTGATCTTCGCGCTGTCCCGCACCGTGGGCTGGATCGCGCACTGGAACGAGATGATTTCCAACCCGTACAAGATCGGCCGCCCGCGCCAGCTCTACACCGGCGAGACCGAGCGTGAAATGACCGCGCTCAGCGACCGCAAGTAAACGGTAATCGCCGCCTCGCGGCGCATTATCCGGTCCCTCGGGACCTGAAAAGCGAACCTCCGGGTTCGCTTTTTTTTGCTCTGCCTGTAAGCGCCAAAGCCCAGCTTGTAGGAGCTTGCCATGCAAGCGAAAGGTCGGCTTTGCCGGCCGGCGGGAGCTTCGCTCCCTTTCGCGGGCGGGGCCCGCTTGTATGGTTTCCCGGCAGGTCTTAAGAAAGAGACTTGTCGGGGTGG
>JBELJS010000091.1:0-5835 GCA_042090255.1 Alcanivorax sp. | reverse complement strand
TGTGAGTCGGGCGCGACCCCGGCGCGATGCTCCGAAGGAGCCAGGCGGAGGCGCCAAAGGCGTCGCGCAGCGATCGCGAGCACCGCTCGCGACCTAAAGTAGGTCAGCACCACGCACCACGCCAATCTCCCAGCAAAGCGACCTAAAGTAGGTCAGCACCACGCACCACCCCGACTTCCCAGCAAAGCGACCTAAAGTAGGTCAGCCCAGCGCCACTCCCTTGCTTCCCTCAAAGCGGCCCGAAACAAGCCCATCCCCCAAACCTCTCTGGAATCCCGCCGGCCGGCAGACCCGGCCTTTCGCGGGCAGGGCCCGCTCCCACAAGGCCCGCTCCCACAACCCCGCACAGTCACCGCCAAAGCAACCGCATCCCGATCACGCACTCCTGGCCAATCGCCTCACCTGCATCCAAACCCGCCGATTTTCCCTCACCGCTCTTTATCCCATGCCCATGTATCTCTATGCTCGGTACGTTAAGGCGGCGATCGGAGTCTCTATGCAGTGGGTAAAGGCCTTCGTGGCCGGCTTTCTGGCTACGCTGGTGTTCCATCAAGGCTTGCTGGCGCTGCTCCATGCCGCGGCGGTGGTCCCGGTATCAGCTTACAACTGGGCGTCCTCCCACCCTCTGGGTGTGCCGGCGGTGTTATCGCTGGCGTTCTGGGGCGGCGTATGGGCGCTGCCATTGTGGTGGTTGATCCGCTTTAAACAGCCCCGTCTTTACTGGCTGGTGTCGGTCTTGTTTGGCGCCATCGCGCCCACCGTGGTCGCCATGCTTCTTGTGTTTCCACTCAAAGGCCTGCCTGTCGGTGCCGCCACCTGGGTTGGCGGCTTTATATTGAACGCCGCCTGGGGCCTGGGTGTCGGCGTATTCATGGGGCCGGTGTTCCGGACCTATCCGATGGCGCCGGAAATGATCGTCAAATAGTACAGCGGCTGGCACACCGTTCTGGTGGCCAGCGGTATTAACTTGGTTTGTTGGTTTGGGAAAAGGTGATCACTATGACGAATGACAATAACGCCGCCATGAAGACGCCCGTGCAGGCGCTGGAAGAGCGCCGCCGTCAGCAAGGCGACAGCGTTGCCATGGTCCAGCCGCTGGGTGGCGATAAGGTGCGCCGCTATACCTGGAGCGAAGTGGCGGATGAGGCCTACCGGATGGCCGCCTATCTCAAGGCTGAAGGTATCCAGACTGGCGACCGGGTGGCGTTGGTTTCCAAAAATTGCGCGGAGTGGATTATCGCGGACCTGGCGATCTGGGTCGCCGGCGGCGTCAGTGTGCCCCTTTATCCCACCCTGCTGGCGGATTCGGTGCGTCTTATTCTGGAGCACAGTGAATCCAAGCTGCTGTTTGTCGGCAAGCTGGACGATTGGGGCATGATGAAGGACGGCGTGCCCGAGGGCATCAAGCAGGTGGCATTCTCCCTGGCCCCGGACGACGTGCGCGGTAACGTGCCAGTCTGGACCGACATCATCGCCAAGCAAGAGCCCCTTGGTGAGGCCGCTTCCCCGGGGCCGGACGATCTCGCCACGATCATCTATACCTCCGGCACCACCGGCGTGCCCAAAGGGGTCATGCATCAGTACAAGAGCATGTCTGCCGTCGGGGCCAAGGTGATCCAGGTTTATAATCTGGAGCCCACGGACCGGATGATTTCCTATCTGCCGCTTTCCCACGTGGCGGAACGGGCGGCGGTGGAAATGGCGCTGCTGTATGTGGGGAATACGGTCTACTTCGCGGAGTCGTTGGACACCTTCGGCGAGGATATCAAACGCGCCAAGCCGACCCTGTTTTTCGCGGTGCCGCGTATCTGGTCCAAGTTCTACCAGAAAGCGTCTGAGGCGCTGCCGCCGAAGAAGCTGAACACGCTGCTCAAGATTCCGCTGCTCAACAGAGTGATCAAGAAAAAGGTGCTCGGAGCGATGGGTTTGGACGAGTGCCGGGTGGCGCTGTCCGGCGCCGCGCCGTTGTCCACGGACATCATTTCCTGGTTCAACAAAATGGACTTGGAAATCCTGGAAGTGTACGGCATGACGGAAAACTTTGGCTGGTCGCACACCACCGAACAGGGTGACCAGCAGATCGGCTGGGTCGGCACCCCCAACGACGGCGTTGAATGCCGCATCGGCCAAGCCGGTGAAGTGGAAGTGCGCAGCGTCGCCAACATGAGCGGCTACTACAAGCAGGCTGATCTGACCGGCGAAGTGCTGACCGAGGACGGCTGGTTGAAGACCGGCGACGTCGGCGAAATCGACGGACGCGGACGTCTTCGCATCACCGGTCGGATCAAGGAGATCTTCAAGACTGAAAAAGGGAAGTACGTGGCGCCGGCGCCGATCGAAAACCGGCTGGCCAGCCAGCCCGGCGTGGAGCTGGCCTGTGTCATCGGTGCCAACATGGCGCAACCAATCGCGCTGCTCAACCTCACCCCGGAGGAGCAGGAAAGGCTTAGTAAGGGGGCCGAGAAGGAGCACTTCACTCAGCAATTGAACGCGTTGCTAGAGAAAGTGAACGGGCAGATTGATGCGCACGAGCGGCTGAATGCGCTGGTGGTCTGCAAAACGCCCTGGACCGTGGAGAACGGTCTGATCACGCCGACGCTCAAGCTTAAGCGCAACGAGATCGAGAAATACTACGACGCGGATTTGCCTACCTGGGCGACTTCCCGTGGTGTGATCTGGGAGCAGTAATCGTTGAAGGAATCCGATCCGGACTTGCACCTGATCCGGTTGCTCGCCGATGGCCGTTTCCATTCCGGGGCCGCTCTCGGCGAGGCGCTGGGGGTATCCCGCGCCGCCATTTGGAAACGTCTGCAGCGGGCTGCCGAGGCCTACGGTCTGTCCGTGGAGTCGGTGCGGGGCAAGGGCTACCGTCTGGCCCGGGCGTTGGATCCGCTGGATCCGGTCGCCCTGCAGGAAGCGCTGCGGGGCCGTGCCGAGCTCCATTTTAAGCCGGTAACCCGCTCGACCAATGCCGACGCCATGGCCCTGGCGGCCGACGCAGGCGGCCCGATGGTGGTCACCACGGAATACCAGAGCGCCGGCCGCGGCCGGCGTGGCCGGCAGTGGCAATCACCGTTCGCGGCCAACCTGTATTTGAGCGTGCTCTACCAATTGTCGGGAGGCTTCTCGTCGTTGGGCGGTTTGAGTCTCGCCGCGGGTGTCGCCGTGAGCCGGGCCCTGGCTGACACCGCTCCGGAGCTGGCACTGGGTCTGAAGTGGCCCAACGACCTGCTGGTGGACGGTGCCAAGCTGGGCGGCGTGCTGATTGAGTTGGCCGGCGAGATGGAGGGCCAGGTGCAGGTGGTCGTGGGGGTCGGCATCAACGTCGCCATGAGTGACCATCAGGCCGAGGCCATCGACCAGGATTGGACGGACCTGCGGCGGGCCTGCGCGAAGCTTCCCGGCCGCACGCGGCTGGCGGCGGCGGTCGCCGGCGAACTGCTGACCATGCTTGACCGGTTCGCGGTGGACGGGTTCGCGCCGTTTACCGCCGCCTTTGATCAAATGGATGTATGCCGGGACCGGCCGGTGGTCATCCACACCGGGGGCAGTCAGCGCGCCGGGGTGGCCCGTGGTGTGTCCGAAGACGGGGCCCTGCGCGTGGACATCGAGGGGGAGACCCATTATATGCACGGCGGCGAAGTGAGCTTGAGATTACGATGAAGTTGTTCGTGGACGTGGGTAATACCGCCTTGAAGTGGCGCCGTCGTGGGGCGGATGGAACCGTGCAGGGCGGAGCCGCCCATGGGCGGGACTGGCTTCAGGCCTTGCAGGCGCCACTGGCGTCCGGTGGCGCGGGTTTTGATGATGTTTGGGTGGCGTCGGTGGCCGGCGCGGAAGCGGATGAGCGTATCGGCACGTTGATTGAGGCGCAGACCGGGGTGCGCCCGCGGTTCTATTACTCCCGGCAAGACGACTTCGGGGTCAGCAACTGCTATCCGGAGCCGCGGCGCTTGGGCGTGGACCGCTGGGTGGCGTTGGTGGAATGCTGGCAGCGCTTCGGGGCTGGCATTATCGTCGATTGCGGCAGTGCCCTGACCATCGACGCGATTGATGGAGAAGGCCGCTTCCTGGGTGGTTATATCGTCCCCGGCCTGGGCATGCTGCGCAGCGCGCTGCTGCGTGATACCGCCGACGTGCATGTGGATCAGGCGCGGCCCCGCCTGGCGCTCGGGCGTTCCACGGGGGAATGTGTTCATAATGGTCTGCTGCGCATGTCTGTGGCGTTCGTCACGGATGTGGTGGTTGAACTGCGTGAACGCCTTCCGGATACTTGCAAGGTATTGGTGACCGGTGGTGACGCGGACGAGCTTAGCGCTGCCTTTCCCTTTGAATTCATGCATTTGCCCGACCTGGTACTGGACGGTCTGGAGCGGGTGGCGGCACGTCAATAATAACGCTGGGGGCGACAGTCGGTGCGATGGGTCTTTTACAGCCTGCTAGTGGTGAACCTGGTCTACCTGGGCTGGCAGTTGGCTTCCGACGCTGTTTGGGGCGCCGGAGCGGCCGCGGTTACCGAGCGCGCGGACGTCGGGGCGCCACCCGAGGCCCCCGCTTTGCAGCTGCTCAGCGAGGCGCCACAGCCGGATCGCGCGTTGCGTGCGGGCGCGCCGGCTCGCCCGGGGTTGTGTCCGGTAGTCGGCCCCTGGTCCGCCCGGGGTGAGGCCGAGCGCGCTCGTGTGCAGCTGGCGGCGGCCGGACTGGCGGCGACGATCAGGGCGGTCTCGGTGCAGAAAGGTCACCTTAATTGGGTTTATCTGCCCCCCTACGGCAGCCGTGAGCGGGCTCTGGAGGTGCTCAGCGAGCTGCAGTCCCGAGGCGTGGACAGTTTTATTGTTAAGGCCGGCGAAGACGCTAATGCCATTTCCCTGGGGTATTTCACCAGTGAGGAATCCGCCGAGGGGTTGCGTGTAAAAATGCATAATGCGGGCTATCCGGCCTTTGTCCGTGAGACCTCGCGGCCGGTGACCGAATACTGGCTGTACATGCCGGAACGAGCCGACGGCGCCGCCGCGCTGGAGGATTTTCTGGTCGGCAATCCCGCGGTCGACCGTGATCGGGTGGCCTGTCGGGTTCCGGAAAGACAAAAGTCATAATCGCCGCGGCAATCATTGCACGCCCGATGGGCTTTCTATAGAATGCGCAGCCCTTATGCTGCTGGCGTAGCTCAGTTGGTAGAGCAGCTGATTTGTAATCAGCCGGTCGGGGGTTCGACTCCTCTCGCCAGCTCCACTTTACGCTCGCTAAGAGCTTGAAAATCCCTGAAAAGATGTTGACAAGGGGTTGAGGCGTAAAGAGAATGTAGGCCCTTTTCTGGAGGGGTTCCCGAGTGGCCAAAGGGATCAGACTGTAAATCTGACGCGAAAGCTTCGGAGGTTCGAATCCTCCCCCCTCCACCAGATTTAAGCTGACAGGCTGGCAGGCATAGGAAGGTTTGCGGGCATAGTTCAACGGTAGAACCTCAGCCTTCCAAGCTGATGATGCGGGTTCGATTCCCGCTGCCCGCTCCAGACTGCGGTGACAATTTGGATGCCTGACAAGGCAATATGAAGTTTACGCTCATGTAGCTCAGTAGGTAGAGCACACCCTTGGTAAGGGTGAGGTCACCGGTTCAAATCCGGTCATGAGCTCCAATTTCCGGGCCCGGGTAGAACCCGGGTCCGGCTTCATGTGTCTTGGTGGTGCCCGGGTGGTCCGCGATATTGCGGTCCGTATTGTGTTTTTCCAGGCAGACGCGCCGTTCAGACGGGGATGCACAACCAAGTTGAGAGGTAGAGAGTCGTGGCAAAGGAAAAGTTTGAACGTAATAAACCGCACGTAAACGTAGGCACCATT
>JBELJS010000090.1:0-5888 GCA_042090255.1 Alcanivorax sp. | reverse complement strand
CTCTGACGGCAGCACCAGCAGCGTCTCTGGAATCTTGCCGGCCGACAAGTCGGCCATGACTCCAACGACTACGAAGTGGGCCAGCGCCACGATCTGCCGCAGATCAACCTTTTCACCATTGAGGCGCGCCTGAACGACAACGCGCCGCAAGCCTACCGCGGCCTGGACCGGTTCGACGCCCGCAAGCAAGTGGTCGACGACCTGGACGGCCTGGGCCTGCTGGAAAAGGTCGAGGACCACACCCTGCAAGTGCCGCGCGGCGACCGATCCGGCGTGGTGATCGAACCCTATCTCACCGACCAGTGGTTCGTGGCGGTGGAATCCCTGGCGAAGCCGGCCATTGAAGCGGTGGAGAACGGCGACATCCAGTTCGTGCCCAAGAACTACGAGAATATGTACTTCTCGTGGATGCGCGACCTGCAGGACTGGTGCATTTCACGGCAACTGTGGTGGGGCCACCGGATTCCCGCCTGGTACGACGAAGACGGCAACGTCTATGTGGGCCGCGACGAAGACGAGGTGCGCCGCGAGCACAACCTCGGCGACCGCCCGTTAAGCCAGGACGAGGACGTGCTCGATACCTGGTTCAGCTCCGCGCTGTGGACCTTCTCCACCCTGGGCTGGCCGGAACAGACCGAAGAGCTGAAAACCTTTCACCCCACCGATGTGCTGGTAACCGGTTTCGACATCATTTTCTTCTGGGTCGCCCGGATGATCATGATGACGCTGAAGTTCACCGGCGAGGTGCCCTTCAAGCAGGTGTACGTGCACGGCCTGGTCCGCGACGCGGAAGGCCAGAAGATGTCCAAGTCCAAGGGCAATGTGTTGGACCCGCTGGACCTGATCGACGGCATCGAACTGGATACCCTGGTAACCAAGCGCACGCGCGGGCTAATGCAGCCGCAGAAGGAAAAGCAGATCGGCAAGCGCACCCGTAAGGAGTTTCCCGACGGCATCAACGCCTACGGCACCGACGCGTTGCGCTTCACGTTCCTGTCGCTGGCCTCCACCGGCCGCGATATCAAATGGGACATGGGCCGCATCGAAGGCTACCGTAATTTCTGCAACAAGATCTGGAACGCCGCCCGTTATGTGCTGATGAATACGGAAAATCAGGACTGCGGCCTGGACGCGGACAGCGGCGAGGTCACCCTCTCCCTGGCGGATCGCTGGATTGTCAGCGCCCTGCAGCGTGCCGAAACCGAAGTCACCGAGGCGCTCGACCAGTTCCGGTTCGACGTGGCCTCCCACGCCGCCTACGAGTTTATCTGGAACGAGTACTGCGACTGGTATCTGGAACTGTCCAAACCGGTGCTCTACGGCGATGAGTACAGCGAGGCGGAAAAGCGCGGCACCCGGCTCACGCTGGTGCGGGTGCTGGAAGCGATCCTGCGGCTGGCCCACCCTTTCATGCCGTTCATCACCGAAGAGATCTGGCAGAAAGTGGCCCCGCTGGCGGGCAAGACGCCTACGGAGGGCGGTGCATCCGCCACCATCATGCGCCAGCCGTTCCCGGTCAGCGACAACGCGCGCCTGGATCCGCAGGCGGAGCGCGACATCGAATGGATCAAGGCGGTGATTACCGTGGTGCGCAACATCCGTGGCGAAATGCGCATTCCGCCGGGTAAATCGTTGGATGTGTATCTGCACAACGGCAAGGACAGCGACCGCGAGCGCCTGGCCGCCAACCATAACTTCATGTGCCGGCTGGCCAAGCTGGAACGCATTACCTGGCTGAACACGGAGGACTCCGCACCGGCTTCCGCCACCGGCCTGGTCGGCGACATGGAAATCCTGGTGCCGATGGCCGGACTGATCGACAAGGACGCGGAGATCGAGCGCCTGGGCAAGGAGATCGAAAAGCTGCGCAAGGAAGTGGCGCGCGGCGAGGGTAAGTTGCGCAACCCCAATTTCGTCGACAAGGCGCCCGACGAAGTGGTCGCCAAGGAGCGGGAGAAGCTGGATGATCACCGCTCGCAGCAGGCCCGTCTGGAAGAACAGATGGAGAAGATCAAGTATCTTTAGGCGCGCCCCGAGCGCGCCGCGTCAGGAGGCATGGCCTTGACAGAGAGTGATCCGCGCCGCGCGCGCATACTCGCCAGCGCCCGGGATGTATTCGCCGAACAGGGCTTCCGCCGGGCGGAGGTGAAAACCATCGCCCAGCGCGCCGGCGTCGGCAAGGCCACCATCTATCGTTTCTTC
The DNA here is from genome assembly GCA_042090255.1 of Alcanivorax sp. Classification (GTDB taxonomy): domain Bacteria; phylum Pseudomonadota; class Gammaproteobacteria; order Pseudomonadales; family Alcanivoracaceae; genus Alloalcanivorax. The sequence continues at coordinate 3,686 of JBELJS010000090.1, read as the reverse complement.
CCCTCCAAAGACGCCTTGCTGCTCACCGTGGTGGAGGAAAATCTTACCGCGATCCGCGACCTGGTGCTGGGCGAGCTGCTCAACGGCGCGCCGCCGCTGCAGCGCCTGGAGAATGTATGCCGCGCCGTGGCCCGCTTTCTGGAATGCGAGCGCGACTTTTCTCGGCTGCTGATCCAGGAAGCCGGCGAGTTTCTGGGCCCGATCCAAGAGCGCTACCTGCGGCTGGTGGAAGACAACCTGCCGGTGGCCGACGCCTTCTTCAACGAACTGCGTAACGACGGCTACTTTGTTGCACTTTCCACTCGCGACACTATCTTGATGATGGTCAATCTGCTGGTGGGCACCACCTATACCTGGGTGCTCACCGGCGAAGGACGGCTCGAACACCAGGCCGTCAGCTACATGGAAGTGCTGGTGCGCGGTCTGCGCGCCGGCGACGCCTGAAGGAGGCAGCATGCGCATCTCGACGTTTTTCGTTCTCTCCACGCTGTGGCTGGGCGGTACGGCCGTGGCCGCACCGCTCGAACAGATACTGGAAAGCCCCCACCGCGAGGCGGACAGTAGCCGCGACGACTACCGCCACCCCGCCGAGACCCTGGCGTTCTTCCAAATCGAGCCGGACATGACGGTGGTAGAAGTCTGGCCCGGTGGCGGCGGTTGGTACACCGCCATCCTCGCCCCCTGGCTGCGGGGCCACGGCACCCTCTATGCGGCACAGTTCCCCGCCGACAGCGGGGTGGCTTTCTACCAGCGCGCGCTGCAGCGCTACCAGGAGAAGCTGGAAGCCCGCCCGGCACTCTACGACCAGGTGAAAATCACTCATCTGGGGCCGCCTGAGTACACCGATATCGCACCGGCCGGCAGCGCCGACCGGGTGCTCACCTTCCGCAACGTGCACAACTGGGCTAAGGCCGGCACCACCGAGGCCGCCTTTGAGAGCTTTTTCGAGGCCTTGAAACCCGGCGGTGTACTGGGCGTGGTGGAACACCGTGCCCCCGCCGGCCGGCCGCTGGCAGAGCAGATCGAGTCCGGCTATATGACTGAGGCGTACGTGATTGAGCAGGCGGAGAAGGCGGGTTTCGAGCTGGAGGCCAACGCCAGCATCAACGCCAACCTGGCGGACGACACCGAACACCCGGCCGGGGTCTGGACCCTGCCGCCCACCTTGCGGCTGGGGGATGAGAACCGGGCGCGCTATTTGGAGATTGGTGAAAGCGACCGCATGACGCTGCGATTCCGCAAGCCGGAGTAGCGCCTCAAGCGGGCGGCCGCTCCAACATGCCGGGGGTGGCATCGGCGCCCAACACCACCGACTCCGCGATGCCGATCATGGTGCGGCGGCACTGCTCCAGACGCTGGGCGGAAAATTCGCCGTTCTCGAAGATGTACAGGGAGTAGTTTTCCAGAATCCAGAGCATGGTCCGCATCACCAGCGGCTCCATGTCGCGCTGGGTCAAACGGCTGATTTCCGAAGACAGCACTTCCGCAGCAATCTGCTGGGCGCGCACCCGATGGGGCGCCAGTGCCGAGTTGGACGAGCGGGCTTCCTCCATCATCAGCTTGATCACCGGCCCCATACTGACGTGGTAATTGAAATACACCTCCGTGGTGTTGGTGATGATCTCTTTCACGGATTGGGCCTGGCGCATTTCCTGATGGAAGTGGAGCAGCATGTTGTCGATGAAGATGCGGTAGATGCTCTCCAAGACGTCCATCTTATTGCGGAAGTACTTGTAGAAGGTTCGTCGGGACACTTTGGCGGCATTGAGAAGGTGCTGCACGGTGGTCCTGGCCAGGCCGCGCTGAGCGAACACATACATGGAGTGGATAAGAATCTCCGCGCGGGCTTGGGAGCGCTGGCCGCCCTCCTCTTCCGCGTGAGCCTCCAGGACCTGGTTGACGACCTGACGAATGGCGTCCAGATCTTCCGGTGTGCGTTGCACGTGATTTTTCCCCTGTTTTTGTTTACCCGGCTGGCTAGCTTAACCAAGCCCACCCGGGCCGTAAACAGGCAGTCTATCACGCGGGTATCAGCGTGCCCCCGCCGCCACCGGAAGGCCCTTTACCCTGTTTCCGACGCTTCCAGACTTTCTCATGGAAGTGGTACGCCACCGTATTCACGCAGGGTTCCACCAGCGCGGTGGCGCCACCAATGCGCCAATCTCCGGTCATCGCCCAGACCACCAGGAAGGCGACGCTGATATGCATAATGCCAAAGCTGAATGTCTTGCCCATGAAGCACCTCCTAACTTATTTGTAAATGATACCCATTATCACCAATAGTTAAAGTGCGCATTTTCTCATTGCCGCAATAGCCCTCTTCTATTCATGAGCCAGGCTGCCGGGTTAATTGTTGTAAAGGCCCTTATCCGTTGGATGCGATTTCCCGGCACCCGGCCTAAGCTAGGCCGCACGCCCTTCGGGCGCCCCCTCAATTAGCCAAGGACTCTTACATGGAGCGTAAAGCGCTACTGATTCTGCACGGCAAACAAGCCACTCATCAGGCACTCAGAGAGGCAGTGATGGCACGCCGGGACGACGGCTGGGACCTGGCGGTAAGAGTCACTTGGGAGGGCGGCGACGCCGAGCGTTATGTGGATGAGGCACTGTCCCTGGGCTACCGCACGATCATCGCCGCGGGGGGTGACGGCTCGGTGCGGGACATTACCCAGGCGATGATGGCGTCCGGCAAGCCCGACCTGGCGCTGGCCATCGTCCCCATGGGCACCGCCAACGACTTCGCCACCGCCGCCGGCATACCCGAAGACCCCGCCGAAGCGCTGGCGCTGCTGGATCAGACCCCACGTCCGGTGGACGTGATCCAGGTAAACGACAGCTATTTCCTCAATATGGCCACCGGCGGCTTCGGCACCGAGGTGACCACCCAGACGTCGGAAGACCTGAAAGAGCTGTTGGGCGGCGCGGCCTATTTGCTTACCGGGCTGACCCGGTTCGCGGAAGTGCGCCCCGCCGAAGGCCGTTTCCGCGGCCCCGATTTCGAATGGCAAGGCGAATTCCTGGCGCTGGGACTGGGCAATGGTCGCCAGGCCGGTGGCGGGCAGCGGCTGTGCCCCGAAGCCTGCATCGATGACGGCCTGATGGATGTGGCGATCCTGCCTTCGGATATGGATCTTCTCGCCGGCGTGCGGGGGCTGTTCAACAGTGACGACGGGGAGGGTGCCCGTGAGGGCCTGTTTGTGCGCGCCCGGGTTAGTGAGCTGGAGATCGACACTCCGGAGCCGATGCATTTGAATCTCGACGGTGAGCCGCTGAAGGATGAGCGGTTCAAGTTGAAGGTGTTGCCGGGGGTGATGGGATTGGTGGTTGGGGAGGACTGTCCGATGATGGGGGTGGAGAGGTAGGTTTAGGACGGGCTTGAGGGTCCGGCTTTGGGGCTTGTTGGAGCGGGGCTTGTGGGAGCGGGCCCTGCCCGCGAAAGGCCGGGTCTGCCGGCCGGCGGGATTCCAGAGAGGTTTGGGGGATGGGCTTGTTTCGGGCCGCTTTGAGGGAAGCAAGGGAGTGGCGCTGGGCTGACCTACTTTAGGTCGCTTTGCTGGGAAGTCGGGGTGGTGCGTGGTGCTGACCTACTTTAGGTCGCGAGCGGTGCTCGCGATCGCTTCGCGACGCCTGCGGCGCCTCCGCCTGGCTCCTTCGGAGCATCGCGCCGGGGTCGCGCCCGACTCACA
>JBELJS010000089.1:0-6003 GCA_042090255.1 Alcanivorax sp. | reverse complement strand
CTGAACCCGCGCATGACCATTCTGCAATCGGTGATCGAGCCGCTCGACATCATCGGCGAAGGCGACCGGCAAAGCCGCCGACAGACCGCCGCCGATGCGCTGGAACGGGTCGGCCTGCCGGCGGAAATCGGCAAGCGTTACCCGCACGAGCTGTCCGGCGGCCAGAAGCAGCGGGTCAATATCGCCCGCACTCTGACGTTGCGCCCCAAATTCATCGTCTGCGACGAAGTGGTGGCGGCGCTGGACGTGTCGATCCGCGGCTCGATTCTCAATCTGTTCGCCGATCTTCAGAAAGAGTTCGGCATTACCTACGCGTTCATCACCCACGATATTTCCGTGGTGTCCCACGTCAGCGACCGCATCGGCGTGCTGTATCTGGGCCGGTTGATGGAACAGGGCCCGGCGGACGCAATCAGCGACCGGCCGCTGCACCCCTACACCCAGGCCCTGCTTTCCGCCGAACCCCTGCCACTGCCCAGCGACCTGCGCGACAGCCGGCGCCGCATTCGCCTGGAAGGGGAAATCCCCAGCCCGCTGAACCCGCCGTCCGGCTGCCCGTTCCGCACCCGCTGCCCGAAAGCCGAAGCGCGGTGCGCGGAGCAGGTGCCCGAATGGCGGGAGCTGCGCCCCGAGCATTGGGTGGCGTGCCATTTCGCCGAATCGAACCTTTGAGCAAAACAAGAAAATCTGTCGAATTGTGGAGAGCTTGAATAATGAAAAAACAACACCGCGATCAGCACGACGACGATCTCACCATTAACGGCAACGGCGTATCCCGCCGTGCCTTCATGGGCTACCTGTCCGGCGCCCTGGCGGCGGGCACGTTGCTCGGCCCCACCGACGTCTGGGCACAGAGCCGCGGCAAAGCCGGACTGCTGCGAGTGGGCGCCAACGCCAACCCGTCGAGCCTGGACCCGGCCACCGGCGGCTCCGGCTCCGACCATGTGTTCCTGTACCCGCTTTACGACACCTTGGTGACCTGGGACTTTGAGTCGCTGAAAGCGGAGCCGGGCCTGGCCGAGCGCTGGGAATTCACCGACTCGACCACCCTGGTGCTGACCGTCAAACAGGGCGTGCGCTTCCACGACGGCAGCGCGCTGGACGCCAACGCGGTGAAGACCAATCTGGATCGCAGCCGCGGCGCCGAGTTTTCCAACATCCGCGCCGACCTGGCGTCGGTGGATAATGTCGCGGTGACCGGCGAGCACGAAGTGACGCTGACGCTCAAGAACCCGGACACCGCCCTGCCGCTGATTCTCTCGGATCGCGCCGGCATGATGGTGTCCCCCGCCGCGCTGGAAAAACACGGCGGCCGCGTGGACCGCAACCCGGTGGGCGCGGGCTTCATGCGCTTCGGCAACTGGGCCGACGGCAGCGAAGTGGTGGTAAGCCGCTTCGACGACTACCACGATCCGGCCAACCGGCCGGCGCTGGGCGGCATCGAGTTCAAGGTGATCACCGACAGCGCCACCCGGCTGCGCGCGGTGATGTCCGGGCAGGCGGATCTGGCCTACCACCTGGACGGCCGACAAAAACCGCTGGTGGAAAAGATGCCGACCCTGAGCGGCTCGATCTCGTCGACCATTTACGTCTATCAGCTGTACATGAACATGGCGCGTAAACCCATGGACGACGTGCGCGTGCGCCAGGCGATCAACCACGCCATCGACCGCGACGCCTTTATTCGCGCCACCATGGCCGGCGCCGGGGAACCGGCTTATATGAACCTGCCGGAATCCCACTGGGCATTCGACAAGCAGACCGCCGGGCTCTACCCCCATGATCCAGAGAAAGCCAAGGCGCTGCTCGCCGAGGCCGGTTACCCGGACGGCATCGAGCTGGACCTGCGCGGCTACAACGATCAGTCCTCGGTGCAAATGCAGGAAGTGCTGCTGGCCCAGTTCGCCAAGGCCGGCATCCGCGGGCGGTTCCGCACCGGCACCATCGCCGATATGTCGGCGGCCTACTTCGGCCAGGAAAAGACCGGCGACATGCTGCTCTCCGCCTGGACCGGCCGGCCGGACCCGAGCCTCAGCTACTCGCTGATGTACACCGAGGACGCCTACTTCAATGCCGGCAGCGTGGCGCCACCGGACGGCTTTAACGAGGCCCTACTGGCCTCGCGCAGCAGCGACGACATCGAGCAGCGCAAGGCCGCCCTGGCCAAGGTGCAGCGGCTGGTGATGGAAAACGCCCTGGTGGCGCCGCTGGCGTTCCGCCAGAGCATCGTGGCCAGTAACGATAAGGTGAGCGGCTACCGCAATAACCTGCTCGGCAAGCCCAAGTTCAACGGCGTCTCACTGAAAGGTTGAGCGGGCCGCGTGCGCGGCGGAGAAGTACGCTATGACGACTGCTGTGAAAGCAAACCGGGTCAAACAGAAAATGGTGGTGTCGCGCCTGCTGCAGGCGCTGCCGATTCTGGTGTTGGCCACCTTCATTGTGTTCAGCCTGATGCAGCTGATTCCCGGCGACGTGGCGGTAACGCTGGCCGGGGAGAACGCCTCGGCGGAACGGATCGCGCAGATTCGCGAGGCCTACGGGCTGAACCAGCCGTTCCTGGCGCAATACGGCGACTGGTTGTGGCGTGCCGCCCAGGGCGACCTGGGCGCGTCACTGCTGTCCGGCGAGCCGGTGGCGCAGACCATCGCGCGCACCTTCCCCAATACCCTGCTGATCGCCGTCTACGCGGTGCTGCTGTCGGTGCTGGTGGGGGTGCCGCTGGGCATTCTCGCCGCCACCCGCTCCGGCTCACCGCTGGACAGCGGCATCATGGGCGCCGCCTCGCTGGGCGTGGCGGTGCCCAACTTTTGGTTCGGCATGATTCTGGTGCTGTATCTGGCGCTTACCTTTAAATGGTTTCCGGCCACCGGCTTCGTCTCGCCGCGTGAGGATTTTTCCGCCGCGCTCTGGTACGCCACCCTGCCGGCGCTGGCGCTGTGCACCAACGGCATCGCCGAAATCGCCCGCCAGTTGCGCAGCTCGCTGGTGGAAATCCAGTCCTCCCAGCATGTGCGCACCCTGCACGCCAAGGGCCTGAGCCCGGCGCGCATTCTCTGGAAGCACGGCCTGAAGAACGTGAGCGTCAACCTGCTCACCGTGGTGGGCCTGCTGTTCAACAAAATTCTCGCCGCCACCGTGGTGGTGGAAGCGGTGTTCGCGATTCCGGGTATCGGCAGCTCGATCGTCAACGCGGTGCTGCAGGGCGACTTCCCGGTGGTTCAGGGCGCCGTGCTGGCGATGGTGGTCACGGTGATTCTGGTCAATCTGTTCACCGATCTGGCGTGCACCGTTCTCGACCCGAGGATCAGCGAAGCATGAATACTTCCACGGTTAACGACGCGGCCGGCGTTCAAGTCTGGGATGAACCCGGCCTGGGCCGCCGCGCCCTCAACTGGCTGCGCGGCGACCCGCGCGCCGCCCTCAGCCTGGTGGTGCTGGTGGTGATCCTGGGCGCCGCCCTGCTGGCCCCCTGGCTGGCGCCCCATGACCCCACCGCGCAGGACTTCGACCAGATGCTCAACGCCCCTTCCGCCGCGCACTGGCTGGGCACCGACGACCTGGGCCGGGACGTGTTCAGCCGGCTGATGCACGGCGGCGCCAACTCGCTCTACGCGGCGCTGCTGGCGGTGGCGGTGGCGCTGGTGATCGGTGTGCCGCTGGGGCTGATCGCCGGCTTCGTGGGCGGCTGGACCGATACGTTGATCAGCCGGGTGATCGATACCTTTCTGTCGTTCCCGGCGATCATTCTGGCGGTGGCGGTGACCGGTGCCATGGGCATCGGCCTGACCAACGCCATGTTCTCGGTGGGCCTGGTGTTCGCGCCGCAAATCGCGCGGCTGATCCGCGCGCGGACTCTGGTGGTGCGCCAGGAACTGTACGTGGACGCGGCGCGCTGCTTCGGCGCCTCGCCGCTGCGCCTGCTGCTGCGCCACGTACTGCCCAATGCGATTCAGCCGGTGATCGTGCAAAGCACCCTGCTGCTGGCGGTGGCGCTGCTCGCCGAAGCCAGCCTGAGCTTTCTCGGCCTGGGGGTGCAGCCGCCGGACGTGAGCTGGGGCGCGATGATCGCGCGCGGCTATATGTACATGTCCATCGTGCCGGAACAAATGTATGCCCCGGGGCTGATCATCATGATCACCGCGGTGGCCTTCAACGCCCTGGGCGAATCCCTGCGTGCCGCCCTCGACCCGACCATCAAGGGTCACAGTTAAAGGAGACTCTCATGAACACTCAAACCGTGGCCGGCCTGAACCCGGTGCCGGTGCCCGGCTCCGCCTGGTCCGGCGATCCGGTCCGCTATCTGGACGGCGAGAAGCCATTGCACGACTACCTGTTCGATCACGCCGACAAGGTACCCGACCAGCGCGCCTATGTGTTTTACGGCACCGAACTGACCTGGGCGCAAATGGCCGACGGCGTGCGCCGGCTGGCGGCGTTTCTGCAACAACGTGGCGTGGGCAAAGGCGACCGGGTGGCGCTGTACATGCAGAACTGCCCGCAATACATCATGGCCCACTACGCGGTGCAGTGCCTGGGCGCGATGGTGACGCCAGTGAACCCGCAGTACAAAGCCGCCGAAGTAACCTACCAGCTCAGCAACGCGGAAGTCTGCGCCATGGTGGTGGCCCGCGAGCTGTACCCGATTGTCGCCAGCGTGCGCGACCAGGTGCCCGACCTGAACACCGTGATCACCACCGCCTACCAGGATTACCTGCCGGAACAGCCTACTCTGCCAGTGCCCAAGGAACTGCTCACCGACGCACCGGACCCGGGCGGCGACACCTTTGATCTGAGCGGCGTACTGGCCGACACCGCACCTCTGACCGAGATCCCGGAAGCGGACCTGTGGAACGGCGTCGGCTTGATGACGTTCACCTCCGGCACCACCGGCCGCCCCAAGGGCGCCATGCTCAGCTACGGCAGCAGCCTGTTCAAAATGGCGGCCTCCTACCAGGCCAACCCGTCCAAGCGCGACGGCATCGGCCTGGCGGTGGCGCCGCTGTGCCACATCGCGGGCATGAATTTCGGCGTCTATATGCCGGTGTACGCCAGGCGCACCGCGGTGATCCTGGCGCGCTTTGATCCCGAAACCGTGGTCCAGGCGTTCGAAAAATACCGTTGCGATATGTGGTACAGCATCGCGCCGATGAACCGGGCGATTCTCGACCACCCCGGCGTCGAGCAGCGCGACCTGAGCTCGCTGGAACTGAACCCGGCCACCAGCTTCGGCATCCCGGTGACGGAAAAACTGGCGGAACAGTGGAAGGCGCTCACCGGCTGCCAGCTGCACGAAGCCGCCTACGGCCTCAGCGAAACCCACACCTCCGACACCTTCATGCCCAAGGAGCGCATCAAGTGGGGCAGCTGCGGTTTGCCGGTGGCCGGCAATGACATCCGCATCCTCGACGTGGAAACCGGCAAGCCGTGCGCCGCCAACCAAAGCGGCGAAATCGTGGTGCGCAACCCGGCGGTGTTCAAAGGCTACTGGAAGCGCGACGAAGCCACCGCCGAGACCCTGCGCGACGGCGCCGTGCACACCGGCGACGTGGGCTACTTCGACGAAGAGGGCTACCTGTTCTTCACCGGCCGCATCAAGGAGATGATCAAGTGCTCCGGCTACAGTGTGTTCCCGGAAGACGTCGAAGCGCTGATGCTCGATCACCCGGCCATCGCCCAGTCCGCCGCCATCGGTGTGCCCGACGACCAGCGCGGCGAAACCGTGAAACTGTTCGTGGTGCTCAAACCGGACCACCAGGGCAAGGTCACCGAGCAAGCGCTGATCGACTGGGCCAAGGAGCACATGGCCGCCTACAAATACCCGCGCCAGATCGCCTTCATCGACAGCCTGCCCGCCACCGGTGCCGGCAAGGTCCTGCGACGGCTCCTGAAAGACGCCTGACGCGGGTTCGACTAACCGCCCGGACCTTCTACGGAGTAAGGGTTCGTGCGAGCGGGCCCCGCCCGCGAAAGGGTGGCTTTAGCCACCCGGCAGGATCCCAGAGA
>JBELJS010000043.1:0-32496 GCA_042090255.1 Alcanivorax sp. | reverse complement strand
GGAGCTTGCCTTGCAAGCGAAAGGCCGGCTTTGCCGGCCGGCAGGATCCCAGAGACGCTGTTTGAGCTGCCGTTAGACATCTCTCTGGCATCCTGCCGGGAGCTTCGCTCCCTTTCGCGAGCATGGCTCGCTCCCACAAGCCGGACTTCGTAGAAGTCTGGGCGGTGAATCTTCCAAGGAGCCCCGGGCTTTCTGGAGAGAGCAAGCGCCATTTCCGATAAGATACCGCCATGACTGAACCCCGATATTTTGCTCTGCCGGTGGACGCCGTGCTGCCGGAGTTGTGCCGCTCTCTGGCGGAGCAGGGCGGCGCCGTGCTGGAGGCGCCGCCCGGCGCCGGTAAATCGACCCGCGTGCCGTTGGTGCTGCTCGACGCGCCCTGGCGCGGCGACGGCCGTATTCTGGTGCTGGAGCCGCGCCGGGTGGCGGCGCGGTCGGTGGCCGGCTTTATGGCGCGTCAGCTTGGTGAGCCGGTGGGCCAGACCGTGGGTTACCGGACTCGGCTGGACACCCGGGTGAGCGCGGCGACGCGCATCGAGGTGGTCACCGAAGGGGTGCTGACCCGCATGCTGAGCGCCGACCCGGCGCTGGAAGGCTACGCGGCGGTGTTGTTCGATGAGTTTCACGAGCGTTCCCTACAGGCGGATCTGGGTCTGGCGCTGGTGCAGGAGGTGCGTCAGGCGCTGCGCGGGGACCTGCGGCTGCTGGTGATGTCGGCGACACTGGACGTGGGCCCTCTGGCCGAAGGCCTGTCGTTGCCTACGGTGCGCAGCGAGGGGCGGATGTTTCCGGTCGACGTTAGCTATGTGCCGCCGGGGCGCGACCAGGACCCCTGGGATCACTGCGCGCGCCAAGTGGAAGCGCTGGCTGGCGAGGGCACGGTGCTGGTGTTTCTGCCCGGCGTCGGCGAGATCGAGCGTTTGCGCGAGCGGTTGTCGCTGGCGGTGCCGGTGCAGATGCTGCACGGGCGTCTCGCCGGCGACGCTCAGGCGGCGGTGCTGGAGGCGCCGGCCGGGCCGCGCGTGGTACTGGCCACCAATGTGGCGGAGACCAGTGTCACCATTGAAGGCGTCACGGTGGTGGTGGACAGCGGTCTGGAGCGGCGCCCCAGCTACGACCCGCGCCGCCACCGCAGCCGGCTGGTGACGCGCCGCATCAGCCAGGCCAACGCGGACCAGCGCGCCGGCCGCGCCGGGCGATTGGGGCCGGGCCGCTGCGTGCGGCTGTGGGCACGGGAAGAGGTGCTGGCCCGGCATATCGAGCCGGAGATCCACCAGACCGGGCTGGAAAGCCTGGTGCTGGACCTGGCCCGCTGGGGCTGCCGCGACCCCGATCAATTATTCTGGCTGGACCCGCCGCCGGCGGGGCCGTGGCGGGCGGCGGTGCAGCGGCTGCGCGGGTTGGGCGCCCTGGACGGGCAGGACGCGATCACCGATCTGGGGCGGCGCCTCAATGATTTGCCGTTGGCGCCGGAACTGGCCGCGCTGGTAGTGCGCGGCCGCGACGCGGGGCTCGCCGCCAGCGCCGCCCGGGTGGCGGTGCTGCTTAGCGAACGGATGCCGGGCCTGGACCGTCAGGTGGATCTGGCCGAACGGCTGCGTCGTCTGACCGCGCGACCCGCTGACTGGCCGCTGCTGGCGCGGGCGTTGTCCCGGCTGAACGGCGACCGCAAGGACCGTGCGGCACCCGATGGTGCGGCACCCGAAGGTGCGGCACCCGGCGGTGCGGCACCCGGCGGCGCACTGGGCCCGCTGCTCGCCGACACCTTCCCCGACCGGATAGCGAGGCGCCGGGACGGTGAAGAGGGCCGTTACCTGCTGGCCGACGGCAGCGGCGCCCGGCTGCCGCCGGGCTCGCCCCTGGCCGGGCGCGAGTGGCTGGTGGTGCTGGACACCGACGGTCGGCCCCGCGACGCCGTGATCCGGCTGGCCTGGGCCCTGGGGCCGCCGGAGGTGCCGGCGCTGCTGGCCCACCACGCCGAGTGGCGGGACCAGGTGGCCTGGGACGACAGGCTGCAGAAGGTGCGGGCAGAGCGCCGCCATGCGGTGGGCGCGATCACCGTGGAAAGCCAGCCGCTGCCGTCGCCGTCACCGGCCCAGGTGGAGCAGGGGTTGCTGGACGGCGTGCGTCAGCAGGGCCTGCGGGTGCTGCCCTGGACCGAGTTCGCCCGCCAGTGGCGGGCGCGGGCGGGTTGGCTGCACCGGCTCGAACCGGAAAACTGGCCGGCGATGGACGACGACACCTTGCTCGCCGAACTGGATATCTGGCTGTTGCCGTTCCTGGCCGGCCGGCGCACCCTGCGCGACCTGAAAAGCCTGCCCCTGATCGAGGCGCTGAAGCTTCGGTTGGCTCCGGGGCAGGCCGGCGAACTGGCAAGAAGGCTGCCGGAGCGGGTGACTGTAGCCTCCGGGCGCGCGGTGACCATTCATTACGAAGCCGAGGGCGGCCCCCGTCTGGCGGTGAAACTGCAGGAATGTTTCGGCATGGAAAGTCTGCCCACGCTGGCCGAGGGGCGCCTGCCGCTGACCGCGGAGCTGCTGACCCCGGCAGGGCGACCGGCGGCGATCACCGCCGATCTGGCCGGCTTCTGGCGCCATGGTTATGGAGAAGTGCGTAAGGAACTCAGGGGCCGCTACCCCAAACACCCCTGGCCGGAAGACCCTCTGGCGGCCCCGGCCACCGGTCGGACCAAGGCGCGCGACGGACGTTGAGCGTTTCGGTCCTTTCCTTGGGCGCCCGGCTCTGCTATCAATAGCCGCTTTCGGTGGGAGCGCATTATGAAATTTGATTCCATTATTGATGCCGCCGCCGGGAACCGGATGACGGTTCCCGAGGGCTGGGGGCAGGGCAGAGCCACGTTCGGTGGCCTGGTGGGCGCCATTCTGATTCGCCATATGGGCGCCCATCTGGGCGAGGGGGCGCCGCCGTTGCGCAGCTTCACAATCTCGTTCGTGGCGCCGATGGTGCCAGGGCCGGTGGATCTGGAAGCGACCACGCTGCGCGCCGGCAAATCCGTTACTCAGGTGCAGGTGACGGCGCGCCAGGAGGGCCAGGTGGTGGCCACCATGCTGGGCAGCCTCGGGCACGGCCGCGAGTCCAGTATCCGCGTGCCGGGCCCCGAGGCGCCGCGCTGGAAGGCGCCGCTCGATTGTTTCAAGTTGCCCTATATGGAGGGCATGTCGCCCACGTTCCTGCGCTTTTTCGACATGCGCATCGCCGGCGGCAATATGATTTTCTCCGGTTCCAAGGAGCCCGATTTCCACGGCTATATGCGTTTCGATGAGCCCGGCCAGATCCAGGACGCCGCCACCCTGGCGTGTCTGGTGGACACCTGGCCCGCCGGCGTGCTGCCGATGCTCAGCAAGCCGGCGCCGGCCAGCTCGCTGACCTGGACCATGGAACTGCTGGAGGACCCGCGTGAGTTGGAGCCGGTGGATTTCTGGCAGTACCAGGTGATCACCGATTCGTTCGCCGACGGCTACGGCCAGTGTCAGGCCACCGTGTGGGACGATCGCGGCCGGCCGGTGGCGCTCAGCCGCCAGAGCGTGGTGGTGTTCGGCTAATGAGGACGGACCTGCGGCCGCTGACCCCGGACACCATCGGCGCGTCGGTGCCGCGCCGCGGCCACTGGCTGGTGGCGGCGCTGGGCCGCGCGGTGTTGCGCGTGATCGGCTGGAAGGTGGTGGGCGAACTGCCGGATGTGCCCCGGGCGGTGATGATCGCCGCGCCGCACACCTCCAATTACGACGGCCTGGTGGGGGTCAGCGCGATCCAGGGTTTGCGGCTGGATATTCGCTTCATGGCCAAGCACACCCTGTTCCGGGGACCGGGCGGATGGCTGTTGCGGGCGCTGGGCGGCATTCCGGTGAACCGTGCCCGCTCCGGCGGGCTGGTGGAAGACACCAAGAACGTGATGACCGGCGGCCAGCCGTTCTGGCTGGGAATCACCCCGGAGGGCACCCGCACCGGCGCGGACCAGTGGAAAACCGGCTTCCACCGTATCGCCGTGGATCTGCGGCTGCCGATTATCGTGGCGACCTTCTGCTACCGGCGCAAGCAGGTCCGTATCCTTGACGCGTTCTGGCCCAGCGGCGATCAGCACGCCGACATGGAAGCGATTTACGCCATGCTCGACGACGTTCAACCGGCCCACCCGGAGAGGCTGTCCGGGCCGCTGCGCCGGCGCCGTCAATAACCCGCCGGCCTAGCCGGCTTCCTGACGGTGGCGGCGGATATAGTCCTCGCGGCCGACGGCGGCCATCAAGGCGTAGGCCAGCGGCGACGCCAGTGACTCCAACAGAGTGCGGGTGTGGTCGTCGAACGGCTCCAGCGCCGCCAGCTCGATCACGCCTAACGCCTGGTCGCCTTGCCAGATCGGCAGGAACAGCAGTTCGCCGGGGCGCACCGCGCCGTGGGCGGTCTCCAGATCCAGGTACCCGGCTGGCACATTGTGTCGCACGCTGACGCCGGGGCCCCGTTCCAGCGCACCGCCAAGCAGCCCGTCCACGGGCACGTCGTCGCGCGCCAGGGCCTGCTGGTTGAGGCCGCGTGCCGCTTCCTGACGGAAGCGCTCGCCGTCCAGCCGGTAGGCGGCGCCGGCAATGGCGGGGGTCCGGTCGAGCACAAAGGTCAGCGCCTGCTCCATCAGCACGTCGACCCGCGGGTTGCCGGCGATGTGGGCCATGAATTCGTTCAGGGTACGTTGCCGCAGCGCTTCCCGGTCGGCGTTGTCGCGCCACTGGCGCAAGCGCGCCGATTCCCGCCCGAGCAGCAGGTTGTTGGCGTAGGAGCCACGCGCGCTGGCGTCGAGCATATAGCCGTTGAGCGCGCACACCACCAGCGGGAAGCCATAGAACAGCATCAGCGACACCGGGTCCACGTCCCAGCGTTGCAGCAGCGCCACCGTCAGGGCCACCACCAGCGAGCCCAGGCACCAGAACAAGGTGCGCGTGGGCGGCAGGCGCAGAATCGAAAAGCCGATGATCAGCACATAGATGGTCTCGAAGGCGGCCACCTGGCCGAGGAAGGTCCCGGCCAGATGCAGGGCGCCCAAAAGCGTGCCGGCCAGGGACGTCATCAACGCCAGGCCGATCAGGGTGGTCACCCATTCCGCCAGCGCGTCCACCTTCACCGCTACGAACAGCAGCGCCAGGGAAATCGCGATCGGATAAACCCCGTAAGCCATCCACAGGTCCCGGTTGTGCTCGTCGGACAGCAACGACACCGGCACCGACACGATCAGAAACAGGGTGATCAGAATATACAGTGAGCGCTGAATCAGCTTGGCCGCGCGGCGCTCCGCGTAGTCGCGGTAGCGGTCTTCCAGGGAGCCGGGGAAACGCACCCAGAGGGTCTGGACCGCCTGTTTGAGATCGCGCTCCTGGCGGGCGTCCAACGGTGGCGCGGACTTGGAAGTGGTGGAACTCGGCATCGGGGTCCCCTTTATTGTTGCGCTGTCCCGCGCTGTTGTTCAAAGTAAAACAGCGGGCCGCGTCGCCCCCCGACGAATCGCGGCCCGGGGAGCCCTCAAGCGGCTCCCTAAGAATCAATAGCCAACTAACAGGTGAGAATAATGGCGGATAAAGCCCAGTTTGAACAGGCCCAGAAGGACGTTAAAACGCTGTCGAAGAAGCCCGATAACGACGACCTGCTGTTCCTCTACGCCCATTACAAGCAGGGCAGTGCCGGCGACGTTTCCGGCAAGCGCCCGGGCATGCTGGACATGGTGGGCCGGGCCAAGCACGACGCCTGGGCCAAACTCAAAGGCATGAGCGCCGACGACGCCATGCAAAAATACATCGACAAGGTCGAAGCCCTCCTCAAAAGCCACAAATAACCGCTGGCAGGAGCGGGCCCTGCCCGCGAAAGGGTGGCTCTAGCCACCCGGCAGGATCCCAGAGACTTCTTATTGGGCGTCCCGCTTTATTTGGGGGCTCCGCTTTCTCAACGCTCTGGCATCCTGCCGGCCGGCCTCGTGGCCCACCATGCGCGGGCAGGCCGTGTGGTTCAGGCGAGCCACTGCTTGAGCACCCGGCGCACACTGGCCCAGCGGTTCACCACCAGAGACAGGAAGATCAGAAAGCACCCGCCCACCTGTACCACGGTCATGGTTTCGCCGAACCACAGAGCCGCGAACAGCGCCGTCCACATCGGCTCCAGCACCATGATCACCACGCCGTGGCTGTGCACCGACAGGCTCTGCGCATAGGTCTGCACGAAAAAGCGCGCGGCGGTGCCCACCGTGGCGCTGGCGATCACCCAGCCGGCCATCACCGGGGTGAAGGCGCCGAAGGCGGCGGGCCAGTCTTCCAGAATCAGCGAACCGGAGCCGGTCACCAGGCTGACGGTGAACAGCACCACCGTGGTCAGCGCCAACGCCGGCACCCGGTCGCGCGTGGTCACCTGGCCGGCGGCGCCGGTCACGGTGGCGTTGTTGGCGGCGCGGGTATTGAGCGTGAAATAGAGCGCGAAAATGCAGGCCGCGGCGACAAAGAACAATTGCCCTGGCTCCGCGTGCAGACCGCCGCGCAGGGACAGCAGGGCCAGGCCGGCGGCGGCCACCGGCAGCGCCACCCAGGTGCTGGCCGGCGGCTTTTCCTTGAACACCAAGCGCGCCATCACCGGCACCAGCACCACGCCCAGGCTGGTCAGGAAGGCGCCTTCGCCCACATGGGTGCCGAAATGCAGACCCATGATCCAAAAGCTCATGGCCAGGCCGAACACCAGCCCGACCTTGGCGCTGCGCCGGTACTGGTCGGCGCTCAGTCGTAGAAGCTGCCGCCAGCCCACCAGCGCCAGCACCAGCCCGGCAAGCAGAAACCGCAGCGCCATGAACAGCAGCGGCGGCATCAATAACACCGCTTCCTTGGAGAAAATCCAGCTGATGCCGGCCAGCAACGTCACCGCCACCAGCAGCAGGTCGGCCTTGCCGGATCCGCCGCCGTTCTGCGCGGTCACGGTTAGAGGTACCGTCCAGCGGAGGCCACCACGACCACGATCAGGCCGAGAATCAGATTGATGCCCACCAGCGTGCGAATCTGACCGACCCGGCGCGCGCCTTCGCTGGCGTCATTGGCCGCGACCGCCTGTTTCAGGCGGCGGAACGGCGCGAAGTAAACATGGGCGAACAGCAGCATCATCAGGATGCCCAGGCCGATCATGGCGTGGATGTGCCATTCCACGTTGGCCATACCTTTATACACGCCGAACACCATGCCAAAGCCGGTGGCCAGCAGCAGAACCACCGCCGCCCATACCCAGCGGAAGAACCGCTCCAGGGTGGCCGCCCACAGCGCCGGGCGCTGGGCCGGGTCGATCACCTGCACCACCGCCGGACGCATGGCCAGGTAGGCGTAGAACATGCCGCCCACCCAGACGACAGCGGCGAGCAAATGCAGGGCGAGGGGAAGGGCCATAGCAATAACCATGAAGGGCTCCGTGGTCGGGGGAATTCGGGGCGGGCATTGTAGCAGAGTGCCCCTTGTGGGAGCTTGCCTTGCAAGCGAAAGGCCGGCTTTGCCGGCCGGCGGGGCCCCGGAAGGGCTATTGGTGCCACCGTTAGAAATGTCTCTGGGATCCTGCCGGGAGCTTTGCTCCCTTTCGCGGGCGGGGCCCGCTCCCACAAAAAAAGGGGGGCGGGTATCTCCCCAAAGGGTGAGCAAATTGCTAACTTGGGCGCCCGTTGCCTTCGCAACGGTCCCCGTGCCGTGTCGGCCGGGGCGGGTGCTGAAAACCGGGAAGAGGACCCCCATGACCATCGACGCCATTCGCGTAGAAGATTATTACGATCCGGTGGTGTTCCGCCGCATCAAGGACCTGGCCGACACCAAGGAGACCCCCTTCGTGGTGATCGACACGGAGACCGTGGGCAAACACTACGATCAGCTGATCGAGCAGTTTCCGTTCGCCAAGGTGCACTACGCGGTGAAGGCCAATCCGGCCGCCGAGCTGATCAGCCTGTTGCGAGACCGGGGCGCCAATTTTGATATCGCCTCGATCTACGAGCTGGAAAAGGTGATGGGCCTGGGAGTGTCGGCGGAACGCTGCATCTTCGGCAACACCATCAAGAAAGCCCGGGACATCCGCGCCTTCTACGAGAAGGGCGTGCGCATGTTCGCCACCGATTCGGAAGCGGACCTGCGCAACATCGCCAAGGCGGCGCCGGGTTCACGGGTGTATGTGCGCATCCTCACCGAGGGCACCCACACCGCCGACTGGCCGCTGTCACGCAAGTTCGGCTGCCAGACCGACATGGCCCTGGATCTGATGATCCTGGCCCGGGACCTGGGGCTGGAACCCTATGGCGTGTCCTTCCATGTGGGCTCCCAGCAACGCGATATCGGTGCCTGGGACGCGGCCATCGGCAAGGTCAAGATCATGTTCGAACGTCTGCGCGACGAAGTAGGCATCGAGCTGAAGATGATCAACCTGGGCGGCGGTTTTCCGGCCAACTACATCGCCAAGACCAATAACCTGGAAACCTACGCGTCGGAAATCATCCGTTTTCTGAAAGAAGATTTCGGCGAGCAATTGCCGGAAATTATTCTCGAACCGGGCCGTTCCCTGATCGCCAACGCCGGCGTGCTGGTCAGCGAAGTAGTGCTGATTTCCCGTAAATCCCGCACCGCCTTGCAGCGCTGGGTGTTCACCGACGTGGGTAAGTTTTCCGGCCTGATCGAGACCCTGGACGAAGCCATCAAGTACCCGATCCACACGGAAAAGAAAGGGGAAATGGAAGAGGTGGTGATCGCCGGGCCCACCTGCGACAGCGCCGACATCATGTACGAAAACTACAAGTACGGCCTGCCCCTGAACCTGGCCATCGGCGACCGGCTCTACTGGTTCTCCACCGGCGCCTACACCACCAGCTACAGCGCTGTGGAGTTCAACGGCTTCCCGCCGCTGAAGGCCTACTACATTTGAATACGCCACCAAAGGGCCCTACGAGGCGGGGATTGTAGGAGCGGGCCCTGCCCGCGAAAGGGTGGCTTATAGGCACCCGGCAAAGGTTGCCCCGCAGGATTCCAGAGACGCTGTTAAAGCCCCGCTTTTAAAGGCCTCTGGTATCCTGCCGGCCGGCAAAGCCGGCCTTTCGCTTGCAAGGCAAGCTCCCACAATGAGCGCTTCGTAGCGCCGGTTGTTCCCACCTTCAGTACCTGATCTCCACGCTCGCGAACATGGGGCCCACCGCCCAGTCGACATAGATCGGCAGGACGGCGCCGTTTCCGTTGAGGCGGAAGTCCGGCTGCCGTTCCAGGAAGGCGGTGGCGGTGTCCGGCCGGGTGCGCACGTTTAGCTCGGTGGTCAGCATGCCGGTGGCGAAGTTGACCCAGCCGTCGCCGGGGCGGTTGTCTTCCACGCCGATGGCCAGCCCGGCCAGGCCGTTGACGATCAGGCCGCCGAGGCGGCTTTGCCAGCGCCGCTGGCGGGCTTCCTCCTCGGCGAGCCCGGCGATCAGTAGCCGCGTCGCGGCCCGCGCTTCCGGTGACGCTTTATCGTCCATGGCCTGATATTGCCGGTAGGCGTCGCCGTGGGACGGCGCGAACAGCAGGGTGCCGGCCAGCCCCAGGGCCGCCTTGGTGGCGTTGATGTAATCGTCGTAGCGCTCTTCCGGGTCGTCGGTGTCGCGGGCGTGCACCAGGGAATAGGCGCTGCTACCGCCATAGAAGGCGCTCCACCCCCATTGCCAGTAGCGCGCCTGGTCGGCGCCGCTGCGCAGGGTGGACGCGGCCTCGCTAGCCTGCTGGGCGTGGGCCATAGAGCCGCACAGCAGCAGGGTGAGCAGGGCCAGAAGGCGGTAAGCTTGGTTCATGGGGGCTCCTTCCAGGGGGCTTTCTGTGGGGCTCGGGTTTTTGCAGTGTTTATCTAAACCGCTTTGCGTCCGGTTGGCAAAAGCGGCAAGCTTTGCGCTCTCTTCGTGACGCTAGGAAGGCCATGTTCGGACGGGTTCGAGGCTGGTTGGAAAACCGCAAGCTGGCGCGCTTGCCGGTGACGCGGGCGCACTGGGAAAGCGCCATTGCCGGGTGGCCGGTGGCGGCCCGTTATCAAGGCGCCGACCGGGACCGGCTGTTTGATCTCACCCGGCGTTTTCTGGTGCGCAAGGAATTCGCCGCCGGTGGTGATTTCATCGTCGCCGACCACATGCAGCTGCTGATCGCCACCATGGCGGTGGTGCCGGTGTTCGGGCTCGGCCTGGGCTGGTACGACGGCTGGTACACGCTGATTGTCTACGAGGGCACCTTCGTTACCCCGGACAACGAGATGGACGAGTTCGGTATCGTGCATGACGCGGGGCGGGAGCTGGCCGGAGAAGCCTGGCTGCAGGGGCCCGTGATTCTCTCTTGGGGCGATGTACTCGAGTCCGGCGGTGAGGACGGTTACAACGTGGTGCTGCACGAACTGGCCCATAAGCTGGACATGCGCAGCGAAGGCCCCAACGGCGCGCCGCCCCTGCACGCCGGCATGGACCCGCAACGTTGGCACGACGTCTTTACGCAAGCCTGGCAGGCCCTGGAGCGAGCGGAGCAGGGCGGTGAGCCCTTTCTGGACCCCTATGCGCTGGAAGACCCCGGCGAGTTTTTCGCTGTGGCCACCGAAAGTTTCTTCGAGTCACCCGCCCACCTGCGCCAGGTGCTGCCGGCGCTGTACGAACAACTGAGCTTGTTTTACCGGCAGGACCCGGCCGACCCGAAATAACCCTGAAAGGGCTTTTACAAGCCTTTACCAAGGTAGGCGGTGAGCTTTCCGTCGCCAATGCTATCTTAGGGTTATTCACTCGTTTTTGACGAAAAACAGGCCGTCGTCAACGGTGACGGATTGGCGAAGCGACCGCCAGGCAGGCTCACGGTAAATCGTACCAAGTGGGAAAGGGAGAACCGCTTGAGAATTCTTGATACCACGCTTTTTTATACCCAGGCCAGCGGCGGCGTGCGTACCTACATTGACGGCAAGCGCCAGGCGTTGCTGCGCCGCGGGGGTATCAGCCACAAGGTGGTGATGCCCGGCTCGGGCGTTCTCTTCGATGGCGACTTTGTTTCCCTGCCGGCGATGCGCCTGCCGTTGGCGCCGGGTTTCCGTTTCCCGCTGCGTCTGGGTTTGTGGAGCAGCATCATCGCTGGCTTGCAGCCGGACGTGATCGAAGCTGGCGACCCCTATACGCCCGCGTGGGCGGCACAGCGGGCGGCCCGGTTACTGGATGTGCCGTCGGTGTGTTTTTACCACTCCGATTTGTTCACCCTGGTCCATCACCGTGTTGGACGTTTTCTCGACCCCGGCACCCGTGCCTACATAAAGCGGCTGTACGAGGGCTTCGATTTGGTCTTGAGCCCGAGCCAGCTGATGGCCGAACAATTGCACCGCTGTGGCATTGACCAGGTCCAGGTACAGCCGCTGGGTGTGGACCTGGAAGCCTTTCAGCCACAGCGCGCCAAGCCCAACGCCCGCCGCGCGCTGGGTATTTCCGAACACCAGCACCTGCTGGTTTTCGCCGGACGCGGCACTCAAGAAAAAAATATCCCCGTGCTTCTGGAGGCCATGCGCAGGCTCGGGTCCGACTACCACCTGCTGCTTATCGGCACTGGCATGCAGCCTGAAGCGCCGGCCAATGTGTCGGTGATTCACGAATTCTGTCCAACTCCGGAGGTGGCCGGCTGGATGGCCGCCGCCGACGCCTTGCTGCATGCCGGTGATCAGGAAACGTTCGGTTTGGTGGCGCTGGAAGGCATGGCCAGCGGGTTGCCGGTGGTGTGCGTGGACGCCGGCGCCTTGCCGGAAGTGGTGCCCGGCGACTGTGGGCGCCACGTGCAGCCTAACGACGGCGCCGCCATGGCCGCCGGAGTGCGCGACCTGTTTGAACACGACGACCCCGCGGCCCTGGGGCGGCGTGCCCGCGCCCATGTGGAAACGCGGCACAGTTGGGATGCGGTGGCGGAGAGCCTGGTCGGTCACTACCGGCGTGTCCTTGGCGATCACGAGCAGTCGGTATTAGCATCCACCCATGAATCGCATTCCTGAGAATCAACCGGCCTTTATTTTATCGCTGCACGATGTGGCCCCGCACAGCTGGCCGGCGTACCAGTCGTTTTTGCAAGAGCTGCGACGCCCGGCCTCGCTGATCAACACGCTGCTGGTGGTGCCGGACTTCCACCGTCGTGACCCCGCGGAGCGCTCACCGGCGTTTTGCCAGGCGATGGCCGAGCGCCAGGCCGCCGGCGACGAGCTGGTTTTGCACGGCTGGTCGCACAGCGACGATGGGCCCACTCCCAAGGGCCCGAGAGAATGGGTCCGTCGCCGGATTCTGACCCACGAAGGGGAATTCTCCGCCCTCGACGAGGCGGCCGCCTACGCGCGCCTACGCGACGGCCTGGCACTTTGCCGCCGCCAGGACTGGCGGGTCAGCGGGTTCGTGCCGCCCGGCTGGCTGAGTAACGAGACCAGCCGCCGTGCGATCCGTGATGCCGGGTTCGACTACCGCACCGACGCCGGGGCCCTGTACCGCCTCGCCGATGGCGAGCGGCTGCCGTTGCCCACGGTGGTGATGTCGTCACGTTCGTCGTGGCGCCGGCGCTGGTTCGAGCGCTTGAACCAGGCCCGGCTGCGCCGTTTCCAGCACCGTCCGATAATCCGGCTGGCGTTGCACCCGGTGGACCTGCGCCACCCGGACAGCCGTGGTTTCTGGCGGCGCACCATCGATGCGCTCAGTGAACAGCGCCGTTGTGTCAGCAAGGCCCAGTGGCTGATGGAAAACGAGCGCCTGCCGGTGAGCGGATCCGAATCCCTATGACGCGGCATTGGCGCTGGTTGTTCGCGTTGGCGCTGCTGGTCGGCGCGGCGGTGCCTTTTCTGCTTGGCGGCGATCAGGTGCTGGCCCGGCTGCGCACCGTGCCGGTGGGGTGGCTGGCGCTGCTGGTGGCGATGATCGCGGTCTGTTGGAACCTGAACGCCTGGCGGCTCAGATTGATGCTTAATGGCCGTGCACCGGGCCTCGGGCACGGTTCGGCCCTGGCTACGGTGATGGCCACCGAGTTTACTCTCAACGCCACGCCCGGCGGCAGCGGGGCGCCTTTTACCCTGGCGGCATTGCTGCGCCGGCACGGGGTGGCGCCGGCCCAGGCCACGGCGGTACTGGCGGTGGATCAGCTCACCGATTTGCTGGTGTTCGCGGCCCTGTTGCCCACGGTGGCCCTGTACGGGCTGGCCCGCTATCTGGATCTGGCCGCCTGGTGGCAGGTGGCGGTGCCGTTCGTGTTGATGCTGGCCGCCCTGGCCGGGGTGGGGCTGCTGGCACGGTATCAACGCCGTGTGCTGATCGTGTCCGGGGATTTTCTTGCCTGGCTGGGGCTGCGCCGGCGCCGGCGTTTGCGCCTGGCGCGGGCGGTGCTGCGTTTCCGGCGCGGATTGGAAGAAACCCTGGCGGTACCGCGCCGGCGCCTGCTGTTGATGTTCACGCTTTGCCTCTGCCACTGGCTGCTGCGCTATTCGGTGATCTACATCGCGGTGCTGGCGCTGGGTGAGCATCTGGATTGGGTGTACGGCTTCTTCGTGCAGATGGTGGCGATGGGGGCCGGCCATTTGACCCTTCTACCCGGCGGTGCCGGCGGCGCCGAGGTGGCCGGCGCCGCCCTGTTGAATCCGTGGCTGACGTCGGTCACCACCGCCACCACCATCGTGGTATGGCGTTTTTTCACCTTCTACTGGTACCTGCTCGCCGGTGGCGCGGTGATGCTGTGGTTGGCGGCCCGCACCGGGCAGCCTTTGCTCGACCGCAAATAGGGGATCAGCGGGCCGTAAAAAAGGTGCCCCGGACACCGGCGTGGCCGGGCCGGGGCGTATTACCCCCCAAGGGCAATATGGAAAAGCGTTACAGGCGGTAGATGAATTCGGGGCCGGGGTATTCGCCGCCGTGGTCGTCGCCAATTTCCTGTTCAATTAGCCGGTTGGTCTGAGCGTTGAGCGCCAGCAGGCGTTCTTTCACCGCGCCCGGGCCCTCAGGCCGCGAGGCCAGGTTGACCAGTTCGTCCGGGTCTTGCTGGGTGTCGTAGAGCTCCAGGTCGTTGTGGGCAAGCAGCGTGTCCCAATCCCGGGGCAGGTGGTGGCTGTCCGGGCTGAAATAGCGGGTAAACTTGTAGCGGCCGTCAAAAACGCCGCGGTGCAGGCCACGGTTGCCCAGCTCCGGCCCCAGTCGCAGTTGCTTGAGAAAATCCCCCATGAGTTTCACTGGCGTGATCTCGTCGCCTTCCCGGGCCAGCCGCTGGGTGGCTTCCGGATCGGTATAGAGCAGTACGCCGTAGGCGAACAAAATGCCGTCCCGGTCGCGCTGTGTGGCCTGCCCGCTGAGCGCCGGGCTCAAGTCCACGCCGGGGGTGTCGGTGGTGGTTTTGCCCTCGGTGGCCAGACCCACCAGGGTCGGCACCAGATCCAGCGCGGAACCCAGATTGTCCACGGTACGGCCGCCGCTCACGTCCGGATGGCTGACGATCAGCGGCACCCGGCTGTTTTCCTTGTAAGTCACCGGGCCTTTTTGCCGCAGGCCGTGGGCGCCGGCCATTTCGCCATGATCGGCGGTGTAAACGATGATGGTGTTATCGAGCTGGCCGCTGTCCTCCAGCGCCTGCAGAACATGGTCCACCTGCCGTGAAACATCGCGGATGCAATTGAAATAGTAGCTTTGGTTGGCCAGCCAGGGGCTTCGTCGTCTTTGTCCATGTGGCCGTAGATGCTGTCGATCACCTGGGCGTAGGAGCGGTGGCACCAGGGCTTGTCGCGTAGCGTTTCCTTGGCGAACGAGGCGGGCAGCGGCAGGTGCGACCAGTCCTTCTTGTAAATCGGATCGTTCGGCGGCGGCCGCAGCGGGGCCATGAACCGGGGGTTGGCCCGCGAATGTTCCTGCTTCTCGCCGGAAGAGAAGAACATGATGTCGTGGGGGTTCACGAAGTTGACCGCCAGCAGCCAGGGCTTATCCAGCTTCTGGCTGTCGCGCACCAACCACTGGCTGGCTTCGCTGGCCACCATGCGGTCGGCGATGTAGCCCTGCCACACCGAGCCGTGCACGTCGCCGGTCAGGTTGTAGTCGCTGAAACCGTAAGGTTCCAGGGCTTTGCCGCGGCTCGGGTAGCTGCCGTACATCAGGCCCGGGCCGTCCTTGATATCCGACAGGTGCCATTTGCCCTTGTAGGCGGTGTGGTAGCCCAGGTTCTGGAAAAAGTGGCCCAGGGTCGGCAGTTCCTGATTGAAGCTGGGAAACGGCGGCGCGTGCAGATTGGCGGTCATGCCGGTGCGCATGGTGTGCTGGCCGCTGTACATCACCGACCGCGAAGGCGAGCAGGGCGAGGTATTAACGTAATACTGATTGAAACCGGTGCCGCGGTTCAGCAGCTTCTCGTGGGCCGGCAAGTCCAGACTGGCGGGCAGATCCATCCAGGATCGTTCCTGATCGGAAACCAGCAGCAGTACATTGGGCCGACCCTGCTCGCGCAGATTCACCTTGGCTTTCAAGGAAGGCGCGGCGGCCAGAGCGGCGCCGCCCAGGGCCAGGTTTTTCAGAACGGTGCGCCGGGTCACTTCACTCATTGGGGCTCTCCGGTAGTAGGCGGTTTTTGTTGTTTGCCGCTATTGGTGGGAAGTATGCCCCTGGGATTCATTACTGTGTCGCATGAGTCTATGCTTGACGCGGTTAGCATCGATCCAAGGAGAGGCCCGTGTGGCAGCTACAAGAACTGGCCCGCTTCCGGGCGGTGTACGAACACGGCAGCCTGTCGGCGGCGGCGCGCGCGCTGGGCCTGTCGCAGCCGGCCCTGACCCGCAGCCTGCAACGCCTGGAGCAAAGCGCTGGCGCGCCGCTTTTCGAGCGTCACACGCGCTCGCTGCGACCCACCGAACTGGCCAACACCATGCATCGCCAAGTGACCCGGATTCTCGATGAGGCGGGCGGGCTGGATCGCCTGGTGGAAGCCTTTCACGACGGTCGTAGCGGCCTGGTGCGGATCGGCTGCGGCCCGTTCGTGCCGGATCTTTTATCCCAGCGGCTGGCCGGGCCGCTGCAGCGTTCACGGGGCGCCCGTGGCGCGGGCGTGCGGCTGGAAGTGCACAGCGATCATTTCGAGGCGCTGTGTGGAGGGCTGTACGCCTACCGCTATGATTTTCTGGTATACGACGGGCGTAAGCGTTCCGCGCTGCCCGACCGCGATGACGTGGAGGAGGTACCGCTGGTGGAACTGCCGCTGAAAGTGGTGGCGCCGGCGGCCTGGCTGGTGGGTAAAGAGGCGGCCGCCGCCAGCGACGCCGACGCGGCGCTGGCGTTTATGGCGGAACGGCCCTGGGCCTTGCCGAGGGTGGCGCCGGAGTACCGCCAGCAGATTGCTCCCTGGTTCCGGGATTTGCTGGTGGCCCGGCGCGGGGCCGAATTTCAGATGGCGACCATCAGTTCCTGTCTGGCGCTATGCCGGGCGGGCAGGGCCGTGACGGTGGCGCCACTCAGCTTGATCGAGGACGATCTCAGTGCCGGGCGCTTCAAGGTGCTGCCGCTGGATGCGGGTGTGACGGTGTCGGCGTGCGCCTATCGGCTGCGTTCGCACCCGCTGTCGCAGGCCGCCAGCGAAGTGTGGCGGCTGCTCAAGCGGGGCGCCCTGGGGCGCTCGGATTGATCGGGAAGGGCGGAGCCCCTGGGTTACAGGGGCTCGAGATGGTCATGCATGGCCAAGGCCTCGGTGTTCTCGCGGTTGGCGAGGAAACTCGGGCGTGGCTGGTGGCCGCAGTACGGGTCTTCCAAGGTGTTGTCCACGCTGTTGTACACGAAGAACAGGTTGGAGCGCGGCCAGGGCGACATATTCTTGTTCGACGCGTGCAGGGTGTTGCACTCGAACAACAGCAGTGAACCGGGCCGGCCCTTGGGGGCCTGGATACCGCCTTGTTCGACCAGATCGGCCAGATTTTCCTGGCTGGGCACGCCCAGACGCTGGCTTTTCAGAGAGTCTTTCCAGTTGTCCTTGGGCGTGGCGCCCTGACAAGGCACGAAATAATGGTGTGAGCCGGGAATCAGCATCAGCGGCCCGTTGAACTCATTATTGTCGGTGAGCAGAATCGACGCGCTCACCGCCCGCATGCGCGGCATGCCATCCTCGGAATGCCAGGTCTCGAAGTCGGAATGCCAGTTGAAACCACTGCCCAGGAAACCGAACTTGTCGTTGATGCGCGACTGATGAATATAAACGTCGCCGCCGAGAAGCTGGCGCACCATGCCAAGAATGCGCGGATCCCGGGTCAGCTCGTCGAATCGGCGGGAAATCTCATGCATCTGAAACACCGAACGCAAATCGCCTGACTCCGGGTCGGTGATCGATCTGTCGGAATTCATCAGTTCGGTGTCCTTGGCCATGTCCTTCAGTTCGTCGAAGAACGGACGCATGCGCTCCTGGGAAAAGAACCCCTCGAACCACAGAAAGCCGTCGCGCTCGTAGTGCGACAACGCCACTTCATCGAGGGGGCCTTCCCAGCGCGCCTGGTTGCGGGCGTGCACTACCGGGTCCAGTCGGGGAAAGCGGTCATGATGCTGTTCATGCCGCGTCGGAAAACGATCTTCACTGGTCATGTTGCGCTCCTGCGAGAATCCATTTTCGAAGGTACTGCCACGACGTGACCGGCGTTGCCGGGGCGCGGCGGGCATCGGGGGCATTGTCTCGGCCACCGCGACCCGCCGTCACCCGCATTCAATGTTTCTTTACAGCGTGGATGTAAAAATCAGGTGAAGGTTATTTAATCAGCGCCTGAGCGTCTCTGAAACGGGGGTGATCGGCATCGCCCAGCCACTCGAAGGCCACCATCTCAAGCGTCACCAGGGTAACGCCGGCCTGGCTCAGACGCGCCAGCGCCGCGCTTTTCTCGGCTTGCCGGCGGGCGCCGACGGCGTCCTCCACCACGAACACTTCGAAGCCCAGCCGCTGCAGACCGAGCGCGGTCTGCAGCACGCACACATGCGCCTCGCAACCGCACAGCACCACCTGGCGGCGCTCCGCCAGGGCGGTGGCGCGCAGCGTTTCGCTGGCGTCGAAACGGCTCTTGGACAGCGTCTCCGCGCAGAGCCGGCGGATCGACGGCACATTCTCGCCCAGTTTGTCCGGGCTCTGCTCGGTCCCGATCACCGGTACGTCGAGCAGGGCGGCGAGACGGCCGAGCGTCACCGAGCGGGCCACCAGCTTTTGCCCGTGGTGAATCGCCGGTAGCAGGCGCGGCTGGTAGTCGATCATCACCAGGGTGGCGTTGTCGGCGTCCATCATCATCGTGCTCTCCGCTTGTGGGAACGGGCCTTGTAGGAGCGGGCTGTGGGAGCGGGCCCTGCCCGCGAAAGGGTGGCCTCAGCCACCCGGCAGGATACCAGAGACTTGGTTCCTCAGCTGTTCATCGCTCCGGGAATAGCCTCCGGCGCTCCGGGTTATCGCTGGCGCCGGAACATTCTACGAAGCTGGTGGTGTTTGTGGGAGCGGGCCCCGCCCGCGAAAGGCACGCTTTGCTTGCCGGCAGGATCCCAGAGACTTTCCAAAGGGCGCACAAACAAGGTCTCTGGGATCCTGCCGGGTGGCTAAGGCCACCCTTTCGCTTGCAAGGCAAGCTCCCACAGAACTCCCGCTTCGTAGAAAGGTCCGGGCGGTGATTTGGACCCGTGGCGGTCCCGCTGCAAAGTGAGCGGGGCAATGGTGGTGCCTGGAGGGAGCTGTTTGGCCAGGGATGGCCAAACTAACAGCGGCCATGGGTGAGGCAAGCGTGTTGCGAAGCACTGCTTCGCGCGCCGCCGAACGCCGCCCATCTGTGATGGGTGGCCGGGCCCGCTTGCGGGGCTTGAGCGGTCCCGGAAGGCACCACCATTGCACCGCGTCTCGGATACGGAGCACCGAACAACGGGGGAACCAGGTCTCTGGGATCCCGCCGGCCGACAAGTCGGCCTTTCGCGGGCTGGGCCCGCTCCCACAGCCCGCCCCCACAAGGCGCGCTCCAACAAAAAAACCCCGCCGAAGCGGGGCTTTTTATTGCCGTGCGCCCGGGGGCGCCGGCACCGATCAGCTCGCTTGAGCCACCGGGATTTTCACGGTATCCGCCACGTTCTGATACTCGTCCATGCGGTCGAAGTTCAGGTAGCGGTAGATCTCACCGGACATGGCGTCGATGGTGCCGGCGTACTCCATGTATTCCTCGGCGGTGGGCAGTCTGCCGATCACCGCGGCGATGGCCGCCAGCTCCGCGGACGCCAGGTACACATCCGCGCCCTGGCCGAGGCGGTTGGGGAAGTTCCGGGTGGAGGTGGAGACCACCGTGGACTTCGCCGCCACCCGTGCCTGGTTACCCATGCACAGGGAGCAGCCCGGCATCTCGGTGCGGGCGCCGGCGCGGCCGAAGATGTTGTAGTAACCCTCTTCGGTGAGCTGGTGTTGGTCCATCTTGGTGGGCGGCGCTACCCACAGCCGGGTGGTCAGGCCTTCCACTTTCTCCAGCAGCTTGCCGGCGGCGCGGAAGTGACCGATGTTGGTCATGCAGGAGCCGATGAACACCTCGTCGATGTTGGCGCCGGCCACGTCGGACAGGGTCTTGGCGTCGTCCGGGTCGTTCGGGCAGCACAGTACCGGTTCGTTGATCTGATCCATGTCGATCTCGATCACGGTGTGGTACTCGGCGTCCGCGTCGGCGCGCATCAGGCTGGGGTTTTCCAGCCACTCTTCCATGCCCTGGATGCGGCGCTCCAGGGTACGGGCGTCGCCGTAGCCGTTGCCGATCATCCACTTGAGCAAGGTCATGTTGGACTTCAGGTACTCGGTCACGCTGTCTTCGGACAGGGTGATGGTGCAGCCGGCGGCGGAGCGCTCGGCGGAGGCATCGGACAGTTCGAACGCCTGCTCCACGGTCAGGTCGTCGAGGCCTTCGATTTCCAGCACGCGACCGGAGAACACGTTCTTTTTGCCGGCCTTGGCGACGGTCAGGTGGCCTTCCTTGATGGCTTGCATCGGGATCGCGTGCACCAGGTCACGCAGGGTGACGCCGGGCTGGCGTTTGCCTTTGAAGCGCACCAAAACGGATTCCGGCATGTCCAGCGGCATCACGCCGGTGGCGGCGGCGAAGGCCACCAGGCCGGAGCCCGCCGGGAAGGAAATGCCCATCGGGAAGCGGGTGTGCGAATCGCCGCCGGTGCCCACGGTGTCGGGCAGCAGCATGCGGTTCAGCCAGGAGTGGATGATGCCGTCACCCGGGCGCAGGGACACGCCGCCGCGGTTCATGATGAAGTCGGGCAGGGTGTGCTGGGTTTCCACGTCCACCGGCTTGGGGTAAGCGGCAGTGTGGCAGAACGACTGCATCACCAGATCCGCCTGGAAGCCCAGGCAGGCCAGGTCTTTCAGCTCGTCGCGGGTCATCGGGCCGGTGGTGTCCTGGGAACCGACGGTGGTCATCTTCGGCTCGCAGTACATGCCCGGGCGCACGCCTTCCAGGCCGCAGGCCTTGCCGACCATTTTCTGCGCCAGGGTGAAGCCGGCGTTGGTGTCGCCGGGCTGCTCGGGCTTGCGGAACAGGGTGGACTCTTCCAGACCCAGGGCGGTGCGCGCCTTGGTGGTCAGGCCACGGCCGATGATCAGGTTAATACGGCCGCCGGCGCGGACTTCGTCGAGCAGCACCTGGGAGCGCAGGTCGAACTCGGCGATCACTTCGCCGTCTTTCTCGACACGACCTTCGAACGGGTAGATGTCGATCACGTCACCGGTGTTCATCTTCTCCACGTCGCACTCGAACGGCAGGGCGCCGGAATCTTCCATGGTGTTGAAGAAGATCGGGGCGATCTTGCCGCCGATGCAGACGCCGCCGGCGCGCTTGTTGGGCACGAACGGGATGTCGTCACCGAAGTGCCAGAGCACCGAGTTGGTGGCGGACTTACGGCTGGAGCCGGTGCCGACCACGTCGCCGACGTAGGCCACCGGGTGGCCCTTGGCTTTGAGCTCGTCCATCTGCTTGAGCGGGCCGATTTCGCCGTCCTGCTCGGGGAAGATGCCCTCGCGGGCGTTCTTCAGCATGGCGTTGCCGTGCAGCGGAATGTCCGGGCGGCTCCAGGCGTCCTGGGCCGGCGACAGGTCGTCGGTGTTGGTCTCGCCGGTCACCTTGAACACGGTGACGGTGAATTTCTCGGAGAGGTCCTTGCGGTTGGTGAACCACTCGCCCTCGGCCCAGGATTCGATCACTTCCTTGGCCTTGGCATTGCCGGCTTTCATCTTGTCTTCCACGTCGTGGAAGGCATCGAACACCAGCAGGGTATGCTTGAGTTCCTGGGCGGCCACGTCGGCCAGTTCTTCATCGTCGAGCAGCTCGATCAGCGGTGCCACGTTGTAGCCGCCCTGCATGGTGCCGAGCAGCTCGGTGGCGCGCTTGCGGTCGATCAGAGGGGAGCTGGCTTCGCCTTTCACGATGGCGGTCAGGAAGGCGGCCTTCACGTAGGCGGCCTGATCCACGCCCGGCGGGACCCGGTTCACGAGCAGGTCCTGAATGAATTCTTCTTCGCCTGCGGGCGGGTTTTTCAGCAGTTCCACCAGTTCGGCGGTCTGCACTTCGTCCAGCGGCTTGGGCGGAACGCCCTGGGCGGCGCGCTCTTCTACGTGTTTGCGATAGGCTTCTAGCACAGCGAATCCCTCGTTTCGTCTGACTGATTTCTTTTGGAGATCAGTTGTTTGGGGTATGTCTGGGGGTGGAAATGCGCGCGGAGTATAGCGGAAACGCTATCCACTGTTAAATCAAACAGGCCTCAGAGCCATTCATGACATGAATGTTCGTAATAACTGTGGGAGCTTGCCTGGCAAGCGAAAGGCCGGCTTTGTGGGAGCGGGCCTGGCCCGCGAAAGGCAAGCTTTGCTTGCCGGCGGGATCCCAGAGAGGCTGTTTGTGCGGTCGTTAGAGAGGTCTCTGGAATCCTGCCGGTCGCTTCGCTCCCTTTCGCGGGCGGGCCCGCTCGCACAACTTCGCTCCCTTTCGCGGGCGGGGCCCGCTCGCACAGTGACGCGTTAATAGGGCAACGTGCCGCCGGGCGGTTGGCGGCGGAAGCGTTTGTAGCTCCAGAGGTACTGCGCCGGGTCCTCAAGAATCAGGGCTTCGATGGAGCGGTTCATGGCCTTGAGAGCGTGGTCGAGGTCTTCGTCGTGAATGTCCGGGTCGGCGGGCCGCACGCGGATCTCGAAGCCTTGGTCGCCGGGCAGGCGACGTGCCCAGGCCAAGAACACCCGGGCGTTGGTCTGCTTGACCAGCTTGCAGCTCAGCGTGCCGGTGTAGGCGGCCTGGCCGAAGAAGGGCGCGAAGCGACCGCTGCGGCGGTCCGCCACCTGATCGGGGAGGATGGCGGTGAGCGCGCCCTTGCGCATGGCGCGCACCAGCCCGGCCACGCCGCGGGCGCTGGCCGGGTACATGGTGGTGCCGAAGTGTTCCCGGCCTTGCTTTACCAGCGCGTCCAGTTCCGGCAAACCGGATGGGGCGAACATGGCGTGCAGCCCGAATTCCCGCGCTAGCCAAAAGTTGAGGACTTCCCAGCAGCCCAGATGCGGCGCCAGAATCAGTATCGGTTCCTGGTTGGCCACGGCTTCGCGCAGCGGCCCGTCGCCTTGTTCGGACACCACCCGCCGCAGGCCGTCTTCCGGATGGCTCCAGAAGCGGGCGATCTCAAAGGTGTTCTTGACGCTTTCCACCAGAGATTCGCGCACCAGCGCTTCGCGGTCCGGGTGGTCGGGCAGGCACAGTGACAGGTTGATCCGCGTGACTTGGCGGGCTTCGGTGGAGAGCCGCGACAGCAGCCGGCCCAGCGTGGTGGCCAGCGCCCGGTTCAGCCGGAACGGCAGCAGGCCGAGCAGGCGCAAGGCACCCACGGCGGCGCGGCCTTTCAGCGTTTGGATATAAGGATTGGTTCGACGGCCCATGGCCGGCGATTATACGGGGGTGTGGGTATAACGCCAGCCGTCGCCTATAATGGCCGCCCGAATTTCGAGGTGTCCATGACCGATATTTCCCCGCTGCTCGCGTTTTTACCCTGCCGGACCCCCGAGGCGTGGATTGGCTGGGCGCTGAAGAACGAGGCGCTGCTGCTGATCGACCACGCGCACTGCGAGAAGAAGGCGGCGTCCACGGCGCTGAATCTGATGTTCCGTTACGTGGACCGCCCGGAATTGCTCGACAACCTGAGCCAGCTGGCGCGGGAAGAGTTGCTCCACTTCGAACAGGTGGTGGGCCTGATGCGCGAGCGCGGTATCCGCTACGACCACCTCTCGCCGTCCCGCTACGCCGGCGCGCTGCGCGCGGAAGTCAGCACCTCGGAACCGCAACGCCTGGTGGATACCCTGATCGTCGGCGCCCTGATCGAAGCCCGCTCCTGCGAACGCTTCGCCGCGCTCGCGCCCCGTGTCGACCCGGAACTGGGCCGCTACTACCGTTACCTGCTGAAAAGCGAATCCCGCCATTTCGAGGACTACCTGGACCTCGCCCGCCGCTACGCCGACGGCCCGATCGACGACCGCATCGCGTTCTTCAAGGAAAAGGAGAGGGCGCTGATCGAGTCACCGGACAGCGAATTCCGGTTTCACTCCGGGGTGCCGGAATAGTCTTGTAGGAGCGGGCCTCGCCCGCGAAAGGCCGGCAACGCCGGCCGGCAGGGATACCAGAGACTTCTCTAACAACGGCGCCAACAACGCCTCTGGTATCCTGCGGGGCAACCTTTGCCGGGTGGCCGAGGCCACCCTTTCGCGGGCGAGGCCCGCTCCTACGACGCTATTTGAGTTCCCAGTTTTCCAGGCGGAGTCCGTCGCTGTTCGCCACGATCCACCAGCCTAGTTCCCCCCAATCGCCGAGCACCCAGCGTTGGCCGGGGCCGTCTTTCAGGGCCACGTCGTGGACGGCGGGGCGGTGGGTGTGGCCGTGGATCAGGTGTTGGACGCCGGCGTCTTCCATCACGCGCACCACTTCCGACGGGGTCACGTCCATGATGTTTTCGGGTTTGTTGGCGTTGTTGCCCTGGCTCTGCATGCGCATGCCCTGGGCGAGGGCGCGGCGTTCTTCCAGGGGCTTGGCCAGCATGCCTTGCTGCCACTGCGGGTCGCGGGCCATGGCGCGGAATTGCTGGTAGGTGTGGTCTTCGGTGCACAGGCTGTCGCCGTGCATCAGCAGTGCTTGGGTGCCGTACAGGTCGACCACGGTGCCTTCGTCCAGCAGGACGCCACCGCAATCGTCAGCGAAGGTGTCACCCAGCAAAAAGTCCCGGTTGCCGTGCATGAAGTAAAGCTCGGAGCCGGCGTCGGAGAAGCGCCGGAAAGCGTCGATCGCCTGGCGGTTGAAGGGGCTGTCATCGTCGTCGCCGATCCAGGCTTCGAACAAATCGCCCAACACGTAGAGGCGCTCCGCCTTGCCGGCGTGGTTGTCCAGCAAGGTTTCCAGCTCGGCCAGATGTTCGGGCCGGGCCGGGTCCAGATGCAGATCGGAGATAAGCAGGCTGTACGTCATAGGCTTATTGGGTTTCAACACGTTGGGCGCTTTCGATCACCACCGGTTCCTTGGGCACGTCCCGGGCGGGTTGCCCGTTCAGGCGTTGGCTGCCGGTGGCGACGCCGGCGATGCGGTCCACGGCGTCCATCCCTTCAACCACTTCGCCGAATACCGTATAACCCCAGCCGCGCGGGGTTTTGCCGCTGTGGTTCAGGCTGCGGTTGTCGACCAGATTAATAAAGAACTGGGCGGTGGCGGAGTGGGGGTTGCCGGTGCGGGCCATGGCGATGGTGCCGCGCCGGTTTTCCAGACCGTTGTCGGCCTCATTGCGGATCGGGGCGCGGGCCTGCTTCTGTCGCAGGGCGCCGTCTTCGTCCAGGGTGAAGCCGCCCCCCTGGATCATGAAGCCGCGGATCACACGATGGAACACGGTGCTATCGTAAAAGCCGGCGTCCACGTACTCGAGAAAGTTAGCCGTGGTGGCCGGCGCCTGTGCCTCGTTGAGTTCGATCACGATGTCGCCCTTGGGGGTGCTCAGGGTGACGCGCGGCCCCTCGGCCAGCGCCAGCGCCGGCAACAGCGCCAGCAGGGGAAGCAGCCAGCGCATCCTCAATCCTCCAGCACTTGGGCGGATTCGATCATCACGTCTTCACGAGGCACGTCCTGGTGGAAGCCCTTGTTGCCGGTGGGCACGCCCTTGATGCGCTCCACGGTTTCCATGCCCTCCACCACTTTGCCGAACACCGCGTAACCCCAGCCGTCCGGGGAGCGCGCCTGATCGAGGAAGTGGTTGTCGGCGACGTTGACGAAGAACTGGGCACTGGCGGAGTGCGGGTCCGAGGTGCGGGCCATGGCCACGGTTCCGGTCTCGTTGGAGAGGCCGTTACCGGCTTCGTTTTCGATCGGCTCGCGGGTCGGTTTTTGCTCCATGTCCGGGGTGAAGCCGCCACCCTGGATCATGAAGTTACTGATCACCCGGTGAAAAATGGTGCCGTCATAATGCCCGTCCCTGACGTATTGCACGAAGTTCTCGGTGGTGGCGGGGGCGCGCACCGTATCCAGTTGCAGAACGATCTTTCCATAGGTGGTGGTCAACAGCACTTTCATGGGGTCTCCGGGTCCTGGGAGTCTTTGACTTTAAGGGGGCGCACTTTACACTAGCCAACCCCGTATTTCAGCCGCAGGCGGCTCAATGAGTGAAGCAAAAGCGCCCAGTAACTTTATCAGACAGATCATCGATCGTGACCTGGCCGAAGGAAAAAACAATGGCCGGGTGGTGACCCGGTTCCCGCCGGAGCCGAACGGCTACCTGCATATCGGCCACGCCAAGTCGATTTGCCTGAATTTCGGGGTCGCCGAGTCCTATGGTGGTGCCTGCCATCTGCGCTTTGACGACACCAACCCGGAAAAGGAAGAGGACGAGTATATCCACTCCATCAAGAAGGATGTGGAATGGCTCGGTTTCCAGTGGTCCGGCCCGGTGCGCTTCGCCAGTGACTATTTCGATCAGCTCCACGACCTGGCGGTGTCCCTGATCCGCAAGGGTCTGGCCTATGTGGACACCCAGTCGCCGGAACAGATCGCGGAAATGCGCGGCAATTTTACCACCCCGGGCCGCGACAGCCCGCACCGGGGCCGTTCGGTGGAAGAGAACCTGGCGCTGTTCGCCGACATGCGTGACAACCAGTTCGATGAGGGCGCGGCGGTGCTGCGCGCCCGCATCGACATGCAGAGCCCGAATCTTAATATGCGTGACCCGGTGCTCTACCGAATACGCAAAAAAGCGCACCATCAGACCGGTGACAAGTGGGTGATCTACCCGATGTACGACTTCACCCATCCGCTTTCGGATGCGCTGGAAGGCATCACCCACAGTCTCTGTACCCTGGAGTTCGAGGATCACCGGCCGCTGTACGACTGGCTGGTGGAGAACACGGACGTCCCCGCGGAGGGCCGCCCCGCGGAAGGCCGCACCGCACAGCCCCGCCAGTACGAGTTCGCCCGCCTCAATCTGAATTTCACCGTGACCAGCAAACGCCGCCTCAAACTGCTGGTGGACGAAGGCCACGTGGACGGCTGGGACGACCCGCGCCTGCCCACTCTGAGCGGCCTGCGTCGCCGTGGTTACACGCCCGCCGCGATCCGCCATTTCTGCGAGAACCTGGGGGTCAGCCGCGCCGACTCGGTGATCGACATGAGCATTCTGGAAGCCTCGGTGCGCGACGATCTCAACCACAACGCGCCGCGCGCTTTCTGCGTGCTTAACCCGCTCAAGCTGGTGATCGAGAACTGGCCCGAGGACAAGGAAGAGTGGCTGGACGCGCCCGTGCACCCGCAAAACGAAGACATGGGCACCCGCCGCATGCCGCTCACCCGTGAGGTGTACATCGACCGGGAAGACTTTCGCGAAGAGGCCAACAAAAAATACAAGCGGCTGGTGCTCGGCGACCGGGTGCGGCTGCGCTACGGTTATGTGATTCAGGCCGAGGACATTGTTCGCGACGCCGATGGCGAGATCGTCGAAGTGCGCTGCAGCTACGACCCGGACACCCTGGGCAAGAATCCAGAGCCGGCCGAAGGGCAAGGCAAGATGCGCGGCGTGATCCACTGGGTCAGTGTCGCCCACGGGTTGCCCTGCGAGGTCCGCCAGTACGACCGCCTGTTCCAAACGGCCAACCCGTCGAAAGTGGCCGAGGGTGAGAGCTTCCTGGACCACATCAACCCGGATTCCCTGCGTGTGTTGAAAGGCGGCGTGGTGGAGCCCGGCCTGCGTGACGCCACGCCGGAAAGCCGCTTTCAGTTCGAACGCGAAGGCTACTTCTGCGTCGACCGGGACAGCGTCGACGGCCGGTTGGTGTTCAACCGCACCGTCGGTCTGCGCGAGTCCTGGCCTCGCGAGGCCTGAAGCGTTCGCTACCAGCGGCCTGACGCGGTGAACGGTGTCAGGTCAGGTCGTTGGTCGTCGCGGTCGGGGCGTTGTCCTTCACGGACTCAATGCCGTTTTCCATGCCGCCACTGCTCCGGTACATCTGGCTGGTACCGATAATCTGGTTGTTGGCGGCGTGCAAATTGAAATAGCGGCTGCCGTCGCGGGCTTCCAGGCGCTTGTAATTGTGGTCGTCGGGGGCGTTGGCCTGCACGGAGGCAATGCCGTTCTTACAGCCATCCTTGCTGGCGTAGCGTTCGCTACTGAGAATCACTTCGCCGTTGCCGGCCTTGAGGCGAAAAATAAATTCGCCGTTACTTGCCTGATCGATCTCGAATTTCCCGGCCATCATTTTCTCCCAGTCGGATTGCGCCCAGTCGGCACGCTCTGAGATTAGAACGACGTCTCGTTACACCGGGTTGTGATCTCGTAGCGGGGTTGTTCGCCTCCGGTGATCGGGCATACCCGTTATACTGCCCAGTCTGGTAAGGGGAGAGGTCATGCCGCTATGGCACAAGAAAGGACTCCCCGCGTTTTTGCGGGACGCAGGGCGGCGGGAGTGGCAATTCACGCTGCGCACCTTCGGCGCCGGCATGCTGGCGCTCTATATTGCCCTGGCATTGGGGCTGGACGAGCCCAAATGGGCGCTGATGACGGTCTATATTGTCGCCCAGCCGCTGGGCGGCATGGTGTTGGCCAAGGGCGTTTACCGGCTGCTCGGCACCCTGGCCGGGGCCGCCATGGCGGTGCTGCTGGTGGCGACCCTGGCCCAACTGCACACCCTGTTTTTCGTTGCCCTGGCGGTATGGCTGGGGCTGTGCACCCTGTGCGCCAGCCTGCTGCGTAACTTTCGCTCCTACGCCTTCGTGCTGGCCGGTTACAGCGCCCTGATCGTCGGCGTTCCGGCGGTGCTGCAGCCGGACCAGGCGTTCACCATGGCGGTGGCGCGGGTCACCGAGATCGGCCTGGGTATTCTCTGCGTGAGTCTGATGAGCGTGCTGGTATGGCCCCAGTCCGCCGGTCGGAACTACCTGCAACAGAGCCGCGAGCAACTGGTGGGGCTGATCCGTCTGGTGGCGGACAGCGCCGGTGGCCAGCTCGACGGACCCGCTCTGCAGCGGCGCCGCCAGGCGTTGATCACCAGCGGCATGGCGCTGGAGGCCCAGCGCGAGCACGCCTTGTTCGATTCCGCCCGTCTGCGCCGCCACGCCGGTCTTTGTCGCCGGCTGGGCCATGAAATGCTGGCGCT
Source organism: Alcanivorax sp. (assembly GCA_042090255.1). Classification (GTDB taxonomy): domain Bacteria; phylum Pseudomonadota; class Gammaproteobacteria; order Pseudomonadales; family Alcanivoracaceae; genus Alloalcanivorax. The sequence continues at coordinate 3,844 of JBELJS010000043.1, read as the reverse complement.
GATCTCCTCGGTGGGGCCGTTAAACACCTATGTGAACCGCTATGCGGAACGCCATCACCAGGATCAAGTGACGCTGCTGCTCGCCAACATCGCCGGTCTGGACCCGGAGGCGTCCCCGGCTGCCCTGCGGGAGACTCTGTCGGCACTGTATCAACGCGCCCGCGATCTGGCCCGTTCGTTGCGCGGCGAGCGGCTCAGCGATGACGAGCAACGCTTCTACGCGCTGCAACTGGCGTTGGAGCACAGTGCCGAACTGTGCGACCGGCTGCGTTCCAGCGTGGCGCTCTACGCCATGCTCAGCGACCAGGCGCCGCCGGTGCGCTGGCGCGCCGGCACGTCCCGGCTGCATCTGGATTACGGGCAGGCCTGGCGCAACGGCGCCCGGGCCGCGCTGGCACTGGCCGCCACGGTGGCGCTGTGGTTTTGGAGCGCCGCGCCCCAGGGGGCGGCCATGGCGATCCAAGTGGGCGTGATCTGCGCGTTGTTTTCCACCCGCGACGACCCGCTGGCGGCGGTGAAGGGCTTTATAAAGGGGGCGTTGCTGGCCACCGTGCTGGCCACGCTCTACCGGCTGGTGCTTTTGCCCACCAGCGACGGCTTCCCGGCACTGGTGCTGTGGCTGTCGCCGCTCTATTTGCTGGCCGGGCTGGCGATGGCGCGACCGGCGACCTTGGCCACAGGCACCGCCCTGACCATCTTCTTTCCGCTATTGCTGGATTTGCGCCCGGTGCAGGACTTTTCCGCCGCGCCGCTGTTCAACAATATGATTGGCCTGGGGCTGGGCATGGGCTTCGCGGTGCTGGCGTTCCTGTTGCTTTGGCCCGGCGACGACGCTGCCCGGGCCCGTAGCCGCCTGTGCCGGGATCTGTGCCGGACACTGGGGCGCTGGCCGATCCGGCGGCGGCGGCCTCGTCACGAGATGGAAAGCCAGCTCTACGACCGCATCAGTCGTACGCTGCCGAGGCTGGATCCGGACGAGCCTCGCGACGGCGAGTTGCTGCAGGGCGCCCTGGCCGTGGTAACACTGGGGCTCGGGCTGCTTTACATGGACGCGCTGTGCCGGCGCGGTGTGCCGGCGCCGATACGGCTGGCGCTGACCCGCCTGATCCGCGACACCCAGCGCGCCCTGCGAGACGGCAATCAGGACCGCTGGTTGGCCCTGGCGGCCAGCGCCGATACCGTCGCCGGGCAATGCCGGCGGGCCTATGACACCGCCGCCAGCGACGGCGAGCGCCGCCGGCTGGTGCGGGCGGTGGTGCGTCTGCGCATGCAGATCAATATTATCCGTGGCAACGCGGGCTTTTTCCTGTGTGGGTCCGGCGATGGCCCCTGGCGGGGACTGGAGGTGAACGGTGCTGCATGAGATCCACCTGGCCGGTGTGCTGTTGCCGCCGCTGATTCCGGTGGTGGTGCTGGGGCTGCTGATATTCTGGCCGGTCCATGGTCTGATCAGCCGTTATGACGGCTACCGGTATGTCTGGCACCCGGCTCTGGCGGGCCTGTGTGTGCTGGTGATCACCCTGGCCCTGTCCTTGGGCCTGCTGATGTTGTTAGGGAGAGTGTGATGGCTGAACCCCGCGCGGACCAACGCCGGCCCCGCCGCTGGCGTCCGTTTTTGATCACCCTGGTTCTGGTGCTGGGGGCGGCTTTGGCGGTGTGGTTTCTGTGGCATCAGTATATGCACACCCTGTGGACCCGGGACGCCCGCGTCCGTGCGGCGGTGATTCAGGTGGCGCCGGACGTGTCCGGGCCGATCACCGAGCTGAACGTCGGCAACAATGGGCGGGTAGAGCAGGGCGACCCGCTGTTCGTGGTGGACCCGGAGCGCTACCGGCTGGCCCTGTTCCAGGCGCGGGCGGAATTGGAGCATCGCCGCCTGGAGTCCAAATTGCGCGGCGACGAAGCCGCCCGTCGTACTCGCCTGGGGCAGGCGGTATCCGCCGAGGAGCGCGAGGAGGCCACCAGCCTCGCGGACGTGGCGCGGGCCGATCTACAGGCCGCCCAGGCGGCCCTGCAAAAAGCCGAGCTGGACCTGGCGCGCACCCGGGTAACCGCGCCCGCTGGCGGCCACGTCACCCATCTGCTGGCCCACGCCGGCGATTACGCGCGCGCCGGCGAGCCGGTGCTGACCCTGGTGGACTCGGACTCGTTCTGGGTGGAGGCGTATTTCCGGGAAATGCAGGTGCACCGGATCCGGGTCGGCGACCCGGCGAAGGTGCGGTTGCTGGGGGTCGATCGGGCGCTGGAGGGGCGCGTGGCCGGCATCGCTCGGGGTATCGGTAACCGCAATGCGGTGGCCGGTGGCGATCAGGGTCTGGCGGAGGTGGCGCCGACGTTTGAATGGGTGCGGCTGGCCCAGCGTATTCCGGTGCAGATCGAGTTGGAGGCGGCGCCGGAGTCGCTGACGCTGGCGGCGGGCATGACCGCCAGCGTGAAGGTGCTGGAGGGGCGTTAGGTGCTGGACGCCTGACGCCTGACGCTACAACCCGGTGCGGAGAGGTATGATGTGTTTCCTGGCTGGCCTTACCGGTAGGTCGGCTTGAGCGAAGCGAAAGCCGACAAAGCGTCAGGCGTCCAGCGTCAGGCGTCCGTCAGGCGCCTCCTAACGCCTTCTCGCCCGCTTCCAGGGTCTGGAAGATCAGAGTGTTGATGGTCATTGGACCCACGCCGCCGGGTACCGGCGTGTAGGCGGCGACCCGCTCGGTGAGCGGCGCCAGCTCGATGTCGCCGCATTTCTCCGGGTGGAAGCCGGCGTCCACCACCACGGCGCCGTCCTTGATCCAGCCCGCCTTGATGAATTCCGGGCGGCCCACGGCGCCGACCACGATGTCCGCCTGCTTAACCAGCTCCGGCAGGTTTTGGGTGCGGCTGTGGCAGATGGTGACGGTGGCGTTGGCGCCCAGGAGCATCAGCGCCATGGGTTTGCCGAGAATCGCACTGCGTCCCACCACTACGGCGTGTTTGCCTTCCAGCGGAATCTGGTAGTGCTCGAGGATACGCATGATGCCCTTGGGCGTGGCGCAGCCGTAGGCCGGCTCGCCCATGGCCATGCGGCCGAAGCCCAGACAGGTAACGCCGTCCACGTCCTTCTCCAGGCGGATGGCGTCGAAACAGCGGCGCTCATCGATCTGTTCCGGCACCGGGTGCTGCAGCAGAATGCCGTGCACATCCGGGTTGTTGTTCAGCTCTTCGATTTGCGCGAGCAACTGCTCGGTGGTGGTGTCCTCGGGCAATTCGATCGCCCGGGAGTCCATGCCCACCCGGCGACACGCGTTGCCCTTCATCTTGACGTAGGTGGCGGAGGCCGGGTCGGCGCCCACCAGCAGCGTGGCGAGAATAGGGGTGCGCCCGTCGGCTTTCGCCTTGAGAGCGTCCACGCGACGGCTCATTTCCTCTTCGAAATGCTGGGCCAGTGCCTTGCCATCCAGAATCTGCGCGCTCATTGAGTGTCTCTTGGTCGGGAATCGGGGAGCGCGGATTTTCGCATGGCCGTCGCGGCGGGGCAAAGGGGGCGTCGCTGGACGCCGCCGGACGCTGGACGCCTGACGCCGGACGCTAAAACCCCGCACGGAGGTCGTTGCGGTGTTTTCTGCGGTGCCGACCCCACCCTGGTCGGCCAGGAAACACGCCATACCTCTCCGCACCGGGTTTAGCGTCCAGCGTCCAGCGTCAGGCGTCAGGCGTCCAACGCCTTTGGCGAATATTCCAGCGAACGGTTCCACGGCCGGGCCTGCGGCGTTGACGCTCCCGGGGGCGGCGAGTATTATGCCGCCTCGCTCGACCTGCTCGACGGGGTGTAGCGCAGCCTGGTAGCGCGCCTGCTTTGGGAGCAGGATGTCGGGGG
>JBELJS010000042.1:0-32907 GCA_042090255.1 Alcanivorax sp. | reverse complement strand
ATGGCGCGCTGGTGGATCTCGAAGAACAGGTCCGATTTGGAATCGAAGTAGTGATAGACCATGCCCTTGGTGGCACCCAGCCGGCGGGCGATGTCGTCGATGCTGGTGGCCTTGAAGCCGTGCTCCATAAAGCAGCGCGCCGAGGCGTCCAGGATGGTATCCCTGGGGCTGTGCTCCAGGTCGGCGGAAGGGGGTGCCATGGTCGGTGCCGCGGAAACAGACATGAAATCATCCTGACGAATTTTCCCGAAAGCACAATAGTGCCACTTATTTCACAGTGGACCATTGACCCTTTTCACCGCCGCGCCGGTCACTGATGACACAACTGCCGCTAACCATGCCGTTTTTGACCCTGGACGCCCTGGAACGGGGCCAACATACTTCGGTCACACTCAAATAAATGAAAAGCAATTTCATAACAGCTTCCCAAGCGCCCTGCCGCCCCCGGCGGTCGGCCGCCCAGGGAGGCGCTCGAGGAGGAGAGCGATGTCGGATCTCGAACAGTTCCGCGCGGAAACCCGGGCCTGGCTGGAGGCGAACTGCCCCGAGGAAATGCGCCAGCCCCTGAAGAGCCAGGCGGACCACTGCTGGGGCGGCCGTAAATGGCAGTTCCAGTCGGAAGCGCAGAAAGTGTGGATGGAGCGCATGGCCGACAAGGGCTGGACCGCGCCGCAGTGGCCCAAGGAATACGGCGGCGGCGGCCTGAGCCCGGAAGAGGCGGAGGTGCTGGCCGAAGAAATGCAGCGCATCAACGCGCGCACGCCGGTGAGCAACTTCGGTTTCTGGATGCTGGGCCCGGCGCTGCTGAAATTCGGCAGCGAGGAACTCAAGCGCCAGCACCTGCCGCCGATCTGCCGGGGCGAGATCCGCTGGTGCCAGGGCTACTCCGAGCCCAACGCCGGCTCCGACCTGGCCAGCCTGCAGACCCGCGCCGAAGACAAGGGCGACCACTTCCTGGTCAACGGCCAGAAGATCTGGACCTCCTACGCGGACAAAGCGGACTGGATTTTCTGTCTGGTGCGCACCGACCCCAACGCCACCAAACACAACGGCATTTCCTTCGCCCTGTTCGATATGGAAAGCGAAGGCGTCAGCACCCGCCCGATCGAGCTGATCTCCGGCGAGTCACCGTTCTGCGAAACCTTCTTCGACGACGTTAAGGTCGGCAAGGACCAGATCGTCGGCGAGCTTAACCGTGGCTGGGACGTGGCCAAGTACCTGCTCACCCACGAGCGCAACAACATCGGCGGCGAACCGCCGGGCTTCCTGAAGGGCCGTGCCCTGGGCCCGCTGGCCGCCGAGCACGTGGGCACCGAGCACGGCAAGCTGGCGGACACCGCCCTGCGCGCCGACATCGCGCGGCTGGAAATCGACCAGATGGCGTTCCAGGCGCTGGTGGGCAAGATCCGCGAAGAAGCGGAAGCCGGCCAGGGCGTGGGCGCCCAGTCCGCGGTGCTCAAGTACTACGGCACCGAGCTCAATAAGCGCCGCTACGAGGTGATGATGGACGCCCTCGGGGCCGAAGGCCTGGAGTGGGAAAGCGAGCGCACCATGGGCGGTCTGTACGCCCGCGAGTGGCTGCGTTCCAAGGGCAATTCCATCGAAGGCGGCACCTCCGAGGTGATGCTGGGGATTGTTTCCAAACGCCTGCTGGGCCTGCCGGACGCATAAGGAGTCGACGCTGATGAAACTTAACGACGAACAACAGATGTTGCAGGATTCCGTGGCGCGGCTGATGGCCGACAAGGGCCCGGTATCCCACCTGCGCGAACTGCGCGACCGTAACGACGAAAAGGGCTACGACGAGCCGCTGTGGCACGCCATGGTGGAAGCCGGCCTGACCGGCATCCTGGTGCCCGAGGAACACGGCGGCATCGGCTTCGGCCTGGTGGGCGCCGGCCTGGTGGCCCGCGAGATCGGCCGTAACCTGTCGGTGACCCCGTTCCTGTCCACCGCGGTGCTGGGCGCCACGGCGCTGGCCGCCGGCGGCAGCGTCGAGCAGCAGCAGAAGTGGCTGCCGGCGATCGCCGAGGGCAGCGTGATCACCGCCCTGGCGGTGGACGACGGCGCCAAGCACCGTCCGGAAGCGATCAAGACCGAAGCCAAGGCGGCCGGTGACGGCGTCACCCTGACCGGTGGCAAACTGCTGGTGCTGGACGCCCATGTGGCGGACCTGCTGCTGGTGGCGGCCCGCCAGGGCGACGACACCGCGCTGTTCCTGGTCGACCCCAAGGCCCAGGGCGTGAGCATCGAACGCACCCGCATGGTGGATGACCGCAACGCCGCCCGGGTGACCCTGGACAACGTCGCCGCCGAACCGATGGCGGACGGTGCCGCGGCGCTCGCCGCCGCCCTGCGCGCCGGCCGCGCGGTGCTGGCCGCGGAACTGTCCGGCCTGGCCCGGGAAGCGTTCGAACGCACTCTGCAATACCTCAAGGAGCGCAAGCAGTTCGGCCGCCTGATCGGCACCTTCCAGGCGCTGCAGCACCGCGCCGCCCTGCTGATGGGCGAAGTGTCCATGAGCGATGCCCTGGCGATGCAGGCCCTGGACGCCTGCGACCGTAACGCCGCGGACGCCGACGTGCAGGTGCTGGCCGCCAAGGCCAAAGCCGCCCGCGTGGCGCTGCTGGCCGGTCAGGAAGCGGTGCAGATGCACGGCGGCATCGGCATGACCGATGAATTCGACATCGGCTTTTTCCTCAAGCGCGCCCGCGCCGGCGGTGAAACGCTGGGCGACGCCAACTACTGCGCGGACCGCTTCGCGGCACTGCGGGATTACTAAGAGGGAGATTCTATAATGTCCAATAACAAGCTCAGCGTGGAAGAACTGAAAGCCAAAGTGGACCAGGATCTGGGCACGTCCCGCTGGTTCCCGGTGACCCAGGAACGCATCGATCAGTTCGCCGACCTCACCGAGGACCCGCAGTGGATTCACATTGATCCGGAGCGGGCGGCCAAGGAAACCCCGTTCGGCGGCACCATCGCCCACGGCTTCCTGAGCCTGTCGCTGCTGTCCGCCATGGCCATGGACGTGGTCCCGGGCGTGCAGGGCACGGTGATGGGTATCAACTACGGCTTCGACAAGGTGCGCTTCCTGAACCCGGTGCGCTCCGGGTCCCAGGTGCGCGGCCACTTCAAGCTGGCCGGCGTGGAGCCGCGCGGCGACAATCAGCTGCTGATCCGTTACGCCATTTCGGTGGAAATCGACGGCGTCGACAAGCCGGCCATCGCCTGCGAATGGCTGAGCCTGATTGTTCTGGGATAAACCGAGCTTGACGCTCCCCGAAGGAGAAAAGCATGAGTATTAATTTCGAGGGCCGGGTGGCGATCGTCACCGGCGCCGCCAACGGCCTGGGTAAATCCCACGCGCTGTCGCTGGCCAAATTGGGCGCCAAGGTGGTGGTCAATGATTTCGGTGGCGCCCGCGACGGCACCGGCGGTTCCAGCGAAGCGGCGGAGAAAGTGGTCGCCGAGATCAAGGCCGCCGGCGGCGAAGCGATCGCCAACGGCGCCGACGTGTCCAGCGAGGAACAGGTCGACGCCATGGTCAAACAGACCCTGGACCAGTGGGGTCGCATCGACATTCTGGTGAACAACGCCGGCATCCTGCGCGACAAGAGCTTCGCCAAGATGGAGATGTCGGACTGGGATAAAGTGGTGGCGGTGCATCTGACCGGTTCCGCGATCTGCACCCGGGCGGTGTGGCCGGTGATGCGCGAGCAGAAGTACGGCCGCGTGATCATGACCACCTCCACCTCCGGGCTGTACGGCAACTTCGGTCAGGCCAACTACGGCGCCGCCAAGATGGGCGTGGCCGGCCTGATGAACACGCTGTGCCTGGAAGGCGAGAAGTACGACATCAAGGTAAACTGTGTGGCGCCCACCGCGGCCACGCGCATGACCGAAGACCTGATGCCCAAGGAAGTGCTGGCCCTGCTGGAGCCGGAAGCGATCACCCCGGCGGTGTTGTTCCTGGCCAGCGACCAGGCGCCCAACCAGCGCATCGTGCTGGCCGGCGCCGGCTGCTACGCCATGGTGCGGCTGATGGAAAGCGACGGCATCTACCTCAACGAGGAAGAGCGCACGCCGGACGCCATCGCGGCTCAGTTCGAGCAGCTGGGCGACATGGGTAACGCCCGTGAAATGACCAACGGCGGCGAGCACGTCACCAAGATTCTGACCAAGGCCGCGCAGGCCAAAGGCATCAAACTTACTTAAAGAGGTTCATCATGAGAGAAGCAGTCATCGTTTCCACCGCCCGTACCCCCATCGGCAAGGCCTACCGGGGCGCGTTCAACGACACCCAGGCCCAGGAGCTCGGTGGTCACGTGATCAAGCACGCCGTGGAGCGCGCCAAGATCGACCCGGAGAGCATCCAGGACGTGATCATGGGCGCCGCCCTGCAGCAAGGCAGCACCGGCGGCAACGTCGCGCGTCAGGCCGCTCTGCGCGCCGGCCTGCCGACCTCCGTGGCGGGCATGACCATTGACCGTCAGTGCGCCTCTGGCCTGATGGCGATCGCCACCGCCGCCAAGGAAATCGTGGTCGACAACATGGACGTGGCAGTCGCCGGCGGCCTGGAGTCCATCTCCCTGGTGCAGAACGAGAAAATGAACACCTTCCGCGCCCGTGACCCGTGGCTCACCAAGAACCGTCCGGACATCTACATGAGCATGCTGGAGACCGCTGAAGTGGTCGCCGACCGCTACAACGTGTCCCGCGACGCCCAGGACGAGTACGCGTTCCAGTCGCAAATGCGCACCGCCAAAGCCCAGCAGGAAGGCAAGTTCGACGACGAGATCGTGCCGCTGACCACCAACATGAAGGTGATGAACAAAGAGACCAAGGAAATTTCCGACAAGGAAGTGACCCTGGGCAAGGACGAAGGCAACCGGCCCGAGACCACCCTGGAAGGCCTGCAGAGCCTGAAGCCGGTGTTCAAGGACGGGCTGGAAGTCCCGGAAGGCAAGTTCATCACCGCCGGCAACGCCTCCCAGCTGTCCGACGGCGCCAGCGCCTGCGTGCTGATGGAAGCCAAGGAAGCCGAGCGTCTGGGACTGCAGCCGCTGGGCGCTTACCGCGGCATGGCCGTGGCCGGTTGTGATCCGGACGAAATGGGCATCGGCCCGGTGTTCGCGGTGCCCAAACTGCTCCAGCGCTTCGGCCTGACCGTCGACGACATCGGCCTGTGGGAACTGAACGAAGCGTTCGCCAGCCAGTGCCTGTACAGCCGTGACAAGCTGGGCATCGACCCGGACAAGTACAACGTCAACGGCGGCGCGATCTCCATCGGCCACCCGTACGGCATGTCCGGTGCCCGTATGACCGGCCACGCGCTGATCGAAGGCAAGCGCCGCGGCGTCAAGTACGTGGTGGTGACCATGTGCGTGGGCGGCGGTATCGGTGCCGCCGGGCTGTTCGAAGTATTCTGAACCGCCACCAGGCAGCACGCATAAAAAAGCCCGGCTCTAAGCCGGGCTTTTTTTTTGTGCGCCTTTTTTGCGAGCTGGCGATCAGCCCTGCTTCGGGCGGCGCATCTTGCAGGTGGTGGGCAGGCTCACGTCGTCGCGGCTGATTTCCGCGATCTTGTGGAAGTTGAAATCGGTGCCTTCGGCGCCGTACTCCATGTCGTCCTTAAGCACCGAGATAAACAGCGGCAGCTGCATCTGGTGATCGGACTTGCGCATAACCACTTCACCGGTGGTGGTCTCAAGGCTCAGATCCTCCATGGCGAACGCCACTTTCACCGGATCGGTGCTGCCGGCTTTCTCGGCCGCTTTATCGAGCATGTCGAGCATGGTGGTCAGACGCAGCCAGTAGTAGTCCCAACCGGTGTCTTCGTACATGGCGACCTGCTGCTCGGCCATTTCCGGCTTGTCGAAATCACCGTAGTACTCGTTGACCTGGTAGATGCGATCCACACCGGCCTCGCCCACCTGGGTAACCACACCGGCCATGGCGCCGTAGTAGGTCAGGAACGGCATATCCAGACCATAATCAGCGGCGGCCTTGACCAGCAAGGTGATGTCCTGGCCCCAGTTACCCGTGATCACCGCGTCCGCGTCGGAAGACTGGATCTTGGAGACGTAGGGGGTGAAGTCCTTCACCTTGGCGAGCGGGTGAAAATCCTGGCCGACGATTTCGATGTCCGGACGTTTTTCCTTGAGCATCTTGGTGGCGGCTTCCGCGACCGCGCGGCCGAAGCTGTAGTCCTGGTTGATCAAGTAGACTTTCTTGATGTCGTCACGGCCTTCAATCCAGCTGGTCATGGCGTTCATCTTCATGTCCACGTGGGCATCGAAGCGGAAGTGCCAGAACGAACAACGTTCGTTGGTGAAGGCCGGGTCCACGGCCGCCATGTTCAGGTACAACACTTCGTCACCCGGGTTGCGGGCGTTGTGTTTATTGACCGCGGCAAGCAGGGCCGACCCCACGGACGAGCCCATGCCCTGAGTCACGTAGCGGATGCCGTCATCAATGGCCTTCTGCAATTGCACCAGGCTCTCTTGCGGGTTGACCTTATTATCCAGACCGACGATCTCAAGCTTGTCGCCATTGATGCCGCCGTTGGCGTTGATCTTTTCGGCGTGGAAATTGAGGTGGTCCAGAGCGGACTGCCCGGCGGCAGCCATGGGCCCGGTGAGCGGGTCGATCAGCGCGACGCGAACGGTGTCCGCGCTGGCGGTGCCCGCCAGCAGGACAGTCGCGGCGACCATCGAAATCAGGGGTTTCAACATGAAAGCTCTCCTCGTTGTTGTTCTGGCACCGGTATCACCGGCTCTTCATTGTGATTATTGCCGCGTTTACTGTCGGGCCAGTATCGGCGGCGAGGTAGTCGTGCCTGGGCGTGAAGAACTATTACGTTGTCTTCACCTTTGATTTTTAGGAATTTTCAGTATGGGCGGACGCTGTCTCCGCTGTCCAGTCGACATTTGTAACCCCTATAAATATAGGCGTTGGCGTCCTTGATAATAATAGGACCAAGGTCTTAATCTTCTGATTTTATGGTGCCGTATAAAACACAAAAAAAAGCCCGCCGAAGCGGGCCAGCCCATTGACGATGGAACACAAACAAAACCGAATCAGACTTCCAACCACTCGCGCCGAATCGATTCGTCGGCACGCAGTTCCTGCGGGGTGCCTTCAAACACGATCTGGCCATGGCCCATCACCAACACGCGATGGGAAATATCCATGGCGATGGAGAGCTTTTGCTCCACCAGAAGAATGGACACACCGGCCTTGGCAATCTCGGAGATCAAGTCGGCAATCTGCTTGACGATCAAGGGCGCCAGACCTTCGGTGGGCTCGTCGATCATGATCAACTCCGGATCACCCATCAGCGTGCGGCTGATGGTGAGCATCTGCTTCTCACCGCCGGATAACACCCCCGCCGGAGCGTCCGCGCGCTGCGCCAGGTTGGGGAACATCTCAAGCATCTGCTCGACGCGCCATTTACCCGGCTTACGGGGGTTCTTAACCCCCAGCTCCAGGTTCTGGCGTACCGTCAGTGTCGGGAAGATATCCCGATTCTCAGGCACATAACCCAGGCCCAGGCGTGAGATTTTATGGTTGGGCAGACCGGCGATTTCATTGCCACGAAAGCGAATGGAACCTTGCGGCGGCACTTCACCCATGATCGATTTAACCGTGGTGGAGCGCCCTACCCCGTTGCGCCCCAGCAGCGAGACCACTTCGCCTTCCTCGAGCGAGAAGTTGACGCCGTGGAGAATGTGGCTCTTGCCGTAATACGCGTTCAGATCCCGGACTTCGAGCATCATGCGGCCTCCTCTCCCAGATACGCCTCTTTGACGCGCGGGTCGTTGCGAATTTCCTCCGGTGTACCGGTGGCGACGATCTTGCCGTACACCAACACCGAGATACGGTCGGCCAATTCGAACACTACGCCCATATCGTGCTCGACGATCATCAGGGTGCGGCCCTCGGCCACCTGACGGATAAGACTGATCGCCTGGGCGGTCTCGGTGTTGCTCATGCCGGCGGTGGGCTCGTCCAGGATCACCACGTCGGCACCGCACGCGATGGTCATGCCGATCTCCAACGCGCGCTGGCTGGCGTAGGGCAAGGCGCCCGCCGGCACATCGCGCAGTGCCTGCAGGCCGATCATGTCGAGCACTTCTTCGGCACGCTCATTGGCGGCCTTGATCTTGCTCGCCGCGCGCCAGAACACATAGCCGGAGCCCGCGGTCTTGAAGCAGGCGCAGCGCAGGTTCTCGAACACGGACAGATTCACGAACACGTTGCTGACCTGGAAAGAACGGGACAGGCCGCGCTGTTGAATCTTTTCCGGCGTGAGGCTGTCGATGCGCTCGCCGTTGAGCCGGATCTCACCGCCACTGGGCGGGAAAGCACCGGAAAGCAGATTAAAGAACGTGGATTTGCCGGCGCCATTGGGCCCGATCACGGCGTGTATCTCGCCTTTTTCCACTTCCAGATCGACGCCACAGATCACTTCCGCCAGGCCGAAGTTCTTGGTCAGGTTTTTAATAGACAAGGCGCTCATGCATTGCCCTCCCGAAACTTTTTAGTAACGCGCATTACCACCACACCGGCAGCAAACATAACCAGCGCCCAGATCCAGCTCATTACCGCGCCGGCCTCGAACTCGAGCCCGAAGAACTGCGCGAATTCGTCGTCACCGTGGCGCCACTGGAACAGCAACTCGATCAGCAGGACCAGACCCAGACTGATCAGCAGCACCGCTGCCGCGCCGGTCAGCCAGCCGGGCAAACGCTTGGCCAGCGCGCCTTCACGGGCGGCCACACGCACCTGCTCGATACCGCCGCCGAGACCGCGCGGGGCGAACATCACAATGGCCAGGAACACCAAGCCCACGTAGAGAATGGACGCCTCGGTGTAGTCGCTGAGCATGGAGTTCATCAGCGACACCACGATGGCGCCGACGATCGGCCCGTAGAACACACCAAGCCCGCCCACGGCGGCCATCAGCAACGCCAGGCCGGAGGGAATCAGGCCCAGCGCTTCCGGCGTGATGATCTCGTAGTTGACCGCCGCCATGCCGCCGGCGAGACCGCCGAAGGAACCGGACGCGATAAAGATCATGAAACGGATGTTACGCGGCTGGTAGCCGATGAACTGCAGACGGTCCGGGTTATCGCGCACGGCGTTGGACATCCGGCCCAAAGGCGTGCGGGTAAAGGCCCACATGGCGAACACCGCCAAGAAGGTCCAGAACGCCATGAACCAGTACACGTCGGTGGCCTGGGCCAGCTCAAGACCGAACCACTGAGGACCAACCATACGGTTGCCGTAGATACCGGCTTCACCGCCGAACACGGAGGGAAACATCTGACCGGCGGCGGCCACCATTTCACCCAGACCCAGGGTGATCATGGCGAAGGCGGTGCCGGCGCGACGACAGAACGGCCAGCCGATGAGCAACGCCACCAAACCGCCGGCGATCATCCCCACCAGCGGCATGCTCACCACCGGGATATGAGACCAGAAACCTTCACCGGCGTAAGACGCCTCGTCAATGGCGTTCATGGCGTGCATGGCGCCGTAGCTGCCGAGGCCGAAGAACACCGCGTGCCCGAAAGACAGCATGCCCCCCTGGCCGAGCAGCATGTTGTAGGACAGAGCGAACACGATATTCACGGCAATCACGTTCATCAGCGTGAAGGCGGTGCCGCTTTCGAGAACGAAAGGCAGAATCAGAAGAACGGCCGCGCTGATCAACCAGGGCGATAGAGCGCGCCAGGAGAAACGATTCTGCCGCGGTGCGACTGCGGTAATGTCGTTCATGGCTCAAGCTCTCCCATCAGGCCACGGGGGCGGAATATCAGGATCAACACCAGCAGAATAAACGGCGTCATCGGCGCCAGGCTGGCCAAGGTGATCCCGGTCACCTCGCCGTAGGGATCCACGTTCATGCCGAAAGCGTTGAGGATATCGGCGATGGAGGCGTCAATGGCGACGAAGAACGTCTGGATCAGACCGATCAACAGCGACGCGTAGAAGGCACCGATCAGCGACCCCATGCCGCCGACCACGACCACGACGAACACAATCGGGCCCAAGGTCACCGCCATGCCCGGCTCGGTGGCCATCAGCGGGCCGCCGATCACGCCGGCCAGGCCGGCCAGCGCACAACCGAAGCCGAATACGCCCATGAACAGACGCGGCACGTTATGGCCCAGGTGACCGACCATGTTGCCGTGGGTCAACGCGGCACGGATCATCATGCCGACACGGGTTTTCTTGAGCAGGAACCAAAGGGCAATAAACATCAGCACGGCGATCAGAATCACCACGCCACGGAAAATCGAATAATCAGTACCGAACAGCGTAAACAGCGGCTCGCGCATGTAGTCCGGTTCGCGATAGGCGACCGCCACGGTGCCCCAGATCAACTGCACCAGTTCATCAATCACATAAGCCAGGCCGAACGTGAACAGCAGCTCGGCCACGTGGCCGTTTTCGTGCACACGGCGCAAGCCGAATTTTTCCACCATGGCGCCGAGGCCACCGACCAGGATCGGAGCGAGCAGCAGAGCCGGCCAGAAGCCGATCTCCATACCCATGGTGTAGGCGAAATAGGCACCCAGCATATAAAAGCTGGCATGGGCAAAGTTCAAAACACCCATCATCGAGAAGATGAGAGTAAGACCGCTGGACAGCATGAACAGCAAAAGGCCGTATAAAATACCGTTCAGCGTCGAAAAAATAACAATTTCGAGCATGACGAGGCTCCCGGAACAGCGGCTCACGCCGCTGTTCCTACTACTTAGTCACTGGAGTTACAGAATGGCGCCGTTTATTTCGGGCGGCGCATCCGGCAGGTGGTGGGCAGGCTTACGTCTTCACGATCGATGCGCGCCACCTTCTTGAAGTTGTAGTCGGTGCCTTCCGCGCCGTACTCCATGTCGTCCTTCATCACGGAGATGAACATCGGCAGCTGGACCTGGTGGTCCTCGGCACGCATGACCACTTCCCCGGTGGTGGTTTCAAGCGTCATGCCTTCCATCACCTTGGCGACATCGACCGGATCGGTGCTTTCCGCTTTATCGGTGGCTTTCTTGAGCATATCCAGCATGGTGCTCAGACGCAGGTAGTAGAAGTCCCATTCGGCCTGCTCGTAGAGCTCGGTCTGGCGCTTGGCCATTTCCGGATCCTCGAACTCGCCGTAGTACTCGTTGATCTGATAGATACGGTCCACGCCTTTGTCGCCCAGCTGGGTGACCACGCCGGAGCTGGCGCCGTAGTAGGTGTAGAACGGGGCTTCCAGACCGAACTCAGCGGCCGCTTTCACCAACAGGGTGATGTCCTGGCCCCAGTTACCGGTGATCACCGCGTCGGCGCCGGAGGACTGGATCTTGGACACGTACGGGGTGAAGTCCTTCACTTTCGCCAGCGGGTGGAAATCGTTCCCCACGATTTCGATGTCCGGGCGCTTCTCTTTCAGCATTTCCCGGGCCGCCTGGGACACCGCCTGACCAAAGCTGTAGTCCTGGTTGATCAGGTAGACCTTCTTGATGTCCTCGTTATCGGCGATGTAATCGGTCAACGCGTTCATTTTCATATCGGCGTTGGCGTCAAAGCGGAAGTGCCAGTAGGAACAACGCTCATTGGTAAATGCGGGGTCCACGGCGGCGTAGTTCAAATACACCACCTCGTCACCGGGATTGCGCTGGTTGTGCTTTTCAATCGCGGAGATCAACGCGGAGGCCACGGAAGAACCGTTGCCCTGGGTCACATAGCGAATACCGTCGTCGATTGCCTTCTGCAGTTGCACCAGGCTTTCCTGCGGATTCACTTTATTGTCCAGACCGACAATTTCCAGGTCCTGGCCGTTCAGGCCGCCATTGGCGTTGATGCGCTTAGCTTCGTACTTAAGGTGTTCGAACGCGGGCTGGCCGGCGGCGGCCATCGGCCCGGTCAAGGGATCGATCAGGGCAAGTTTCACGGTCTCGGCGCTGGCGGTACCTACCAGCAGCAGCGAGGCGGCGAGAAAGGTGAAAATGGGTTTCAACATGACGCTCTCCACGGTTGTTGTTTTTCTGCCGACTGTTCGGCATCTCGCTGTCGTTCCCGGCAACGTTGCCGGAACGCAACAATCTTTTTTGTTTACTCTGCTTTTTAATGCGTGTTCCCGGCGCCGTTTTTCGGTCCCATCGGCGCTCTTCTGGTGAACCACATACTTGGTAGTATGTGCGCACAAAAATATTTCTGTCCAGCCTGCTTATTTAAATTTTCCGACACTCGCTTCGGCTTAAAGTAGGTCAACAAAGCTATCCTATGTGCCTCTGAAAGCCACTGAATTCAGTGCTTTGAGCATGAACGGAATAAAACCGGCGGACAATCCCCTGGCGCGCGGCCTTGATTCAGGCCGGCAAAAAAAACCGCGACGATGGCCGAATACGCCCCGTACACGGCGATTAACGCCGAAAGCCACGAAACAATTTCACACAGTTTGTCCGGCGGTATCGCCACGGATGCCGCCAGGCTGCCACGGAGCGCAATTAATTCACGTGTTTTGTTTCCCTTTTTCGGCGAACCGGCGCTTTAAACCAGTGTTACTGTTACCTCAAGTAACACCGTTAACGGCGCCACGCGAACCTCGCCTTGACCACCCAGGTCCCGCCCGGTATGAATTGCACGGCCTTATTTCAAAACAAGCGTTCAAAATAACTATCGCGCTCGGGAGAATGCTAGATGCTTAAAGGGCTGATGATGGATGCGCCCCTGTCGTTGATCGACGTGCTGGACTACGGCGCCCGAATCCACCGCAAGGCGGAAATTGTATCGGTGACCGTGGAGGGCGGCGTGCACCGCCAGAGCTACGCAGAGACACTGACACGGGTGTCACGGCTGGCCCACGGTCTGGTAGCGCTGGGCGTCAAACCCGGCGACCGGGTCGCCACCCTGGCCTGGAACGGCTACCGCCACCTGGAACTTTACTACGCCATCGCTGGTATCGGTGCCGTCTGCCATACCATTAACCCGCGCCTGCCGGCGGAGCAGATGGCCTATATCGTCAACCACGCTGATGACAGCCTGTTGTTCTTCGATACCACCTTCGCGCCGCTGGTGTCCGGCTTGCGGGATCAGTTCCCGGAACACACCCGCTATGTGGCGATGACCGACCGCGCGCATAGGCCCGACGGTCAGGACCTGCTCTGCTACGAGGATTTGCTCGACGGGCAGCCCGACACCTATGACTGGCCGGAACTGGACGAAAACACCGCCTGCGCGCTGTGCTACACCTCCGGCACCACCGGCGCCCCCAAGGGCGCGCTCTATTCGCACCGCTCCTGCCTGCTGCAGGCAATGTTCACCATGGTCTGCGCGAGTGGCTCTTTCCCGGTGGGCGACCGGGTGCTGCCGGTGGTGCCGATGTTTCACGTCAACGCTTGGGGGCTGCCTTATATGGCGCCACTGGCGGGCGCGTCCTTGATCATGCCGGGCCCGGCCCTGGACGGCGACAGCCTGTTCCAACTGATGGACGAGGAAAATGTGGACTCCGCCTGGGGCGTGCCCACGGTGTGGCTTGGCCTGCTTGCCGAGATGAAGCGCCACGCGCGCAAGCCCGGCGCGCTGAAACGGGTGTCGATCGGCGGGTCAGCGGCGCCGCGCAGCATGGTGCGCGCCTTCGAGCAGGACTACCAAGTGGATGTGATGCAGGGCTGGGGCATGACCGAGATGAACCCCACCGGCACCATGAGCACGCTCACCGAAGGCCAGGCGGATTTGCCCCTGGAAGAACGCATCGAACTGAAAACCACCCAGGGCCGGCAGCTGTTCGGCGTACGCATGAAGCTGGTGGACGACGACGGCAACGAAGTGCCCCAGGACGGCGAAGCCGTGGGCGAGCTGCTGGTCAAGGGCCCCACGGTGATCCGCGCCTACTTCAATAACGACGAAGCGAGCGCCAAGGCGTTCGACAAGGACGGCTGGTTCGCCACCGGCGACATGGCGAAGCTGACCCCCGACGGCGTGCTGTACATCGTCGACCGCGCCAAGGACCTGATTAAGTCGGGCGGCGAGTGGATCAGCTCCATCGATCTGGAAAACCTGGCCGCCGCCCACCCGAACGTCCAGGAGTGCGCGGTGATCGGCGTGCCGCACCCGAAATGGGACGAGCGGCCGCTGCTGATCGTGGTGCCCCACGCCGACGCGGCGCGGGACAAGCAGGCACTGCTGGACCACATGGCCGCCACCATCGCTAAATGGCAGCTGCCCGACGACGTGATCTACGTCGACGAGTTGCCGCACACCGCCACCGGCAAGGTGTCCAAGCGCCACCTGCGCGAGGACTACATGGACTACCTGGGGAACGCCCAATGACCGAGATTCGAGAGCAAAAAGTGCAGGCCAACGGCCTCAATTTCCATGTGCGCAGCGCCGGTGACCCGGCCCACCCGGCGGTGATCCTGCTGCACGGCTTCCCCGAGTGCGGCTATTCATGGCGCTATCAGATGCCGTTTCTGGCCGCCAAGGGCTTCCATGTGCTGGCGCCGGATCTGCGCGGCTACGGTTTCAGCGACGCGCCCAAGGACGCGGACGCCTACCGGCAGGACAAGCTGGTGGCGGACGTGATGGGCATTCTCGATGCGTTCGGCGCCGAGCGTGCCGTGGTGGTGGGCCACGACTGGGGCTGCGCCCTGGCCTGGCAGGTGGCGCGCAGCGAGCCGGGCCGGGTGCGGGCGGTGGCCGGTCTGTCGGTGCCCTACCCGGGCCTGGGCCCCAAAGCGCCCACCGAGCAGATGCGTGCCGCCTTCGGCGAGCGCTTCTTCTACCAGCTTTACTTCCAGCAGCCGGACGTGCCGGAGCAGGAACTGGAAGCGGACGTGCGCGACTTTCTACGCCGCATGTACCACGCGCTCTCCGGGCCGGGCATGCAGGAAAAATTCCGCGCCGAAAAACCGGTCACCGGCCTGCTCGACATTCTGCAACCACCCAAGGGCGGCCAGCCGGACTGGATGCAAGAATCGGATCTGGACGTGTACGTGGAGCGCTTCGAGCACAGCGGCCTGACCGGACCAATCAACTGGTACCGGGCCATGGACGCGTCCTGGCGGCAGCAAAAAGAGGACGGACGCGAACGCATCCATCCGCCGGCGCTGTTCATCGCCGGCAAGGAAGACCCGGTGATCCAGTTCGCCGGCAAGGCGCTGGAGCGCATGCCGACGATGATGGACGATCTCCGCGAGGTGATATTGCTGGACGATCTGGGTCACTGGATCCAGATGGAAGCGCCCGAGGCGGTGAATAAACACCTGGGCGCCTTTCTCGACTCACTGTGAACCATGTCGGGTTACGGCCTTTGGCCTAACCCGACCTACGGGGGCAGCGCTGTAGGTCGGATTAGCCGCAGGCGTCATCCGACAATCGCAAGCGACCGCTAGTTGATCCGCCGCATCTCGATGCGGCGGTTGCGCTCACGGCCCTGGTCGGTGGCGTTGCTGTCCACCGGGCGGGTGTCGCCGTAACCGCGGGCCTGCAAACGGCCCGGTTCAACGCCCAGATCAATGAGGAAATCGCGTACCGATTCGGCACGCCGCTCGGACAGCGCCTGGTTGTAGTCGTCGGCCCCTTTCGAGTCGGTGTGCCCGGCGATTTCCACTTCGCTGTCGGGGTGCGCCAGCAAGCGTTCCGCCACGCCACGCAGCACGGTCTTGGCGTTAGGCGTGAGGCGCTCGGAATCAAACTCGAAATTGACCCCATGCAGCACCTCCGGCGGCCCCATCGGCACCGGCTTGATCACCAGCCGCTCGCGCTCGATGATCTTGGTGGTGCCATAATCACCACCGCCGAACAGCGGGAATGTCAGCCCCACCAGCGCGCGCACATCGCCGAACGGCTCGTTGTGGCTGCCGTCGTCGGAGAAATCCACCACGTAACGCAACTCCGCGCGCAGGCCCATGGAGCCCCAGATCTCGCGGAAGTGCAGACCCGCGCCGGCGTTCAGGTAGCCGTTGGTATCGGTGCCAGCGGTGGAGTCGGTGTAGACACCGCCGCCGCCCACCAGCAAGTAGGGGGACGGCCCTTCGCGGTACATGTAACGCAGCGCGTCGGCGCCCGCGCCGTACTGCCAGTGCTGCCCGGAGCCCCGATTGCGCTGCAGGGAGTTACCGAAACCGTTCCACTCCAGATCCCATTTTTCACTGATCTGACGGCCCAGGCCGAAGCGGATACCAGCACCGTAGTCCACGTCAAAGCGATCCGAATCCTCGATCACGTAAATGCCCATGGCGGACGCGTTCCAACCCTGCGGGTCGGTGCGTTCCTCGGCCAGGGCCGGCGTGCAAGCGACAGCGATGGCCAGCGCGGCGGCGGCGCGGCCTTTATTGATCATGGATACCATCTTTTCCCTCTTATCCCCGTTGACGGTGAAGCCGATGGCGCAGCAACCCGGCCGCCACAACCAGTACGGCAAGCAGCCCGGCCAGCGCGCCGGCCAAATCAAGCATGGCAGCGTAGAGCGTTTCACTTTCCTGTTCCAGACGCTGCATGGCGTTGCTTATGGCCATTTTTGTAACCCGTCCGTCGGCTTCACCCTGCAGAATCGAGGCCGGTTGCCGGGAGGAATCCACACGCATGCGCTGCAGTTGCAGACGCACCGCTTCGATCTGTTCGAACACCAAAGCGCGGGCGTCGTCGTCTTTGATGTCGTCGCGATGATTGTCCAGCCAGTTGAGGAAACCGGTTTTGTTGAGCAAGTCGTCAAACAGTTGCGTAACGTCGCCGGCCACCCGGTCATCCATGCCGGTGGTGTCCAGTGCCCCCAGACTGACCAGCCAGGCATCCACGCGCGGTATAGAACCCGACGTGCCGGTGCCGTCGGCGCGACCGGACAAGTTGGTGAGCGCCGCCTTCATACGCTGCAGGCCCTGATCGCGAGCAATGCCACGCAGGGTCTGAATGCCGTCGGCCATCACCGCCAGCGGTGCGCGCAGATCGGCGAAAGAGGCGCTCAAATTGCTGACCTGAAAACGATCCACCGCCAAGCGGTACTCGCGCACGCCGCGCTGCACCTCGTTCATGGCGGCAAGCAAGGCGTTCAGGGCGGCATCGTCGGTTTCCGGTTTGGGCAGGGTTTCATCGGCGGCGAACGGCGCGCACTGGAAATCCGCGTTGGGGTCCAGCGGGCGCACGGCGGCGGCATAGAGATGCTCGCCGTAATCCGCCAGCAGCGTCACCAGTTCTTCCTCGGCGGCGCGCTCCAGCCAGGTGACCGGGTCGCTGCCGGCCGGGTAGGCGTTGCGCCAGCCCAGCAGGGCGTCATTGATCGCCAGTTCGGTCTGGTACAGACGCGACAGGCAATACATCTGCACGCGGTGCACGGCCAGCTCGTCGACAGGCTCGCTTTTGAACAGACGCTCACGGATGTCAGCGTCGAGCTGGCCGCTCTGGTTGGCGAGCCGGTCCACCAGAATCACCGGCACCAGCTCGGAGGCCGGGGTCAGTAGCGCGTCGCGGGCCTCCGGTCCAGGGTCCGGTTGCGGCTCCGGGTCCGGCTGCGGCGCCGGGTCGCGCGGCTGCTCGGCGGTGCCGTCAGCGTCGTCGCTGCCGGACGAGTTGCAGCCGGAGAGCATCAGCAGGGCACTGAAGAGGGCCACCAGGCCCAAACGGAAAAAAGATACTGTCATGGTGTCGCCTTATTGGTGGTACTATCGTGCAATTAAAAGACAAGGCATACTGCCAAAATATTTAGTGCACATCTGTACTTAATCTGTAACCGGTTCGCACCGGCCTGGCACGCTGGGTATCCTTAGCGCTCATCGAGCCGACCGGGAGCGCGCCATCGACACCCTGCAAGCATCCCTGCCCCTGAGCCTGCTGGCGTTCGCCGCCTGCGTGGCGGTGATCGCCACCGCCGGCGTCAAAATCACCGCCGTGGTGGACGAGCTGGCGGACCGCACCCGGGCCGGGGAAGCGCTGGCCGGCGCAGTGTTATTGGGCGCCACCACTTCGCTGTCCGGAAGCGTGCTGTCGGTGACCGCCGCCTGGAAAGGTCACGCCGACCTGGCCCTGAGCAATGCGTTGGGCGGCATCGCGGTGCAGACCGCCTTCCTGGCGGTGGCTGACATCGCCTACCGGCGCGCCAACCTGGAACACGCCGCCGCGTCCGCCGCCAACCTGATGCAGGGCGCCCTGTTGATCACTCTGATGTCCATTATTCTGGTAGGCACCTTTTCACCGGCGGTGACCGTGTTCGGCATCCACCCGGCCACCCCGGCACTGCTGGCCATCTATATGTACGGCCTGCATCTGGTGCAACGGGTGCGCGACGAACCCATGTGGCGGCCGGCCCACACCCGGGAGACGCGCGAGGATGTGCCCGAAGAAGACAATCTGCGCCTGTCGCTGCCCCGTCTGTTGCTGGTGTTCCTGGGCCTGGCCGCCCTGCTCGGCCTGTCCGGCTTCGTGCTGGAAGCGGCCGCCAGCGGCGTCGCCCGGCACACCGGCCTGCAGCAAACCACGGTGGGTCTGCTGCTCACCGCCACCGCCACCTCGCTGCCGGAGCTGGTCACCTCGGTGGCGGCGGTGCGTCGCGGCGCCCTGACCTTGGCGGTGGGCGGCATTATCGGCGGTAACGCCTTCGACACGCTGTTCACCGCGGCGTCGGATATCGCCTACCGCGACGGCTCTATTTACGAGCAAATGAACGACGGCCTGCTGCTGTGGGTGTCGCTGTCGATCCTGATGACCGGCTTCCTGCTGATGGGCCTGGTGCGCCGCGAGCAGCACGGCCCCGGCGGCATCGGCTTCGAGAGCCTGGCGGTGCTGGTTCTTTACGGCCTGGGGATCGCTTTGGTGTTGGGTGGCTGAGGCCGACAACCGTATAGTGTCCCTTCGAACTTCTCACCAGGAGAGCCCCTTTGGCGCACGACGATCAGGATTCGCGGGATAAGGACCAGGACGACACGCCCTGGGAAGAAGCCGTCAAACGGGGACGCGACGACGCCCACGAAGATGACGAAGACGACGAGGAGGACGACGAGAGCCACGAAGAACGGGACCGGCGCCGCGAAGCCGCCCTGCCCTCCAAGGCGGCGGCGGTCCACGAGCGCCTGCGCATCAGCGGCGAGCGGGAGCTGGAGCGCGACGCCATGGCGTTGCTGTGGTCGGCGATCGCCGCCGGTATTTCCATGAGCGCTTCGATGGTGGCGCGTGGCCTGCTGCACGCCCATGTGCCGGAAAGCGATGCGGGCTTCTTGATCGAAAGCATGGGCTACACCCTGGGCTTTCTGATCGTGATTCTCGCCCGCCAGCAGCTGTTCACGGAAAACACCGTCACCGCCGTGCTGCCGTTCATGAGCCACCCCACCAAGGGCAATCTGGGTAGCCTGATGCGTCTGTGGGGCGTGGTGTTGGCGGGCAACGTCCTGGGCGCCGGCATCGCCGCCTTCACCTTTCTGCACCTGCCGATGTTTTCCCCGGAAGTGAACGACGCCTTTGTGGCGATCGGCGAGAAAGTGATGGAGAACGACCCGTTCTCCATGTTCTCCAAGAGCATCGTCGCCGGCTGGATGATCGCCACCATGGTGTGGGTGATGCCGTCCGCGGACCAGGCCAAGGCCTGGGTGATCCTGATCATGACCTATGTGGTGGCGATCGGTGAGTTCCCGCACATCATTGTCGGTGCCAGTGAGATTCTCTATCTGGTATTCGAAGGCACCGTGAGCTGGCGGGACTTTTTCCTGCGCTTCGGCCTGCCCACTCTGGCCGGCAACATCATCGGCGGCACCTTTATTTTCGCGCTGATCAGCCATGCCCAAATCCGCAACGACATGGACGTGCAGCGCGAGGGGCGCCGCGGGGCCTGGGGGTTTAGTCGGAAGAAATGAGGGTGGGAGCTTGCCTTGTGGGAGGCTGCCTGGCTCTGTGGGAGCGGCCTTGTGGGAGCGGGCCCTGCCCGCGAAAGGCAAGCCCTGCTTGCCGGCAGGATTCCAGAGGCGCTGTTCTTGTTCTGATGGCGGGCGCGCTTTGATGGCGGGCGCGCTTTGCGCGCCGTGAGGGAGGGATTGGCTCGCTTCGCTCGGGGCTGCGCCCCGTCGCCGTTTGCGGCGACGCCCCTCGCGGCGCTTGCGCCGCTCGGTCGAACGGAGGGTTCGAATCTGATCCGCCCTGACCGCAAATAAAAAAGGGGCCCCGTTTGGGACCCCTTTTTTATTTGGCGGTGAGGGAGGGATTCGAACCCTCGATACGCGTAAACGTATACACGCTTTCCAGGCGTGCTCCTTCAGCCACTCGGACACCTCACCAAAACGGGCTGTCTCTGAGTCATCATCAGAGGGCGCGTAGGGTACCCGAGGGTCGGCGCTTAGGCAAGCGCGCAGGCGGTACTCAGGCCAAGCCAGCCGAGCAACACGATCTGCGCCAACAGGAAGGCGAAACGCGCCTGCACCAGCCAGTGGTTCACGCCGATCAGATGCACCAGGCTTTGCGCCACCCGGGCGGCAAACACCCAGGGCAGCACGCAGGCGGCCAATTCCACTTTGCCGGCCCAGAGAGCGACCCCGCCCACCACAAGCAGCACTGGCAGCATTTCCAGGGTGTTCAGGTAGGCGCGAGAGAGCCGGTCGAGCAGCCTGGCGGGGTCGTACGCGTAGGGGGGAAACTGGTCGGCCTTGGCCTGGCCGCTGATGACGCGCAGCCCGCGGCCGAGCACCAGCACGGCAAGCAGCAGCAGGGCCCAGAGGCCGTAGGCAAGCAGATAGAAAACCGCATCGTGTTCAAGTGTCATTGTTATTGGTCCTGGCAAGGTAAAGACCCTGATACTCGCAGACCACGACGCCTTGGGCATCGGTCGCCTGGGCCAAAATGCCCAGGCTCGCTTTGCCACGCCGTTTCAGGCGCTGGTGAAACCGGCCACTCTCGCCATCGTCGGCCCAGGCGCGGATCTCGATGTCACCGTGCAGCGGCGCGCGGAACTGCAGGCTGGATTCCACCGCGACCACGTCGACGCTGGCCTCGCCCTCACCCACCGTGGCACCGGCCACCGCAGAATCCGCCATCAGCGTGGTGCAGGCCCAGCCGGCCAGGGTGAGCAACGCCGCCTGGCTGCCGGCGAAGAAGGTGCCCTTGTCGTTATGGTTGGGCGCCAGCGGCGCGGTGAGGGTGAGCCGTTCGCCGTCGAACGCGGTGAACCGGAAATCCAGATGGGTGGTGAGCGGTATCGCCGCGCGTACCCGGTCGGCGAGAGCGTCCAGGTCAATCATAGTGGTCCCCGGGGCAGCTCACGCAGGAAGGTTTCCGGCTGTTCCTCGGGCAGGTTCTTGAGGGTGCCGGCGGGGGTGCCCAGGTACACGAAGCCCACCACCTGATCTTTGTCGGCGAAGCCGAGGCGCGCCTTGACGGTTTCGTCGTTGGCCAGGTCGCCGGTGCGCCACATGGCACCGATGCCCAGGGCGTGGGCGGCCACCATCATGTTCTGCACCGCCGCGCCCACCGCCAGCACCTGCTCCCAGGCGGGCACCTTGTGGCCTTCGGTGATGTCCGCCACCGCGATAATAATGGTGGGCGCGCGCAGCGCCTTATTGCGGATGTTATTCCGAGCGCACTGGTCCGCCTCCGGTTGTCGGCGCAACAGACGCCATTCCATGATATCGCCGAGGCGCTCACGCTCTTCGCCTTCCAGCACCAGAAACCGCCAGGGGCGCAGCATGCCGTGGTCGGGGGCGCGAATCGCCGCCGCCAGCAATTGTCTGACCTGGTCGGCGGAGGGGCCGGGCTCGGTAAGGCGGGCCACGGAAACGCGGGTGTGGAGCGCGGTCAGTGTGTCCATCGGAACTCCTGTGAGCGAACGGTGACGCGCCGTGGATTGTACGGCAAAGCGCGCTCGCTTTCCTTGCCGCCGGGCGATCAGTCTTTTTTCTTAACCCACAACTGGGTAAGCTCCGGACAAACCCCATGATTGGCACTGCATGAGTACATCCAAGAACCGCCCCCGCAAGCCCTATCTGGATCCGATGGAGCGCGCGCGCCGGCTGAGCAATTACATCCGCCTGCTTGCCTTCGTGGTGGCGGCGACGATTCTTATGGCCGGGGTCGGCCTGAAGCTTTATCCGTCCCATTATCTGCTCGGCGTGGCGGGCTTGCTGGCCTATCCGTTGCTGGTGCAGACCCTGGTGGTGGTGGGCCAGCGCAAGGACCTGTTGCCGGAGCACTTTTCACCGGTGGTGATGCAACTGGACGCGGCCATCATCGGCATGGCCTGCGCGCTGCTGCACTTCGCAGTGGTGCCGAGCCTGGTGCTGCTGATCATCGTGCACGCCAATGCGGTTAGCAGCGGCGGCCTGCGGCCCTGGCTGCTCAATGTGCTGATGACCCTGGGCGGCGCCGCCCTGGCGTCGTTGCTGCTGGGCGTGCCGCCGACCCCCACCACGGTGCCGTTGAGCCTGTCGGTGCTGTCCCTGGTGGGGCTGGGGCTGTACGTGGGCGCCAGCTCCTTTTACGCCAACCGCCAGGCCCAGTTCCTGCGCCAGGCGCAGATTCGCGTGCGCGAACAGCAGCAGCAGGCGGTGGAGATGTCGCGCAAGCTGGCCAAATATCTGCCGCCGCAAATCTGGGGCTCGCTGTTTTCCGGCAAGCGCGACGCCAAGCTGGAGACCCGGCGCAAACGGCTGACGGTGTTCTTCTCCGACATCAAGGGGTTCAGCGCGATCTCCGAGGAGCTGCCGTTGGACACCCTGACGCGCATGCTCAATACCTATCTGAGCGAGATGACGCGCATCGCCCTGCGCCACGGCGGCACCATCGACAAGTTCATCGGCGACGCGGTGATGGTGTTCTTCGGTGACCCGAAAAGCGAAGGCGCCCAGGAAGACGCCTACCGGTGCGCGTCCATGGCCATCGAAATGCAGCAGCACATGCGCTTTCTGCGCCAGCGCTGGCAGCGCGAGGGCATCACCCAGAAACTGGAAATCCGCATCGGCATCAACACCGGCTATGTGACGGTGGGCAACTTCGGCACCGACAGCCGCATGGACTACACCATTCTCGGCACCGACGTGAATCTGGCCAGCCGTCTGGAATCCGCCTGCCGGCCGGGGCAGGTTCTGATCTCGGAAAGCACCCACGAGCTGATCAAGGACCGGGTGCGCTGCCGCAATGTGGGCGAGGTATCGGCGAAGGGCTTCAGCCGGCCGATCCCGGTGTTCGAAGCCCAGGCGCTGAAACGCAACGCCGGCGGCAAGCAACGCTTCGTGAGCGTCGCCACCACCGGGTTCGGCCTGCACATGGATCTGGAGCGCATTCACAACGTGGATAAAAACCGCATACTGAAGGCCCTGGCCCGCTCCGCCTCGGATCTGAAGAAGCGCAAGACCGTGGCCGTGGATTTCGAGACAGAAGGCTTCGCGCTGCACCTTGACTCGGCGAGCCTGGCCGACCGGGACCGGGAGAAGGTGCTGGACGTTATGGGCAAGGCGGCCGCCAAAATCCAGGAACAAGTACGGCTTTGAGCAAGCTGCAAGCCCGTGAGGATAGCGGCGGGCCGCGCCGGGCAGGAACCCGTGGGAGCGGGCCCCGCCCGCGAAAGGGTGCTTTGTGCGAGCGGGCCCTGCCCGCGAAAGGGAGCGAAGCTCCCGGCAGGATACCAGAGACCACTCTAACGACGGCACAATCAGCGTCGCTGGAATCCTGCCGGGTGGCTAAAGCCACCCTTTCGCGGGCAGGGCCCGCTCCCACAAGGCCCGCTCCCACAACGCCGCTTCGTAGCAAGGAGAATCGTCATGGTCGCATCGTCCTCGGGCTGGCTGGCCCGGCTGGAACGCGCCGGCAATCGCCTGCCGCACCCCACCCTGTTGTTCGTCTGGCTATGCCTGCTGATGCTGCCGTTGAGCGCGTTGCTGGCGGTCGGCGGGCTGACCGCCAGCCACCCGCTGGAAGACCGGAACATCGCGGTGCGTTCCCTGCTGGACGGCGACGGTCTGACCTGGCTGTTCAGCAATATGGTCACCAACTTCACCGGCTTCGCGCCATTGGGCGTGGTGCTGGTGGCGATGCTCGGCCTGGGCATCGCGGAGCATTCCGGCCTGCTGGGCGCCAGCCTGGCGGCGCTGGTGCGGCGCGCCTCACACCGCACACTGGTGGTGACGGTGGCGTTCGCCGGGGTGATGTCGAGCCTCGCCTTCGACGCCGGCTATGTGGTGCTGATCCCGCTTGCCGGGTTCTTGTTTCAGCTGGCTGGCCGCTCGCCGCTGGCCGGTATCGCCACCGCGTTCGCGGCGGTGTCCGGGGGCTACAGCGCCAACCTGCTGCTCGGCCCGGTGGACGCGGTGCTCGCCGGCCTGTCCACGGAGGCGGCGGCAATCGTCGAGCCCGGGCGCGTGGTATCGGCGGCCGGCAACTACTGGTTCATCATGGTCTCCACGGTGCTGGTGACCGCCGTGGTGTCGCTGGTCACGGTGCGCATCACCGAGCCGCGCGTGGCCGACCGCCCCGCCGACAACAACGACGAAGACCTGGCGCCGCACATGGACCGCCGCGCCCTGGGCTGGACCCTGGCGGTGCTGGCGCTCGGTGTGGTGGCGGTGGTGTTACTGGTGGCACCGGCCGATGCGCCGCTGCGCGGCGAGGACGGCGGCCTGCTGCAGTCGCCGTTCATGTCCTCGCTGGTGGTGCTGATCGCGCTGCTGGCCGGGCTGTGCGGCGCCGTGTACGGGCGCGTGAGCGGCCGCTTCCGCTCCGCCGGCGGCATCATCGAGGCGATGGAAACCACCATGAGTTCGATGTCCGGCTATCTGGTGCTGATGTTCTTCGCCGCCCAGTTCGTGGCCTGGTTCAGCTACAGTCAGCTGGGGCTGGTACTGGCCATCAAGGGGGCCGCCTGGCTGGGCGATCTGAACCTGCCGACGGTGGCGCTGCTGCTTCTGTTCGTCGGGCTGGTGGCGCTGATCAACCTGATGATCGGCAGCGCCTCGGCCAAGTGGGGCATCCTGGCGCCGGTGTTCGTGCCCATGCTGATGCTGGTGGGCATCGACCCGGAAGCCACGCAGGCCGCCTACCGGGTGGGCGATTCCAGCACCAACATCATCACACCGCTGATGCCCTACTTCGCCCTGGTGCTGGGCTTTGCCCGGCGCTACCGAAGCGACACCGGCATCGGCACGCTGATCGCTTTGATGCTGCCCTACAGCCTGGCGCTGCTGGCCGGCTGGGCGGTGCTGCTGGGCGTGTGGATCGGCTTTGGCTGGCCGCTGGGGGCGGGCTGACGGGAGACCTTGCGGGCGCGGCCTTGTGGGAGCGGGCCCAGCCCGCGAAAGGGCGGTCCCGGACCGCCCGGCAGGATACCAGAGGCGTGGTTGGTGGCATTGTTAGAGATGTCTCTGGTATCCCGCCGGCAAGCTCCGCTTGCCTTTCGCGGGCTGGGCCCGCTCCCACAAGGCCGCTCCGTAGCACGAGCTATTGGCGGATGGTGCGGCGGTTGGTCGGCGCGTCTTCGTAATCCGAGCGGAACGGGTTGATGTCGAGGCCGCCGCGCCGGGTGAAGCGGCCGTACACCGACAGGTGACGCGGCGCGCACTGGCGCTTCAGGTCGACGAACATCTGCTCGATGATCTGCTCGTGGAAGCCCTGGTGGTTGCGCAGCGAGACCACATAGCGCAGAAAGCTGGCCGGGCTGATCTCGGCGCCGGTGTAGCGCACCTGGACGGTGCCCCAGTCCGGCTGGTTGGTGACCGGGCAGTGGCTGCGCAGCAGGTGGGACACCAGCACGCCGTTGCGCTCCGGTCCCTGCTCGGTGAACAACAGCTCCGGGCGGTATTCGAAATGCTCGAACGCCACGTCCAGATGGTCGACGCTGTCGCCGTGGTCGTCCCAGACCGCGGCGCGGGCCGCTTCCTCCATGCTCATGACGCGCACGTCCACCGGCGCCCCGGCCACCTGGGCCAGATCGCCGGCGATCGCCTTGATCACCGCCTCGCGGGACGCGAACCGGGTGTTGGCGAACGAGTTCAGATACAGCTTCAGCGACTTGGATTCGATGATGTTCGGCGAGATGCACGGCACCACCAGCTCGGCCATCGCCACCACCGGCTTGCCGCGCGGGTTGAGCCAGGACAACTCATAGGCGTTCCAGATGTCCTGGCCGTGGAACGGCAACCGCGGCTCGCCCTCGGCGGCGGTGTCCAGATCCAGGCTCTCGCGCGCGTCCCAACGGGGCACCGGGCACAGCAACGAAGGGGTGTACTGGTCGATGAAAGCGCTGGTGCGGCCCAGCGGTGTGTCGTTGAGAAAGCTCATGTCGATTACCCGCGAATTCCGGTGCCCCGCCGCAGCAGCCACAGCGCCAGCACGAAGAACACTACCGTAAAGGCGAAGATAGCACCCAGGGAAGCGTAAACGTTGACGTCGCTCACACCCAGCACCCCGTAGCGGAAGGCGTTGACCATATAGACGATGGGGTTCACCAGGGTCACGGTGCGCCAGAACTCGGACAGCAGATCGATGGAATAGAACACCCCGCCCAGGTAGGTGAGCGGCGTGAGAATAAAATTGGGAATGATGCTGATGTCATCGAAATTATTGGCGAAGATGGCGTTGATAAAGCCGCCCAGCGCGAACAGCGCCGACGTCATCGCCACCACCAGCAGGGTGATCCAGGCGTGCTGCACGTTCAGATCGGTAAAGAACAGGCTCACGGTGGTGACGATGCCGCCCACCATGATGCCACGCACCATGCCGCCCACCACGAAACCGGACAGAATCACGAACGGCGACATCGGCGACACCAGCATCTCCTCGATGGAGTGCTGGAACTTGGTGGAGAAAAACGAACTCACCACATTGCCGTAGCTGTTCTGAATCACGCTCATCATGATCAGGCCGGGCACGATGTACTGCATGTAATCGAAGCCGCCCATCTCGCCGATGCGGCTGCCCACCAGATTGCCGAAGATCACGAAATAGAGCGTCATGGTGATCGCCGGCGGCAGCAGGGTCTGCGGCCAGATGCGCAGGAAACGGCGTACTTCCTTGGTGACGATGGTCAGGAAAGCGACCCATTGCTGATGCAACGTCATGAGGCGTTCTCCTGCTGTGGGTTCTGCCCGGGCAGGTTCTGTTCCACCAGGCGCACGAACAACTCCTCAAGACGGTTGGCTTTGTTACGCATGCTCATTACTTCGAAATCCTGCTCCGCCAGGGCCACGAACAGCCGGTTCAGGCTTTGCGTCTTCGGCACCGCCACTTCCAGCGTGCCGGCGTCGCGCAGATGCACCTCGAACCCGGGCAGCTCCGGCGCCCGCTCCACCGGCCGGGCCAGATCCAGAATAAAGGTTTCCACCTGCAGCTTTTCCAGCAGCGACTTCATATCGGTGTTTTCGACAATGCGGCCGTGATCGATGATGGCGATACGGCGGCACAGGGACTCCGCCTCTTCCAAATAGTGGGTGGTGAGAATGATGGTGCGGCCTTCGTTGTTCAGGCCAATCAGGAAATCCCACATGGAACGGCGCAGCTCGATATCCACCCCGGCGGTGGGCTCGTCGAGAATCAACAACTCCGGCTCGTGGACCAGGGCGCGGGCGATCATCAGCCGGCGTTTCATACCCCCGGACAGGGAGCGGGCCTGGTTCTTGCGTTTGTCCCACAAGCCCAGCTTGCGCAGATACTTCTCCGCGCGTTCCCGCGCCAGCGGCGCCGGAATGCCGTAGAAGCCAGCCTGGGTGACGACGATGTCGAACACCTTCTCAAACTGGCTGAAGTTGAATTCCTGGGGCACCACGCCGATTTTCTGCTTGGCCAGTTCGCGCTCCTGGTCCAGGGAGTGGCCCAGAATGGTGACTTCGCCGCCGGTCTTGTTGACCAGCGAACTGACGATGCCGATGGTGGTGGACTTGCCGGCGCCGTTGGGCCCCAGCAGCGCGAAGAAATCACCCCGCTCCACGGTCAGGTCGATGCCCTTGAGCGCCTCGACACCGTTGGCGTAGGTCTTGGTGAGATTACGAAGGGTCAGGGCAGACAAACATCACCTCGCCGGCTGCGGAAAAGAAGCAAACAACACAGATGGGGGCACCAGGGCACGATTCAAGCCAGCCCGAACACTCAGGGCCCGGGGGCGTCCAGCGCCAACTCCCGATGGCCATGGTGGCCGCGCCATACCCAGTGCATGCGCGCATCCTCGAACCACACCCACAGCCCTTCCATCATCCACGGCCAGTGTTCCTCGTCGATGGCGTCGCGGCCTTCCAACTCCGCCACCAGCACGGCGAGAATGGTGTCATGGGTCACGTGGACCGCCAGTGAGCCCGGCTCCGGCTCGCGCTGGTACAGATAGGCGGCCAGCTTGGCGCGGCCCGCCGCCGGCGACAACATGCCTTCGAACGGGGTTTTCAGGTGCTGGTTGAGAAAGCTCAGCGCCCCCATTTTGAGAAAGGTCGGGCCCACCCGGTTGATGTCTTCCACGTAACACCCCGGTTCCACCAGGGTCGGGTCGGTGACCACCTCCGGCAGCGCCTCGATCAAACCGGCTTGCAGAGCGCCTTCCGCCATGGCGGTGGCGGTGTCCACACAACGACCCACCGGGCTGGAATAGAACGCCTGCACCGGACGCTCCAGACGCGCGCCCCACTCACGGGCCATCGCCACGCCTTCCGCGGTGAGCGGCAGACGGTAATCGGCGAAGCCGTTCTTGGCCAGCTCGCGCACCGAGTGGCGAGTCAACAGATGGGCCGGCCGGTGGGCCGGAAGCAGACTGATCGCATCGTGAAGGCGGGGGTGTAATCGGGCCATGGTCCCTCTCTAAGACTGTGCCATCTTACGGGCCAGGGGTGGCGCTGCCAACCTTGTGGGAGCGGGCCCTGCCCGCGAAAGGGAGCGAAGCTCCCGGCAGACACCGTAGGTCGGGTTAGCGAAGCGTAACCCGACAACAGCGGCAGGCGTAGCACCCAACGAGCGTCGGGTTACGGCCTTTGGCCTAACCCGACCTACGAGTGGAGCCAGCCGCCAAGCGGTGTTACGAAGCAACAATTGTGGGAGCTTGCCTTGCAAGCGAATGGCCGGCGGCGGCGCCTTTCGCGGGCGGGGCCCGCTCCCACAAGCCCCCTCCCCTGTTTAAGGGATACCAGCCGCCGGTCTCCCGTGATGTATTGCCCCGATTCAAAAAACAACCGGGGGAATCACCATGCAGCAGGTAGGCGCGCCGCGAGCGTCACGCTTTAAGCGTTTTATTGTCACGGGGCCGGCGCTGGTGGCGCTGTTGGCCGCCGATCCGGCGCCGGCGCAAACCTTTATCGACGCCGGCGATCAGGAGATTGTCGATAACACGGCGCAAAGCACGCAGCCCAACCCCTGGGACACCGGCTTCCTGCAAGTCGACGGCACCCTGACCATCGGCGAGGCGGGCGGTGTCACCAGCTCCATCACTTACGTGGGCGGCGACCCCGCTGCCGCCAACCCCGCCCGGGTCGACGTGGCGGGCAGTGGCGCGCAATGGACAATCACCGACGGGCTCTTCGTCGGCGATCTCAACGACGGCGGCCTGACCGTTGGTGCCGGCGGCACCGTGTCCAACCACTACGGTATCGTCGGCAGCAGCGACGGCGTGCTGGGGACCGTCAACGTGGCCGGCCAGAACGCCCTGTGGGAAAACAGCAGCACGCTCTCCATCGCCAACTACGGCCAGGGGGAGATGACCGTCGGCGCCGGCGGCACGGTCACCAACACGGTCGGCTACATCGGTGGGTTCGCCGGTTCCAACGGTGTGGTGACCGTAAGCGGGGCCCAGGCGCTTTGGCAGAACAGCGCCGATCTGGTGGTGGGCAGCGCCGGCACCGGCACGTTGAACATCGGCGCCGGCGGCACGGTCACCAACCTCAATACCTTTGTAGGCAGCTTCGCCGACGGCGACGGCACCGTGCTGGTGGACGGCGACAACGCCAGCTGGCAAAACGACGGCGCGCTGATCGTCGGCGCCCAGGGCAGCGGTGCCGTGGATATCAACAACGGCGCCGTGAACAGCCAAAGCGGCACCATCGGCAACGCCGCAGGCGCCGACGGCCGGGTCCGCGTCGCGGGCGCCACGGCCAGCTGGGACAGCACCGGAGCCATCGTGGTGGGCTACGAAGGCACCGGCGAACTGCGCATCGAAGACGGCGCCCGGGCCTCGTCCGGCGCGGTGATCGTCGGCGCCACGGCGTCCGGCTCTGGCGCCCTCACCCTGGGCGGCACCGCCTCCGCGCGGGGCACCCTGGAAACCGGCGTGGTACAAAAACAGGACGGCGCCGGCACCGTCACTTTGGACGGCGGCCTCCTCCGGGCCACCGCCGACGAAGCGGATTTTCTGAGTGGCTTCAGCGCCGGGGAGGTGCAAATCGGCGCCGGCGGCGCCTGGTTCGATAACAACGGCCACGACGTCGGCATTCAAGCCGACCTGCAGGGCGTCGGCGCGTTCACAAAAGTCGGCGCCGGCACCCTGGTGCTGTCCGGCGCCAATACCTACCAAGGCGCCACTAACGTGGAAGCCGGCACCCTGATCGTGAACGGCGGCCTCGCCTCGTCCACGCTGACCATTGATAACGGCGCCGGCCTGGGCGGCACCGGCACCGTCGGCACCACCAGCCTCGGCGCCGGCAGCACGCTGGCGCCGGGCAATTCGATCGGCACGCTCACCGTAGACGGTGATTTGACCTTCGACAGCGGCACCACCTACCAAGTGGAAGTGGCCCCCGACGGGTCCAGCGGCGATCGCGTCCAGGTCACCGGGCAGGCCCACCTTAACGGCGCCGACGTGGCGCACATTGGCAACAACGGCAACTACCGGCCCGCCGCGGTCTATACCATTCTCAGCGCCGACGGCGGTGTCGACGGCACCTTTGGCGGTGTCACTTCCGACTACGCCTTTTTGGTCGCCGACCTGTTCTACGACGCCAACAATGTCTACCTGCAACTGGCCCGCGACACCTACGCCAGCTTCGCCGACCGGGCCGTCACCGACAATCAGATCGCGGTGGCCGGCAACGCGGAAAAGCTGGGCCCCGGCAACGAGGTTTACAGCGCTCTGCTCGCCCTTCCCGATGATGACGCCCTGATTCAGGGCGCCTTCGACCGGCTCGCCGGTGAAATCCACGCATCAACCCGTAGCGCTTTGATCGAGGACAGCCGCTTCCTGCGCGACACCGCCGGCGAGCGCCTGCGCGCCGCCTTCCAAGAGCGCCCCGCCGGCACCGTGGTGTGGAGCCGGGCCTATGGCAACTGGGGGGAAACCGACCGCGACCACGGCGGCGCCGCGTCGATGGACCATTCCAGCGGCGGCCTGTTCATCGGCGCCGACGCGCCCGTCAACGAGACCTGGCGGCTCGGCCTGCTGGCCGGCGCCGGCCAGACCTCCGTGGACATTGACCACCGCGACGCGTCCGGCAGCAGCGACGACTACCACCTGGGGCTGTACAGCGGCGGGCGCTGGCAGGCGCTGCGCCTCACCGCCGGGCTCGGCTACACCTGGCACGACATCGAAACGGACCGCCGCGTGGCGTTCGACAACTTCGACGAGACCCTGCGCGGCGACAACCGCGCCGATACCGTGCAGCTCT
Source organism: Alcanivorax sp. (assembly GCA_042090255.1). Classification (GTDB taxonomy): domain Bacteria; phylum Pseudomonadota; class Gammaproteobacteria; order Pseudomonadales; family Alcanivoracaceae; genus Alloalcanivorax. Next base: position 1,384 of record JBELJS010000042.1, on the reverse strand, counting down.
TCGGCGAGGCGGGGTATCGGCTGGATACCGGCGCCGTCGATCTGGAACCCTTTGTCGGCCTCGCCCGGGTGCGCCTGAGCAGCGACGGCAGCGACGAGGACGGCGGCGCGGCCGCCCTGCACGACGACGGTGACAGCACCGACACCACCTTCAGCACACTGGGGCTGCGCGCCGCCACCGGCCTGGGTATCGCCGGCGTGTCGGCCCGGTTGCACGGCACCCTGGGCTGGCGCCACGCCTTCGGCGACACCGAATCGGAAGTGACTCAGAGGTTCGCCGGCGGCGAAGCGTTTACCGTCAGGGGCGTGCCCATCGCGGAGGACGCGGCGGTCGTCGAGGCCGGCCTGGATCTGGGGCTCTCCGAGCGCGCCACCCTGGGCGTCAGCTACGGCGGTCAGTTCGCTGGCGACCGCCGCGACCACGGCCTCGGCGCCCGCTTCGAGATGCGGTTCTAAGCCCGCTCAGCGGCCTGCGCCGGGGTGGCTGCTCCAGCAAGGGCAAGGCCCGCTCTTGGTGGGAGCGGGCCATGCCCGCGAAAGGAGCGAAGCCCCGGCAGGATTCCAGAGACTTTTCTCTCAAGAGAGCCCGCACCGGGATCGGGTGTGCCCGTCCAGGACACGCCGCGAGTACTTCCATGTAGGCTCGGCCGGGCGGCGGACCGCTTTGGCCTTCCCTGGCCAAAGACGGTCCTGGACGGGCACACCCGATCCCGGCGCTCCTTGGAAAATTCACCGCCAAGGGCTGCTACGAAGTCAGGTTTGTGGGAGCTTGCCTTGCAAGCGAAAGGCCGGCTTAGCCGGCCGGCAGGATTCCAGAGAGGCTTTTGGTGCTGCCTTTATTGAGGTCTCTGGGATCCTGCCGGGAGCGTTGCTCCCTTTCGTGGGCTGGGCCCGCTCGCACAATTCGAGCTTCGCCGAAAGGTCCGGGCGCTTACTCTGAGAAGGTGAGCTGACCCGTGGCGGTTCTGCTGCCCAGTGAGCGGGGCAATGGTGGTGTCTGGAGGGAGCTGTTTGGCCAGGGAGGGCCAAACTAACAGCGGCCATGGATGGCTTGAGCGGTCCCGGAAGGCACCACCATTGCACCGCGTCTCCGATACGGAGCTCCGGACACCGGAACGATAAAAGTCTCTGGTATCCTGCCGGCCGGCGTCGCCGGCCTTTCGCGGGCCAGGCCCGCTCCCACAGCCCGCTCCCACAAGTGGTGGTTCCACAACGAGGTGGCACAAAAAAAGGGACCCAATCGGGTCCCTTTTGATTTTGGAGCGGGAAACGAGATTCGACCGGGCTGGCGTTCCAGCTCGCGACCCTCGCAACCGGTCCTGCTACAAAATGGAGCGGGAAACGAGATTCGAACTCGCGACCCCAACCTTGGCAAGGTTGTGCTC
>JBELJS010000041.1:0-33291 GCA_042090255.1 Alcanivorax sp. | reverse complement strand
ACGAACGCCTGATCGCCGGCGCCGCTGACCGCCAGGGCCGGTGACGGGCCGGCGGCGGGGACGGTATCGAGCACCGCCACGCTGCCGCGATGGGACCAGTCGGCGGTCTCCAGAACATGCAGCGCCCCTTCGCTGTCCAGGATTAACAGATGCTCACCGTGGGCGTCGAACGTCTGTGCCAGCGCGCCGACCAGGTCACCACCACCGTCCACGGCGCCGTCGCGCCAATCCACCAGGGTTGCGGAGCCTGCCTCCGGATCGATCACGAACAGGTTGTTCCCGGGGTAGGAAAAGCCGGCCAGCTCGGCGACGTCCGGATGGCCGCGGACCGTGGCCACCCGTTCCGGTACCGCGACCTTGTTGTCGTGGAAGTGGTCACCGTGCAATTCCGCCACCAGCACCCCGTCCGAGCAGCCGAACACCGAATAAAAGCCGCTGGTGGCGCCACCGTGCAGGCCCGGGCAGGCGGTCGCCAGCTCGCCTTCGCCATGGAAGTGATCGCCGTGCTGCGCGAACACGGTGATGCCGTCCGGTGAATCGCCACTGGCGGCGGCGTGGCTGGCCAGCACCAGGCCGTCGAGTGGCTCGGCGATGCCGTGATGAGCGGTGTCCAGGGTCTGATGGGCCAGGGTGCCACCGCTTGCCAGGCTTTCGTCGCTGAGCAGGTGGAACTGGCTCAGGACGGCGCTGCCGCTGTCACCGTCGAAGAACAGCGCGGCTTGCTCGCCGTGGGTTCGGTAGTGGGTGGGGCGCACGCCGGACAGGGTGAACGGCAGCATGGCCGGGGCGTCCTCGTCGATATGGTCGTCATGCCGATAGAGGCCACCGTCCAGGAACGCCACCTGGTCGTTGTCCCGTTGCACGATCACCGCGTAGCGATGTTCCGGGCTGCTATGCACCGCCGTGGCCGGGTGCACCAGGGCGAAGTCCGCCAGTGTGGACTGGCTTTCCAGGTCGTGAACATACACCCGGGAATTGTTGCCGTCGGCGTGGGTGAACACCAGTCGGCCGGCGCTTTCGGCGCCGTGCTCGTGATCGTGGTCGTCTTCACCGCCGGGCAGCGGCGTGCTGCCGGTGTCGTTGTTACAGGCGGCAAGCAGTACCGACGCGGCCAGCAGGGCGGCGACGGTGGGGGAAAATGAGCGTTTCATTGAACTCTCTCCATTGTCTTTTTTGCTGTGGATGGTCTGCGTCAAAAGGTCAGGCGCACGCCGGCGGTCAGGTTGCGACCAGGTTCCGGTACCGTGCGCGCGAGAAACGACGCGTGGTTCCACACTTCCTCGCCGAGCAGGTTGCTGCCGCGCAGGAAGACGCTGTATTGGGGATTGCCGGTGAAGGTGTAGCTCACCGTGGCATTGAGCATGTCGTGGCCCGAAGTCCGGGTTTCGAAACCGGCGATGCGGTCTTGGGCGAACACCCGGTAAAACTCCAGCTCCGCGTCGAAGGCGCGCCAGTAGGTGTTGAGGCGCGCGCCCAGCCGCTGTGCCGGGATGCGCGGCAGCTCGTTGCCGTTGTCCTCGAATTGCGCATAGACGGTATCGCCGAACGCGGTGGTGGAGAAGCGGTCGGTCCACTGGTAGGTGGCCTCCGCTTCCGCGCCAGTGAATTCCACGTCCTCCTGGCTGTACTTGATCAGGCGGAATTCCTCGATCTGATCCAAGGTGCGGGCGTAGATGTAGTTCTGGACCCGGTTGTGGAACACACCGATGTCGAACGTCAGGTCGCCCTGCACCTTGCGCAGATTCAGCCCCACGTTATGGGAGGTCTCCGTTTCCAGGTCGGCGTTGTTGCCGGCGCCGCCGCAGGTGAAAGTGTCGGCGAGAAGCCCGCACTCATAGGTGTTGGTGGCCAGATGCACGCCGCGTGCGTAGACCTCCTGGGTTTGCGGCAAACGCTGGGAACGCGCCAGCGACAGCGACACGTTGTAAGCCGGACGGAACGCCCAGGTCAGCGCGCCGGAGATCGACGTGGCGGAATCGCTCACCGAGGGTAGCGGGCGCTGGGCGTCATTGGGGTCCAGGTCCTGGTGCTCGTAGCGGGCGCCGGCTTCCAGTTGCCACTGATCGTTGAAGCGGTAGCGCTCCACGGCGAACAGGGCGGCCACCCGGGTATCGGTTTTCGGCAGCAGGCCCTCTTGGCCGGTGGTTTCGATCTGGCCGTCGGTGAACTGGGTGCCCACCGTACCGCGCCAGCCCATGATGGGCGCGTGCTCCGCCTCCACACGGGCGTCCACGCCCCGGTGGCGGAAGGTGGTGCCGATTTCGCCTTCCTCGATTTCGTGGTGACGGTAATCGGTGTGGCTGGCGCGCAGGCGCACCGCTTCCACGCCGTCGAACGGCTGGCGGTATTCACCGCGCAGGTCCACCCGGCGGCTGTCCAGGTCCACGTAGGGCGCTTCTTCTTCGCCATGCGCGTGGTCGTGGCCGCCTTCCGCGCAATCCAGGCTGGCGCCGTTGGGGGTGCAGTCCTCGAACTCATGGCTGTGGCCCGGCAGGCCGTAGAGGTCGCCCCGGTAGGAATAGGCGACCCCCAGGTAGCCCTGGTCGCCGATCCATGAGAGCCCCACGCTGGCGTTGTTGCTTTCCGCCCAGGTGCCGTTGATCTCCTGGTCGGTGAAGCCGTTCACCTCGTAGTTGTCGGCGTCGCGGCGCGCGCCTTCCACATGGATGGCGATATTGTCGCCGGCGCGGGCGGTCAGCCCCACGGCCCCGGCTTGTTCATCAGCTACGGTATTGCCCCGCGCGGAGACGAAGCCTTCCACTGGGCCGTCCGGCATGCGCGTGGGAATCTTATTGTCGAGCACGTTGACCACGCCGCCGATGGCGCCGCCGCCGTAGAGCAGGGTGGATGGGCCGCGCAACACTTCCACCTTGCGCGAAAGCATGGGCTCCACGGTGGTGGCGTGGTCCGGCGAAATGGCCGACATATCGAACAGCTGTGCGCCGTCGGACAGCACGCTGACACGGGGCGCGGCCTGGCCGCGGATCACCGGTCGGCCGGAGCCGCCGCCGTAGGTGTCGGCGTGCACGCCGGGCAGGCCGTCCAGCGTGTCACCCAGGGTGGCTTCGCTTTGCTGGAACAACAGCTGCTCTTCAAGCAGATCGAAAGAAGCCGGCGTCAGGTTGGTATCGCTGCCCAGTGGCAGTGCGGACACTTCCACGGCATCGAGCCGGCGGTTGGTGTCGGTGGACGCGGGCTCGGCGGCCGGCGCCACGGACCAGACCATGGCGGCCACGGTGGCGGCCGCCATGGGGGGCGTAAAGCGTTTCATGTTGTCTCCTGAGTACAACCACGGGCCACCATGGCGCTGCGCCATGGTCGGGCCCGGTAAGGGAAGTCAGTGCTTGGGATTCAGGAGAAACGGGGTGGCGCGCGCGCCGGGTGGATCTTGGTCGGGGGCACCGCCACCGGGCGACTGACGTCGGCCGGCGGTGTGGTGGTGTCGGGAAGAACCGGTGGCGGCGTGAACAGGGTGGGCACGCCCACCAGGCCGTGGCCCTGCACGCACAGGTCGCAGTCGTGGGCGACCACCGCGGACTGGCCGTCGTGGCCGTCCAGGATGTGCGCCGGCGCGTGCCAGGCGAGCAGCGTCTGCGCGACCAGCAGCAGGGCGACGAACAGTAACCGACCCTGAGGACGCCGCTCAGTCATGGGCGTCCCCGCAACGGTGGCCGGGCACCGGGTCGAAGCCGCCGGGGTGCCAGGGGTGGCACTTGCACAGCCGCTTTACCGCCAGACCGGAGCCGCGCAGGCTGCCGTGGGCCTCCACCGCCTGACGCGCGTACTCCGAACAGGTCGGATAGAACCGGCACTGATTCCCCAGCCAGGGGCTCAGTACGGTCTGGTACACACGCAGGGCGGCCAGCAGAAGGCGTTTCACGTTGGCATCCGGTCATAACAGGGTTGATTCAACGAGGCATCATAGCGGTTATCGGACCGATGTCGCCACCGCGATGTGCAAAAGGGGCCAATCCACCGCCGTGCGCTTGTGCGCGGGCGGCGGGCTCCCATACTGAGCGGCCTGTCTGTCACCGAACCGAGGAATCGCCGTGTTGAACCCGCTTGTGTCCCTGTGCACGGGGCTGCTGCTCCTGGCTGTCAGCGTCTCCGCCACCGCTCAAACCTGGCAACCCAACCAGGAAGCCGAAGCCCGCGACCAGGTATCCACCTGGACCCGGGACGTGCCGGACAGCCCGGTGAAGGCGTTCCGGGGCGTGGTCGAGGTGCCGCACGGCCCGGTGCCGGTGCTGGCGGCGATCACCGCCGTGGACACCTTTGCGGAATGGATCTTTCAGGTCCAGGCCAGCGAGGCGGTATCGGGCACCGGCGGCGAGCGCACCTATATGCGCTTTAACGGTATCTGGCCGGTGTCCGACCGCGACGTGGTGCTCGACAACAGTGTCAGTCAGGCGTCGGAAAGCGGCGCCGTGACCCTGCACAGCGTCAACGCCGAGGGCGCCCGGCCGGCCAGCGCCGGCTACGTCCGTATCCCGGCGCTGGACAACCGGTTCGTGGTGACGCCGCTGGCGGACGGCTGGACGCGGGTGGAATTCCGCACCTTCGTCGATCCGGGCGGCAAGGTGCCGGTGTGGTTGGCTAACCTGGTGGCCACCAAGGCGCCGCTGGAGACGCTGGAAGGGCTGCAGGAGCAGTTGGAGAAGCCGCGTTTCAAAAACGCCGGCAAGGACGACCTGCCGGCGGTGTTCGACGGGGTTCGTTTCTAGGGCCGCGCCAGATCGCTCAGCCGCGCGTCCAACGGGTGCCCTCGCGGGTGTCCTCGAGTTGGATGCCGGCGTCCTTGAGCTGGTCGCGAATCTCATCCGCGCGGGCGAAATTCTTGTCTTTCTTGGCCTGGCCGCGTTCCGCCACCAGGCCGTCGATGGTGGCGTTGTCGAGGCCGTCGTCGCCGGCTTTTTTGTCCTGGAACCAGGCACTGGGGTCAGCCTCAAGCAGGCCGAGCAGGTGCGCGGCGGCCTGTAGCTCCGCTTTAAGCGCCGGCTTCTCGTTCAGCTCCGCCTTGTTGAGGCGCGCCGCGATCGCGTGCAGGGCGCTGATCGCCTCGGAGGTATTCAGATCGTCCAGCAGCGCGGTGAGTACCGGATGGTCCTCGGGCAGCTGGAAGTCCGGGTCGGCGTGCACGGTTTCGCCACGGCCGAGCAGGGCGTAATAGAGCGAATCCAGGCTGCTTTGCGCCTGCTCCAGCAATTCGGCGGAAAAGTTGAGCGGCGAGCGGTAGTGGCTGGACAGCAACGCGAAGCGCAGCACCTCGCCGGGAAACTTCTCCAGCAGGTCCCGCACCAGCCGGAAGTTGCCCAGGGATTTGGACATCTTCTCGCCGTCGATGTTGATGTAGCCGTTGTGCATCCAGTAGCGCACATACTCGGTGCCGTGGGCGCAGCAGCCCTGGGCGATTTCATTCTCGTGGTGCGGGAAGATCAGATCCTGGCCGCCGCCGTGAATGTCGATCACATCGCCCAGGTGCTTGTGGATCATCGCTGAGCACTCGATATGCCAGCCCGGACGGCCGCGGCCCCAGGGGGAATCCCAGCCGGGCTGGTCGTCGCTGCTGGGTTTCCAGAGCACGAAATCGCCGGGGTGGCGTTTGTAGTCCGCCACTTCCACCCGGGCGCCAGCGCGCATGTCTTCCAGATTGCGCCCGGACAGCTTGCCGTAGTCGGGCATCGACTCCACCGCGAACAGCACGTGGCCGTCCGCCTCATAGGCGTGGCCTTTGGTGATCAGGGTGTCGATCATGGCGGTCATTTCGCTGATATGGTCGGTGGCCTTGGGCACGATGTCCGGCTGCAGGGTATTGAGCGCGGCCATATCCTCGCGGAAGGCGTCGGTGAAGCGCTCGGTGAGCGCGGCCATCGGCTCGCCGGTTTCCGCGCAGGCGGTGATGATCTTGTCGTCGATGTCGGTGATGTTGCGGGCGTAGACTACCTTTGAATAGAGCCGGGACAACAACCGGTACAGCACGTCGAACACCACCACCGGGCGCGCGTTGCCGATATGGACGTAGTTGTAGACCGTCGGGCCGCACACGTAGAGCGTCACGCGTTGCGGGTCGAGCGGCTGGAACGCGTCCTTGTGGCCGGTGAGGGTGTTATGCAGTGTCAGCATGCTGGTCCGTCAGTGGTCATACAGATCCTTGGGATCGATAAGCGGTGACGTATCGATGCGCGCGGTGTCGTTGTCCAGTTTCCAGAAGAAACAGTCTCGCCGTCCAGTGTGGCAGGCCGCGCCGGTCTGCTCGACGCTGGCCAGCAGCACGTCGCCGTCACAGTCCACGCGCAGCGCCTTGAGCGTCTGCGTCTGGCCGGAGGATTCGCCCTTGCGCCACAGTGTCTGGCGCGAGCGGGAGTAGTAACACACCCGCCCGGTGGTCAGGGTTTCCTCGATCGCCGCCCGGTTCATCCAGGCGAACATCAACACCTCGCCGGTGTCGTGCTGCTGGGCGATCACCGGCACCAGGCCGGCGTCGTTGAACACCAGGTTGTCCAGCGCCTCGCCGAGCGGGACGCTGAAGCCTTCCGGTTGTTGTTCGTTATCCTTGAACATGGGCGTTCCTCAGATCGGCGCGCGGGTTGCCTGAAACAACTGCTCCACGGCGTCTTCAAGGCCCAACTCCTGGGTGTCTTTGGAGCCCAGGCTGCGGATCGCCACCTTGCGTTGTTCCGCTTCCTTTTCGCCCACTACCCAGATACGGGCGGTTTTGGCCTTGGAATGCTCGCGAACCTTGAAGCCGATTTTCTCGTTGCGGGTATCCAGCTCCGCCGGAATGCCCTTGGCTTTGAGCAGCGCGACCGCCTCGGCGGCGTAATCGTCCACCGCGTTGGTGATGGTGGCGACCACCACCGGGCTGGGCGACATCCACAGCGGCAGATGGCCGGCGGTGGATTCGATCAGGATACCGAGGAAGCGCTCCAGCGAGCCGAGTACCGCCCGGTGCAGCATCACCGGCCGTTGGCGGGAGCCGTCCTCGGCCACGTACTCGGCGTCGAGACGTTCGGGCAGCACGAAATCCACTTGCAGGGTGCCGCACTGCCAGTCGCGGCCGATGGCGTCGCGCAGCACGAACTCCAGCTTGGGGCCATAGAAGGCGCCCTCGCCGGGGTTCAGCTCGCATTCCAGGCCCAGCGATTCCACCGCGCCGCGCAGGGCGGCTTCGGCTTTGTCCCAGGTTTCGTCGGAGCCGGCCCGGTTTTCCGGGCGGTCGGAGAATTTAATGCGGAATTCGTCGAAGCCGAAGTCCGTGTACACCTCGCGCAGCATTTCAATAAAGCCGGCGGTTTCCGGATTGATCTGGCCCTCGGTGCAGAAAATGTGGGCGTCGTCCTGGCTGAAGGAGCGCGCGCGCATCAGGCCGTGCAGGGCGCCGTGGGCTTCATTGCGAAACAATGCAGTGAACTCGCCCATACGGATCGGCAAGTCGCGGTAGCTCTTGATGCCCTGGTTGAAGATCTGCACATGGCCGGGGCAGTTCATCGGCTTGATCGCCATTTCCCGGTCGTCGTGGGTGCAGACGGTGAACATGTCGTCGCCGTATTTGTCCCAGTGCCCGGATTTTTCCCACAGGATGCGGTCCATCAACTGGGGCGTGGCGACCTCTTCATAGCCGTACTTGACCATCTTGTCGCGGATGTAGTTTTCCAGGTTCTTGCGCAGGCGCCAGCCCTTGGGGTGCCAGAACATGCTGCCCACCGCTTCCTGCTGGATATGGAACAGCCCCATCTCCCGCGCCAGCTTGCGGTGGTCGCGCTTTTCCGCTTCTTCAAGCTGCTTGAGGTAGGCGTTGAGCTCTTTCTTGTCCCGCCAGGCGGTGCCGTAGATACGCTGCAATTGGGCGTTGTCGGCGTTGCCGCGCCAGTAGGCGCCGGCCACTTTCATCAGTTTGAAGCCGTCGCCGAGCTTGCTGGTGGCGGGTAGGTGTGGCCCCCGGCACAGGTCGATGAACTCACCCTGGCGATACAAGGACACTTCCTGGTCGGCGGGCAGGTCGCCGATGATCTCGGCCTTGAAGTCCTCGCCCTGCTTGAGGAAGAAGCTGACCGCCTCGTCGCGGTCCCAGACTTCGCGGCGGATATCCTCGTTACGGCGAACGATTTCCTGCATGCGCTTTTCGATCGCACCCAGGTCGTCCGGGGTGAAGGGCGCTTCCCGGTAGAAGTCGTAATAAAAGCCGTTCTCGATGGTCGGGCCGATGGTCACCTGGGTGTCCGGGAACAGTTCCTGCACCGCCTCGGCCATCACATGGGCGGCGTCGTGGCGAATCAACTCCAGAGCGTCTTCGTGCTCACGAGTGATGATCTCCACTTCGCTGCCATCGGTGAGCGGCAGGTACACATCCGTGAGACGACCGTCGGCTTTCGCCGCCAGGGCCTGTTTGGCGAGTTTTTTGCTGATCCGTCCGGCGATCTCCAGGGCGGAGGCCGGCTGATCAAACTCCATAGTTGCCCCGTCGGGCAGTCGATAGCTCACGCTCATGGGTGACACGGAATCCGAGTAATGGGTTGGCTGGGGAAAATCCCCATCAGAACCGGGGAATGGTAGGCAATCGCCCTCTCACGTTCAAGCAAGGTTCCTTTACGCTGGCGACAGCCTGTGCCTATGCTTATTTCGTTGGACCGACAGGAAAGCCGAATGAACAAGTTGCAGCGGGTGCCGGACCCCCACCTTCCACCTCTGTTGCGGGTGGCCCGGCAGATCAATGAGCAGCGTGATCTGGCGCCTCTGATTGAGGCCGTTCTGGAAGAAGCGCAGGTGCTGGCCGGCGCCGAAGCCGGTGTGCTCTGGCTTTACCGTGAAGAGGGCGACACCGAGTGGCTGGACTGCGCCCGGCACTGCAGCCACGGCCCCGGCGGCGCGCCGGTGTGCGCCCTGGAAGGGCCCCGGCTGCCTTTGGACGACGACCACGCCGAGCGGCCCGCGGTGCGCGTGGCGCGCACGGGCCAGCCCCTGCACCTCACCGAGGCCGGCGGCTTCGACGCGCAGGATCTGGCCCTGCTGGTGCCGCTGCTGGTCCGCCAGGTGGACGCCCTGCTGCTGGTGCCGATGCGCAACCACGAGGGCGTGGTGGTGGGCGTTCTGCAACTGGTGAACCCCCATCCGGACGGTCTGCGGCAAGGCGAAGCTGTGCCCGCATCGGTGCTGGCGTTACTTGAGGCACTGGCCGGGTACGCCGGCATCGCCCTCAATAACCTGTTGCTGGTTCAGGAACTCAAGGATCTGCTGGATGCCTTCGTCAAGGTGATTGCCCGCGCCATCGACGCCAAGAGTTCGCATACCAGCGCGCACTGCGAGCGGGTCCCCCTGCTCACCGAGTTGCTGGCGCGTGCCGCCTGTGACGACCAGGCCCGCTTCGCCGATTTTCAGTTGGACGAAGACGGCTGGTATGAATTGACCGTGGCCGCCTGGCTGCACGACTGCGGCAAGCTGGCGACGCCGGATTCGGTGCTGGATAAATCCACCAAGCTGCATAGCCTGCACGACCGAATTGAAATGGTGGCGGCCCGCTTCGCGGTGCTGCGCAGCGAGGCGGAACGCCGCTACGAAAGGGACGCGCTGACGGAGCCGGCCCGCGAGCCGCAGTTCCGTGAGCGCATGGAGGAGACCGTGCAGGCCCTCAGCGATGATCTCGCCTTTCTCGAACGCATTAATAAAGGCGGTGAATCCATGGCGCCGCGAGACCAGGCGAGAGTCCGCCGTATCGCGGAAACCGTCTGGATCGACGCGCACGGGCAGCGCCGGCCACTGTTATCCGAGGACGAGGTCGAAAACCTCTGCATTCCCCGGGGCACGCTCACCGAAGAAGAGCGCCGCATTATCAATGGCCATATGGACATTACCCTGGAGATGCTCGAATCCCTGCCGTTTCCGCGCAAGCTGCGCCGGGTGCCGGAATACGCCGGCGGCCATCACGAACGCATGGACGGGCGCGGCTTCCCGCGCGGGCTGACCCGCGAGCAGATGTCGGTACCGGCGCGAATCATGGCGATCGCCGATGTGTTCGAGGCGCTGACTTCCCGCGAGCGGCCATACAAAGAGCCGCTAAAGCTGTCCGAGGCGCTCGGCATCATGCAGCGCATGCGCGACAACCAGCACTTGGACCCGGACCTGTACCGTTTGTTTTTGGACGCCGGCGTCTGGCGTGACTACGCGCTGACCGCCTTGGATCCGGCGCAGCTGGACGTGGAGGACGCTTCGTCCTATTACTAAGGCGCCTCTGTGAAGCGCCCCGTCAGAGGGTGACCACGCGGCCTTGGTCGCTCATATAGGCGACCCGGTTCCGCCCCGCGCCTTTGGCCTGATACAGCGCCTCGTCGGCGCACTTGATCAGATTGGTTGCGTCATTGTCGCAGTTGCTGGCGCCGGCGACACCAACGCTGATGGTCACCACCTGACTGATCCGGGAACCGGTGTGGGGCAAGCCGAGTTGCTCGATGCGCGTGCGCATGCGTTCCGCGAACACCAGGGCGTCCTTCAGGCTGGTATCCACCAGCACCACCACGAATTCCTCACCGCCGTAGCGGGCCACGAAATCCTTGCTGCCCTGGGCCATGGAGCGGGGGATGGACGCCACCGTTTTCAGACAGTCGTCCCCGGCCAGGTGCCCGTAGGTGTCGTTGTATTGCTTGAAGAAATCAATATCGAACAGCACCAGAGTGATGCGTTCGGAGACACCGCCACGGCCGAAGCCGTGCAGTACTTCGTCGAGCCGGTTTTCCATGCCGCGACGGTTCAGGCAGCCGGTGAGGCCGTCCACGGTCGCCTGATTTTCAAGGATGCGGTTGGCGGAGTGCAGCTCGTCGCGATGCTGGAAGAGCACGTTTTCGGAAAGAAAATGCTGGCGCAGCAGTCGCTCGTAGATGTATTGGCCGAACAGACTCATGCTGGCGCTGGCCACCGACAGCAGCAGCAGCACCAGCGACAGATCCCGGTCCACGCGGTCGCTGCCGAACAGGGTCAGCACCAGAATGCCAATCATCACCAGACTGCTGGTGGCGGCCAGGTGGAAGGGCACGCGCAACACCACGCAGGCCATCAGGATCGCCAGCGGCGTTTGCAGAAACAGCCCAAACGCCATGTCATGATTGACGTGCAGGCCCATCCAGTTGCCGGTCAGAGCCACTGCGAACGCCACGGCCAGGCTGGCGACGTGCAGCCAGCGGCGCCAATCCGGCCGGCGCGCGATCAACGCGGTGGCCACGACCAGCATCACGCACAACAATCGTGGACGCCAGGTGGTCGCCGCGGCCTCCGGTGAAATGGTGTATTCCACGATCAATGCAAGAATCAGAAGCGCCACCAGGCTGGCCGCGGCCCAGGGGGTCACGCTGGCCACGCTGCCACGGAAATAGTCCGCGAAATCGCGCTCCAGCGGGCCGGGCAAGCGCAGGTGCCAGGGCAGCCGTATGTCGTTGCCGTTGGGTAAACTGCTCGTCCGTTGAGGTTCGTTTTTCAACTGCTTTATCCCCTTGATACCGCCCGTGTGATCCATTCACCAGCCGGTCGGCATCACAACCATCGGGTACGTTCGCACCAAGTTTAGAGGAATCGTCCGCCGGCCTCTAAACATTCCCGCGCTTGGGCCATTGTCGCTGTGGTCAGTTTTCAGGCAGTTGGCCGGGTGCCGTCCAGCAGCGCGATCAGCGCGCGCCGTTTAGTGGCGGGCAGGCGACGGAAGTGATCCAGCAGAAAACGCTCTTCGTCCCCTGCCGGCACCGCGGGCTCATCGCCGGGCAGCTGGTCCGGCCAGTTGTTCATGCTGTGCCTGAGTCGCGCCACGATTTCCGCGTTCATGCTGCGATGACTCACGCCGGCCGCCTGGGCGACCCAGTCCCGCATGCCGAGAGGAAAGCGAACCACGAATTTCTCGGCCCGGGTACGTTCCGCCTGTTTCATAGTGCGTACTACACCCTGGGAAAAACACCAAGATACGCATTTTTTTGCTATGAATCGACACGTCTGTCCCAGTGGACGCCCAGAAAGCGACGCGGTTAACATCTTGCCCTCGGTTTCGTATATCCTTTAGTTTTATATCTCGTTCCGGGCATTCACGTCATGAATATTGCCAGCGCCGATCTCAACCTGCTCAAGTACCTGGACGTGCTGCTGCGCGAGAAGAACGTGACCCGCGCCGCCGAACAATTGGGGATCACCCAGCCGGCGATGAGCAACTGCCTCAAGCGTTTGCGGCATATGTTCGGCGACCCCCTGCTGATCCGTACCAGCGAGGGCATGACCGCCACCGACCGCGCGCTGGAGCTGCAGCCACTGGTACGTCAGCTGATCAGCCAGGCGGAGTCGCTGTTCACCCCTGAGGATGTCTTCCGGCCCGCGGAAAGCCGCCGCGTATTCCGCATCATGACCAGTGATTACGCCGAGGCCACCTTGGTACCCCACATAGTGCGTCGATTACGTGAAGAGGCGCCCAACGTGGTTCTGGATTTTCTGACGCCCTCGGACGTGAGCTATCCGGACATGGAACAGGGGCGGGTGGATATGGCCGTGAACCGGTTCAACGAGATCCCCGGTTCGTTCCATCAAGTGACGCTGTGGCGGGATTCGTTTTCCTGCCTGCTCAACCGGGATAACCCCATTGCCCGCCGCTTCGACCTCAACAGCTATTTGTCCGCCCAGCACATTTGGGTCTCGAAAACCGGTTTCGGGGTGGGCTTTGGTATGAATCCTGAAAAACTCGGCGGCCTGGGCTGGATCGACCACGCGCTGCAGCGCATCGGGCGCGCTCGCAAGATCAGCATCTTCACTCGCCACTATCAGATGCCGGCGTTGCTGGCGATGAACAATGATCTGGTCGCCACCCTGCCCAGCCGGGTGGCCCGCATGCAGGCGCAAAACGCGCGGCTGGTGATCAAATCGCCGCCGTTCGAGATTCCCGAGTTCGAGCTGAAAATGGCCTGGTCGCCTTTACTGCATCACAACACCGCCCACCGCTGGCTGCGGCGCCTGATCCAGGAAGAAGCCGAGCAGATCCTCGCGGAAGACCCATAAAGAGCAATTGATAGTTGATAATTGACAGTTGATAGCTGCGCGGGAGGGCGCGTTACGGGCTGATGGGGGAGGGGCCGCGTTTAGGGCGCGGCGCTTGCTGATACGCAAAGTTGGCGTTGCGAACTCGCAACGCCCTGTTTCGCTGTCAACTATCCACTATCAACTGGCTCTTCAGTGCTGTCTTCACAGCACTGAAGAGCCTTGGAGCCAGCCGCCCTTGGCGCGGCCGGGGTTGTCTTCGCCGGCTTCGGCGATGGCGCCCTTGCCGACGCCTTCGAAGGCGCGCACCCGGAAGCGTTTGCCGGGGGCTTCGCGGGCCAGTTCTTCGGCGATATGCTCGGCGAGATTTTCCACCGTGGAGTCGGTGTCCACCAGGTAGCAGTGGTCCTCGGGGATCACCAGTTCGAAGTGGCCCTGTTCCGCGTCGTAGCGGAAACGGTGGTGGGGCATGTCTTCCACGTAGTAGGTGCCTTCCAGGTCGGCGCGGGTGCCGATGTAGATGTCTTCCCAGCGGTCGGCCCAGAGCTTTTCCCAGTAACGGCTGCGGCGCCCGTTCTCGAAGATCTCGATGCCGGAACGGTGGCCGTGCGCGATGCGCTGACAGTTGCCGTCGTGTTTCTTGAGACCGTGGGAATAGTGGTAGAACGGTGCCGTGCCGGTATTCTGCTCGCGCAGTACCACGCGTACCTCGGAGACGTTGTCGGGCACCGAATCGCGGATCAGATCCATCAGATAGAGGGTGACACCGGCCTTGGTGATCGCCGTGCCGGACAGCTCGAGAATGCTGTCGGCGGGGGCCACCATGCGGATTTCGCCGGCCAGGTAGCGCCACTCCAGGCTGATGTGCCCGTCGTCACGGCGGTGCAGGCCGAGCAGATCGCTTTCGCCGGGCAGCAGCAGGCGATGGTCCACCCGTTCGTCCACGGCGTGCTTCAGGGCTTTCTTGATGTGACCGAAATCGAACACCATGCCCTGGGCGTCGAGGTCGCCGGACAGCTCCAGGTCCACGATCCAGGATTCCCCGACCATGCCGCGTTTGGCGTGCAGGTAGGAAAAATCCACAACGGTCAGATTTTCAACGAAAAGCGTGGCCATAGAGCCCCGTTGGTTGGAGAGTGAGCGGTTTGCTTCGCTATTATAGTCAGTCGGGGCGCCGGGACTCACCCCAAGTTGTTAAATAAGCAGGCGTTCTTCCCGGTGTTGTGAACAGGAACACGCAGCCCGGCCCGCGGTCGACCTGTCTGGCAACGGGCCTTGGCTTGTTCTATGGTTGGGAGCGTCCCCGCCTGCCTGAACACTGAATGCTCGCGCGCCAGTCCGCGCGGTGAAAGGAAAAGACCATGAGTGAAACGATTTTCTCCAAGATCATCGACCGGGAGATCCCGGCGGATATCCTCTATGAGGACGACCTGTGCCTGGCGTTCAAGGACGTCAATCCGCAGGCCCCGACCCACTTCCTGGTGATTCCCAAGAAGCCCATAGCCAAACTTTCCGATGCGCAGCAAGGCGATAAAGAACTGCTCGGACACCTTTTATTGGTCGCCGGCCAGGTGGCCGGGGAACAAGGACTGGAAGATTTCCGTCTGAATGTGAACAACGGCGCCGGCGCCAGCCAGACCGTGTTCCATTTGCACGTGCATGTGCTGGGCGGACGTCCGTTCAGCTGGCCGCCGGGCTGACGCCCGACCGCCCGCCTGAATGAATCGGGCGGGCGAATAGAAACGCAGAATAAAAAAGGAGCGCACCATGAAATCTTTGGTTGTTATTACCCTGTTGCTGACCGTCACCGGTCTGGCCCAAGCCGTACCCCCGCAGAACCCCGAGCAGGTCAACGCCATGATCGCGGAACTGAAGAGCCTGCATCAGCAGGGCATCGAGCTGCACCGTGACTACGACGCCGACGATAAAGCACAGCTCAAGGCCTGCCAGGCCGAGCACGCCGGATTGGGCGCCCAGGCCACGGAGCTGCGTAACCGCGCCGCCAAGCTGCCGGAACTGGCCTACCGGGTGAACCTCACCATGGCCGCCAACGACGCCGTGGGCTGCGTCTCGTGCACCAGCGACGGCAGCGACTGTGACGCTATTCCCGCCGCTCTTAAGCGCGTTGACCAACAAATGAAGGCCGGCACCAAGGCCGCTGACAGCGGCGACTGACGCCGATATCCGTTATTCTGAACGTCCCCGAACCGACAGGATGACGACATGGCGGTATGGATAGAACCGGTCACGCTGGAAGGCGAGCACGTGGTGCTGGAGCCGCTGGCGCCGGCGCACGCCGAGGACCTCGCCGCTGCCACCGGTGACGGCGCACTTTGGAAGCTGTGGTACACCTTCGTGCCGGCGCCGGACAAGGTGGCCGGCTACATCGAGACCGCTCTGGAGGGCCGGGAGCGGCACGGTGACCTGCCGTTCGCGGTCCGGCATCGGGAAAGTGGGCGGGTGATCGGCAGTACCCGTTTTTTCCGCGCCGACCCGGACAACCGCCGCCTGGAGCTGGGCCACACCTGGTACGCGCGGCGCTTTCAGCGCAGCGCCGTGAACAGCGAATGCAAATTGCTGCTGCTCGGCCATGCCTTTGACAGCCTGCAGGCGATCGCCGTGGAGCTGCGCACCCACTGGCACAATCACGCGTCGCGGAATGCGATTGCCCGCTTGGGCGCCAAACAAGACGGCGTCCTGCGGCATCATACGGTCAGCGCCGACGGCCTCTACCGGGATACCGTGGTGTTTTCCATTCTCAGTCAGGAATGGCCGGCGGTGCGCCAGAACCTGAACCTGCGGCTGGGCCGCCTCTAGTGGTCCATGCGGTTAATTCTGGCACTTTCAGCCGCCACACAAGCGGCGTGGGCCAGGCGCGCGAACGCAGAACTGGTGGTGCCAATTCAAGTGAGCGCAACACCGACCACGGCGCTTGTGTGGTGGCCCTTCGGGAGAGCCTGAGAGTGACAGAATTAACCGCATGGACCACTACATGAACTACTTCGCGCATCTCACCTTGGCGCGGCCCACGGTACCGTCCAAAGTGGGTAATCTGCTGGGTGACTTCATGCGCGGCGTCCGCGAGCCGGAGTTGCCGGAGGCGGTGCGTCTGGGGCTGCACAACCACCGTTTGGTGGACCGCTTCACCGACCAGCATCCGCTGGTGATTGAGAGCCGCGCGCTGTTCTCACCGCAGCGACGCCGGTTTGCCGGTGTAGCCTTGGACGTGTTGTTCGACCACTTCCTGATTCGCCACTGGTCCCGTTTTCACGACACACCTTTGCAGCGGACCATCGACAAGGACTACCGTCTGCTGCGCGATGGCGCCGCCTTGATGCCGCCACCCATGCGGGCCACCACCGGGCGCATCGTCGAGCACGACTGGTTCGGGCATTACGCCGAGTTGCAGAACGTGGGTCGGGCGCTTGACCGGATCGCCGCCCGGGTGCGCTTCGCCAACCGCTTCGACGGGGCGCTGGAGGACATCGAGCGCCATCACGATCGGTTGGAAGCGGTCTTTCTGACGCTCTATCCGGCGTTGCGGGAACACGTCGACAAGCAGGCGCTGGAAAACCCGCCCGCCGACGGTGGCGGCGTTACAGGGGGTTGATGTCCAGTGCCGCCATGGTGTCGAGGTAAAGGCGTTCCGCCTGCTTCTTGTTGCGGGCCCGCGGGGAGCGCGTGGCGGGGCCTTTGGCGTCGAAATAGCCGCCGGTGACCCCGTAGAACTCCTCGTCCAGGGCCATGCGCACCGGCAGGCGCGCGGCCTTCTCGGGTGTCGTCAGGGTGGGGCGGATCATCTTCATCGCCAGGTTCGGCACATGGCGAAAAATCGGCGTGTCCACGCCGCCGGGGTGCAGGGCATTACTGGTGATGCCCTGGGCGGCGAGGCGCTGGGCCAGCACGTCGCTGAATAAAATGTTGGCGAGCTTGGACTGACCGTAGGCGTCCATCACCAGATAGGGCCGGCGACCGCGCCAGGTTTTGCTGTTAATGCGGCCCAGCCAGTGCGCCACGGACGCGACGTGGACGATGCGTGCGTTCTCGCGCTGGTGCAGCAACGGCAACAGCAAGTGGGTAAGCAGCACCGGGGCCAGATGGTTCACGCCGATCTGCATCTCGAAGCCGTCGCGGGTGAACTGCTGGCGGGTAGGCACCACACCGGCGTTATTGATGAGCACGTCGATGCCGTCCAGTTCATCGTTAAGGCGGCGGGCGCAACCGCGCACCTGGGCGAGGTCGGACAAGTCCAGCGGAAACAGCCGTACCCGCGCCTGGGGATAGCCGCCTTTGATGCGCGCCAGCGCCGCCTGTCCCTTGGTCTGGTCGCGGCAGGCAAGCACCACTTCCGCGCCGCGCCCGGCCAGTTGCTGCGCGGTGCAAAACCCGATGCCGGAGTTGCCGCCGGTGATCAGAACCCGTTTATTCATCTGCGTACCCTCCTTTGCGAAGCCGCCAGACTAGCATAGAAAAAATGCCAAAAGCGGTACCCGGAAAGCGCCGGTCTGCGGGCGCTACGGCCTGTTATCGGGGTGCTGTCGGGCACCCGCCCAGCGCTTGATGGCGGTGGTCACTTTCGGCCAGTGGCGCCCCTGTAGAAGCAGATGCGGCCCTTGTGGAAAGGTTTGATAATCGCCGTGCGGGCCAAGCCGTTGTCGCAGCCGCTGAATACCCACGGCCGGCACCGAGGTGTCACGGTCGCCGTACAGCAAAAGTGTGGGGACGGATATCAGGGCCGCTTCGTCGCTGGCGCTGTCGGCCAGTTGAATCAGGCCCCAGTAGGTGTCCATGCGCACCTGTTGCATTACCAGCGGGTCGCTGGCGCGTCGACGGGCGGCCGCCGGTTCCAGGTCCGGGTCATCCGGGGCCCGTTCCACATCCAGGTGGTAGCCGGGCGCCACGGTGGCCGCCGAAGCGATCAGAACATTCCAGCCGTAGCGCAGTCGAATGCCCTCGCGGACCGCCGGCGCCGCCAGAATCAGGCCGTTCACCGGCGCCTCCGGATGGCGGCTGGCCACCAGCATGGCCACGGCCCCGCCCAGGCTCTCGCCGAGTAGGAACAGGGGCTTGCCCGGGTGGCGTTCGGCGAGCCGGCGCGCGGCCCCGGCGGCGTCGGCCACCAGCCGGTCTTCGCCGGCCCAGCGACCGTCGGCAAGCATGCGCGTGCCGAAACCGGCCTGATCAAAGCTGTACACCTGGTAGCCGGCGGCGGCCAGGTCCGGTGCCGCGAGACGGAACGCCGCGCTGTAGTCGCCGAAGCTGTGCAGCGCCAGAATCACGGCTTCGGGCTCGCCCGGAGCGTCCCAGGCGCGTAGCTCCAGGGGCGGTGGCACCGGCGCACGCCCGGCGCAGGCCGACAGGCTGCTGATCAGCAACAGGAGAATAAGGGGTTTTAATGCGGACATCGAAGCAGTATGGGCAAGGCCTCGTGAATATCGGGTGGGTGCTTTTAGGGCTGTTGCTGGCGGGCCCGGCGCCCGCCGAGGATTTTTCCCAGCGGCGTACGGTCACCGCCACCGCGTTTAATTCATTGCCGGGCCAGGGGCATGGCGAGGATCACAGTCTGGCGGCCTGGGGGGACACCCTGGTGCCGGGAATGAAAGCCATCGCCGTGTCCCGGGATCTGCTCGCCGCCGGCCTGGATTACGGCACGGCGGTGAAGATCGAAGGGCTGGAGGGCACCTGGTACGTGCGCGATAAGATGCACGCCCGCTGGCGCAACAAGATCGATATCTACCTGGGTGAGGACCGGGGGGCGGCGCTGGAATGGGGCCGCCGGAAAGTGGAGATCCGCTACTAATCGCGGCTCAGCCACGCCATCAGGGCCCGGGTGGCTCTTTGCGGCACGACTTTCTCCAACAGTACCGTGAAGCGGAACGGCAGCCCCACCGGTACATGCACTCGGGGATCGCCGTTTTGCAGCGTGTCGAAGGCCGCCCGGGCCACGTCGTCGGCGCTCAGTTTTACGCCCATGCGGCGCACCACCGGCGCCTCGAAAGCCTGTTTGTTGACCATGCCGGTATTCACGAACGGCGGCATCAAATCCTGCACGCGGATGCCGTGGCGCCGCCATTCCAAATCGAGCGCCTCGGTGAGGCCGCGCACCGCGAATTTGGATGCGGAGTAGCTGGCCAGGTGCGGCACGCCGTAAAGCGCCGACGCGGAGCTCATGTTGAGCACGCGGGGCCGCCGGGATTGTTTCAAGTAGGGCAGGGCCGCCAGGCACATCTGCAGCGTGCCGGCCAGGTTCACGTCCAGGGTGAAGCGGTGCTGTTCGGCGCTCAGGTTCTCGAAATGACCCATGCGCAGCACGCCGGCGCTGTTGAAAAGCACATCCAGACGACCGCCAGCGCTGTCCGCGAACGCCGCCACCGCCGCTTCGCATTGGTTCATGTCGGTGACATCCACTTGCTGGTACCAGCAGCGCTCGCCTAATTCGGCATGCACCGCCTGCAGCGCCCCTTCATTGATGTCCAACAGGCCCACCCGCCAGCCGTTGGTATGAAACCGGCGCGCGGTGGCCAGGCCGATGCCGCTGGCGGCGCCGGTGATCAGAATGCTATCCATCTTGTTCCCCCAGGAGAAAACGTCGGTCTCGAAAGCTTATTGTGCCAGCGGGGCGCCCATCGGCAG
The DNA here is from genome assembly GCA_042090255.1 of Alcanivorax sp. Classification (GTDB taxonomy): domain Bacteria; phylum Pseudomonadota; class Gammaproteobacteria; order Pseudomonadales; family Alcanivoracaceae; genus Alloalcanivorax. Next base: position 13,665 of record JBELJS010000041.1, on the reverse strand, counting down.
CGTGAATTCGCCTTCCCGGTCGAAGTGGATCGGGAACGCCAGCCCGGCCACCCGTGCGCTGCCTTTGAGTTGATACTTCAGTGGCTCACCGGCGTTTTGCTGTAAGCGTTGCAGTTGCTGCAGGGTACCCAGCAGGCTGGTGGAAACGCGGGTGGTGATCAGTACATCGTCGAGCGCCGGCAGCGTGGTTGCTTCGCTATTGTTACCCCGCGCCAGGCGCTCGCCATTGACCAGAATTTCGTAATCCAGGGCCTTGATGGTCACCGCTCGGTCGTTGGGGTTGCGCGCGCGCAGCACGGCTTGCCATCGTTGCTCGAACACACCGGCGCTTTCCAGGCGCAGTGACGACAGGCTGACTTCCGGCGCTTCCAGGCCAGAAAAGCTTTGGCAGGCGGTGGCGAGAAGCAGCAGTACGGGCAGGCTTAAACGGGCCAGCATTGGCATAATGACTCCATCAGATCATTGGCGATCCCCATCGGCGATGATACCGCAGTCGCGCTGGCCCCGCCCGCGCCTCGCCACCGGTACTTGAAAACACACCCGGGTGAGGTCAGACACAGGGGTAGCGACGCATCACGCACGCCGACTGGAGTATCAATGGACGCCCTCTGGCCCTCGGAACGGGAACTGGCCCTGCTTACGGATCTGTACCAACTGACCATGGCGCAGGCCTATTGGCAGGACGATCACCGCGGCGAGGCGGTGTTTAGTCTGTTTTTCCGCAAGCTACCGGCAGGGCGCCGTTTCGCCGTGGCCTGCGGGCAGGAGTACGCCGCCCATATGGTGCGCGGGCTGCGTTTTTATCCCGAGCAGATTGATCGGCTACGGCAGCTGGATCTGTTCAAGGAAGGTTTTTTGCGCTGGCTGGCGGATTTCCGCTTTGAAGGTGAGATCCGGGCATTGCCGGAGGGATCGGTGGTGTTTCCCAACGAGCCGTTGCTGGAAGTGCGGGCGCCGGTGATCCAGGGTCAGCTGCTGGAAAGCCTGCTGATGAACTACGTCAACCTGGAGACGCTGCTCGCCTCTAAGGCGGCGCGCATGGTGCGGGCCGCCGAGGGCGTGCCGGTGGTGGACTTCGGCATGCGTCGCATGCACGGGCTGGAGTCGGCCTGGCGCGGTGTGCGCGCTTACCGGGTGGCGGGCATCGCCGGCACCAGCAACGTGCTGGGCGGCCTGAGTTTCGATCTGCCGGTGCGCGGCACCATGGCGCATTCCTATATCCAGTCCCACGATGACGAAACCGAGGCGCTGCGCCGTTACGCCCGGGACTACCCCGGTACCACTTTATTGGTGGACACCTACGACACCCTGCGCGGCGTCGACCGGGTGATCGCTCTGGTGCGCGACGAAGGGCTGGATGTGGGCGCTGTGCGGATCGACTCCGGCGACCTCGGTGAGCTGGCCGGTCAGGCACGGCGCAAGCTCGACACCGCCGGGCTCGACCGCGTTCGCATCGTGGTCAGCGGCGGTCTCGACGAGGACAAAATCCAGGCGCTGGTGCGGGCCGGGGCCCCCATTGATGGCTTCGGTGTGGGTACGGAAATGGGCTCGGTGGCGGACGCCCCCTCTCTTGATTTCGCCTACAAGCTCACCGAATACCAAGGCCGTCCGCGGCTTAAAACCTCGCCGGGCAAGCCACTCTACCCGGGCGCCAAGCAGGTGTGGCGTTTCAGTGACGGCGACGGCGGCTGCCAGTACGACGAGATCACCGGCCGCGACGAGGCCCGCGACGGGGTGCCGCTGCTGCGACCGGTGGTGGAAAACGGCGAGGCGGTGGCGCCGCCACCGGACCCGGACCAGGCCCGCCAGCGGCTGCGTGATCAGCTGGCCAGCCTGCCGCGGGCGGTGCGTTCACTGGCCCCGGTGGAGGAGGCCGGCGGCGTTTATCCGGTGCGCATCAGCGAGGCGCTGGAAACTCTGCGCCGCGACACGGTGTCGACGCTGGACTGATTAGCGCCAGTGTTGGTGCAGAAAGTCGCGGCACTCCGCCAGCGCCAGATCGGCGTCGTGAAGCATGCCGGCGTGCAGTTGAAACACGTGCCAGCGGCCCGGGTAACGCTGGTAGCGAGCGTCGCAGTCGGCGCGGTCCAGTGCCTCGGCGAGTCGCTCGCTGTCGTTGGCGAGAATCTCGTCGCTGCCGGTCTGGATCAGCAGTGGCGGCAAGCCGTCCAGGTTGCCCAACAAGGGGGATGCGCCAGCGTCGTCGCGCTGCTCGCCGGCGTAGGCGTTGGCGGCGAACTCCAGCCTTTGCCGGTTAAGCATGGCTTCGCCGGGCACGGTGAGCGGTGTTTCCGTCAGCGTCAGATCCACCCAGGGCGAGAACATCAGAGCGCAGGCGGGCAGCGGCTGGCCTTCGTCGCGCAGCCGTAGCAGTAGCGCCAGGGTCAGGCCGCCGCCGGCGGAGTCGCCGGCCACCGCCAGCCGCGACGGCGCATGGCCTTTCGCCAGCAGCGCCAGATAGGCGCGGTGGGCGTCGTCCAGGGCCGCCGGGAACGGGTGCTCCGGGGCCAGACGGTAATCGGCCACCGCTACGCTGGCGTCCGCCAGCTTCGCCAAATGGCTGGTCAGCGCCCGGTGGGTGACCGGCGCCCCGCTGACATAGCCGCCGCCATGCAGGTACAGCACCGTGCCGCTCTGGCCGTTGCCGGTCAGCTCCACCGGTACCGGGCCGAGCACCGTGGACCGCCTGGGAACGCCACGGGCGGGCAGGGTGGTGCGCGACAGCGCCGCCAGCCAGCGCCGTTGCAGGGCCACCGGGCTGCGCGACAGGAACGCGGGTTTCAGCAGAACGCTCAGGCTGCCGCGCAGCGTCGCGGCGAGTATGTTCTGGCCGCGGGTGGGCGCGGCGCCGCCGGTTTCACGGGTGCAACTCATAGTCTTCCGGATCCAGGTGTCGGGTGCGTTGCCGGTAGCTGAAGGTAAAGCCCGGCCAGTTATTGGTGTTTTTGCCGCTGGCGGTTTTGTACCAGCTCTCGCAACCCTGGTCCCAGACGGTGTCGCGCATGCGGGCCTGCAACTCGCGGTTGAAGTCGTCCTGCACGCCGGGGCGCACGTCCACGAAGCGGTGACCGTCGCGTTCCAGGGTTTCCAGGGCACTGACCACATAGGCGATCTGCGATTCGATCATGTAAATGATCGAGTTGTGGCCCAGGTTGGTGTTGGGGCCGTACAGCATGAACAGGTTGGGAAAGCCGTGCACGCTGATGCCCAGGTAGGCCTCGGCGCCGTCCCGCCAGGCCTGGTTGAGATCCTGACCGCGCCGGCCGGTGATCGCCATCGGCGCGAGAAAGTCGGTGGCCTGGAAGCCGGTGCCGTAAATGATCACGTCCGCCTGATGGTGGGTGCCGTGGGTATCCTCCACACCGTCGGCGGTAATCGCGCGCACGCCACCGGTGATTACCGGAATCCGGTATTTCGTCAACGCTTGGTAGTAGTCGTTGGAAATCAGGATGCGCTTGCAGCCCATCGGATAGTCCGGTGTCAGTTTGGCCTGAGTGTCCGGGTCCGGCACGCACTGGCGCAGGTGCTTCTTGAACAGGTATTCGTGAAAACGCATGGCGCCCTGCAGGCTGGTGAAGCCCAGCACCCGGGCCTCGTTCTGCGCGTAGACCCGCGCCCGGTCCAGTTTCTGAAGCAGCGGGAAACGCGCCATCAGGCGCTGCTCGGTGGCCGAGTAAGGCCGGTCCGGTTTGGGGATCACATAGGGCGCGGACCGTTGGAACAGCAAGACCTGTTTCGCCTGCTTGGCGATTTCCGGAACGAACTGAATGGCGCTGGCCCCGGTGCCGATCACCGCCACGGTCTTGCCAGCGAGGTCCACGTCGTGGTTCCAGCGGGCGCTGTGAAAGGTCTCGCCGGTGAAGCTGTCACGGCCCGGCAGATTCGGCCAGGCGGGCCGGTTGAGCTGGCCGGTGGCGGTGATCAGTGCGCGCGCGGTGATCGGGCCGTTGCTGGTGTCCAGATGCCAGAGCCCGGTCGCCTCGTCGAAGCGGGCGCCGTTGACGCTGGTGCCGAAACGGATATGCGGGTGCAGCCGGTACTTGTCCGCGCAATGGCGCAGGTAGGCGAGAATTTCCGCCTGCGGCGCGAACCGCCGTGACCAGTCGAACTTCTTTTCGAAGGAAAACGAGTACAGGTGCGACGGTACGTCGCAGGCGGCCCCGGGGTAGGTGTTGTCGCGCCAGCAGCCGCCCACGTCGTTTTCTTTTTCGAGCACCACGAAGGCATGCTGGCCCCGGTCCTTGAGCGCGATGGCCATGCCCAGGCCGCCGAAGCCGGCGCCGATGATGGCGACTTGATAATCCGGTTGCATAACAGACCCTGCCGTTGAGTTGGCACTACTGTAGCGCGGCCCGGACACGCTGTTTATGGCCGCTGTGTAACCGCCCCGGTTTTTTTAGTCAGGCCGTGGGGTTGCCAGCCGAACGGTGAGTTTTACAGGGTGTCGGTGAGCAGGATGCCGAGGCTGTAGCGGGTTTCGTAATCGTCGTAATTGATCAGCGAATCGCCGTAGCCGGTGAACACCTGAACCAGCCCCTTGAAGCGGTCGTTGATGGGGAAGGAGTAGTTGATCTGCCCGGCGCCCTTGTTATCCGAGCGCAGGTTATTGCGCACCATCAATTCCAGCACATGGTTGCCAAACACCCGGGCCACTTCCAGCTGGAAATTACCCATGTATTTTTCGATGTCCGGGTTGTTGTCGCCGCGCGGGTCCAGGGGGAAGTCCTTCTCTTCCTCGGGGATGCGGTACCAGGGCATCACCGACACATAATAGGAACCGATCTGCGACACATGGCGCAGGTAGAGGCGGTTCCAGCTGCGTGACGTGGGCTCGTCCTCGCCGTTGGAGTCATGGCGGAAGCCGAACGCCAGCAATTCGGACCGCACCGGGCCGAGCTGCCAATCGATGGGTTTGGCGAGAAACACCTCCGGGGTGAAATTGATCTCCCGGAACGGACGCGACTCCTCGCTGTTGTAAGCTTGCCAGAAGAACACAGAGGTAAACGCGATGTACACAGTGCTGCCGTCCCAGAAGTCGTCATACACCGGTGCTTTCAGGGAAAACTGAAACTTCACCTCGCCGGAATCCAGGTTCTGATCCTCGCGGTCCGGGTCGTTCCACTGGGGGTTGCTCCAGTGGCTGTAGGGCATCACGTAGTTGCGCCGATGCGGCGTGATCACGAACGGGTTTTCCTGGCTGGTCTGCTCCAGCGCCAGGCGGGCGCGCAGGGCGTCCTCGTGGGGCAGCCGCCGCCTGGCGCCGTCGTCGCACCAGCCCCGCAATTGTTCCAGGGTCACCTGGTTACCGGCGGTCTGCGCCGCGCGCAACAGGCAGGCTTCGCGCTGCTGGCGCGCCTGTTCCTGAGCGCTCGTCGCGGCGCTGTCGTCGTCGCTGGGAAGGGGTTCGCCGGGGGCATCGCCATTATCGGCCGCCGCCGGTTGGGCGAAAACCGACTGTCCGGGGGCAAGAAGAAAAGACAAAAGCAACAGCGATGAGGAAAGCAGCCGTGTCATCGGGGGTCCTTGGGGTAATTCTTGGGCTTACAGGGAGCGAAGTTCGTCATCTTCCATAGTGCGAGCTTCTTCTTCCAACATGACAGGAATGCCGTCGCGCACCGGGTAGGCAAGGCCGCTCGCCTTGCACATCAGTTCGTCCTTTCGCTCGTCGAAGATCAGCGGTGCCTTGCTCACCGGACAGACCAGAATGTCCAGCAGATTGGGGTCGATCATGGCGGGTCGCTCCTGTTCGTGTGCCCTGATACTGAGCGGAACTATACCAGCCTTCCCGGCGGAAAAGTGGTTTCAAACGCTTGTTTGACTTGCGGGTCACAAATAGTTGTGGGCACCGGCTTTCAGGCGGCGCTACCATTGCCGTCCTGACGATGGACCCGCCCCGCTTCGCTGCTCTTCGCACAGACCTCCGGGGCCGGTTTCCCTGCATTGCAAACCACTCCGGGAGATCCGACATGCCTGATTATAAGGCTCCCCTGCGCGACATGCGCTTTGTGCTCAACGAAGTCCTCGACCTGGACGGCCACTACGCCAAGCTGGGTCTGGAAGAAGTAAACAGTGAACTGTTGAACGCCTTTCTTGAAGAAGGCGCCAAGTTCGCCGAAAACGAGCTGTCTCCCTTGAACCGTTCCGGTGACGAGGAAGGCTGTGGTTTTGAAAACGGCGAGGTCACCACCCCGAAAGGCTTCAAGGAAGCCTACACCAAGTACGTGGAAGGCGGCTGGCCGGCCATGGGTGGCGACCCTGAGTTCGGCGGCCAGGGCCTGCCCGGCTCGTCCAGCATCGCCATCTCCGAGATGACTGGCACCGCTAACTGGTCCTGGAGCATGTACCCGGGCCTGTCCCACGGCGCGGTGGCCACCATCGAAGCCCACGGCACCGACGAGCAGAAGCAGGCCTACCTGCCTAAGCTCACCAGCGGTGAATGGACCGGCACCATGTGCCTGACCGAAGCCCACTGCGGTTCCGACCTGGGTCTGCTCAAGACCAAGGCCGAGCCCCAAGCGGACGGTTCCTACAAGATCACCGGCACCAAGATCTTCATCTCCGCCGGCGAACACGACATGGCCGATAACATCGTCCACATCGTGCTGGCCCGCCTGCCCGACGCGCCCAAGGGCACCAAGGGTATTTCCCTGTTCATCGTGCCCAAGTTCCTCACCGACGGTGAAGGCAGCGTGGGCGAGCGCAACGGCGTGGCCTGCGGCTCCATCGAACACAAGATGGGCATCAAGGCGTCCGCCACCTGCGTGATGAACTTCGACGGCGCCACCGGCTACCTGATCGGCCCGGAGAATAAAGGCCTGAACTGCATGTTCACCTTTATGAACTTCGCCCGTCTGGGTACCGCCATCCAGGGCGTGGCCCACGCCGAGCTGGGTTTCCAGGGCGGTCTGACCTACGCCAAGGATCGCCTCGCCATGCGCAGCCTGTCCGGCGCTAAAAACGCCGACGGCCCGGCCGATCCGATCATCGTGCACCCGGACGTGCGCCGCATGCTGCTGACCAGCAAGGCGTTCGCCGAAGGCGGCCGCGCGCTGGTGTACTTCTGCGCCCAGCTGGGCGACACCGTGAAGCTGGCCAAGGACGAGGAAGAGCGCAAACAGGCCGACGCCCTGATGGCGCTGCTGACGCCGATCGCCAAGGCGTTCGTCACCGAAGTGGGTCTGGAAGCGGCCAACCACGGCGTGCAAATCTATGGCGGCCACGGTTTCATCCGCGAGTGGGGCATGGAGCAGAACCTGCGTGACGCGCGCATCTCCACCCTGTACGAAGGCACCACCGGCATCCAGGCGCTCGACCTGCTGGGCCGTAAAGTGTTGATGACCCAGGGCCAGGCGCTGCGCAACTTCACCAAGATCATCCACAAGTTCTGCGAAGCCAACGCCGACAACGAGCAGCTCAAAGAGCTGATCGAGCCGCTGGCGGCCAGCAACAAAGAGTGGGGCGATCTGACCCAGGCCATCGGTATGCAGGCGATGCAGAACCCGGACTACGCCGGCGGCGCGTCCGTGGATTACCTGATGTACTCCGGTTACGTGACCCTGGCCTACTTGTGGGCGCTGATGGCCAGCAAGGCCCAGGCGCAGCTCGACGCCGGCGCCGGTGACGAGGATTTCTACAAGGCCAAGATCAGTACCGCGCGTTTCTACTTCAAACGCATTCTGCCCCGTGTCGCCGGCCACAAAGGCGCCATCGAGGGCGGCATCGACAGCCTGATGGAGCTGGACGCGGAGCACTTCGCGTTCTGATTCCGGCCGTCACTGGTCCGATTGAAAAGCCCGGCCTTCGCGCCGGGCTTTTTTGTGGGGTGTGGCACCTGTGGGAGCTTGCCTTGCAAGCGAAAGGGGCGAAGCCCCGGCAGGATTCCAGAGAGATTGTTTGTGCTGCGTTTGGAAAGGGCTCTGGGATCCTGCCGGGGCTTCGCCCCTTTCGCGGGCGAGGCCCGCTCGCACAACCCGTGCTTCGTCAGCATCGCTTGGTGGGTGGCCGCCGAGAACCAACCGGGCAAGGAGGCTGCCAACCCGGCGGTAAAAATTTTCTGGCGATACCGCTATAGTTACTCGCTGGGGGAACCGGCCATCAGCCGGAACGACTATCCGTTGGGGGAAAAATGAAAAAACTGCTTCTCGCCGTCCTGGTTCTGGGCGGGCTTTGGTTGGCCGCCGGTTATGTGATCGGCAATAAGGTGGAAGACACGGTGCGGGCCCAGGTGGTCGCACAGGAAATCATACCCGGCTCCGACAGGGTGCGGCTGGAGGTCGCCGAATACGACAGGGGGCTGTTCGGTGCCCAATCCCGTATTTGCCTGGTGTTCGACCGGCTGCCGCCGGACCTGGCCATGTTGCAGGCCTATTCCGGTAAGCTTTGCGACCGCAGCGAGGTTCACTACGGGCCGCTGCTGTTCGGGCCCGACGGTCCGTCTCTGGGGCTCGCCTACGCCCGCAGCGAGCTGGACCTGAGCCCGCTGCCGCCGGAAATAAAGCAGATGGTCGATGGCCTGTTCGCTGGCCGCCCGCCGGTGATCGGGCACACCTGGTATACCTTTGATGGCGGCGCGGACCTGCGCGTGCTGGTGTCGCCGTTCCAGTTCGAAAGCCCGGCCTTGAGTGCCTCGCTGGCCGAGTTGCGCATGGACGGCCACATCGACGACGTCGCCGCCAAGGTCGGCGACTTCTTTATGCGCGGCCGTGATCTGCGCGTGGCCGGCCCGCAGGGCGCCCTGGTGCTGCCCGAGCTGGACGCGGAAGTCCGCCTCAAGGCGATATTGGGGGACGTGCTGCCGATGGTGGACATGACCATGGCGTTGAGCGGTCTCAGTGTCAGCGCCGGTGGTCGGGAGCTGCTGGCGGGTAATGCCACCCTGCGCACCCGCACCCGGGAAGACGGCGAGACCCTGGGCGGCGACCTGGGCCTGTGGCTGGACGGTCTGAGCGGCGACCAGGTGCCCAAGCGGGTCTCCAGCGCCTGGGTGGGCGCCGACTGGCACGGCTTTGACCGCGCCGCCACCATCCGCTTGCAGCGCATCTCCCAGGAGCTGGACAGCCTGCAGCTGGAAATGATGGTGCAGGCCATGGGCGGCGACGGTGACTCCGCCGCGATGCAGGAGAAGGCCGAGCGGATGGCCGCGTTGGGGGAAGAGATGGTCACCGTGATGAGCACCCAGTTGCTGCACCCCGGGCGCACCGGCATGACCTTGAAAATGGTGGTGGACGGCGCCGGCGAGCGTCAGCTCACCCTGGACAGCGCCCTGGACTACAACGGCCTCGACGGGCTCAACCCCAGCTTCGCGGAACTGCAGATGCTGCCGCCTGCGGCACTGGCGCGGCTGGCGGACGTGCGGTTGGCGTTTGATGCCGCCACCGCCCTGCTGCCGCCTGGCCTGGTGGATTATCAGAGCAGCGGCTGGCTGCGCCAGGAAGCGGGCCGGCTGCGTACCCACCTCACGATTGAAAAGGGTGAGGTCACGCTCAACGGTGAATCCATGACGGTGCAGGAGCTGATGAGCAGGGGCCAGGCGGCCGCCCGCGGGGGAGTGAGCACGGCGCCGCCGGAAGACTTGGACAGCGGCGCGTATTGATCCATGGCGGGGCGCCCGCCGTTTCGGCGAGCGCCCACCGGGTCAGGATTGCGAGGTCAGGGCGGTGTAGCTGGTGATCAGATTGCGGTAATCCGGAATGTGGTTGGAGAACAGCGCGCCCAGACCCTCGACGTCGTTGCGCCAGTCGCGGTGCAGCTCACAGGCGGCGCCGAACCAGGTCATCAACTGCGCGCCCCCGGCGACCATCCGCTGCCAGGCCGCGTCGCGGGTCATGGCGTTGAAGGTGCCGGACGCATCCGTGATCACGAACACCTCGTAGCCTTCCTCCAGAGCGGACAGGGCGGGAAACGCCACGCACACCTCGGTAACCACCCCGGCGATGATCAGCTGCTTCTTGCCGGTGGCCTTCACCGCCTGCACGAAATCCTCGTTATCCCAGGCGTTGATCTGGCCGGGCCGCGCGATGTAGGGCGCGTCCGGAAACTGTTCTTTAAGTTCCGGTACCAGTGGGCCGTTGGGGCCGTCCTCGAAACTGGTGGTGAGGATGGTGGGCAGCTCGAAGTACTCGGCCATATCCGCCAGGGCCAGCACGTTGTTCTTGAAACGGTCCGGGTCGATGTCGCGGACCAGTGACAGCAAGCCGGCTTGATGGTCCACCAGCAGCACCGCCGCGTCGTCCTTATTCAAGCGATTGTAAGTACTCATGATATAGCTCCTTGGTTGCTGGAGAAGCCGGCGGCTTCCCCATGTATCCAATGCTATAAACGAGACGCCTGGAGCGGTAGATAGCTAAAGTGCTACGCTTCGTTCTATTAATGGGACGATGATGGCGGAGCGATGGAAAACCTGAACGACCTCTATTACTTCGCGCAAACCGTGGAACACGGCGGCTTCGCCCCGGCCGGGCGCGCCATTGGCGTGCCCAAATCCAAACTGAGCCGTCGGGTGGCGGCCCTGGAAGAGCGCCTCGGCGTGCGCCTGATTCACCGTTCCACCCGCCACTTCTCGACCACCGACACCGGGCAAACTTACTACGAGCACTGCAAGGCCATGCTGGTGGAGGCGGAAGCCGCCCAGGAGGCCATCGACAGTGTGCGGGCGGCGCCCCGTGGGGTGATCCGTCTGGCTTGTCCGGTGACCCTGCTGCATGTGCATGTCGGCCCGTTCCTGGCCGGGTTTATGCGCGATTACCCCGGTATCACCGTGCATCTGGAGGCCACCAACCGCCGTGTCGACTTGGTTCACGAGGCGGTGGACGTGGCGATCCGCGTCCGCCAGCCGCCGCTGGAAGACAGCGACCTGGTGATGAAAGTGCTGTCCGAGCGGCACCTGGGGTTGCTCGCCAGCCCGGATCTGATCGAACGCCACGGCTCGCCGGCCGAGCCAGATGCGCTGGGCGACTGGCCCAGCCTGTGGCTGGGCGGGCCGGCGCCGCGCTATGAATGGGCCCTGTATGGGCCGGATGGCCGGCAGCTGTCGGTGCGCCATACACCGCGCTTCGTGACCACCGATATGGTGGCCCTGCGCCGGGCGGCGCTGGGCGGCGTTGGCGTGGTGCAACTGCCGTTGCTGACCGTCCGTGGCGCTTTGGCGCGCGGCGAACTGGTCCACCTGTTGCCGGACTGGGCTCCGCGCCGGGACATTATTCATGCCGTATTTCCGTCCCGCCGTGGCATGCTGCCAGCGGTCCGCGCCCTGATCGACAGCCTGGCGGACTATTACGCCTCCTTCGATGAGCCGTAGCCCGCCGCTGGCCCGGCGGGGTGCCGCCGTGCTGTAATCGTCCCATGATCAAGGTATTCCTTTGGCGTGCCCTGGCGCTGTTGTGCGTGGCCCTGGGTTTGATCGGCGTGATCCTGCCGGGCATGCCTACCGTGGTGTTCATGCTGGTGGCCGCCTGGGCCGGGGCCCGGGGCTGGCCACGCCTGGAGGCCTGGTTACTGGATCACCCCCACTATGGACCGCCCATCCACCACTGGCGTGAGCGCGGCGCCATATCCCGGCGCGGCAAATGCGCCGCCTCCACCATGATGCTGATCAGCATCGGTGTGATTGCCTTGTCCCCGGTGCCCAACCCGGTCAAGATCGGCCTCCCGCTGTTTCTGTGCGTCATGATGCTGTGGCTGTGGCGCCGTCCGGAGCCCCGGCCAGAGGATGAACGGCGGGTCACAAATAAACATTTACGCCCTGTTCGCCGGGACTAAACTATCGTCCCGCCGTTTTAAGTTACGTGAGTAGTCTGTTTCGGGAGATATGCCAATGGCCACCTATAAAGCGCCCCTGGAAGACATGCGCTTCGTCCTTAACGATGTGTTCGAGGCCGATAAGCTCTGGGCTTCCATGTCCGCCACCGCCGAGGTGACCCGCGATCTGTCCGACGCGATCCTCGACGAAGCCGGCAAGATGGTGGAGAACCTGCTGTTTCCCCTCAACCGTGGAGGCGACGAGCAGGGCTGCCATTTCGAGAACGGCGAAGTGACCACCCCGGAAGGCTTCAAGGAAGCCTTCAAGACCTACGCCGAGAACGGCTGGAGTGCGTTTTCCGGCAACCCGGAATTCGGTGGCCAGGGCATGCCCAAATCCCTGGCGGTGCTGTTCGAGGAAATGATGCACAGCGCTAATTCCTCGTTCGCGCTGTACCCGGCGCTCACCAACGGCGCCACCCTGTGCCTGGACGCGCACGCCTCCGAAGAGCTCAAGCAGGCCTATCTGCCTAAGCTCTACAGCGGCGAGTGGAGCGGCACCATGTGCCTCACCGAGCCGCACTGTGGCACCGACCTGGGGATCATGCGCAGCAAGGCGGTGCCCAACGACGACGGTTCCTACAACGTCTCCGGCACCAAGATTTTCATCACCGGTGGTGAGCACGACATGGTGGATAACATCATCCACCTGGTGCTGGCCAAGCTGCCGGACGCCCCCGCCGGCTCCAAGGGTATTTCCCTGTTCCTGGTGCCCAAGTTCCTGCCGGACGCGGACGGCAATAGCGGCGAACGCAACGGCGTGGCCGCCGGCTCCATCGAACACAAGATGGGCATCAAAGGCTCGGCCACCTGCGTGATGAACTTCGACGACGCCAAGGGCTGGCTGGTCGGCGGGCCCAACGAGGGCCTGGCGTGCATGTTCACGATGATGAACTACGAGCGCCTGTCCATCGGCATCCAGGGCCTGGGGCTGGGTGAGGTGAGCTACCAGAGCGCCGCCGACTACGCCTGCGAACGCCTGCAGGGCCGCGCCGCCACCGGCGTCCAGAACGAAGGCGGCAACGCCGACCCGATCATCGTGCACGGTGACGTGCGCCGCATGCTGCTGACCATGCGTGCTCTCAACGAGGGCGGCCGGGCGCTGTCCACCTATGTGGGCATGGAGCTCGACAAGGCTAAGTTCTCCGAGGACGACGCCGAGCAAAAAGCCGCCCAGGACCGGGTCGCCCTGATGACGCCCATCGCCAAGGCGTTCTTCACCGACCGCGGCTTCGACACCACGGTGATCGGCCAGCAGGTGTTCGGCGGCCACGGCTATGTGCGCGAATGGGGCATGGAGCAGTTCGTGCGCGACTGCCGCATCTCGCAGATCTACGAAGGCACCAACGGCATTCAGGCACTGGATCTGGCCGGCCGCAAAGTGACCCGCAATGGCGGCAAATACGTGGAGGCCTACATCGCCGACATCCGCCGCTGGATCGATGGCAACGGTAATGAGCCGGGTATGGACGGCATCAAAGAGCGTCTGGTGAGCGCGGTGGACCTGCTGGAAAGCACCACCACCGAGCTGTTGCGCCAGGCCGGCGACAACCCGGACGCGGTCAATGCCAACGCGGTGGAGTATCTGGATCTATTCGGCTACGTCACCTACGCCTGGCTGTGGGCGCGCATGATGGTCACCGCCGCGCAACGCGACGACGACTTCGGCCGCGCCAAGGTCACCGTGGGCCGCTTCTACTACGAGCGCCTGCTGCCCCGCGCCGGCGCCCTGGCCGAGCAGATCAAGGCCGGTGCCGGCACCATGATGAGCCTGGATCAGGACCTGTTCTAAAAGGCCGCGGGCTTGTGGGGGCGGCTTGTGGGAGCGGGCCCTGCCCGCGAAAGGGAGCGAAGCTCCCGGCAAAGGTT
>JBELJS010000040.1:0-33599 GCA_042090255.1 Alcanivorax sp. | reverse complement strand
GTGGCTGAGGCGCACAATGAACGAACCGCCGTAAGGCGCTTCCAGGTAAAAGTCCCGGGCGTTGGCGCTGCCGGAGGCCAGGCTGGTGGTTTGCGGCCCGGCGTCCACGCAGATGCGCCGGTAACCTTCCTCACCGCCGTCCGGGCCCTGGGAGCAGGCGGGCGCGAACCCCACCGCTTCGGAGAGCCCGCCCACCTGCACCGGCGGGAAGCCCTCACCGTCATTGAACGGGTATTGCCCCTCCAGGTTCTGCTGGATCGCGGCGATCAAGGATTCCTCATCCGGATGTTCCGCCAGAAGGGTGCCGTAACCTGTCTTCATGGCCTCCCAGAACGCCTGGGCGTCGGCGTTGTCGGCGCCGCCATCGGCAAAGCCGGCGCGGGCCTGGTCAAGATCGGATAGACCGCTTTCCGCCAGCGCGGCGCTGAGCAGAGGTAATACCCGCACCTCCTGGTACAAACCCAGGTCCAGGGTCTCGCCGGGGATAAAACCGGCCAGCATATCCAGTTGCCCGGGCGCCCGGCGCAGGCCGGTGAGGTCGCGGTACTCCGGCATCACCGACGCCAGGGCGGCGGCGTAGTCATCGCCGTGGTCCGTCAGGGCCGCCATCAGGCGCTCGCTGATCAGGTCGGTGAGCACATTGACGTTGGCGTCGGGGGCCTCCTCGTCTTCTTCCAACAAGACCACCGCGCGCAACGTCACCGGCTCGCCGCTGAACTGGCCCTCGCCTTCGTCGAACCAGAATCCGCTTACGGTGAGCAATGCCGGCCCGAAGAAACCGGTTTCCGGAAACGCATAGCGGCCGCGTTCGTCCACCGTGGTTTCCAGCGCCGCGGTGTCGCTGTCCACGGCGCCGTTCACCAGCCGCTGCAACCGTGCGGTGGCACCGGCCTGAAAGGGGCCTTTTTGCGCCGCGCCGCTCAGGGCACCGCCGCCCTCGGGGGTGCCGGGGTCGGTCTGATCCGGCGGTTCCGCCCCCGGTCCGGCGGCGGTGGTACCGCCGGAGGAGGCGTCACCGCCACAGGCGGCGAGCACGGCGACCAGACAGAGCAGAGCGGCCGACTCTCTTAGCGTGTTTATCGCTGTCATCATGGTCATGTCCTTGATTAGAAGCCGTTCACCGGACGCTGGTCGGCGTCGCCACTGGACTGCTCGCTGATCACCCGCAGCGAATCCTCTTCGCGGGTGTTCACGTACAGCACGTCGAGGGTCTCCGGCGCGCCGGAGCTGACCGCCTGCAACAGACGGTGGGGGCCGGGGGCCAACCCGTACATCCGCACCTGGTCAGCGGAATCCGGCAACTGGCCCAGGCGCACCGCACCGGCGGCGGGCGTGGCCGCGTTGATCGCCGCCAGCTCGGTGCCGTTTCGCAACATGAACACTTCGGACACTTCCATGGCGTCGAGCTGGGTGCTGGAGGGCGCGGTGCCCGTGGACGACGCCCCTACCCAGGAGGCATCGGCGACCACCACCTGGTCACTGCCGTCCAGCCGGTTGGCCACCGCGAAACGATCCACGCCACCGATGCCGGTGTCGCGGTTATAGAAGATCCAGCCGTTGCGCGCGCCCAACACCGGGGTGGAGATGTCCTGGCCGAACATGGAATCGTCGCTGTCGATCACGCGGCGGTCGGAGCCGTCCACGGCGAAGCTGAGCACCTTGTCGTCGCTGTGCACCGCCACCCGGTCACCGCTGGCGATGACGAACTCGCCCAGGCCGGGTTCGGTGGCCACCAGACGCCACTCCGCGCCCTCCACCCGCACCAGATCGAAATCCCCAAAGCCGAGCACATTGCCCTGCATGGCGAAAAACAGAACGTCGTCGCTGCGCGTGAGGTGCTGCGGCGCCGGCAGCGCCGGGGTCGGTGGCGGGAACAGGGATTCATTGAAGATCAGGGGGTCACCCTCGCTATTGACCACCTGCTCCAGCGTGCCCACATCACCCTGATCGGGGCGGTACAGGAACAAGTTGCCAACACCGGGGCTGGCCTGACCGCTAATCACCAGATACTGGGCGCCGTCGTTCAGCGGGCCACCCAGCGGCAGCGCTTGAGCGTTCGCGGCGATCGGCGCTCCGTTGAAGGTAACCTCGCCGGGCTCCGGTTCCAGATTCATACCGACGCGTTTGATGCGGCCTTCGTCATCGCTGTCGATCACCAGATAGCCGGCGCCCCGGGCGAGGTCCGGGTCGAGCACCGGCGCCACCGGCGTAAAGCGCTCCGCCAGCTCCAGGGGGTCGGTGTTGTCGTCGTCGCTGAGCAGGAACTGGTACCAACCTTGATCGCTCAGTTGGTAGAGCACCGAGGTGTTATCCGCGTCGTCCAGCGCGTACTGGATAATGGCGTTGCTCAGCAGAATCAGATTCTCGGAAGACACCGGGCTGGGTTGCGGCGCCGGGTCATCAGTGACGGCGGTGTGGAAGCCGTTGGTGTCCAGCAGAGAGCGGTTGTCGAAATAAAGCACCCGGTCGACGCGAAAATCCGACAGCGAGCCGTCGGCGTTGAGGGTGGCTTCGTGAATCGGCAGGAAGCTGCGATCGTAGGAAAGTGAAAAGGCGTTTTCGTCCAACAGCACCCGGTCGTCCACCAGAATGGCGGCGTCCGGCGCCGCCGGGTCGACCGCGTACAACCCCGGATCGGCGCCCTCGGGCTGAGTGAAATAAAGCAGGTCCTGGTTGTCCGCGTCGCCTTCCAGACCCGCCAGGGCCGGCAGGTCGGTGGGCTCAACGGCGCCGCCTGGTGCCGGCGCCCCTCCCGCCGAACCGTTGTTGGAGCCGCCGCCCCCGCCACAACCGGCCAACAAAGCGCCGAATGCCACCGCCAGCACGCCGGCGCGTGCTCCCGAGAATGGGTTACGGGTTTTCATGTTGTTCCCCTATTATCCGCTGCATCGTTCCATGGAGCCCTGTGGACCAGGGCAAGCGGAGTCAGCATAGGCGCAGGGGAACAACCGCCCCATCACCCAAACGGGGTCACCCGGGGTTAGAGCGCCAGGCGTGCTTCCACGCAAAAGCGCGGTGGCGGGCCCGGTTCGCGGTGGAGAATCAACTCTCCGTTGAGCTCTTCCATCCGGGTATGGAGATTACCGAGGCCGTAGCCGGAGGGGCCGTCGTTCTCCTCCCCGGATCCGGCGATACGGTTGGACAACCACAGGCGGACACCGGCGTCGTCCACCGCCAGCCCGAACCGCAGGGTGCCGGGCTGGCCGTGCTTGAGGGCGTTGGTGAGGGCTTCATCGAGCACCCGGCGCAGGTTCACGTAGTGCCGCGGCGTCAACTCGATATGGTCGGTTTCGTCGGGCAGCGTCACACCAGCCAGCGGCTCGTTCCTGGGCAGTCGCTCGACGCTGTCGCCGAGCCAGTCCTCCAACAGTTCGCGCAGGCTGCGTCGGCGATTGGGGTCCAGCGCCTGGATCGCATGGCGCAGGGACGACATGGCGTTGCGCGCCAATTGAGCATGGTGGGGGTCCGGCGCTCGGTGGATCAGAGTGAGCAAGCGGCCGCCCACGTCGTCGTGAAGGTCGCGCATGATACGCCCCCGCTCCTGGGCGGCACCGGCTTCCCGGGCGCGCCGGGCGTTGTAGAGGCGGGAACCGGTGGCCACCAGGGCCGCGGCGATGTCCTTGTCGCGGCGTCCGAACAGACGGCGCCCGCCCTGCCCGTACAGCAGGCAAAGGCCATCACCGTCGTCCAGCGCCGGAATCATCAGCCGCGCACCGTTGCCGGCCAGGGACACCTCCGTTACCGATCGATCGGCGCTGGCCAGGGACAGCGGCTGGAACACTTCGCGCAACAGATCGCGCCACAGGGCGCCGACCTGCTCCGGGTCGCAGGTATAGAGCGACTCCACGAACGCCGGTATGTGGCGCTCCATATTGGCTTCCGAGGACGCCGCCAAACGACGCCACAGCCACTGGCGCACCGGAAAGTAAACCCAACCAACAATGATCACCGCCAGCGCCAGCGCCTCGGCCTGATTGAGGCCAGACGCGGCAATCACCGCCACGTCCACCAGCAGCACGGCCAGGCCACCGAGGAACCAGGCCCAGGCCATGAACCACCAGCGCTCCAGTTGGAACAGCCGGTAGCGCAGAATACCCAGGGCGAAACCGATGTACAGGGTAACCACCAGCCCCACCATGGTGGAGGGATGCGCCACCGGCGGCAGGTCCAGGACCACGGGCAGAAAATACACCACCAGCCCCATGCCCATGGTGATCAGAATCGACAGGAACACCCAGCGTAGCGCGCCCCGTTCCGTGGGACGCGAACGGGTCAGCCGCCACTGGGCCGCCATCAAAACGATACCCAACAGGTAAAACAGCAGCATCGGCAGGTAAAAGGTGTGCAAGGGCAGATCCACGCCCTGCAGATTTTCGTTGAGCTGCAGCGCGGTCATGACGATCACCACGGCGGCGATGATCCAGCGCCCGCCCGGCGTGCGACGCGGGTAGATCACCAACAGTGCCGTCAGGGTGGTGAACAATAGATACATGGCCAGGTGGTTGCCACGCATCAGCCCGTCGAATAGCGCCCCGGGCAGCACCAGCTCGCGGCTTTCCCAGAGGCTGTGCTGCCAGGTGGCCAGAAACATGCCCAGCCCCGACAGCGCCAGCAGCCTGGCGGGCCAATAGCGGGGCATGAATACCCACACCGAAAGACCGATCAGACAAGCGAGCGCGCCGTACAGATGCAACAGCCAGAACGCCAACGGCAGCGACGGCAGGGCTCGCTGAGCGTCGGGGGTGAGCGACACCCGCTCGCCGTTATCCAGATGCAGGGTCACCGGACCAGCCAGCAAAGACCGGTAGACCGCCTCTTCCTTTTCCAGGTAACGGTTATAGGCCGCGAAGGTGGGCTGCGCATGGGGTTGGGAAACAGGGTCGAAACCGGACAGATCGTGATGGCCACGCGCCGACGACAGTGCCCGAATGACATCGCCGGCCACCAATACGCCTGCCGCGGGCCCGTCGGGCGACACCGCGACCACCCGCACGCCACGCTCACCGACCGCGTTCAGCTCCACGCCTAACGAGGGCCCGCGCAGGGTCAGCCAGAGCGCCAGAGCCACCGCCGCCAACAAAACCAACGTCGCCAGTAACAATGCCTGTAGCGGCGCCAGTGCCCAGCGCCGTTCAACCATTCTGCTTGACCACGCCGAGCCGCACCGCTTCCAGAGCCGCCTCGGCCCGACCGGACACGCCCAGTTTTCGGTAGATGCTCTTGGTGTAGGTGGCCACGGTGTTGGCGGCGATGCCCAGGGCGGTGGCGATGTCCGTGCGGGTAAAGCCCCGCGCCAACAACCCGAGCACTTCCCGCTCCCGTTCAGTGAGCGGGTCCTCACCGTTCTCCGGCTTACTGGTTTGCCGGAAGTGGCGCATCATGCGGCGGGCGATGCTGGGTGACAGGGGCGGCTCGCCACGGAGGATGCCGCCGAGCTGCTCGATCAGTCTTTCGCGGGGTTGATCCTTGAGGAGATAGCCGTGGGCGCCGGCGCGCAGCGCGGTAAACAGGTGGTCGTCGTCATCGAAAATGGTGGCCATCACGATGTAGGTGTCCGGGGAGCGGCGGCGCAGCCATTCCACCAGCGTTACCCCATTACCATCCGGCAAACTGATGTCCAGCAACGCCAGGCTGAACGACCCTTCACTCAGCGCCTGAAGACCGCCAGTCACGGTACTTTCGACAGCCACTTGAATGCCGGGAAACGCGTCCCCCAACAAAGCGGTCAACCACTCCCTGGTGTCACCATGATCTTCCACGATGATCGCTGTTTTCATGTCCCTATTCCCCGAGAAACCCCTTCCATTGAGGCACGGCCGGCGAGCCGCTACCACCTTCGTTTGTAACCGGTGATTATAAGCGGGCGATATTCAAGGGGTCAGCCGACCCGTTCCGCTTTCACGGTGGGGGTCGCAAGGGGGCTTTGCTATCATCAGCCGTTCATTCTCATCACAAGGACAGGCCATTGCTCACCCGCCTTCCCCGCTGGGTAGAGGTCGGCGCTTTTTTGCTGGCCTTCCTCGCCGGCAGCGTCAACGCCGTGGGCCTGCTGGGGTTCAGCCACCAATCGGTGTCGCACCTGACCGGCACCAGCTCACTGCTCGGGCTGGCACTGGCGGACCTGGCCGTGGCCCAGGCCGGGCATCTGCTGCTCACCCTGGGCAGCTTTCTGGCCGGCGCGGCCCTGAGCGGCATGCTGATCCCCAGCTCCGCCTTGAAACTGGGGCGGCATTACGGGTTTTCGCTGCTGATCGAAGCCGCCCTGCTGGTGATGGCCATGCTGACCCTGCAACAGGGCAGTGATTTGGGCGTGTATCTGGCGTCCATGGCCTGCGGCCTGCAGAACGCCATGGTGACGACCTACAGCGGCTCGATTATCCGCACCACCCACCTGTCGGGCATTTTCACTGACCTGGGCATCATGCTGGGCAACCGGCTGCGCGGCGTGCCGATTAACGGGCGGCGGTTATTGCTGTTCGTGTTGTTGATCGGCGGGTTTATCGTTGGCGGGCTGGTGGGGACCCTGCTATTCCGGGTGCTTCATTTCAACGCGTTGATAATGCCGGCGGGGTTGGCGGTGTTTTTAGCCGTGGTTTATTGGGGATATACGCGGCGGTATCGATAGAACTCTCTGGAATCCTGCCGGGCGGCTTTGCCGCCCTTTCGCGGGCTGGGCCCGCTCGCACAGGCCCGCCGCGTCGGGATTAAAGGTGGATGCCACACTCGGTTTTGGAGGAACCCTGCCAGCGGCCTTCGCGGCCTTCGCCTTTCCAGGTGCAGTGGCTGCAGCCAATGGAGTGGTAACCCTCTTCCACCAGCGGGTGGAACGGCAGGTCGTGGTCGGCGATGTAGGCGTCGCGCTGCTCGCGGGTGACGTCGATCATCGGGTTGAACTTGATCATGCCACGGCGCTCTTCGAACACTTCCAGGCCGGCACGGTGCTCGGTCTGCCAGCCCATCAGGCTGGAGATCCACAGGTCGTAGTGCTCTTTGGCGTCCTCCAGGGGCTGAACCTTGTTCACCTGGCAGCACAGGTCCGGATCGGTGCGCCACATCTGTTCGTCCTGGGTGATCTGGTGCTGGCGCTCGTCGGCGCGCAGGTCGATCACGTCCAGCTTGAAGCGCTCGATCAGGTATTCCTTGTACTTCAGGGTGTCCTCGAAGTGGTAGCCGGTGTCGATGAAGTGGATCTTCTGTTGCGGACGGATCGAGGAAATGATGTGCAGGAAATAGGCGGAGGTCGCCGCGAACGAGGACGTCACCATGATCTTGTCCGGGGCGAAATCCTGATAGACACGGCGGATACGCGCCTCGAAGTCCAGGTCCCGATATTCCCGGTTGAGGTCATCGATGGCGTCGCGGGACAGACCGGCGCTGTTGTTGCCGACCCGTGTGATCAACTGCGCGTTACCCATGGTGTGCCTTTCCTTTTGTCCTGACTTCGTGTGAGTAAGCAATGATAAGGGCGCCCTGCTCATTTAAAAGAAATATCTGGTGCTACTTTTATAGCCTTAAGGAATAAATGAAATTTGACTCCAAGTTCAGGTGAACTCCTCGCCCATGCCCTGTCCCACCTCACAGGACGCGGCAGGAACCGCGTTTGCTAGATCCCGAATAGGCCAAGGAGTTTTGCTATGAAAAAGCCTCTGATGTCATTGTCCGCCCTTTTTCTCGCCGCCGGTGTCGCTGGCGCCGCCGCGGCCCAGCAGGGCACGCCGCAACAGAGCCCGCAGCAGGGCCAGCCAGGCGCCGCCCAGGCAGGTCAGCCGTCCGCGCAGCAAGCGCCGCAAGGGCAACCGAATCCGGCCCTGGGCGATGCGTCCGATATCAGCGACGCGGAAGTGGAGAAATTCGCCGAGGCGCAAAGCAAGGTGGAAGAAATTAAAGGCCAGTACCAGTCGCAGGTGAAAGCGGCGTCCGAGGATCCGCAACAAGCCATGGATGTGCAGCGCGAAGCGCAGCAGGAAATGGTCAAGGCGGTGAAGGACACCGGTCTGGACGTGCGCAAATACAACCAGATCGCGCAGTTGGCGCAGTACGACACCGATCTGCGCCAGCGCATTCAGGAAAACATGTAAGCCCGTTCCGCCCGGAAAAACCGGGCCGTGCCCCCTCGAGAACCCCGCTACGGCGGGGTTCTTTCGTTTCTATTCACGTGCACAATGGCTTCATGCTCGGAACCTGGGGAGGGGAAGACGGATGCATGAAGACCAGGGCGAGGAAAGCACCCGCCACACCGAACAACTGTCGGCGCTGACGCTGTTGATGTATCAGGCCGCCCAGGATCCGGAACATTGGGCGGAGATGAGCGCCCTGCTCCGCGACGCCGCCATCCCGTTCGGGGACGACCGCCTCTACCAGCAACCGACCCGGCGACGCCGCATGCTCGACGCCCTGATCCCCCATGTGGCGCAGGCGTTGCGTCTCGGCGAGCAGATGGAACGCACCCGGGAAACCCGGGACCTGGCGGTGGCGACGCTGGAACGCCTGCCCATCGGTATCGCGGTGGTGGACGCGCAGCTCAATATCATCACCTTCAACCGTATCGCCGCCGGCGCGCTCAGCGACAGCGAGGTGCTGAGCAACCACCAGGGACGCCTGCGCATCAACAACCGTCGCCAGCACCAGGCCCTGCACGAAGCGCTGGCCCGCTGCCTGGAACAGGGCAGCCACCATGCGCTGCCACTCACAGAGCCGGCCTCCGGAGTGGCGGTCTCCCTGTTGGTGTGCCCGAGCCGAACCGTGGACATGGAAGACCCGGAGCGCCCGGCGGCGACTCTGTTCATCTCCCACTCAAACCTGGACAACCTGGTGGACGAGGCCCTGCTCGGCGAGCTGTACGAGCTGACGCCGGCGGAGAGCAAGGTGGCCAAAGGTCTGGTCGGCGGCCACACCCTCGACCGCATCGCCGAGGACGCCCAGGTGGCCCCGGCCACGGTGCGCGCGCAGTTGAAGTCGGTGTTCCGCAAGACCGACACCGGCCGCCAGGCGGAGTTGGTGTCCGTGATCCTGTCCGGCCTGGCGCCGTTGGCGCCCGGCCCGGCCGAGCGCACGCCGCCCGCGCCACCGGAAGCGCCACTGGATCTGCCGGCCTTGGAAAGCTTCGAGAGCGGAAAACTCACCACCGGCGACGGCCGCACCCTGCGCTTCCACCAATACGGCAACGCCGACGGCACCCCGGTGATCTTCTTTCACAGCGTGCGCGGATCGCGGCTGGAGGTGCCCGGCGGCGCCGACATCCTGCGTGAACTGAACCTGCGGCTGATCGTGCCGGACCGGCCCGGCTACGGGCTTTCCGACCCACTTAAGGACAGAAGCATCGACGACCTGGTGGGCGATCTGGAGCTGTTAACCGAGCATTTGCGGATCGACCGCTTCCATTTGCTGGGCTATTCCCTGGGCGGCTTTCTCGCGTTGCACTGCGCCAGCCGTCTGGGGCAGCGGGTGCAGCGGCTGGGCCTGGTATCGGCGCTCGGCCCCACGCACCTGAGCGGCGACGCCGACCCGATGCGCGGCCTGTTCCGGATGGTGGTCGGCGTCGCCGACCGGGCGCCGGACCTGATGGAGAACGTGCTTAACCTGGTGGCGCGGGGGCTGATCAAAAATCCGGATAAACACCTGCGCCGCTTCGTCACGTTCACCAGTCCGGCGGACGCGCCGGTGTTCGCCCAACAGCGCCACCGGGACGCCTATGTGAAAGCGGTCAAGGAGGCCTACCGCCACGGCTGCCAGGGTTTCGTGGAGGATCTGCGCGCGGTGGCCCGGGCCCCGGAGCCGGCCGCCGCGTCGCTCACCATGCCGGTCTATCTGTGGCACGGCGAGCGGGACGGCCAGGTGCCGGTGGCCCAGGCGCTGGCGGTGGAGCAGTGGCTGCCCAACAGCCGCCTGACCCTGGAACCGGACGGCGGCCATTTTTTCGTTTACGACCGCTGGCGGGACATCCTCACCCGCTTCACGGAACCGGCGTAGCGGACTAGAAGCTGACGCGCATGCCCAGCCAGTAGCGGCGGCCGTCTTCCACGTAGCCGTACTCGTCCTGGAAGATTTCCTTGTCGGCGATGTTATAAACGCCGGTGTTCAACGTCGCCTGGGGCGTCAGCTTGAAGGCCAGACCGGCGTCCACCAGGGTGTTCGACGGCGCAACAATGCTGCTGCTCGAGGGACCGGTGGTGGGCTGGCTCTCTTCGCCGCGGTAGCGGACCGCCAGCCAGGGCGACAGCCGGCTGGTGACACGCCAGTCCGCCTGCAGGCTGGCCAGATGCTTGGGCACCTGGTTGAGCGGCTCGCCCTCGTACTCACCGGACTGCTGCTCTGAATCCGTGTAGGTGTAGCTGAGCGTCAAGTCCAGCGTGCGCGCCAGCGTGGTGGACACGGCGGCTTCCACGCCCTGGGTCACCGCTTCGTCCACGTTCACCCGGTAGGTCGGGTCGGAACCGAACTGGTTGGGGCCGCCGGTGCAGACACTGGGTGGGCAAGCGATGCGGGTGATCTTGTCCTTGAAGTCGTTGTGGAACACGGTGACGTTGGCCTGCAGGTCACGACCGGCGTTGAAGTACAGCCCCAGTTCCTTGTTCACCGAGGTTTCCGGTTCCAGGTCCGGGTTGCCGTAGACGTCGCCGCCCCGGCTTACCTGCCCCCAGTCCGGGGTGATTTCGCGCAGCGACGGGGAGCGGAAGCCGGTGGACACGCCACCCTTCAGGGTCCAGCGCGGCGCCATGCCCCAAACACCATACAAGCGGGGGCTCACGTGGCTGCCGTAGTTTTCGTCATCGTCGAGCCGGACACCGCCGGTGACCGACACATTGCCCGGCAACATCCATTCGTCCTCGGCGAACAGCGCCCACTTGGAAGCGTCCACCTCGGTGCGGTTGGAGATCTGGTTGGAGGTATCGTCGGACAGTTCTTCCTTCTCGAAGTTGGCGCCGACGGTGAGCAGATGGTCGCCCAGGGGCGTCACCAGGGCGGTCTTGGCGGAGGTGTTGGTGACCTTCATTTCACGGGTCAGGTTTTCCGCTTCCTCACGCTGCACGTAGGAGTCGGTGGTACCGAAATCCCAACGGCCGGTGTGGCTCAGCGCCAGCACTTCGCGGGTGAACTCGTTGTCGGAATCGGTGCAGCCGCCCCGGCAGCCGGTGGCCGGCGCGCTGTAACCAATCAAGGAACGGCGATCTTGCTTGGTCCGTCCCGCTTCCAGGGTGAAATCCTGGTTGTCGGTGGGGGTGAACGACAGGCGCGCGTTGAGGTTCTTCAGGTTTTTCTCTTCAAAACCGTCCACGAAGCGGTCTTCCTGACGGTTGCTGGCGCGGCCGTAAACCTGCAAGCCCAGCGTGTCCGCCAGCAACGGGCCGCTAAGGCTGAAGTTGCCCTGCTGGATATCGCCGGAACGGGAGTCGTCCTGAATGATGGTATCCAGCTGCACCGCGCCACCCCACTCTTCGGCCACCTTACGGGTGATCACGTTGACCACACCGCCGATGGCGTCGGAGCCGTACAGGGTCGACATCGGGCCACGCACCACTTCAATCCGCTCAATCGCCTGCAGGGGCGGCAGCCAGTCCTGCTCGAAACCGGCGCTGCCATTGGGACGGGTTTCACGGGTGGAGACCGGCTTACCGTCAACCAGGATCAGGGTGTACTGGGCGGGCATGCCGCGGATCACGATGTCGTTACCGCGGTCGCCGGAGCCGCCACCGGTGATGATCACCCCGGGGATGTCCCGCAACGCATCGGTGGCGTCCTGATAGTAGCGCTGCTCGATCTGCTCGCGCGTGATCACGCTGATCGAGGCCGGCGCGTCCTCCAACTGCTGGGCGTGCCCCGACGCCGTGACGGTCACCTGCCCCAGTTCGTGGCTGTCGCCCGTTTCTGCCAGCGCTGGTCCGGTGGCCAGCAGCGCCATCGCCCCCCAAAACGCAAATCGCATCCCGATACTCCTTTTTGGTCAATCCAGTTAACAGAGTCCGGAATGATAGTAATTCTTATTTGCAAATAAAGAGGATTTACAAACTATACGTTCGCGGCGGGAACTTCCGCCGCGGCGGGCAAGCACAGGTGCACCCGCAGACCCGGCCGGCCGTTCTCGGCCCAGATCCGGCCGCCCTGGCGGTGCACCGCCCGCCGCGCGATGCTCAGCCCCAGGCCGAAGCCGCTGCCCGCGGAGCGGGCCTGATCCAGGCGCACGAAGGGCTCAAAAATACTGTCTAGCCGGTCCTCGGGCACGCCGGGGCCCGGGTCGCTGATCCACAGGTGCCAGCCGTCGCCTTCGCGTCGGCCGTCCAGGCGGACGGGCCCCTCCGGCGGCGAGTGGCGCACCGCGTTACGCACCAGATTTTCCATCGCCTGGGCCAGGTCGTTGAGGTTCCCCGCCACGCGGGCGTCGGCGGGCAGCCGGCACGGGAAGCAGCGCGCCGGCCAGCCGCTTTCGAAGGCCACGTTGTCGACCACCAGATCCCACACCGCCAGCGGCGACAGCGGCTCGGTGGCGGTGTGGCGCTGCTCGGCGTCATGCCAGGCCAGCGACAGCGTATCGGAAACCAGCTCACGCATGGCGGTGACCTCCCGGGCCACGCGGCGGCGCAGATCCTGCTCTGATAGATCGCCCTCCAGGGCAACACTGAGACGGCTCAGGGGCGTGCGCAATTCGTGGGACATATCGTGCAGCAGCTGGCGCTGGCTGCCGAGCACTTGGGCGACCCGCTCGGCCATGCGGTCGAAACCCCGGCCCAGGTCGCCGAACTCGTCCCGGCGCGCCGCCAGCCCCGGGCCTACTCGCGCTTCCGGGTCGTCCTGGAGGCGCCGCACCCGGGCCTGCAGCAACCGCAAGGGCACCATGGTGCGCCAGTAAAGCAGGCCGCCGGCGAGCATCGCCAGCAGGGCCGGCAACACCACCACCAGCAGTGTTCTCCACAGCGGCCAGTTACGCCCGGGCATAAAGCGCGGCGGCAGTTGCATCACCAGCCGCCCGGCCTGTGGGTTATCCGGAAACGGCACGCCGATGTAGGGCATGGAGGGGGAACGAAAGCTCATGCGCCAGTCCAGTTCGCGCTGGAACCGCACGCCGGCGCGCTGGCTCTCACTCAGCGACCGGCCGCTGAGCGAGTTATCGCTGGCGTCCACCACCATGGCGTCACCGGGTTCGCGCCGGCGCAGCCGCTCCAGCCACGCCGACACCCCCTCGGCGCCGCCCCGGTTCCAGGCGCCCTCCGCCTGGGCGGCGTATTCGCGCATCACCACCTTGGCGGGCTCGTCCAGCAACACCACGTGCTCGCCCACGGTGCGCAACAGCCAGCCGCTGAGCATCACGGTGAACACCGCGCTCAGGCACAGCAGCAGCGCCAGCTTCCAGAACAGGGAATGACGGCGCGGGATCATGGGCTCGGCGCGGTAGGCTCGGGGCTGGCCACCTCGGTGGACAGGGTATAGCCCTGCCCCCAGACGGTACGCAACGGCTGGCCGGGCAGCCCGGCGGCGCGCAACTTGCGGCGCAGGTGGCTGACGTGCAGGTCAAGGCTGCGGTCATGACGACCGTAACCGCGGTGCAGCACGGTCTGATACAGGAAGGCTTTGCTCAACACCTGATCGCTCTGTTCCAGGAAAACGCGCAGCAAGCGGAACTCGGTGACGGTGAGGTCGAGCGCCAGCTCCCGGTAATGGGCGGTTTCGGTATCGAGGTCCAGGGCCAGACCGTCCAGGCGCAGATGACCGTGGCGGGGCCGCAGACCCGCGCCACGCTCCAGCGATACCCGGCGCAGCACGGCGGCCACCCGCACCGCCAGTTCGGCCATGCTGAACGGCTTGGGCAGGTAGTCGTCGGCGCCGCGCACCAGGCCGGTGATGCGGTCCTGCTCGTCGCCCAGGGCGGACAGCAGAATCACCGGCACCGGGCTGGTTTCACGCAACCGGGCCAGCAACGCCAAGCCATCCAGCCCGGGCAGCAGGATATCCAGCAGCACCAGATCGAAGTCACCGTCGCGGGCCAGATTCAGGCCCTCGCCGCCATCACGGCACAGCGTGACCCGGTGATTTCGATCGCGAAAGTAGTCCCCCAGGTCGGCGCACAGCACGGGATCGTCTTCGATCACCAGCAGGCGCGGCGGGCAGCTCGTTATGGCATTCATTCGCAAATAGTAAATATTATCATTCCATCAATCCACAACCTTACACTCTTTACGTCCCTATGCATTGTGGATGGGAATCATTCCCAATAACATCCGTCGCCTAATTCGCAGGCATGGCAGCGCGCGTGAACAAAAAAGCCAAAGCCCGGTGGCTCAAGCAACTGCACCAGTGGCACTGGATCAGCTCCGCCCTGTGTTTGATCAGCATGGTGCTGTTCAGTATCACCGGGATCACTCTCAACCACGCTGCGGACATCGACGCCCAACCGGTGATTACCGAAGTTGAAACCGTGCTGCCGCCGCCTTTGCTCAAGACCCTGGCGCAACGGGAAAGCGGCCCCTTGCCGGAACCGGTGCGCGATTGGCTGGCGCGTGAAGCGGGTATCCAGGTGGACCGGCGCGATGCGCAATGGTCCTCCGACGAGGCGTATCTGGCCCAGCCACGGCCCGGCGGCGACGCCTGGCTGGCCATCGACCTGGGCAACGGCGAGGTGCTCCACGAGGACACCGACCGGGGCTGGGTGGCGTTTTTCAACGACCTGCACAAAGGCCGCCATAGCGGCGCCGTGTGGTTTTGGTTCATTGATGTGTTCGCCGTGGCCACGCTGCTGTTCGCCTTTACCGGCCTGGCGCTTATGGCGTTGCACGCCAAACGACGGCCGGCCACCTGGCCGGTCACTGCCCTGGGCCTGATTGCCCCCTGGCTGTTGATCGCCCTGTTCGTGCACTGACTGGAGAACCCGATGCGCCCCTGGCTTGCTGTTATCCCCGCCCTGTTCGCCGGCCTGGCCGCCGCGAATGCCGGCGCCGCCGAATTGCGTCTGGAAGTGAACATCCCGCGCATGGCGGTGGCGGAATACCACGCCCCTTACTTGGCGTTCTGGCTGAAACACGCCGACAGCGGCGAGATCGTGCCGCTGGGGCTGTGGTACGACGACCAGGAAAAATGGCTCAAGGATCTGCGCCTGTGGTGGCGCCGCACCGGGCGCACGCAAAGCGCCCCCTACGACGGCCTCACCGGCGCCACCCGCCGCCCCGGTACCCATTCCGTGGATTTCTCCGCACTGCCGGCGCTCGCCGGGCTGCCGGCGGGCGACTACGAACTGGTGGTGGAAGCGGCCCGCGAAGTGGGCGGCCGGGAAGTAGTGCGTCTGCCGTTCCATTGGCCCGCGGAGAGCACCCACACCGTTACCGCCAAAGGCGACACCGAACTGGGCGACGTCACGCTGCAAGTGGCGCCGTAACCTCCATCCGTAAAGGAGCATTCTCATGTCACGATCCCTTATCGCCGGCGCCGCCGGCCTGGCCCTGGCCGGCGCCCTGCTACTCAGCCCCACCGCCCAGGCCCACAAACGCTGGCTACTGCCCAGCCACACCGTGGTATCCGACGCGCAATGGGTCGCCGTGGACGCGAGTGTCTCCAACGACATCTTCGATGTGGACCGCCCCTACCCCCTGAAAGCGCTTGAGGCGGTCGGCCCGGACGGTAAGCCGGCCACCGTGGACAATCGCCTGGAAGGCCACCGGCGCAGTGTCTTCGACGTGGAACTGACCCAACCGGGCAGCTACCGCCTCACTCTGCCAGGCCAGTCCTACGTCCTGGCCTGGCAGGAAAACGGCGAAACACAACGTCGCCGCGGCTGGAACGGCGCCGACGCGCTGCTCGCCGAGCTGCCCGATAACGCCGAACACGTGGCGCTCACCGAAACCCACAGCCGCCTGGAAGCCTTCATCACCAAGGGGGCCCCGAACACCACCGCCCTGAAGCCGTCCGGCCAGGGCCTGGAACTGCAGCCCATCACCCACCCCAACGACCTCTACGCAGGCGAAAGCGCCCGCTTCCGCTTCCTGGTCGACGGCGAACCCGCCGAAGGCGTAGAAGTGGAACTGGTCCCCGGCGGCACCCGCTACCGCGACAGCCAGGACCACTGGACCCTGACCAGCGACGCCAAAGGTGAAATCACCATCGACTGGCCCGGCGCCGGCCGCTACTACCTGGAAGGCGGCTTCGCCGACGACCGCGCCGACCACCCGAAAGCGCAACAGCGCCGCTTGCAATACCTGGCCACTTTCGAGGTGCTGCCGCTTTAAGGTCTCTGGGATCCTGCCGGGCGGCTTTGCCGCCCTTTCGCGGGCGGGGCCCGCTCGCACAAGCCGATAAAAAGCGTGCAAAAACGCCACGCATCCCGTATAGTCCGCACCCCTTCATACAGGGCAGCGCCCGGCACAGCTCCTAATAGTTAGCAGCTTCAGGGCCACAAGCCCGCTCACTAATAGGTCTGTACATGTCGCAAAGTCCCTCAGGGTTTTCCACCCTGGGCCTGCCCGAGTCGTTGCTCGGCGCCATCGCCCAACTCGGGTTCGAAACGCCCTCCCCGATCCAGGAACAAAGCATCCCGGCGCTGTTGGAAGGCCGTGACCTGCTGGGTCAGGCGCAAACCGGCACCGGTAAAACCGCCGCCTTCGGCCTGCCCTTGCTGGCGCGCCTGGACCCGGCACTGAAAGCACCGCAAATGCTGGTGCTGGCCCCCACCCGCGAGCTCGCCATTCAGGTGGCCGCCGCTCTGGAAACCTTCGCCACCGGCCTGAAAGGCCTGGACGTGGTGCCGATCTATGGCGGCGGCGGTTACCGCGATCAACTGAAGGCGCTGAAAAACGGCGCCCAGGTGATCGTCGGCACCCCCGGTCGGGTGATGGACCACATGGAACGCGGCAGCCTGCGCATGGACGAACTGCGCTGTCTGGTGCTCGACGAAGCCGACGAAATGCTGCGCATGGGTTTCATCGACGACGTGCGCTGGGTGCTGGAACGCACCCCGGACGCCTGCCAACTGGCGCTGTTCTCCGCCACCATGCCGGCGGCGATCAAAACCATCGCCAAGAAACACCTGAAAAACCCGGAGTGGATCCGTGTGGAGGGCTCGTCCTCCAGCACCGGCGCCAACATCCGCCAGCGTTACTGGCCGGTGGCCGGCATCAACAAGCTGGACGCGCTGTGCCGCATTCTGGAAGCGGAAGAGCACGACGGCGTGATCGTGTTCACGCGCACCAAGCACGCCACCCTGAGCCTGGCGGATCAGTTGCAGGCTCGAGGTTTCCGTGTGGAAGCGCTGAACGGCGACATTCCCCAGGCACAACGGGAAACCACCGTGGCCCGGCTGCGCGATAAGCGCATCGACCTGCTGGTGGCCACCGATGTGGTCGCCCGGGGTCTGGACGTGCCGCGTATTACCCACGTGTTCAACTACGACATGCCCACCGATACCGAGGCCTATGTGCACCGTATCGGCCGCACCGGCCGTGCCGGCCGCCCCGGCGAGGCGATTCTGTTCGTGGCACGCCGCGAACAGGGCATGCTGCGCGGCATCGAGCGCGCCACCGGCCAGCGCCTGGACGCCATGGCCCTGCCGTCCGTGGACGACCTCAACAAGCAGCGCCTGAACAGCTTCCGTGAGCGTCTCGCCAAGGGCCTTGAGCATCCCGAAATCGATGCCAACCGCGCCCTGGTGGCGGAACTGACCGCGGACCTGTCGATGAGCGAAGCGGATCTGGCGGCGGTATTGGCCAACCTGCTGTTCCAAAAGGAACCGTTGTTCCTGAAGGCGGCGCCGGAAGGCAAACCGTTCCAGGACGGCGGCAAGGCACCGCGCAAGGCCGACCGCAACAAGGGGCCCAAGGCCGCTCGCGATACCGGTCCGATGAAGATTTATCGGGTTGAAGTGGGCGAGACCCACGGCGTGCGCCCGGGCAATCTGGTGGGCGCGATCGCCAATGAAGGCGGGTTATCCAGCGCGCAGATCGGCGCCATCCGTATTCACAGTGACCACAGCACGGTGCAACTGCCGGAGGGTCTCAGCACCCGCCAGCTGCACCAGCTGCGTACTGCCCGCGTGTGTCAGCGGGCGCTGGGCCTCGAGGCGGTCTAAACTAGGTATCCACCCGGAAGCCCACTTTCACGACCACCTGGAAGTGGGCGACCTGGCCGTTCTCCACATGGCCCCGGGTCTCCTGCACTTCAAACCACTCCACGTTATTGACGCTCTTGCCCGCCGCGGCGATGGCGTTGCGTACCGCGTCCTCGATGCTGTCCTTGGAAGAACCTACCAGCTCGAGTTTTTTATAAACGTGCTCGCTCATTTTGTCTCTCCTTTCTCATCCATGTATCCCATGCCTGATCTCCAGAGTGCCTGTTTTCAAGGCGCACCGTCGGCGAAATAAGTAAAAAGTTTGGAAAACCGGCGCTTTCTCGAAGCCTTCACGGCGATGCCACTGCGGCTTTGCTAACAAGGAACAATGATGCTTCGCGGATTAGTTTTTTTATTGCTCGCTGCCCTGGCCGCCAACTCCGACGCGGACAACCCCAATGTGCTGCGTTTCGACGACCGGAGACTGCCCAACTCCCAGGCCCCGTTTGATCGTAACGGCCAGCCCCTGCGCCCGAAGGAAAACGATTTCCGCGCCCGGGACATTTCGCCGCTGAGCAGCGAAGCCGGTGAACGCTGGGTGCTGATGACCCTGGAGAACACCGGCGGCGGCACCCGTCTGCTAAGCGATGACTACCTGGTGGCGGAATTCGCCAACGGCGACCGCCGCGAGGCGGTCAATCTGGAAGGCAAACTGGACGCCGGGGAGCAGGTGCGACAGACGGTGTTCTTCGGCTATCACCGCTTCCCGATCGTGCGTGTACTGGACGGCGACGACTGAGGCGCGGCTAGCGGTGCGGAATCATCAGCTCGGACACCGGCAGTTTTTCCGGCCGGAAACGGTTGACCGGCTGGTCGGCGGCGAAGCCCAGGGATACGCCACACAACAGCTGGTAGTGGCGGGGAATGCTGAACCGTTTCTCCAACGGTGAGCGCCACAACCCCAGCGCCCCCTGGGCGCAGCTGGCGAGCCCTTCGTCGGTGGCGGCCAACATCAGGGTTTGCAGAAAAATGCCGGCGTCGAGCACGCTGTAAACGCCCAGCCCTTTATGCACGAACAGGAACAGCGCGGTGGGCGCCCCGAAGAAGCGGAAGTTGGCGGCCATTTGCTGGTGCCGGGCCTGTTTGTCGTCACGGCCGATGCCGAGATGCCGGTACAAGCCCTTGCCGGTGGCGACGCGGCGCGGCTGCAGATCGTCCGGGTATTGGATCACCGGCCGGAAATCGCCGTCGGGCAGCGCCGTCGACCGACGCACGGCGGCCAGCGCCTTTTTCCACGCCGGCGCGCGCTGCAATGGTGCCAGCCGCTCAAAGCGCTCACTGAGTTCATCGCCCAGGCTTTTCAGCTCGGCACCCTGGGCCAGGGCGATCTGGTAGGGCTGGGTGTTGGACCAGCTGGGTGAGGCGGCGGCCCGCTCCAGCACGCGCTGCAGGCGGTCTTCGGGGATCGGCTCGCTGGTGAACGCCCGGGCGCTATGGCGGGCGTTGAGCACATCAATGAATTCCATGGGTGCGGCTTCCTGAGCGTTGCAACGTGGAGAAATCTCTACGCGGGTGTGATGCAAACAGTGTAAACAGGCCCTAAACTGCGCCGCCATGACCACCTGGAAGGCGGATATGGAAAGAAGTGCCAATTTTTCACGCTGCCGTCGCTACCGCTACGCGCTGTGGCGGCGCTGGGCGCCCGGCGACGACTACGTCCTGCTGGTGGGGCTGAACCCCTCGACCGCCGATCACCGCCGTGACGACCCCACTATCCGGCGCTGCATCGGCTTTGCCCGCGACTGGGGCTATTCCGGCCTGTGCGTGGCCAATCTGTTCGCTTTCCGTGCGACTTACCCGCGTGATCTGTTCGCCGCCGACGACCCGGTGGGGCCGCGCAATGACGCCTGGCTGCGCCGCCTCGGCCGCGACGCCGCCCTGGTGGTAGCGGGCTGGGGCAACCATGGCCGCAACGGCGACCGCGCCCTGGGCGTGCGCCGCCAGCTGCCCGCGCTGCATTGCCTGCGCTTGAACGGCTCCGGCGAACCCGCCCACCCGCTCTACCTGCCGAAAACCCTAACGCCGTTTCCCATGCCCGCTTTCACGGACGAAACGTGAAGCGTAGGCTGGGCCCGTCGCTGACAAGATTGGCAGCCCCTTCACCCCGGCGGCTTTAACCTCAAGACCGAGGACGACCAAGGGGGAGCATACCGGTGTCCGACCGTTTCCTGAGACGTAATAAAATGATGGCCCGCGGTCTTGGCATCGGCGGCCTGATTCCTTTCTACGTGCTGGCGATGCTGACCTGGCATGACGGCCTGCGCGCCTGGGCCCTGGACTCGGTAACCGGCTACGCCGCCGTGATTTTGGCCTTCCTGGGCGCGGTGCACTGGGGCCGCGCGCTCTCCGACTTGGACCAGCGAAACCATGTCGGCACGCTACTGTTCGGCATCATGCCCGCGATGATCGGTTGGCTGGCGGTAATGCTGCCGGTGGAATTCGGCCTGCCGATGCTGATCGCGGGTCTGGTGTTCGTGTGGGGCTCGGAGCAGATGGTGTTCTTCGAGGTGCTGCCGGGCTGGTATCGGCACCTGCGCCATCTTCTTACCGCCGCCGCGGTGCTGGCGCTGGTGATCGCTTGGGCGGCGGCCATGATGTCCATGTTCTAACAGGCCGTGACACCTCGCCGCTAGTGCCTACTCGGGCCGGGTCGGCTAAACTTCGCGGGCGACTTGAACCGGAGGGACCCATGGTCGAAGCCACCCGTTTGCCCTTGATCGGGGCCCTATTCCTTATTTTTCCCTTGCTTGCGGCCTGCGACGAAGCGCCGGCGGCGTCCGACATCCCGGCCCCCGCCGCGCCGGTGAGTTTCAACCAGCAGATCCGTCCGGTCATCGAGCAGAAATGCATCGCCTGCCACGGCTGCTACGACGCCCCCTGCCAATTGAAACTGGAAACCACCGCCGGCCTCGACCGCGGCGCCTCGCCCATGTCGGTGTACGCCCAGCGTACCGAGGCGGCGCGCCCCACCCGCCTGTTCACCGACGCGCAGACCACCGCCGAATGGCGCGAGCGCGGTTTCTTTTCGGTGATCGACAGCACCCGCGGGCTGGAAGAATCACTGCTCTACCGGATGCTGGAACTGGGCCGCGCTCACCGCTTCGAACCCGGCGAACGCCTGCCGGAGGACATCGCCCTGGGGCTGAAGCGGGACAACCAGTGCCCGGCGCCGGACGAGATGGACGACTACGCCGAAGAGCACCCCCTGGGCGGCATGCCGTTGGGCACCCCGGCCCTCAGCGATGAGGAATTCGACACCCTGCGCACCTGGCTGGCCCAGGGCGCGCGCCCGGGCGACGACCGGGTCACTCTGTCCGACCGCGAGCGCGACCGGATCCACGCCTGGGAAGCCTGGCTCAATCGGGACGGCAAGCGTCAGCAACTGGCGGCACGCTGGCTCTACGAGCATCTGTTTCTGGCGCACTTGTATTTCGACCAGGGCGAGGACCGCAAGCCGGAGCATTTCTTCACCCTGGAGCGCTCCCTGACGCCGCCGGGGGAACCGGTGCGGCCGGTGGCGACCCGGCGCCCCAATGACGACCCCGGCGAACGCTTCTGGTACCGCCTGCGCCCGGTGGCCGGCGCCCTGGTTCACAAGACCCACATTACCTTCGCGCTCAGCGACGCCAAACGCCGGCGTATGGAAAGCCTGCTGTTCGACACGCCCTGGGAAATCGACACCCTGCCCGGCTACAGCGAAGCGGAACGGGCCAACCCCTTCACCACTTTCGCCGCCCTGCCCGCCCGGGCGCGCTACCAGATCATGCTCGACGACGCGGAATACTTCGTGCGCACCTTCATTCGCGGCCCGGTGTGCCGTGGGCAGATCGCCACCGATGTGATTCGCGACCGTTTCTGGACGGTATTCCAGGACCCGGACCACGATCTTTACATCACCGACGCCGATTACCGTGCCCAGGTCTCCGACCTGATCGCCCTGCCCGGCCAGGAAGACAGTCTGCTCAAACTGGGCCCGGAATGGATCAAGTACACCCAGCGCCGCAACGATTACCTGCGCCATCGGGCCAAGGCCTACCGTGCCGAACAACCGCAAGGGCCGGGCTGGAACGACATCTGGGATGGCGAGGGCGATAACCCCAATGCCCTGCTCACCATCTTCCGCCACCACGATAATTCCTCGGTGCGCAAAGGGCTGATCGGCGACTACCCGCTGACCAGCTGGGTGATGGACTACCCCCTGTTCGAGCGCACCTATTACAGCCTGGTGGCCAACTTCGACGTGTTCGGCTCGGTGTCGCACAAGGCGCAGACCCGGCTCTACTTCGACCTGATCCGCAACGGCGCGGAGCAGAACACCCTGCGCTTTTTGCCCGCCGACGCCCGCAAGCCGGTGCTCAAAAACTGGTACCAGAAAACCGGCCAGCTAAAACGGCTGGTCAGCTACCAAGACGTGGACACCGACGTGCCGACGACGATCGGCTACCGCACCGCCACGCCCATGAACGAATTCAACGCCGGCCTGCTCGACCGGTTCGGTGCTCTCAACGCCCGCCCGGACCCGATCAACCGCTGCGACGGCGACAACTGCAGCCGAGCCGACGCCACCGCCCTGCAACGGGATGTGGAGCAGGCCCTCAGCGCCATCGCCTCACAGCCGGCGGCGCGCCTGCCGGTGGTCGATCACATGCCGGAAGCCAGCCTGCTGCTGGTGGATGGTGACGGCGAGCAGGCGGTGTACTCATTGCTGCGCAACCGCGCCCACTCCAACGTGGCGTTCATGTTCGGCGAATCCCTGCGTTACCAGCCGGAGAAGGACACCCTGACGGTCTACCCCGGCGTGCTGCTGAGCTACCCCAACTTTATCTTCCGGGTAGAGCGGGACGACCTGAAGTCGTTCGCCCGGGCCATGCGGGCGGTGGAAAACAAAAAGGATTTCACCCGGCTGGTGCAACGGTTCGGCGTACGCCGCACACAGACTGATTTCTGGACTCACTTCCACGCACCGCTGCGTTACATGGAAGCCCACGAGCCCACCCAGGCCGGCATCCTCGACCTCAACCGCTACCTGAATTTGTAGGCACCGGCCTTGTGGGAGCGGGCCCTGCCCGCGAAAGGGAGCGCAGCTCCCGGCAGGATGCCAGAGAGATTTCTAACGGCAGCACAAACAGCGTCTCTGGAATCCTGCGGGGCAACCTTTGCCGGCCGACAAAGCCGGCCTTTCGCTTGCAAGGCAAGCTCCCACAAGGTCCGATCCCGCAGGCAAAAAAAAGCCCCGCGGGGAGCGGGGCTCGAAATTACCGTCATAGCTTGCCTGCCGAAGCAGGCTCCCGAGCCTGATGACGATATGCGACTCTGAAGAACCAGCGCGGGTCTGTTTCAAGATGGCGCTTATGATGGCAGCGACCGCCTCGGACTGGTATTGTCGCCCATGACTTATTCATGGTGATTTACGACAAAGCGGGGCCTAACCTACGATGTACCAAGTCAGCGTGCTCGCCTACGACGGCGTTTTCGCCTCCGCCCTGACCGGGGTGATGGACCTGCTCAACCTCACCGGGGTGACCTGGAACCGCATTCACGGCGAGCCGCTCAACCGCCAGTTCAAAGTGCAGGTGGTGTCCCGGGGCGGCGAGCCGGTGCGCTGCACCGCTGGCATGCGCATCGCCGTGGACACAGCCCTGGAGCGGGTCGACCAGTGCGACCTGGTGGTGGTGCCCACCATCGGCAACGAGATCACCCAGGTGCTGCATGCCGAACGCGACACTCTGGAATGGCTGCGTTTTCTGCACGCCGGCGGCGCCGACGTGGCCAGCAACTGCACCGGCTCTTTCCTACTCGCCGAGGCCGGCCTTCTGGACGGTCGCCGTGCCACCACCCATTGGGGCTACAGCCAGCTTTTCCGCGAGCGTTATCCGCAGGTAAATCTGGATGAACGGGAGCTGATCACCCGCGACGGCAATATCTTCTGCGCCGGCGGCGGCACCGCCTGGCGGGACCTGACCATTTTGCTGGTGGAGCGTTTCTGCGGGGCGGACATGGCCCGGGAACTGGCCAAGGCGTTCGTGATCGACGTGCGCAACGACCCGCAAAGCGTGTACGCCGGCCTGCCGGCGAAAACCTACCACCGCGATGAGCAGGTGCAGAAAGTGCAGGCCTGGCTCCATGAGCACTACGCTCAGCCGGCCACGCTGGCGGAGCTGGCCGAGCGCGTGCATCTGAGCCCCCGCCAGTTGCAGCGCCGTTTCACCAGTGCCCTGGCCGAGCCGCCCCTGCAGTACCTGCAGCGGGTGCGGATTGAGGCGTCGCGCAAGATGCTGGAGCGTGGCGCCACCAATCTCAGCCATCTGGCGGAGCAGGTGGGCTACCAGGATGTGAGCAGTTTTTCGCGGCTGTTCAAGCGCCACACCGGCCTGTCGCCGAGCCATTACCGCCAGCGCTTCGCCCGGGTCGGCGCCCTGCGCGACTAGTGGTCCATGCGGCTAATTCTGCTAGTCTGACTCGCCATGGATAACTTCTTCGAACGACTGGACGCCGCTCTGGGGTCCTTGGTGGGTTTTCTGTGGGGCCCGCCGCTGGTCACCCTGCTGGTCGGTGGGGGCCTGTTCTTCCTGCTCTATTCCCGGTTACTGCCGTACCGGCACCTGCCCGACGGCGTGCGCCTGTTGTTTCGCCCGGCGGACAACAAGGATGAAGGCACGCTGTCGCATTTCCAGGCGCTGAGCACCGCCCTGTCCGGCACCCTGGGCATGGGCAACGTGGCCGGCGTGGCGGTGGCGATCTCGGTGGGCGGCCCCGGCGCCATCTTCTGGATGTGGGTGAGCGCGATTCTCGGTATCGCCACCAAGTTTTACACCTGCACGCTGGCGGTGATGTACCGGGGCCGGGACAGCGAAGGCGAGCTTCAGGGCGGCCCCATGTACATTATCCGCGAGGCGCTCGGGCCGCGCTGGCGGCCGCTGGCCTACTTTTTCGCCCTCGCCGGCCTGCTGGGCACCATGCCGATTTTCCAGGTCAATCAGCTCACCGAGATCATCCGCGAAGCGATCGCCGTGCCCGCTGGCTGGACCGGCGCCGACGACCATTTTCTTTTCGACCTGCTGTTCGGGCTGCTGCTGGCCGCCGTGGTGCTTGCGGTGGTGGCCGGCAAGCTGCCCCGTATCGGCCGGGTCACCGGCATTCTGGTGCCGGCCATGATCGCCGGCTATTTGCTACTCACCGCCGTGGTGCTGGTGCTGCACGCCGACCAGGTGTGGCCGGCGCTCACCCTGATCGTGCGTGACGCCTTTAGCGGGGAGGCCGCCGCCGGCGGCGTGCTGGGCGCGGTGATCATTACCGGTATCCGGCGGGCGGCGTTTTCCAACGAAGCCGGCATCGGCACCGAAGCCATGGCCCACGGCGCCGCGCGCACCCGCGAGCCGGTGCGCGAGGGCATGGTGGCGATGTTGGGGCCAATCATCGACACCCTGATCGTGTGTACCTGCACGGCCCTGGTGATTCTGATCAGCGGGGTGTGGAGCAGCGGCGACGACAACGGTGTCTCGCTCACCGTGAACGCCTTCAATACGCTGTTCCTGGACTACAGCGCGGTGATTCTGGCGGTGCTGGTGGGGGTGTTGAGCCTGAGCACCGTGTTCACGTTCTGGTATTACGGCAGCAAGTGCCTGGGCTTTTTGATCGGCGCGCGCCATCAGCACCACTATGTGTGGGTCTACCTGATCCTGGTGGTGCTTGGCGCGGTGGCGTCGCTGAGCACGGTGATCAAGGTGGTGGACAGCATGTACGCACTGATGGCGCTACCCACCATGATCGCTTCCCTGCGCCTGGCGCCCAGGGTCAATCAGGCCGCCCGGGCTTACTTCGCACGATCACGTGATGATGATTGACGGCTTCTTGACGTCTTCGGGCGGACTATACTCCCAGGTATAGGAGGCAACGCCGTGAAAAATTTGTCCGTTTTGCTGGTCGAAGACCACCGCCAACTGGCGCAAACCGTGGTCGAATTTCTGGAACAGGAAGGCGCGCTGGTGGATTACGCCAGCGACACCACTCTGGCCCGCACGCTGGTCCAGGAGCACCACTATGACATTCTGGTGCTGGACGTGATGCTGCCCGGGGAGGACGGCTACAGTTTCTGTCAGTACCTGCGCAAGGACCTGGCCCTGGACACCCCGGTGATCTTCATGACCGCCCGCGACCAGCTGGACGACAAGCTGGAAGGCTTTGCCCGGGGCGGCGACGATTACATCGTCAAACCCTTCGCGCTGCCGGAACTGGTCGCCCGTGTGCAGGCGCTGGTGCGCCGCGAACGCCGCGAAGTGGCGCCGAATCTGCTGACCGTGGCGGATCTGCAACTGGACCCGGCCCGCCAGGAAGTCCGCCGCGAGGGGCATATTCTCAAACTGTCCCCCACCGCCTTCCGTATTCTGCGTATCTTGATGCGCGAATCGCCCAAGGTGGTCAGCCGCGAGCAGCTCGAACACGAGCTTTGGGGTGATCTGGTGCCCGACTCCGACGCCCTGCGCAGCCATCTTTATAACCTGCGCAAGGCGGTCGACAAGCCGTTTGGGCAGGCGCTTCTGGAAACCCTGCCGGGCGTAGGGTTCAGCATCCGGCCACCGCGCACCGTGTGATGTCAGTTCGCCCCCCTTGCGGACGTGGCATCTCGGGCACAGAATGGCGGCGCCATTCACGTGCTTTGCGATAATAATTATGCATTGGGGGAAAACGCACTCTTTCACGGAATTCGTCGAAACCCAGCTGCTGGATCTGCAGTCCCGGTTCGGCATGGCGATGTGGTTTCTGACCCGCCGCCGTGGCGAGGATTGGTTATTGCTCAACGTCTGCGGCGAGGGCTACGACCTGGATCAAGGGGACATGCTGGCCTGGCGTGACAGTATCTGCCATCGGCGAGTGAACGATCTGGGGCCGCTGGTCTGCCCGGACGTTACCCACGAAGAAGCCTACCGCAACGCGCCCATCACCGATCAACTCTCGATACGGGCCTATGTGGGGCTACCGTTGCGCGACCACACCGGAGCGCTGTTCGGCACCCTGTGTGCGCTCAGCCCCGAGCCGCGCCCGGATCTGGACCAGGACACCGTCCAGGCCGCCTTGCAACGCCAGGCCCGCCTGCTGGAAACGGCCCTGGTGTGGAACCTTGCAGGGCTGGATCAGCAACGGGTCACGGAATTTTTCGAAGAAGAAAGCCGCGACCCGGAAACCGGCCTGCTAGACGACACCGGCTGGTTGCGGATCCTGGACGGCGAGCGGCAGCGCTGCCGGGCCTACGGCCTTGGCGCCATGGTACTGAAGGTCCATGGCGGACGGCTTGATGACGAGCAACGGCAAACCGTGGCCGATTCCTTGGCGGCGCTGATTCGCCACCAGGACATGGCCGCCTATCTGGGCAGCAACCAGTTCGCCATTCTGTTGCCGGAAAACACGCCCAGTTGCGCCGACCAGGTGCGCGACAGACTGCTGGATGCGCTCAACGCCAAAGGCATTCTGATGTGGTGTGACGCGCACCCACTGGCGCTCCATGAAGGGCTGATGCAGCCGCCACTGACCGCTGAAGGCGGACCAGTGCATTAACCGCTAGCGAAACCGCACCCGCACTTCGGTGCCCTTACCCGGCCGGCTGGCCACGTCCAGGTGCCAATCAAAGCGCTCGCAGAGCCGCTGGACGATGGCCAGGCCCAGGCCGTGGCCCCCTTCCTTGCTGGTGCCCCGCTCGAAAGGCTGGAGGAAACGGGCCAGTTCTTCGCTGCCCATGCCGGCGCCGGTGTCCACCACGTGCACCGCGTTCTCGGCGACCACAATGGTGACCTGCCCGGAACCGCTGTAGTTAATCGCGTTGCGAACCAGGTTGGTGAACACAATATTGAGCACCGTTTCCGAGCCCATCAACGTCAGCAGCGCGGTCTGCTTCACTTGCAGACGAATCTGCTTGCGCTCCGCCAGGGGTTGCAGGCGGTCGAGCAAATTCACCGCCACGTCGTTGACCACCAGTTCCTCTTCCTGAATCGGCTGTTGCTCGGTGCGAGCGAGCAGCAGCAGCGTCTCGACCAGCGCTTCCATGTCGTCGACGGTGTCCGACATGCGGCTGATCACCGGTCGGTCGCCCACTTGCTTGGCGAGCAACTCCAGATTGGCGCGGAACACCGCCAGCGGCGTGCGCAGTTCATGGCTGGCATCGCGGGTGAACTGCCGCTCGCGCTCCACGAACCGCAGCAAGCGATCCGCGTAGGCGTCCAGCGCCGCCATCAGAATGCTGGCTTCGCTGTTGGGTTCCGCCTCTACCTGGCTGAAGTCGGGGCGCGCCTCTACCGGGTCATGCACATTGGCATGGCGCAGCGTTTCCGAGAGCTGCACCAGGGGAGAGACCAGGGCACGGGATTTACGCCAGCCGAGAAACGAGGTCAGGTAGATCACCAGCAACACGGCGGTAAGCGGCAAAATACCGAACAGGAACGCCAGCACCGATACCCGCTTTTCATCGAATATCAGGTACAGGCGAGCGTCGCCGCGCCGCTCGATATAGACGATCGGGTTCTGGTCGCCGATCCGGGCGCGCTGGTAGCCATCTGGCCGGTTGGCCAGCATTTCCGGAACCGGGTCCCGGGTGTCCGGGTCTTCCAGCAGCCCGAGCAGGTGGCGGGTGTTGGGGCGGGGGAAGTCGTCATCGTCCTCGTAAAGGCTCCAGTAGTGGTCCGCCTCTTTGATCAGCGCTTCCTTCACCAACACCTGCTCGATGATCTGCGCCGTGGCCCATACACCGAACACCGTGGCGAAGCTGATAAACAGAATCTGGATCAGGAAGACCCGGGTAAGGCGGTGCTGAACACCTTTACGCGTCATGCCATTCTCATTCTTCACGGCGGAACAGATAGTGGCCCACGAACCACTCTTCGCCATCACCATAGTTGAACAGTTCGGCGCAGGCCATGAAAAACATGCGCCAGCGTTGCAGCCACAATCTGCCCTGCCCGGCGCCGTAGCACTCTTCCAGCAAAGGCATCAGGGTGTCGCGTTTACGGTCAGAGAGCGCCAGCCAGGCCTCCAGGGTTTTACCGTAATGGGTGCCGTTCACCGGCCAGCGGTCCTCCAGCGACAACCGGTCGGCGCACCGCGGCAGCCAGTCGTACGCCGGCATCATGCCGCCGGTGAAAAAGTAGCGGCCCATCCAGTTGCTTTCGCCTTCGGTTTCGAACAGATAGGTCAGGTTCCGGTGGCAGAAAATATGCACGAACAGCTTGCCGCCGGGCTGGAGCCAGTCGTGCACGCGCCGCATCAGCTCACGGTGGTTGCGCATGTGCTCGAACATCTCCACCGACACCACCCGGTCGAAACGCTGCGCCGGTTGAAATACCGTCACGTCGGCGGTGATCACTTGCACGTTGTCGAGCCCACGCTCGGCGGCGCGAGCCATGATCCACTCTTTCTGCGTGGCGGAGTTGCTCACCGCGGTGATACGGCTGCCCGGGTAGCAGGCGCCCATCCACAGGGTCAGCGATCCCCAACCACAGCCGAGCTCAAGAATCTCCTGACCGTCAGCCAGTTGCGCGCGCTCACAGCTCAATGCCAGCATCGCCGCCTCGGCGTCGGCCAGCGACTCGCAACCGGCCTGCCAGAGCCCGCTGGAGTACTTCAGGTGCGGCCCCAGCACCTGCTCGTAAAAGCGTGAGTCCACTTCGTAATGCTGTTCATTGGCCTCGTCCTGAGCCACCGCGATGGGGCCCTGGGACAGGGTCCGCAACAGCGCATCCGGATCGGCCTGCTGCTGTTGCTCCTGGGCGAGACGTTTGCCCAACAGGTGGCGAATACCGCCGCGTACCAGGAAATCCGGAACCAGGCCGGATTCCGCCAGGCGAATGATCATGAAGCAGGTCTCCACGGGATAAAGGGGCTGGTGGTGCGCTGATACTCGCGATAGTCGTCACCACGGGATTTAAGGGCCTGTTTTTCGGTATGCGGTATACCAGTGACAAACCACAGGAACAGGAACATGGCCACCGGCAACAGCCACAGCCAGCCGGCCAGGGCGGCGCCCACGGCAATCAGCGGATAGCTGAACCAGTGCAGCCACTCAAAGAAATAGTTGGGGTGCCGGGAATAGCGCCACAGGCCTTCCCGGCAGGTTTTACCCTTGCTGTCCGGCCGCGCCTTGAAACGGGCCAGCTGCCGGTCCGCCATCGCCTCACCCACGATCGACACCAGACCGATAAGGACGCCCAGCACCACCAGCGGCGGCCGGAAATCCGGTTGGCCACCGATCACCCAGAACGGCAGGGAAAACGCCCAGGCCAGCCCGGCTT
This sequence comes from Alcanivorax sp., assembly GCA_042090255.1. Classification (GTDB taxonomy): domain Bacteria; phylum Pseudomonadota; class Gammaproteobacteria; order Pseudomonadales; family Alcanivoracaceae; genus Alloalcanivorax. The sequence continues at coordinate 3,242 of JBELJS010000040.1, read as the reverse complement.
GCAGCCAGAACACCACCAGGAACACCGGCTGAGTGGCCTTGCCCAGCCGTTCGCGCATGGCCGCGTAGCGGCCGTCTTCGCTGCCCTCGCCGGTGACCCGCCGAAAAATATGGCTGCCCAACCGCACCGACCAGAGCAGCAGCAAGCCGCCGGCGGCGAGACGCGGCAAAGGGTCGCCGCTGCCGGCCAGCAAATAGGCGAGCCCGGTCAGCCCGGTGCTAAAGCTCCAGGCCACATCCACATAGCCGGCATTGACGTTGATCCACTGGACCGCCCAGGCCAGGGTGAACACCATTAACAACAGAACCAGACTGAAAATAAGAATCTCAGGCATAACGACCTCGCTCCTCACCGAGACGGCGCGCCAGGTAGGCCAGTGCCGGCACCACCATCGACCAGACGGCGGCGTAGCTCAGTGCCAACGGCCACCAGCCATGGGGGGTACTGGCGGCGCCGAAATTGATGCCCACCGTCACCGAGAATACACCGCCGAAGGCACCGAACAGCGCCGCCAGCAGTAATTTAGAGCGCAACCAGGCCAGGCAATAATTGAAACTGACCGCGAAGCCCAGCCACAGCGCCCATATCCAGGCGGGGGCGACCCACAGCCGCGACCAGTCCGTATATTCGATTAACGCCGGCAGCATCCATATCGGTTCGAACACGACACAGGCCAGCGCCCCCGCGGCGAGCAATGTCGCGTCGTCGCGCCAAGCGCGATTCAACGCCCAAACGCCCAGTTGCATCGCCGCCAGCACCAGCCAGGCAGCCCATCCCCACCCTTTGGCGCCACCATAGACGGCAACAAACCAGAGCAGCTGGAAACCCACGAAGTTGATCGCCAGGGCGGCGAATGATTTATTCATCCGGCGAGCTTGGGCCGCTCACCGTCAATAGTCCGTGAACCGGCTTCACGGTCGATTCACCGGCTCTGGCGGACATTGGCCCCATGAAATCGAATCCGTTACCGCTCATCGCTCTATTACTGTTCGCCGTGACCGGCTGCGCCAGCCACGCGGACGGCCCCTCCGGCTATTCCCACCTCTACGAACAGGCGGTGCGCGAACGAAGCGGCAGCCCGCAGGTGTCGGATCGCGCGGTGGAGCGTTTCGTGGCGCTATATTCCCCCATCGACGCGGACCACATCGAAGCCCATATTGATGAGGTCTACGCCGAGGACCTCTACTTCAACGACACCCTGTCCACCGTGTACCGGCGCGACGAACTGAAGGCGCATATGCTCAAGACCGCCGAGCGGCTCGACTATATGAGCCTGGAGATTCAGAACCGCTGGCATCAGGGTGAAAACGTCTTCCTGCAATGGATCATGGAGACCCGTTTCAGCATTCTGGGCAGCCAGCGGGACGTTCGCACCATCGGTATTTCACAGCTTCGTTTCGACGACCAGGGCAAGGTTATTTTTCACCAGGACTTCTGGGACAGCAGCCAGGGCCTGGATCAACAGCTTCCGATCGTGGGAGGGTTCAGTCGATGGCTTCGCGAGCACCCTTGAACCTGCCGCTTGCTCTATTGATGGCGGTGGCGCTGGGGAGCAGTGCCAGCGCCGCCGACTTCGACAACATGGCGCGCTGCTCCAGTGCCGACGTCAAGGCCCTCAAGGTGTTCAACGTCGGCAAGGCGTCGTTGTTCCGCGCAGATTGCGCCACCGCCGAGCCTCTGGCCCCGCCCATGCGTCTGGCGTTCGGCTATAACCGGGAAGTACCCGGCGACGCTTTTGCCAAGGCGGCGCGCAAGATGATCGAACGCAACGTCAGCGAAGACACCTTCGCGTCCTTGACGTCGCGCATTGATCGCTTTAACAGCCATTACCGGACTACCCGCGACGGCGACCGCTACACACTGGACTACGACGAGGACCAGTCCCTGGTACTGCGCCTAAACGGCGAGAAGCTGGCCGAGGAACAGGGCGAGGCTTTCGCCCAGGCCTATTTCTCGATCTGGTTCGGCGACGATCCCTATTCGGACAACCTCAAGGAAGAACTGCTCTCCGTGAAGCCCTGACCGTTCGGGGCCTTGCACCCTCGGCCGCCAGACCGGATACTTCCCGTCCTAGCCTTAGCCAAGAACATTCAAGCCGTGGGGGGCGTTAATGGCCAGTGCACCGGAAGGTCGCTTCAGCCACTACACACCGGTTCTCAACACCGACCGTTTTTTTGCCTTGCGCCTGACCGCCGTGTTCACCGTGATCAGCCTGGTGGCCTCCCTGCTGATTACCACGGTGGGCGTGCTGCTCACCGGGGAGCGCGACTGGCTGGCGGCGCTGTCGCTGGCGCTGCTGATCCCCCTGCTTCTGGTTCCCCCTTTATGCTACCCGTTGCTGGCAAAACTGGCGGCGGTCACCCGCGATAACCGAAAACTGCGCCAGCAAGCCCGCGAAGATCATCTCACCGGTTTGTTCAATCGCCCCCACCTCATGAGCATGCTGGAACGGGAATTGTCGCTCAGTCAGCGCCACGATCACCCGGTATCGATTCTATTGGTGGACATCGTCGATTTCGTGGATATCGCGGACCAATACGGACGTCATACCGGCGACCGGCTATTACGGATCTTTTCTGAACGCATCCGCGATAAAATCCGCGAAAGTGACCTGTTCGGCCGCATCGACGGGGCGCAGTTTTTGCTGGTTCTTCCGCACACCGACTTTAATGATGCCTTGCACATGGCCGAAGGATTGCGCTCGCTCACCGCCAGCATACAAGTGCAGACCGACGGCGGCCTGGCGGGCTTTGAAATCCGCATTGGCGCCGCCAGCACGGAGAACAGCGGCCGCCGACTGAACGCGCTGCTCAATGAGGCCGATTACGCTTTGTATCAAAGCCGTAACGAACACCGCCATTCCGACCGCCCCGTTTAACCCTTAATCATCACGCGACCCTCACAATAACAACCTAGTTTTTACAAAAATTATTCTTTTTCACACCTTTCTTGCCGCTCCTTTGTAAATTTGTTTATTAAACTCACTAATAGCATTTACAGCCAGGTTCCAGGGAGCAAGACTGCGGATGCTGAATTTCTGCCTACTAAAAAACAAGGAAGGAGCTATGGACGCCAAACGCTTTCTCGCATCCAGCATTGCTTGCGCATCGTTAGCCGTTGCTAGCACGGCCGTTGCCGAGGACACCATTCCGGATCGGTATTTCTACCTGGGTGGTCACATCGGCCAGAGCTGGCTGGACATCGGTGACCATTACGAGGGCGACGGTTACATCACCGACAAC
>JBELJS010000039.1:0-35150 GCA_042090255.1 Alcanivorax sp. | reverse complement strand
CCGGGACCCTGGAGAACAGGACGTTCGACAGGGAGTCTACAGGGACGTATTCACGACGTTCCCGGAAGGGCAGAACACAGACCCGCGATCCCGGATGGAGGATCCAGAGCCTCGCGCGCCGGGTCAGAGCTTGATGGCGACGAAGCGGGCGTTGCCGTCCCGGTTGACCAGCGCCGGCACGGTGCCTTCGTCGGGCAGGTCGGCGGCGATCTCCCGGTAAGCGTCGAGGCTGTCCACCGGCTTGCCGTTCAGACTCACCAACAGGTCGCCGCTACTCAGCCCGGCGCGGGCGGCGGGGCCGTCCTGGACGCCGGTGATCACCACGCCGTGGTCGGCCTTCACCCGGGCCAGCTCGGCCGCGCTGGCGGCGCGCGCTTCCAGGCCCAGCTTGTCGGACTCGCCCTGGGCCTGATCCGGCTGGCCGGCCATGCCCGCCTGGGGGTTGTCCGGCAGCTCGCCGACGGTGACTTCCAGGGTTTTCTCGTCGCCGTCGCGCACCACGGTCATCTCCGCTTCGGTGCCGGCCTTGAGCGCGCCCACCCACTTGGGCAGCTGCGCGGAACGCTGAATCTCGCGGCCGTTGAAGCCGATGATCACATCGCCAGGTTGCAGGCCGGCGTCCGCCGCCGGCGAGCCGCTTTGCACCTGGGCCACCAGGGCGCCCATCGGCTTGTCCAGGCCGAAGGATTCGGCCAGATCCCGGTCCACTTCCTGGATCAGCACGCCCAGCCAGCCGCGGCTGACTTCGCCGGTTTCCTTAAGCTGGTCGGCCACGTCCATGGCCAGGTCGATGGGAATGGCGAAGCTCAAGCCCATATAGCCGCCGGAGCGGCTGACGATCTGGGAATTAATGCCAACCACCTGGCCGTTGAGGTTGAACAGCGGGCCACCACTGTTACCCGGGTTGATGGCCACGTCGGTCTGGATAAAAGGCACATAGTTGTCGGTGGGCAGGCTGCGGCCCTTGGCGCTGACGATGCCGGCGGTCACCGAGCTGTCGAAGCCGAACGGCGCGCCAATCGCCAGCACCCACTCCCCTACCTGCAGGTCGTCGGAGGAGCCGATGTCGACCACCGGCAGGTCGCTGGCGTCCACCTTGATCAAGGCCAGATCGCTTTGCGGGTCGGAGCCGATCAACTCGGCGTCCAGTTCGCGGCGGTCCTGCAAACGCACCACGATTTCGTCCGCTTCGCCAACCACATGGTAGTTGGTGAGGACATAGCCGTCGCTGGAGATAATGAAACCGGAGCCCAGGGATTCCACTTCCGAACGGGGCCCCGGGCCGCCGCCGGGGCCACCGGGGCCGCCACCGAACTCGTCGAAGAAGCGGCGAAACATCTCGGGAAGCTGATCGAGCTGCGATTGCTGAGCGCGCTCGCGGCGGGTGACGGTGCTGATGTTGACCACCGCCGGGGCTTCTTTTTTTACCAACGCGGTGAAGTCCGGCAGGCCGGTGACCAGCGGCTCGCCGTCGCCGGCGTCGGCGCGTGCCGGCGCCGTGTCGCGGCTGTCACTGGTGTCTTGCTTTGAGGTGTGATCGTCCTGGCCGCAGGCGGCGAGCACGCCGGCCAGTGCCAGCATCAACACAATACGATGTGTTATCCCCATGGAAAGGCTCCCTTCTACCCGGTTCTCGGTTCAGGCCGGGGTCAGCGCGCGGGCCGCACCCGGATCGTGGTTTCGGCGTTAACGGCGTTGTCCGGACGGCCCAGCACGCGGGGCTGGTAGCGTCCGGCGCCGGCCACACGGCGACCGTGCAGGCGGGTGACCAGGAAGCCCAAAAGCAGGCCGCCAACCCCGAACAGGGCGGCGCCGTCCACGGCGCGCCCGGCCAGCGTCAGCGACAATGCGTCGCCCAGCAGGGCGCCGCCGAACAGCAAGGTCAGCGGTAGGGCGTACACCCAGAGGGCACCGTAAAGCACTGCTTTTTCCGGCACCCCGATCACCACCGGGTCGCCGTCGTGAAAGCTGAGATCGGTGACTACCCGCAGGCGGGCGCGCTGCCCGGCGGCCTGGCGGTTAATCACGCTGTGCCCACAGCCCTGGCGGGCCTGACACGAAGAGCAGGTGCCGGCGCGCACCGTTTCCACCCAGATCGCACCGGGCTCACGGGCCACCACGCGCCCCTGCTCTTCAATCATCGCTGCAGCGCCTCAATCATGGCCGTTTATCGGTGGCACGAATCGCCACCGCTTCCATGATCCGTTCAGCGGTGGGCTGCGGGATTTCACCCACCAGCGTCATCAGGTAGAAGCGCTGGTCGAGGTTCTGCACCCGGCTGATCGCCACGGTGGGGCCAACCCGGCTGACGCCCTCTTCCACCTGATCATTGGCCACGCTCTCCACGAACAGGGTAAAGGTGGCCAGACCGTCGGTGTAGCTTTGCGCGGTGACCGGCTGGCGCAGGTCCGCCACCCGCCGCCAGTCGCGGTCGGCGGCTTCAAACCCGGACGGCAGCCAGCCGGCGTCCACATGGACACGCCCGGGGCCGGCGGCGGCCACGCTCTCCAGCGAGCGCTCGGCGATCACCTTGGGCAACTGGAAATCGGAGCGCTGCAGACCCGGGTCCAGATCCAGGGAGACAAATTCGACGCGTTCCACGGCGAGGCCGCTGGCGTCGACCATTTCGGATTTCAGCAACAGGCTGCTGTCGCGATCCACCCACAACCGGTAGCCATAGCGGTGGTTGTCCAGCGGCGCCACGCGCATGCGGGTGGTGGCGCGGCCGGCCACGCGGCCATCGCCGTCCACCAGCACGTTGTACTGTTCGGGAATCGACGAAGACAGCCGGTCGCGGAACGCCAGCAGGCCGGTGTCGTTGTCGTTGATGCGGGTCAGGGTGCCGTTGGGGTGCAGGCACACCACTTCATCGCCCAGTTGCAGCACTTCCACCAGGCGGCCGTCGAGGTGGGTGAGGCGCTGGTACTGCTTGCCGTCGATCACCGCGTGGCTGAGCTCCATGGTGCTCACCTCGCCGCCCAACTGGTACAGGAAACGGCCCCGGTACGGCAGCTGCTGGGAGGCTTCGGTCATCTCCTCCAGCAGCGCCTGGGCGGGCGTGGGCTCGGCAATCGCGACGGGGGCGGCGAGGGGGGCGGCCAGGGCAAGGCCGAGGGCGAGGGTCCGCATCATTTCGTTAGCGTGCTCCGTTGCGGGCGTCCATGCTCACCAGGCGGGCGTAGGGCATCATGCCCTGGCTGCTGTGGCGAGCGGTGAATTCACTGTGGCGCAGCAGCATGGCGTTAACCCGCGGCTGGGCGGTGTTCACGGTGCCGGTGGCGCGTTCACCCTGACGGGCACTCTGCGCCACCAGGGAGGTCTCGCCGAACGACCGCGTCAGACGTTGTTCCGCGGCCACCGGGGTGGCGCCGATGGTGGCGCTGCCGGTGGACGTGGCCGGGGCGGCGCCGTCGTTGGCGGCCATGGTGGGCGCCATCGCGCCGTTACCGGCGGGCACGCTCCAGTACTGCCAGCCGATCACGGTGGCCGCGGCCACGGAAGCGGCCACCGCCACCCGGGCGAAGCCACCCATCACGCCGGAACGTTTAGCCGGCTTCGATTCCGACGCCAGAGCGGCGGACAGCCGCGCGTTGAACGCCGGCGGCACCTCCAGGCTGGCGTGGCCGCGCAGGGTATCGCTGGCCAGCTGCCAGCGGCCCAGGGTCGCGATATCGGCCTGGTCCAGGTCGCGCAGCACGCGCCGGGTTTCCAGCTCATTGGTTTCGCCGTCCAGGAAGGCGGAAAGCGCTTCGTAGTCCCTGTTCATGTCCTCACCCTCTGTCGCCGCGTTGCGACCCGAGCAGGGGACGCACCGCTTCATCGATGGCTTCACGGGCCCGGAAAATACGGGAACGAACGGTTCCCACCGGGCACTCCATGACCGCCGCGATATCCTCATAGCTGAGACCTTCGAATTCACGCAAGGTGACGGCGGTCTTCAGCTCCTGGGGCAGCTCCTCAATAGCCTTGTGGATAACTGCCTCCAACTCATCGGACAACAGATGCGACTCCGGGGTTCCAATTTCATGGAGCATCTCGGCGCCACTGTACTGTTCCGCCTCGGCGGCATCCAGGTCGGAACCTGGCGGGCGGCGGCTCAACGACACCAAATGGTTCTTGGCGGTGTTCACCGCGATCCGATAGAGCCAGGTGTAAAAGGCACTGTCGCCACGGAAACGGGGCAGCGCGCGCCAGGCCTTGATAAAGGCTTCCTGGGCGACGTCCTGAACCTCGTCGTGGTCACGCACATAGCGACTGATCAACGCGAAGATGCGCTGCTGGTACTTAAGCACCAACACCTCGAAGGCACGCTGATCACCGGCCTTGGCTTTCTTGACCAACTGTTCGTCTGACACCGGGGCTCCCGTCAAGGTAACACTGTTCCCAGCCTGGCGGAGGGTAAAACGCGGTATTGTATCAGGTGTTCCACGGGCGGCTATACTAGCGCCTCCGGAAGCACCTGTTTTCACATTGGTTCAACATTTCCCCAGCTAAAGAGGCTTCATGGCCACCTTCCGCTACGACGTTCTCATCATCGGCTCCGGCGCCGCCGGCCTTACCGTGGCCCTGGGCCTGCCCGACGGCGTGCAGGCGGCGCTGCTGTCCAAGGGTGAACTCACCCATGCGAGCACTTACTACGCTCAGGGCGGTGTCGCCGCGGTACTCGACAGCGACGACTCCCTGGAAAGCCATGTGCGCGACACCCACCTCGCGGGCGGCGGCCTGTGCCACGATGACGCGGTGCGCTACACGGTGGAGAACGGCCCCCAGGCGATCCGCTGGCTGATCGACCAGGGCGTGGACTTTACCCGCCTGGAAGGCTCCGAGGCCAACCCCCTGCCCTACCACCTGACCCGTGAGGGCGGCCACAGCCACCGGCGCATCATCCACGCCGCCGACGCCACCGGGGTAGCGATCTCCAGCACCTTGATCGACCGGGTCAAGGAGCGCGATAGCGTACATCGTTTTGAGCACCGGGTCGCCGTGGACCTGATTCTGCAGGAGCACGGTAACGAACGCCGTTGCTGCGGCGCCTATGTACACAACATCAAAACCGGCGACACCGATGTGATCCTGGCCCGCTCGGTGGTGCTCGCCACCGGCGGCGCCTCCAAGGTCTACCTGTATACCTCCAACCCGGACGTGGCCACCGGCGACGGCATCGCCATGGCGTGGCGCGCCGGCTGCCGGGTGGCGAACATGGAATTCATGCAGTTCCACCCCACCTGCCTGTACCACCCCAAGGCGAAGAGCTTTCTGATCACCGAGGCGATTCGTGGCGAGGGCGGGCGCCTGCTGCTGCCCAGCGGCGAGCGCTTCATGCCGCGCTTCGACGAGCGCGCCGAGCTGGCGCCGCGGGACGTGGTGGCGCGGGCCATCGACCATGAAATGAAGCGTCTGGGCGCCGACTGCCTGTATCTGGACATCAGCCATAAGCCGGCGGATTTTATTATCGAGCACTTCCCCACCGTGTACGCCAAGTGCCTGCAACTGGGCCTGGACATCACCCGTGATCCGATTCCGGTGGTGCCGGCGGCGCACTACACCTGCGGCGGCGTGATCATCGACCGCGCCGGGCGCACCGACGTGCCCGGCCTGTACGCCTTGGGCGAAACCGGCTTCACCGGCCTGCACGGCGCCAACCGCATGGCCAGCAATTCACTGCTGGAATGTTTCGTTTACGGCCGCGCCGTGGCGGAGCATATCAGCGAGCATCTGCACGACCTGCCCGAGCCCCGCGACGCGGCGCCCTGGGACGATTCCAAGGTGACCGACTCCGACGAGGACGTGGTGATCAGCCATAACTGGGACGAATTGCGCCGCTTTATGTGGGATTACGTGGGCATCGTGCGCACCACCAAACGCCTGGAGCGGGCCCAGCACCGGGTGGAGATGCTGAAAAAGGAAATCACTGAGTACTACAGCAATTACCACATCAGCAATGACCTGCTGGAACTGCGTAACCTGGTAGTGATCGCCGATCTGATTATCCGCTCGGCGTTGCAACGCAAGGAAAGCCGGGGCCTGCACTTCATGCGCGAATTCCCGCACGCGGACCCGGTCGGCAAGGATTCGGTGCTGGTGCCGGATCGGCCCTGATCAGCGGCGCTGCAGGTAGAGCACCTGCCGCAAGGGGGTCAGCGCCGCCGGGCCGGCCTGATCCGGGAATACCCACACCCAGCCCCGGCGCGGGCAATGCAGGGCCAGCCAGTGCTCGCGCATCATCACTCGGAACGGCGGCGTCAGCGTCACCCGGCGGCCGTCGCGAAGACTCAGCCGCAGGGCGCCGGGGGTAACGTCCACGGTGCGGGGCGTGGCCGGGCGCCAGCGGCGCGCCGCCACCAGGGCGGCCAGCCCGGTGAGCGCCGCCAGACTCAGCGGCAGGCCGCTGAGCAAAATCGCCGCCGCGCCCAGGCCGAGCGCCGCGCACCGCAGCCGGTGCGGGTAGCGGGAGCCGGCCAGCTCAACGCTTCTGGGCCACACGATCAAGCAACTCGGCAACGAAGGCGCGCAATTCCGGGTCGTCGGGCTGGGAGCGCCGGGTGAACCACTCCAGCAGGTCCACGTCCTCGCACTCCAGCAGGCGCGCGAAGCGGGCACGGCGCTCATCGTCGTCGGTATCGAAAAAGCGCTCCAGGTAGGCGTTGAGCACCACCTCCACCTCGGAGGCGCCGCGCCGGCATTGCCAGTGAAAACGTCGCTTCTGTTCGGCGATATCGAGGGATTCCGCGGGTGTCATTGATGGCGCCTCTTTGGCTGATGGACTGACAGATCAGGGGTGGATTATCTATCATCATGGGCCTTGGTTTACAGTCATGCGCCCCAAACTCTGGCGCGGCACTCTCTATTCTCAAGCTTTTCTCAAGCTTGATATTCTAAAGAAAGGGGCATTATGAGCACCTGGCAAGCCATTCTCGGCGATCAGCAACCCAGCGCGGGCGGCGTACGGCAACCGGCCTTGGCACTTTGCGACCATCTGGCGGTAATCCGCGTCACCGGGGACGAAGCCGGCGACTATCTGCAAGGGCAGATTACCGCGGACCTCAAGTACATTGATGAAGGCGCCCAGCGGCTGGCGATGCACCTTTCCCTGAAAGGCCGGGGGCTGGTCAGCGCCCGGGTGGCGGCGATGCCCGGCGGCTACTTGCTGGTGGTGCCCGAAGCCCGGGTGGACGAAACCCTGCGCTGCTTCGAGAAATACAAACTGCGCGCCAAGGCCGATTTTCAACGTGATTCGGAACTGGTGGTGGCGCAGCTCAGCGGTGGCGTGGACGGCACCCTCACCGAAGCCGGCCTGCCGGTGCCCGGGGCCGGGCAAAGCGCGCACCGGGACGGCATCACGGTGCTGCGCTATGCCCACGCGGACGTGGCGCTGCTGGTGGCGGCAACCGGCCTGCTCGCCGCCCACTGGCAAACGCTCAGCGCTGAGCGCGCCCTGGTCGACAGTAACGGCGGCCGCTTTCAGGACATTCTGGCGGGCGAAGCCCAGGTGTTTTCCGGCGGCGAGGACCTGTTCCTGCCCCAGGTGCTGAATTATGACGTCCTCGGCGGCGTCAGTTTCAAGAAGGGCTGCTACACCGGCCAGGAAGTGGTGGCGCGGATGCACTTCAAAGGCAAGCTCAAGCAACGGATGCGCGCCTTTCAGTACCAGGGGCCACCGCTGCGCGCCGGGGAGAGCCTGCGCAACGCCGACGGCAAGGCGGTGGGCGAAGTGGTCGACAGCGCCCCGGGCGCGCCGACCCCGGTGGCGCTGGCGGCGCTGCGCGTGACCCACGAGGGCGAGCTGTACCGCGACGACCAGCCGCTGCACGTGGAGCCGCTGGCGCTGCCCTACGCTTTACCTCAACCGAAGTCCTGACCAGCCACAACACCGGAGGCGCCATGGCGTTCCAAGACTACTCTTTGATCCAGGCGCCGATGGCCGGCGGCCTGTCTACCGCCGACGTGGTGGCCGGCGCCAGCCGCGCCGGCGCGCTGGGTTCGTTGGGGGCCGGCTATTTGAGCGGCGATGCCATCATGGCCGCCGCCGACGGCGTGCGGTCGGCGGGCGGCGACGCCTTCGCGATAAACCTGTTTATCCCGGCGCAGCGGGACGCCACCGATGCCGAATGGCGGGCGGCCCTGAAAGCCCTGGCGCCCGGCTACCGGCAGGCCGGGGTGCCTTTGCCGGATCATTTCCCGCCGCTGCCCGACTTCCGCGAGCAGTTCGACGCCATGCTGGAGGCGCGTCCGGCGGTGTTTTCCTGGACCTTCGGGCGCCTGCCCAGATCAATGATGGCGGCCTGCCGGGCGCGCGGCATCACCCTGGTGGGCACCGCCACCAGCCGTGACGAAGCGCTGGCATTGGCCGGGGACGGCGTCGACGGCATCGTGCTGCAGGGCGAGGAAGCCGGCGGCCACCGTGGCGGGACGGACCCGCTTGGCGAGGGCCTGCCACTGGCCGCCCTGCTGGACGCCTGCCGGGGCCTGGAGACGCCCCTGATCGCCGCTGGTGGGCTGATGGACGGCGCCGACCTGGCGCGGGTGATGGACGCCGGCGCGGCGGCGGGCCAACTGGGCACGGCGTTTTTGCGCTGCCCGGAGGCCGGCACCGCCGAGGGCTGGCGCCAGGCGCTGGCCGACGCGGGACCGGACGCCACCGCGGTGACGCGGGCGGTGTCCGGGCGCTGGGCGCGCGGCATCGCCAACGCCTGGATGGACGGGCGGGCGCCCACCGAGGTGGCGCCCTACCCGGACCAGCACCGGCTCACCTCGCCGTTGCGCAAGGCGGCCGGCGTGGAGTGGAAGAGTTTGTGGGCCGGGGCCGGGGCGCACCGGAGTCGTGCTCTGCCTGTGGCCGAGCTGGTTCAAGTCATCGAGGACGAGCGTCGGGCGGCGGGTCGGTAGCCGGGCGCGACTCTCCAGGAAAGTCTTAACCTGCAGGAAGGCCCGACCCTCCAGGAAGGCCGCGCCGGGGTTGGGGTGCCTTGTGGGAGCGGGCCCCGCCCGCGAAAGGCAAGCTGTGCTTGCCGGCAGGATGCCAGAGCGCTATCCCAAACCCTCCATCAAGACCTCTGGGATCCCGCCGGCCGGCTTTGCCGGCCTTTCGCTTGCAAGCAAGCTCCCACACGGCACCCCAACCCCGGCGCTTTGTGCTGGCTGGTAGCTTGTGGGAGCGGGCCCTGCCCGCGAAAGGCAAGCTGTGCTTGCCGGCGGGATTCCAGAGGGCTATCTCAACCTCTCCATCCAGGTCTCTGGGATCCTGCCGGCCGGCTTTTGCCGGCCTTTCGCTTGCAGGCAAGCTCCCACACGGCACCCCAACCCCGGCGCTTGTGCTGGCTGGTAGCTTGTGGGAGCGGGCCCTGCCCGCGAAAGGCAAGCTGTGCTTGCCGGCGGGATTCCAGAGGGCTATCTCAACCTCTCCATCCAGGTCTCTGGGATCCTGCCGGCCGGCTTTTGCCGGCCTTTCGCTTGCAGGCAAGCTCCTACAAGCTCAGAGGTCGGCGAGCGGGTGCTCTGGCGCCGGGTTCTGGAAGAAGCCGTCGATGTAGGTGGGGTCGATCTGGTCGACGTCGCGGTGGCGGAAACGGGGTTTGCCGTCTTTGTCGATGAGCAACGCGCGGACGCCTTCGCGGAAGTCGGAGTGCAGGGTGCACTGCACCGCCAGGCACCATTCCATACGGAATACTTCGGCGAGGGACAGGTAGCGGCTGCGCTCCAGCTGTTCCCAGATCAGATGGGCGGTTTGCGGGCAGCCGTCGACGAGGGTGGCGCGGGCTTTGTCGAGCCAGCCGTCGCATTGTTTGTGGTTGAGAATGCGGTGCACCACCTCGTTGACGGTGGCGGCGTCGCAGAGGCTGTTGATGGTGTCCAGGTGGTCCATCACCGCCGGGGTCAGAGTGTCCGGGCGGGTGGCCAGGTCTTGCAGGGTGCGGTGCAGTTGCCGGCGGTTGGCCTCGCGGTCGTCCTGGTAATGGGTTTCGGCGAGAGCGTCGAGCACCTGCTCGCGGTCGGTGTCGACGAAGCGGTCGGCGAGCCCCAGGTCGAGGGCGTCACGGGCGTTCAGGTGCACGCCAGTGAGGCCCAGGAACAGGCCGGTTTTGCCGGGCAGACGGTTGAGGAACCAGCTGGCGCCCACGTCGGGGAACAGGCCGATGGTGATTTCCGGCATGGCAAGCCGGCTTTTCGGGGTCACCAGGCGGAACTGGCTGGCCTGCATCAGGCCCATGCCGCCGCCCATGACCACGCCGTCCGCCCAGCAGATCACCGGCGTCTCGGAGGTGTGCAAGCGATGGTCGAGCCGGTATTCACTGGCGAAGTAGTGCTCGGTGAACGGGTTTCGACTGTGGCCGGCGTGCTTGACCATGGCGCCGTGCAGGGCGACCACGTCGCCGCCGGCGCTGAGCGCCTTGCCGCCGTTCCCTTCCAGCCAGATCGCCACGACCTCCTCACGGGCCTGCCAGTCGGTGATTTGCCGGTCGAGGGCCTCGATCATTTCCAGGCTGAGGGCGTTGAGGGTGCGCGGGGCGTTGAGCGTGGCGCGGCCAATCAGGTGGCCGCTGCCGGTGGGGCGTTCTTCAAACTGTACACTTTCTTGGAACTGTACATTGTCGGTCATGCCGAAAGGGTCCTTAACGGGTCGGTAATACGAAGGTTCACAGGGACCAGTCGATGGGGTCCTTGCCTTGTTGCAGAAGGTACTGGTTGGCGCGGGAAAAATGCCCGCAGCCCAGGAAACCGCGATGCGCCGACAGCGGCGACGGGTGCGGCGCGGTGAGCACGCAGTGGCGCTGCCGGTCGATCAACTTGCCTTTTTTCTGGGCGTAGCTGCCCCACAGGAAAAACACCACGCCTTCGCGTTCCCGATTAATGTGCTCGATGGCCTGGTCGGTGAAGGCTTCCCAGCCCTGACGCTGGTGGGAGGCCGCCTGTCCGGCGCGCACGGTGAGCACCGCGTTGAGCAACAGCACGCCCTGGCGCGCCCAGGGGTCCAGGTTGCCGTGGCTGGGCGCCGGGATGCCCAGGTCGCGTTCGATTTCCTTGAAAATGTTTATCAGCGACGGCGGCGTGCGCACGCCCGGTTGCACCGAGAAGCACAGCCCGTGGGCCTGGTTGGGGCCGTGGTACGGGTCCTGGCCGAGAATCACCACCTTGACGTTGTCGAAGGGCGTTTCGTTAAAGGCGCGGAAGATGTCCGGGCCGGGCGGATAGACGGTCTCGCCGGCCTGCTTTTCCTGGCGCAGGAAGGCTTTCAAATCCTGCATGTAGGGCTTGGTGAATTCCTCGCCGAGCACCTGTTTCCAGCCCGGCTCCAGCTCCACCGAGGACGGCTCAGCCATGGGGAACCAGCTTCTCCAATAGGTGGTGCATGCGTTTGTTGAGCGCCTTTTCGTCGGCCCACTCCGGGTGGGCGAGCAAGCGCACCTCGGTGGCGAGCAGGAAGCTGTGGATCAGCTCCGCGTCCAACTCCGGGGTTTCGGAACCGACCGCGCGGCAGGCATCGATCAACAACGAGGACATTTCATTGAGGTACAGGTCCGCCAGCCCCCGCAAACGCGGGTCGAGGATCGCCTCCTGAAAGAACGCCTGCTCGGCGATCAGGTGTTCGCGGCGGTTGGTCACCTCGTCGAGAATGAACGCGGTGGTCATCGCCGCCAGCGACTCGATCAGACGGGCGCGGTCGGTGTCCTGGTGGCTGGCCTGAGCCTGGAACTGCTGAATCAATCCGAACGCCTGGTCACGGAACGGGCGGATTACTTCTTCCAGAGCGCGCTCCGCGAACAACGTGAAGGCGTCCGCGATCAGGTCCGAGATGTCCTTGAAATAATAGGTGGTGGCGGACAGCGGCACATCCGCTTCGCGGGCCACGGCGCGGTGACGCACCGCGCGGATGCCGTCGGTGACAATGATATTGAGCGCCGCGTCCAGAATGGCCTGGCGGCGCTGTTCACTGCCGGCACGACGGGCCTTGCGTCCCTGATACTGAATGGCTGAACTCATAACGGCCTTCACTTTGTTATTCGTTAATGCGCACTGGTGTCGGCTAGCGCGGTCGCATGTGCGGAAACAGGATTACATCACGAATAGAGGGAGAATTCGTGAACAACATCACCAGACGGTCGATGCCGATCCCCTCGCCGGCGGTGGGCGGCAGGCCGTGCTCCAGAGCGGTGATGTAATCGTCGTCATAGAACATGGCTTCGTCGTCCCCCGCTTCTTTTTCGGCCACCTGGGCGCGAAAACGTTCCGCTTGATCTTCGGCGTCGTTGAGCTCGGAGAAGCCGTTGGCGATTTCGCGGCCGCCGACAAAGAACTCGAAGCGCTCGGTAACGAAGGGGTCGTCGTCCTTGCGGCGCGCCAGCGGCGACACCTCGGTGGGGTAATCGGTGATGAAGGTCGGGTCCTTCAGACGGTGCTCGACGGTCTTCTCGAAGATTTCGATCTGCACCTTGCCCAGGCCCCAGCCGTCTTTCACGGTGATGCCCAGGCGCTCGGCGATGCCACGGGCGCCCTGCTCGTCGGCCAGCGTGGCGGCGTCGATGTCGTCGTTGAAATGCAGGATGGAATCGAACACCGACAGCCGCGCGAACGGCTTGCCGAAGTCGTAGACGTCATCCTGGTAGGGAATCTCGGTGGTGCCGAGCACGTCCTGCGCCAGGGTGCGCAGCATGTCCTCGGTGAGGTTCATCAGGTCGTTGTGATCCGCGTAGGCCTGGTAGAACTCCAGCATGGTGAATTCCGGATTGTGCCGGGTGCTGAGGCCCTCGTTGCGGAAGTTGCGGTTGATCTCGAACACCCGCTCGAAACCGCCCACCACCAGCCGCTTCAGATACAGCTCCGGCGCGATGCGCAGGTACATGTCCAGGCCCAGGCTGTTGTGGTGGGTGACGAACGGGCGCGCCGTGGCGCCGCCGGGGATCACCTGCAGCATGGGCGTTTCCGCTTCCACGAAACCGTGGCGCACCAGGTAATTGCGGATGCCGGCCACCATCTGTGAGCGGATCTGGAAAGTGCGGCGGCTGTCTTCGTTGACGATCAGATCCACATAGCGCTGACGGTAGCGGGACTCGGTGTCGGTCAGGCCTTTGTGTTTTTCCGGCAGCGGGCGCAGCGATTTGGTGAGCAACAGGTACTCGTCCATCATCACGTACAGGTCGCCCATGCCGGATTTGCACAGCGTGCCGCGCACGCCCACCACGTCGCCCAGGTCCCAGTGCTTGGTGTCTTTCTGCACCGGCTTGGGGGCGAAGATCTGGATGCGGCCGGACATGTCCTGCAGCACCTTGAAGGCTTTGCGGTCGAGCATCAGGCGCCCGGCCACGGCCACCTGGATATTCTTTTCCGCCAACTCTTCCTTGCTCAGCGCGCCGTACTGTTTTTGCAGGTCGGCGGCCAGGCTGTCGCGGCGGAAGTGGTTGGGGAAGGCGTCACCGTTTTCGCGCCACTCGTTGAGTTTGGCGCGCCGCTCGGCGATCAGACGGTTCTCTTCGTTCTGCCCGGTTTCCCCGTTCGGGGTTGTTTCGTCTTTACTCATAGCATTTCGATTCCGATACAGCGCTGGACGCCGGACGCCCGACGCCGGACGCTTGCTCGGTGGTCGCGTCCAGCGTCTGGCGTCCAGCGTCCGGCGTCATTACAACCCCGCCTTCAGCGAGGCCTGGATGAAGCGGTCCAGGTCGCCGTCGAGGACCTGCTGGGTGTTGTGGCTTTCCACGTTGGTGCGCAGGTCCTTGATGCGGCCGTCATCGAGCACGTAGGAACGGATCTGGCTGCCCCAGCCGATGTCCGACTTGCCCTCTTCCTGCTTCTGCTTTTCGGCGTTGCGCTTTTGCAGCTCCAGGTCGTAGACCTTGGCCTGCAGCATGCGCATGGCCTGGTCCTTGTTCTGGTGCTGGGAGCGGCCGTTCTGGCACTGCGTCACCAGGGTGGTTTCCTCGCCGGTGTCCGGGTCGGTGACCACATAGGTCAGGCGCACCGCGGAATCGGTCCGGTTAACGTGCTGACCGCCGGCGCCGGAGGCGCGGTAGGTGTCGACACGGATCTTCGACGGGTCGATGTCCACGTCAATGTCGTCGTCCACTTCCGGGGACAGGAACACCGAAGCAAACGAGGTGTGGCGGCGGCCGCCGGAGTCGAACGGGCTCTTGCGCACCAGGCGGTGCACGCCAATCTCGGTGCGCAGCCAGCCGTAGGCGTACTCGCCTTCGAAACGCACGGTGGCGGATTTAATGCCGGCCACGTCGCCGTCGGACGCTTCCACCAGCTCGGTCTTGAAGCCGTGCGCCTCGCCCCAGCGCAAATACATGCGCAGCAGCATCTCGGCCCAGTCCTGGGCTTCGGTGCCGCCGGAACCGGCCTGGATGTCCAGGTACGCGTTGGCGGCGTCCATCTCGCCGGAGAACATGCGGCGGAATTCCAGGTCCGCGACCATCCGCTCCAGGCGCTGCAGGTCCGCTTCCACTTCCGTGACGGTGGCGTCGTCGTCTTCTTCCACCGCCAGTTCCAGCAGATCGCGGGTGTCGTCGATGCCCTGGCCGGCCTGGTCCAGGGTGGCGACGATGAATTCCAGTTGCGAGCGCTCCTTACCCAGTGCCTGGGCCCGCTGGGGCTCGTTCCAGACGTCCGGCAGGGCCAGTTCGCGCTCTACTTCGACCAGTCGTTCGCTCTTCTGGTCGTAGTCAAAGATACCCCCTCAGCGCATCGACGCGCTCGGCCAGGTCGGTGAGGTGGGTTCTCAGCGGATTCACTTCCATAAAGGTTCTCGGTGCGCTTTCAATAGAATGGGGAAAGCCGCGTATTCTACCGTTTTGGCCGGCCTCTGACGAGGCCGGGGGCGGGGTGCGCCGGGGAAGTCAGTCCACCAGTTCGTAGACGTGGAACGCCTCGGGCTTGAGGTTATCCAGGGTGGTGCCGATGTAGACGGCATTGTTGGGGATGCCGCTGCCGGTGGCGAACACTTTGAAGCGCCGCACTTCCTTAGGGGTGTCGATGACGGTGTCCGCGTCCACTTCCACCCACATATAGATGGCGCGTTCCTGCTGGATAAAGTCGACGCGCAGCACATCGCCTTCTTCCGGCAGGCGCAGTTCCTGCACGTCCGAGCCGGCTTCCAGGCGGTGTTTGTGTATTGTTTTCATGCTTCCCTCCGTTAGGGGCTGCCAGACATCGCCGGCCTTTTGGGCCGCGCGAGAATCGAATCGGGTACAACACGCCGGGGCGGCGCGAACGGCAATGCTAGCAAAGTGCCCCCTACAAGGCACCTGTTGCAACGGACTCGTGCGAGCGGGCCCTTATGGGAGCGGGCCCGGCCCGCGAACGGGGCCACCCTGTGCGAGCGGGCCTTGCCCGCGAAAGGGAGCGCAGCTTCCGGCAGGATCCCAGAGGCTCCTCTAATGGCAGCACAAAACGGCGTTTCTGGGATCCTGCCGGCCGGCTTCGCCGGCCTTTCGCGGGCTGGGCCCGCTCCTACAAGGGCCGCAGGTGCTCGAACAGCAGCTGCGGGTTGCGGTTGCCGCGGAATTCGTTCACTTCCAGGCGGTAAACGCCGTGCACCCGGCGCAGGCGGTCACCGAGCTGGTCCAGGTCGGCGTTGAAGTGGATGCCGTCCACCACGCCGCCGCAGCCGGGCAGGCCCAGGGTGAGCTTAAGGTGCCGCTCGCCGACCACGCGGCTGTCCAGCACCTCGAACTCGCCGTCGAAGCGCGGCGGCGGGAAGCCCTGACCCCACGGGAAGCGGTGGCTGAGCAGTTCCGCGGTGTCCAGGCAGAGGTCGGTTTCCTCGAGGGCGCCGTCGGTTTCCACCACCTCGTCGAACAGGTCGGCGCTGGCCGCCGCCGCCACCGCGGCCTGGAACGCCTCGGTGAAGGCCGGCAGGTGGTCCGCACGCAGCGTCATGCCGGCGGCCATAGCGTGGCCGCCAAACTTATGCAGCATGTCCGGGTGGGCGGTGGCCACCGCGTCGAGCACGTCGCGCAGGTGCAAGCCAGGGATCGAGCGACCGGAGCCCTTGAGCATGCCCTTTTCGCGGGCCGGGGCGAAGGCGATCACCGGCCGGTGCACCGATTCCTTAACCCGCGAAGCGAGAATGCCCACCACCCCTTCGTGCCAGTCCGGGCCATGCAGGCACAGGGCGGCGGGCAGCTCGCGCTCGCGCAGCCGCGCCACTTCCAGCATGGCGGCGTCGCGCATGCCCTGCTCGATGCCGCGCCGCTCGCGGTTGATGGTGTCCAGCTCTTCGGCGAAGCGGCGCGCCTGCTCTTCACTGTCCGCCAGCAGGCATTCGATGCCGTGGCTCATGTCGGTGAGGCGGCCCGCGGCGTTGAGCCGGGGCCCGGCGGCGAAGCCCAGGTCCGCCGCCACCACTTTGGCCGGGTCGCGGCCGGCCACCCGCAGCAACGCGCGCAGCCCGGGGCTGCCCTTGCCGGCGCGGATGCGGCGCAGGCCCTGCTCCACCAGAATGCGGTTGGCGTCGTCCAGCACCACCACGTCGGCCACCGTGCCCAGGGCGACCAGGTCCAGCAGATCGAGCACCGCGCTCTTAACGCCCAAGCGGCGCTGCACCGCCAGCAATAAATAGAAGGCCACGCCCACGCCGGCCAGGTTGCGCGCCGGGAAGCCGTCCTCACACAGACGCGGATTCACCAGGGCGTCGGCGTCCGGAAGTTGCTCGCCGGGAAGATGGTGGTCGGTGATCAGCACGCGCATGCCGGCGGCGCGGGCGGCGGCCACGCCGTCGACGCTGGCGATGCCGTTATCGACGGTGATGATCAGATCCGGGGCCAGGGTTTGCTGGGCCAGCTCGACGATGGCCGGCGACAGGCCGTAGCCGTACTCAAAGCGGTTGGGTACCAGATAGTCCGGGCGCCGGAAGCCCAGCTCGGCCAGGCCGCGGACCATCAGCGCGGTGGCGGTGGCGCCGTCGGCGTCGTAGTCGCCCACCACGCAGATACGCCAGTGCTGCTCGCGGGCTTCCTGCAGCAGGTCCACCGCCGCGCCCAGGCCGTTGAAGCCGTCCGGGTGCGGCAGGCGGCCCAGGTTCAATTGCAGCTGCTCTTCGCGGGTGACGCCGCGGGCGGCCAGCACCCGGGCCAGCAGCGGCGGCACGCCGGGCCAGTCGGGCACGGTGTCCACGGTACGGCGGCGGATCTCGGGAAAGGGTCGTGCGCTCATCAATTCAGCCTGGCGGAAAGACGCGGGCAAGGGTCGGCATAGACGCCTCCCGAGTCAAGATACTCCGGGCCGGGCTTGCTGTATCCTCCTGATGGCTGAAAGCGCCGGTGGTTGAAAGCGCCGATGGTTGAAAGTGCCCGCCCCGCACCCAATACAGGCAGGAAGCGCACTTGCACCGACCGGCAAGTCACAAAAAGGGACTGAATGTATGCCCTTTGCTTTCATATACTTGGCGCCCCCGAGTGAGGAACCACAGGCTCACCAAGGCGGCTGGCCGGCCGCATACTTTGGGACTGGAGAGCAAACGATATGATTTACCAAGGCAACGCCGTAAGCGTACAACTGCTTGACGACGGGATCGCCGAACTGAAGTTCGACCTTCAGGGCGAGTCCGTGAACAAGTTCGACCAAGCCACCCTGGAAGACCTGAGCAAGGCCACCGAGGCCCTGAAAGGCAACGACCAGGTGAAGGGCATCGTCGTCACCTCCGCGAAAAACGTGTTCATCGTTGGCGCGGACATCACCGAATTCACGCAAATGTTCGCCCAGGAAGAAGCGGAGATCGCCAAATGGTCCCGCCAGGCGAACGAAGTATTCAACGCCTTCGAAGACCTGGACGTGCCGAAAGTGGCCGCCATCAACGGTTTCGCCCTGGGCGGCGGCCTGGAGATGTGCCTGGCCTGCGAATTCCGCGTCATGAGCGAACAGGCCCAGGTGGGCTTCCCGGAAGTGAAGCTGGGTATCTACCCCGGTTTCGGCGGCACCGTCCGCGCGCCGCGCCTGATGGGCGTGGACAACGCCATCGAGTGGATTTCCGCCGGCGGCCAGCACAAGCCGGAAAAAGCCTTCAAGGACGGCATGGTGGACGCGGTGGTCAAGCACGACGACGTGCGTGACGCCGCCATCGACCTGGTCAAGCAGTGCCTGGCCGGCAAGATCGACTTCCGCGCCAAGCGCCAGGAAAAACTGGAACCGCTGCCGATGCCCCCGATGGAGCAGATGATGGCGTTCCAAACCGGTTCCGCCATGGTCCAGCAGCAGGCCGGCAAGAACTACCCGGCGCCCATGGAAGCGGTAAAATCCATGCAGAAAGCCGCCGGCATGAAGCGCAACGACGCCCTGGACGTGGAGTCCAAGGGCTTCGCCAAGGTCGCCAAGACCCCGCAAGCCACCGCCCTGGTGGGCTTGTTCCTGGCCGACCAACAGGTTAAGAAAGTGAACGGCAAGACCGCCAAGGCCAGCCGCGACGTCAACAACGCGGCGGTACTGGGCGCGGGCATCATGGGCGGCGGCATCGCCTTCCAGTCTGCCCTCAAGGGCACCCCCATCGTGATGAAAGACATCAAGGCGGACGCCTTGGATCTGGGCATGAACGAAGCCTCCAAGCTGCTCGCCAAGCGCGTCAGCAAAGGCAAGATGGACGCCGCCAAAATGGGCAAGACCTTGTCCATGATCCGCCCCACCCTGAGCTACGGTGACTTCACCAACATCGACGTGGTCGTCGAAGCGGTGGTCGAGAACCCGAAGATCAAGCAATCCGTGCTGGCGGAAACCGAGGAAGTGCTGGGTGACGACGCGGTGCTCGCGTCCAACACCTCCACCATTTCCATCACCCGCCTGGCGGAAGCCCTCAAGAAGCCGGAAAACTTCGGCGGCATGCACTTCTTCAACCCGGTGCACATGATGCCCCTGGTGGAAGTGATTCGAGGCGAGAAGACCTCCGACGAAACCGTCGCCACCCTGGTCAAGTACGCCCAGAAGATGGGCAAGAACCCGGTAGTAGTGAACGACTGCCCCGGCTTCCTGGTGAACCGCGTGCTGTTCCCCTACTTCGCCGGCTTCAGCATGCTGGTGCGTGACGGCGCCGACTTCCAGCAAGTCGACAAGGTGATGCAGAAATTCGGCTGGCCCATGGGCCCCGCCTACCTGCTCGACGTGGTCGGCATCGACACCGGCGTGCACGCCGCGCAAGTGATGGCCGAAGGGTTCCCCGAGCGCATGGACCACGACTTCAAGGACCCGACCGAGATCATGTTCGAAAACGAACGCTATGGTCAGAAAAACGGCGTCGGCTTCTACAAGTACGAGGAAGACAAGAAGGGCAAGCCCAAGAAGGTGGTCGACGAAAAGACCTACGAGCTGATCAAGCCCGCTGTCACCAGCGACGCCAAGGACTACGACGCCGACGAGATCATCGCCCGCATGATGATCCCGATGTGCACCGAAACCATCCGCTGCCTGGAAGACAACATCGTCGGCTCCGCCGCCGAAGCCGACATGGCGATGATCTACGGCATCGGCTTCCCGCCGTTCCGCGGTGGCCCGCTGCGCTACATCGACAGCATCGGCACCAAGGCGTTCGCGGAACTGTGCGACAAATACGCCCACCTGGGTAAGCTTTACGAAGCCCCCCAGCTGCTTAAAGACAAGGCCGCCAAAGGCGAAGCCTTCTTCGCGTAAGGCACGGGCAAAGGAGATTTTGAAATGAGTTTGAATCCGAAAGACGTCGTTATCGTCGATGCCGTGCGCACCCCGATGGGCAAAAGCCGCAACGGCCAGTTCCGCAACGTGCGCGCGGAAAAACTGTCCGCGCTGCTGATCCAGGCGCTGATGGCGCGCAACCCCAACTGGAGCATCGAAGAAACCGAAGATGTGATCTGGGGCTGCGTGAACCAGACCAAAGAACAGGGCATGAACATCGCCCGCAACATTTCCATGCTGGCCGGCCTGCCGCGCACCAGCGCCGCGCAGACCGTCAACCGCCTGTGCGGCTCGTCCATGCAAGCCCTGCACAGCGCCGCCCAGGCCATCCAAACCGGCAACGGCGACGTGTTCGTGATCGGCGGCGTGGAGCACATGGGCCATGTGGCCATGGACCACGGCGTGGACCTCAACCCCGAGCTGTCCAAGTACACCGCCCGGGCCTCTAACATGATGGGCCTGACCGCGGAAATGCTCGGCCGCATGCACGGCATCACCCGTGAACAGCAGGACGCCTTCGGCGTGCGCTCCCACAAGAAAGCCTGGGAAGCCACCGAACAAGGCCGCTGGAGCAATGAGATCGTGCCGATCGAAGGCCACGACGCCGAAGGCCGCAAGGTACTCTGCGAAATCGACGAGACCATCCGCGCCAACGCCAGCCTGGAAGACATGGCCAAACTGCGCCCGGTGTTCGACCCGGCCAGCGGCTCCGTGACCGCCGGCACCTCCTCGGCCTTATCCGACGGCGCCAGCGCCATGCTGGTGATGAGCGCCGAGCGCGCTCAGGCCCTGGGCCTCAAGCCCCGCGCCAAGATCCACAGCATGGCCGTCGCCGGCTGCGACGCGGCCATCATGGGCTACGGCCCGGTGCCCGCCACCCAGAAAGCCCTGAAACGGGCCGGCCTGACCATCGACGACATCGACTACGTCGAGCTCAACGAAGCCTTCGCCGCGCAGTCCCTGCCGGTCCTGAAGGACCTCAAGCTGCTCGACAAGATGGAAGAGAAGGTCAACCTGAACGGCGGCGCCATCGCCCTGGGCCACCCCCTGGGTTGCTCCGGCGCGCGCATCACCGGCACCCTGCTCAACGTACTGGAAGGCAACGACGGCCAGATCGGTCTTGCCACCATGTGCATTGGTCTGGGTCAGGGTATTGCTACGGTGATTGAGCGGGTTTAAGGTTCCGCTTTATTCACTGTTGGTGGTATGAAGAGGCCCCGGCGGGTTTTCCCGTCGGGGCTTTTTATTGAGCGGCGGCCTCTAAAACCAAGGATTGACAATCTTTGTGGCCCGCCTAAGATTACCTCAATCCCCTCTTCCAGGAGAGTGAGCATGCACATCTCACTGACCCCCGAACTCGAAGCCCGCATCAAGGCCAAGGTGGATAGCGGTCTGTACAACAACGCCAGCGAAGTCATCCGGGAATCCCTGCGGTTCGTGGAAACCCATGAGGAATGGATCAACGAACTCAAGCTGGCCCGGCTGCGTGAACAGCTTCAAGAAGGCATGGTGCAGTTGGACCAGGGTGACGGCATTCGTGTGGAAAGCAAAGTCGGCCTCGACGACCTGTTTGAAGATCTGAAAGCCTGATGACCCTTTTGTCGCTGGTTTTGTCTCCCGCCGCCCGGGAGGATCTGCGTGCCATACACCAATACGGAGCACGCCAATGGGGCAAACCTCGATCCGACGAATACATGAGCTCGCTTAAGGACAAGCTCTGGCTGCTACTCCAACAACCGGAGACCGGCAAAGCACGGCCCGAGCTATCGCCTGACGTTCGCAGTGTTTCCGCTGTCAGTCATGTCATTTTCTATCGGGTTCAACGGGAACAGTTACAGGTCATTCGGGTTCTTCATGGCAGACAGGATGTCACTCGCCACTTTTGATCAACCACCAGCTCAATTCGCCTGGACCGGGCATCTCCCTGACTGTTGCCGGACAACCCGAAGATTGGGCCCTGACCCTTTCCAGATAGATAAAACGCAAGACTTTACCCCGCATTGTATTGTGAAGAATAAAGCTCGCTGCAAACAGCTTCTGATATAGGAGCGATAAAAAAAAGAAACGCCACGGCAACAGCCAACAAGGTCAGACTGAGCGAGAGAGGTACTTTATCCCTAAAAAACCGAAATTTCAGTTTCTCATCGACCCAGCCAATCTGTTGCTCCCAGAAAAATTTATAATGCGCATACCAATTGCTAAAGATTATTTGATGGGGACAACCAATCTCAGTGTAGGCTTTATCGATTCGCTGTAATTCGTCCCGATAGGTCTGCGTTATCGACTGATCCTCTGATGCAGCATAGTAAAGGCGCTTAAGGTCATTAAACAGATCCGTAAGCTTCTTTCCATTTTCGGCATACTCGTCCCGCCGGGATTCGTACAATGTGATATAGATACCTGACACGCCAAGAATAAGGAAAACGGCAGAAATGGCTTTTATATTAAGCCCATCAAATATCAATGCGAATATGCCAAATGAAAAGGACATAAAGCTAATCAGGCCAGGTGCCTTCAAGATAATATCATAAGTCGCAAAGTGCTTTTTTGCGCCGAAGCCTATATTGTAGGCGGTTTCCGCTACATTCCTGAGAAAATTCTCCTTGCTCACTCTGCCCTCCTATTGAATTGGGACATGAATTCTTGATTTTGCCACAACAACACCATTCTTGACCGCGTAGCACTCAACAATATGTTCGCCACGGAAACGTGTTGTCTCATTTTGAGTTCTATGCCCACTATCGACAAAGATCTGTCCACGAACTTCATCACGCCTTCTGGCCTCCTCACCTCTGTTTAAAACTTTCCACTTAAGAGTATATGGAGTCGGGACATCGCATGAGGCAACTCTAAACTTTAATTTCTTAGAAGGCGCCAGCCTAATCCCTTTTCGAAGCATT
The DNA here is from genome assembly GCA_042090255.1 of Alcanivorax sp. Taxonomy (GTDB): domain Bacteria; phylum Pseudomonadota; class Gammaproteobacteria; order Pseudomonadales; family Alcanivoracaceae; genus Alloalcanivorax. The sequence continues at coordinate 12,621 of JBELJS010000039.1, read as the reverse complement.
TCTCGCAATGCGCCGTCTCGGAACCCGTTCTGTGATACTTCGCAATCAAGACTTAAGCCATACCGGATGTCGACGGTATGCATGTCCTCGATGAATTGCTCAGTCTTTCGCCAGGTCGATACTGCACCCTCTATGATTTCTTGCTTAGCGGCTGGGAAAGGTCTTCCAAATACCCTTTTCCACTTTTTGTTGGCGGAATTATCGGTTCCGGCTTCTATCGCTTTTAGAACCAAGTCGTAAGCCTTCCTAGCCTTGCGTTGAAATTTCTTTTTGACCTTAACATCCTGACCACTTCCCAGAGCCTGGTAATGATCCTGATTCGGCTCGTTCATCAAGAACTCAAAGAAATCACGACAAAGCTCACCGTAAGACCCCACACCCTTATTATCATAGGTGTCCACGGATTTCAGGAAGTTATGAGCAAGGGTATCAATCAATAGCCCACCCATGTGAACGCCATGCTTGTTTTTCCACGCCCTGGCCATTTTGCATAACTTTCGAAGGTTCCTGTTCTTTTGCTCGACAAACTCCTTCATGGCAGCGATTTCTTGTCTTGGTTTAGTGATTCGCCATCTGCCGCCGTCATGAGTATCAGGGAACTTATAATACGGGTTTCCGTCGTCGTCTTTTTCCTCAAAGACGGGCTGAACTTCGACATGAAAATTAGTGTAGGTGACTTTTACTACCGGGCTATCAACCTGCACATCTGTGCTGGGATAGCGGCCCTTGATAGCATCTTTTGTGTCAGAAAGGAGCTTGGCCTGGTTGCCTTTATTATAATTTTCCCATTCGCCTTGGGGCATAACATAGACCATGTCGAGGTCTGAAATTCCCCTGATGCCCGTATATCTTCCGTATGATCCTACTTGCAGGCTATTGGCAGTCTTGGATTCCGTGTCTCTAAACCTCTTGTTAAGACAAGCTGTAATTTCGCCGTATCGGCCGCTCATTTGTCCCGAGTTTTCTACTTTGATGTTGTCTAAGAACGAGGCAAACATCTCAGTGATAGTCATCAGACATAATCTCCTTATAGCAAGCCTTTGGGAGGGGGCACAAGTCGCCGGATAACTCGCTCGGCTTGGCTTTCTTGACCTCTGGAGATAAGATTTTCGATTAAATCCAAACTTCTCCAGGCCCGGTGAATCGCATCAATTTTGTATTTTTGATCTCTCGATGAATAATTAAGTGATCTCATTGCGTCGAAGAAGTAGTCCTTAATCTGGCCTTGCCCCAAAAGCCCACCGACCCACAAGTAGGACTTTTCTGCGAGCCTCTTCTCAAGCTCAAAGGAAAGAAAGGGCGACTCATATCGAGCATTCCAATACTTCACAAGTCGCACCATCGGTTTTATAAGATTGCCGTTCGATTTGTTGCACGAAACAAGAGTCTCATTAAAATCATTGGGGTCAGTTGTCACCCAGTCACTGATATAACTTCGTTTTGCCGGAATTCTCAGGCCGTGCCAAAATCCATCAATAGCGGGAACAAGCTCGAACTTTATATGGTTCAGCGACAGGACAATTGTAGGGTTTGATTGTGCTATTTCTGACCTATTGTAGTGGGTGGTAGAGAATCGGCGCAGCCGATCAAGGTAAGTTTGGGGCCGACTTGAAGGGTCTGCGAATACTATCATGTAATCTATGTCTGACCGTTTATCCATGCTTCGAGGGAGGATGGTCCCTCTAGTGTACGAGCCAAAGATAAAACGTTCCCTTATTTCATATCCGAAATATCCATCAAGACGCTTCTCTAAACCCAATATAGACCTCTGAATGCTTTCTTTTTCCCGGTCGCGAATAACTGCAGAGGAGGAAAGAGCGTGGAGATAGCTATTAACACTCACCGAGCATTTTCCTTATCCACTGAATACGGTGAGGAAATACTGGAGTCAGAGCCTTGCTCTGTGCGCGCCATCCAACTACCCACTAAATTTCCCAACAAACCAATTCCTCCCACTCCCCGTCAACAACAACCGCTCCCGCGCCCGAGTCATACCCACATAAAGCAACCGCACCTCATGCTCCAGATGTACTTCGTCATCCTTCAGCCCGCCCAAGCCCGCCAGGACCACGGTATCGAACTCCAACCCCTTGCTGCTTTGCCGAGTTAGCAGCGCCACGCTGTGCACGTTGGCGTCATAGCGTTTCTTGTCGGCCGCGGCTTTGAGTAGAGCGCAGCGTACTCCGGTGGCTTTGAGAGCGCGCTGTAGTTCTTCCGCTTGCCTGTGGTGGCCGTAAATTACCGCGATGTTGTTCAGGGGTTGGCCGTTGTGATGCCATTTCACGATGCAGCGCGCGATGTAGTGGGCTTCATCGTTGAAGTTGTCGAACTTGCGGAATTGCGGCGGCGGGCCGCTGGTGCCGGCTACTTCGGGGGTGATCAGGGGGATGTGGTCTTCGTCGGCGTCCTGGGCTTGCAGGAAGTCCTTGGCGAAGTTGTAGGCGAAGCTGAGGATCTCGCGGGAATTACGGTAGTTGAGTTTGAGGATGGTGGTGCGACCACGGGCCTCGATGCCAACACTGGATAGAGGGAACTTCATGCTACGCTTCTTGTATATGGACTGGGCGTCGTCGTAGAGCAGCAGCAGGGAGTTGGTGTCCGGGTCTATCATCTGGACGATGAGCTTGAGCCATTCCTGCTCGAAATCATGGCCTTCGTCGATCATCACCGCGCTGTATTGGGCGCGGGGTATCTGGTCTTTATCCACGGCCTGGATGACGGTCTCTACTTCCCTCTCCCAATAGGGTGCGTCACCGTCAATCATGTCCACGTTATAGGTTTTACGTTGCAGGCCGCACCATTCGTGGAAGTGGTGCACTTGTACCTTCTCTTCGATGCCTTTCTCGGCGATGAAGCTGCGCAGCCGGGCGGCCAGGGTGATGTTAAAGCACAGCACCAGGATGGGTTTGGTGACGGCCTGGGCCAGGTGCAGGCAGCGGTAGCCGAGGATCAGGGTTTTGCCGGAGCCGGCGACACCGTGGATGACACGATGTCCCTCCCCCATGCTTTTGGCGAGCTGTTCCTGTTGCAGGTCCATGACGCGGACGATGTCGGGGATGACCAGCTCTTTTCCTTCGTTCGGTTCTCCACCGACCGGGTCTTCGTCTTGGTCGCCTCCGCCAAATAGGTTTTGCTGCGGGGCATTAATGCGGATTTCGGGGAAAAGCTGCCAGCGGATGCGGTCGATCTGCGGGAGAGTGAGTTTTTCGCCGAAGGCGTATTCGAACATGCCCCAGAGCCGGGCCTGAAACGCTTCCGGGTCGACGGTGGCGGTCATTTCGTCCCTGCAGATCAGGCGGTGCGGGGGCAGTACTAGCTCCTGGTCCTCCTCCGAGATGGCCTCGTTCCATTGCTTGCGCGTGATATTGGGGAAGACCACCCCATAGCCCCACGGGAAACAGAGCTTGCCCTTGAAGCGCCCGTCGGTCTGCATCAAGTGTGGGTCGCGCTGCAGGCGGTTTATAGCCACCAAAGCGCACTGCCTCGCCTGCTCCAGAGGATTACTGACGGTTTTAAGCCCCTGCTGGGTATAAATCTCGGCGTCGCGCGGGGTGAGGCGTTTGAGGGTATCCAGCTTCCAGTCTTTGACCTCTAGAAACAGCAGCCCCCGGCCGGGGTGCAGGATAATGTAGTCGGGGTAGCGGCGCTGGCGGCCCAGGGGAATGTCGTACCAGACGGTGTAGTCGTCTTCGAGCAGGCTTTCCAGGCGCTGGCCCAGACGCCGTTCGCCCGGCGTCATGCCGCGAATGGTGCTGAGGCTGGGGATCACCGTCGCCATGTGGGTCAGCCCCGGTGGGCAACGGCGTGGCAGATGGGTATTCGCGGCCCGGTCACGGGCCGGCAGGCGCTCTGGCAGACAGACATCCCTTTCCCCTAAATCACTGTTTTCTTTGCCTTACCTCTCCGGGCAGGCGGTTATTATTTTGTGATGCAGGTCCGAAATTACACCATCTTGTGGCACAAATAAACGCAAAAAGGCGATGAGCCAATAAGCGGTTTACTCACTTTTCGTGATAGAAAAAAGCCCCGGCGGGGTCTCCCGTCAGGGCTTTCTCATAAAAAGTGTTCGCCATTGGATAGACTGTTAAACCGTTTCCTGCCTTGGCGTCCACTCAATCGGTCAACTCCGTCAACTGAGCCACATCACAACCAAGCACCCTGGCCCAGGAGCGCAAGGTCTCAATGTGAGGCTTGTTCCCCATCTTTTCAGCCTGAGCCACGGCGCCCTGGGTCACCCCCAGCTTCTCGGCCAGTTGCGCCTGAGAAAGACCGCGATGCTTGCGCCATGCAGCCATCGGGCTGATGTTTTTCTCAATCATCAGGGCCACGACCTCATGCGGAATAGTGACGTGACCATCAGCGTCAAGCAGCGCCTGATACTCATCGAACGGCACCACGGCATACAGTGGGTTGCCACTGGCATCGCGAATAATCTGCGCGCTGCCTTTTGTGGCTTCAGTAGGTCCGCTCATCTCGCTTTTTCACCTCTTGAACCGTAATGACCCGCACACTGTACATCTGCCGTTCCTTGCCTTGCCGACTTATAATATGGGCAACAAAAATTAGATATCAACAATATTTTCTAATATTAGCCTGGCCACTTCCTTCCTCTCCTCTCGGCTTCAACCCTCGTCCGGAATCTCCGGGTCCACCAGCTGCGCGAGCTGGATCAGCGACTCCTGCCAGCCCTGATAACACATCTCCGCCGGGATCACGTCGGGCACGCCTTCCTGGACGATGTGCAGCTCGGTGCCGCCGAGCACAGCTTTCAGCGTCACGATGATGCTCATTTCGCCGGGCAGGTTGGGGTCGTCGAGTTTGTCGGTGTAGCGGATGCGCTCGTTGGGTTTGAGCTCCACGTAGGTGCCGCCGAAGCTGTGGCGGCTGCCGGTGGTGAAGTTGGTGAACGACATGCGGTAGCCGCCGCCTTCGCGGACGTCGCTGTCGTGCATGGTGGCGGTGAAGCCGAAGGGCGGCAGCCATTTGACCATGGCGTCGGGGTCGATGAAGGCGCGGTAGACGCGGTCGGGAGTGCCGCGCAGTACGCGGTGCAGGCGAATGGTCTGGCCGGTCATAAGAATTCTCCTTCGTTTCGGGGTGGTTATTCCCTTGTTGTCGCGCGCGGCGCGATCATTTCGACATCGCTTACCCCATATGGGGTATGCGCGCCCTGCTCTGCCCTGGCTACTCTTGCCCGCATGGGGACGCCGGTGTCTGTCACCGGCGCATACGACAAGACGGAGCAGGACATGAAGAGACGTCATCTGATGGCGGGCCTGGGGGCCTTGATGGTGATGGGGGGATGCACGCCGTCCTCGCAGGTGGATAACGTGGCCGGCCAGGCCTCGGTGTACGAGGACCCGTCGTCCTCGGGCCGTGTTCAGGGGGTCGGCATCGAGTCCCAGGACGTGGTGGCGATGACCGACGAGATGATGCGGGACATGCTGTCCAACCGCATTCTGGCGGCGCGGGACGTGCCGCCGCGGATCATTATCGACAACGAATACTTCAAGAATGAAAGCTCCTCGATCATCAATACCAACCTGCTCACCGACCGTCTGCGCGTGGAGCTGAACCGCGCCGCCAACGGCCGCATGGTGTTCGTGGGCCGGCACTTCGCGGACATGGTGGAGAAGGAGCGCGAGCTTAAGCGCGACGGCGCCGTGGACGGCGGGACCATTCGCCGGACGCAGGCCACCGCCGGCGGTGATTACCGGCTGGGTGGGCGCATCGCCTCGCTGGACGCCATGGACCGCAACAGCCAGACGCGCTCGCGCTACCACCAGGTGACGTTCGAGATGATCGACCTGGAGCTGGGCACCATTGTCTGGAGCGGCGCCTATGAGATGAAGAAGGCGAGCCAGGACAATGTGCTTTATCGCTAAGGCCGGGGCGGCGCTGGCGGCCGCCTTGCTGCTCGCCGGTTGCGCCACCGGGCCTACCCAGTACGAAACCCGCGCCCTGGACCCGGACCAGCAGGCGGTGGTGGCGAGCAAGCCCGCCGCGCTGCAGCCGCTCTACCAGGATCTGTTCGAGGAAGGCCGCCGCAACGAGGTGCTGAACCTGATGGAGATCGGCGCCGCCGCCTTCCACCGGGGGCACTACGACCTGTCCAAGGCGGCCCTGGACCGGGCCATCGCCAATATCGAAAGCGTCTACGCCGATAACGAGGCGGCCCACCGGGCGCGCAGCCTGTGGTACGAGGAAGGCGAGAAGGACTTCAAGGGCGAGCCCTATGAACGTTCCATGGTGTTCTATTACCGGGGCCTGCTGTTCCTGCGCGACGGCGATTACGGCAACGCCCGCGCCAGTTTTATCAGCGGGCTGCTGCAGGACGCCTTCGCCGAGGAAGAGCAGCACACCACGGATTTCGCCTCGCTGATCTACCTGGCGGGCTGGTCGGCGAAGCTGGCCGGCAGCGACACCCTGGCCGCGCAGCACTTCGAAGAATACCGGCAGTTCCGCCCGGACGGCCCGGTGCCGGCCGCCGATCACAACACCCTGGTGATCGCCGAAACCGGCAGCGCGCCGCGCAAGCTGGCCGACGGTGTTGGCCACTACGAGCTGGTCTACCGGCGCGGCAAGCACATTCGCGCGGCCGGCGCCGAGGCCGATAGCGGCGCGGGGCCGGTCACGCTGTTCCCGATTGAGGACGTGTTCTTCCAGGCCTCCACCCGGGGCGGGCGCACCGTGGACCGCATCATCGAGGGCAAGGTGCAGTTCAAGAAGAACACCCAGGCCACCGGTGATGTGCTCACCGCGGCCAGTGGCAACAGCGCCGTGGCCGGCCTGAGCATGGCCGCCGGCGGCGGCCTGGCGGCGGGTTTCCATACCGTCACCGCCATCGGCGTGGCGGCCCAGGGGCTGTCGGCGCGCTCGCGTACCCAGGCGGACACCCGCTACTGGCATCGCCTGCCGGACGGCCTGCATGTCACCACCCTGCGTCTGGCGCCCGGCGCCGGCCCGCTGCAAGTCCGTTTCCTGGACGCCACCTCGCAACCGTTGCCGGACGGCACCGAAACCGTGGCCGTGCATTTCGATGACCGGGGCAACGGCCTCGCCTTCGCCAGCAGCCGCCCCACACCAGAAGGAAAGCCACTATGAAAACTCTCGTCGTCAGCGCCTTGCTGGCCGCCGGCCTGTTAGTCACGGGCTGCCAGAGCAGCATGAGCAAGGAAGAGTTTCAGCAGCGCACCGAAGAGACCGGCTACAACACCGTGATCTTCACCGACTACGACCTTAACCGCCGCTTCAAGGACGGCCTTATCGGGCCGGACAACGTGATCCGCCTGTCCACCACCGGCCACGGCATCGAGCGCACCGACACCGGCACCTCCCAGGTGTGGGTGGAGCTGCGCAACCACACCGACTTCAACTACATGGTGGAAGCGCGCACCTCGTTCTACTCGCAAAGCGGCCGCCCCCTGGACGCCCGCCCGGTGTGGCGCCGGGTGTCAGTGCCGGCCAACGCCCGCGCCGTGTACGAAGAAAAATCGGTGCGCACCGAGCGGCTGCAATACCGCGTGGAAGTGAGGCAGGCACGATGAAAGCGCTGGCGCTCTCTACCCTGCTTCCGGCACTGACGCTGGCGGCGCTGTCCACCGGCGTAGTCGCCGCCGAGGACCACGACGCCGCGCCGATGATGGCGCCGGCCCAGGCCCCGCTTACCGAAGACGCCTACCAGGAGAAACACAAACCCGGCGGCCGGCAGGGCCAGGCCGACGCCATCATCGCCGCGTTCCGGGAACGCTTCGACCAACCGCGCATCGCGGTGCTTTGGCACCGCGCCCTGCCCGACCGGGTCAGCGATTGGCACAGCCGGCAACGGGTGGCGGTGGGCCAGAGCGCCCGGGTCTCCGGCCAGGCCGACGGCGAGAGCGTGGATCTGCAGGGCCAGGCCAGCGCCGGCGCGCAGGTTGAGCACCGTGGCGCGGCGCCCGCCGAGGGCGGTAACCGCGCCGCGTTCGAACTGCAGGACGGGCTGATCCAGACCTTCCAGGACGGCGGCGCGCGCATGATCGACCAAAACCTGGCGCAGCGCCTCACCGACAACGCCCTGGAAGACGGCACCTTCTCGCGCCTGTCACCGGACAACGCCCGGTTGCAGATGCGCGCCCTCGCCGAGCACGCCGATTATGTGCTGGAACTGACCGCCGGCCCCGGTTTCGCGGACCACCCCGACTATCGCGTTCGGGTGCTGTCCACCGCCGACGCCACCGTGCTGGCCACTTTCGTCACCCGCGGCGAGCCGCCGGAGGACGACCGCGAACACAGCTGGGTAGCCACCTCGAACGGCTACCAGAAACGCGAGCAGCCGCTGTTACTCCATGAAGTGGGCCGTGAAGTGGCGCTGCGCACCATGGAAAAGATGCGGCTCTAAGTAGACAACTCAAGAAGAGAAGAAGGGAACGACGATGAAGATGAAAACCGTACTGCACGTTCTGGGGATCGTGCTGATGGTGCAGCTTGCGGGCTGCGCGACCACCCCGTCAGTACCGATGGCGCCGGGCGCGATTGGCGCCCAGCTGATGGCCCACAAAGGCTATCCGATGGTGGTGGGTATTGTGTCCGGCTCCGTGGCGGAGCAAAACGGCGAACCGAGGCTCGGCGACTTGATTCTGTCGGCGGCGACGCCACCGGATGCCCCGCCCCAGTCCCTGGCGGGCGTGTCCGGCGCCCAGGCGGCCTCCGTGATTCGCGGACAGCCGGGCACCCCGGTGCGCCTTCGCCTTCAGCAACAGCACGGTGGCGAGCCCCGTGAGGTGGTGTTGATCCGCGGTGTCCAGGGTCGCGCCACGGCGGCGACGCTGATCAGCAATAACGCCGGCACCCAAGCGGTAGCGACCAACGCCACGGAAACCTCCGGGCCGGCGGCGCCGGCACAAGCACCGACAGCGGATGCCCTGGTGATCGCGAATAACTCCGGGACCTACTTGAGCCCCTACACCAGTGACGGCGTTACCGCTGAATGGGTGAACAAGGCGATCAACGCGAAGATGGGCTCGTCGGTGGGTTCCGCGGTGGGCGCGGCGGCCGGCGCCTACGCCGGGCGTAAAGCCCTGGAAAGCGTCCCCGGCGGCAGCCTGCTGGGCAGCCTGTTCGGCGGCATGGCCGGTTCCAAGGCCGGCAAGGACGTGGGGCGCGACGCCGCCATCGAGGCCTCCGGCGGCTGGGATTACATCCGCCAGACATCGGACCTGTCATTCCGATCGGTGGACGACATGGCCCGCTGGATGACCAAGGTGCATGGCCAGAAGGGCAACTTCCAGGAGGTGATCAACGCCACCCTGCAAGTCTACCCGGAGCTTCAACCGGCCCTGGCCAGCGCGCGCTGAACGCGGCACCACAGCCCGCCCACCGCCAGGATCACCACCAGGCTGGCGCCGGCCAACGGCAGCAGCGCCAGCAGGGTGATCACCAGCGCCAGTAAATAACCGCGCGGTAACGGGGTGCCCCCGGCGACCCTCCCCGGGGGCGCCCCGAAACCGCCGGGCGGCCGCCGGCGCCACCACATCACCAGACCGGTCATCACCAAAGCGACGATGGCGACGCAGGTGAGCAGCATGACGATCTGATTGGCGCGGCCGAAGTAGTTGCCCATGTGTAGGGCGACGCCGTACTCCACCGCCTTGGCGATGGCGCCGTAATCGTCGAAGGCCACTTCCAACAGCAAGGCATCCCCCTCCCCATCCACATGCAGCGTCCGCTGCCCCTGCGGCCGCGCCGGATAGGTATAGGCGCTGTACGGGTCGCCGGCCTCGGTGGGAATCGACAGCCGGTAGCCGTAAGCCAAGCCGCGGGCGACGAGCACTCCGTGCACCCGGTTGATCGCCGCCGGGCTGGTGTCCGGCGCCGCGTCGCCGTGGTGGTGCGCGTGCGGGCCCACGCCGGCGCCGGTGTCCGGCAGCGGCGCCTGCAACAAGGCCCAGGGCGCCTCGCCAAGAGTATCCAGTAACGTCTTGCCATCACCGCCGCCGTGGTGGCGCAGCTCCGGTGGGTAGCCCAGGCCCAGGGCGTTGCTCACCGGCGCCAGCACCCGGTCGCCCCAGAAACTGGCCCAGGGCAGGCCGGTGACGATCAGGAAGACGATCATCACGGCGGTGTAAGCGCCCACCAGCCGATGCACTTCCCGCCAGCGGCCGCGGCCTTTGCGGCGCCGGTCGAAGCGGAACGCCCTGCCCTTACGGCGGCCGCGCGGCCACCACATGCACAGGCCGGTAATCACCAGCACCAGCGCCCAACTGGCCGCCAGCTCCACCAGGGCATCGCCGCCCTCGCCCAGCAACAGCGAGCCGTGCATGCGGTCGGCGAACCCGACCAGAGTATCGGTGTAAATAAAGTCGCCAAGCACCGTGGCGTCGCCGGGATCGACGAAGGCGCGGAAGGGTTCGCCCGGCTCATCACCCGGCCCGGGGGTGACGAACGCCATGGCGGTGCGGCCCGGCGTTACCGGCATGTCGATGCGGGTGACGGTGGCGTCCGGATAGCGGGCGCGCACCGCCGCCACCAGGTCGCCGGCGGGCAGCACGGTGTCGCCGCTGGGGGCGAAGCGCAGCTCTGGGTGGAGGGCGTCGTTCAGCTCATCATTGAACAGATAGATCGCTCCGGTGACGGCCAGGATCACCAGAAACGGGGCCGTGAACAGCCCCGCGTAGAAGTGCCAGCGCCACAGGTTGGCATACTTTCCCATCAGAAGCGGCCGGTCCAGCCCAGCTCCACCGTGCGCGGCGCGCCCACATAGACCTGGGTGGGGCTGTAGCCGGACCAGTCGGCGTAGAACTCATCGGTGAGGTTGCGCCCGCGCAGGGTCAGGGTGCCCTTGACCAGCGGGTAGCTGACCCAGGCGTCCAGCAGGGTGCGTTCGTCGACCAGGAACTCGTTGGCGGTGCCGGTGTAGAAGTCGCCGGTGTGGCGCACCGCGCCGCCCAGGGTCAACGGCAGCGCCGCCAGGGTGTAGGCGCTGCTCAGGTTGGCGGTGGTTTTCGGCACGTTGGTAAGCCGGTTGCCGGACAGGTCCTCGCCGCCGGCGCCCAGCAACCGGTCGTATTCGGCGTCGTTCCAGGCGCCGTTCAGGTTGATCCACCAGCGCTCAAAGGGCCGCACCGTGAGGTCCACTTCCATGCCTTCGGCCTCCAGGCTGCCGCCCTGCACGGACAGCGCCGGGTTGGCCGGGTCGCGGGTGACGATATCGCCCTGGCTCAAGCGGTACACGGACGTGGTGAGCGTGACCCGGTCGCGCCACAGGTCGGCGCGCACGCCCAGTTCCGTGGACCGGCCGTCGCTCAGATCAAAGCGCGCGTTGGCGGGGTTGCTGAGTAACAGGCCGCCGATCGGCGATGAGGCCCGGTTGTACTGCGCGAACACCTGAACGTTGTTGGTCAGGTCGTAGACCGTGCCCAGCCGCCAGGAGAGGTCCTCGAAGGTCTGCCCGAAGGTCTCCCGGGTGCCGGCGCTCAGATCGTCGATGCCCCGGTCCAGCTCCAGGTATTCGTAGCGCAGGCCACTGACCAGTACCCAGTTGGGGGTCAGGTTGAGGGCGTCTTCCAGGAACACCGCGCCGCCGGAAACGCGGCTGTCGAAGTCAGCGCGCGAGCCATAGTTGGCCGGGCTGTTGGGCGGCATATAACCGCGGTCGGGGTTGAACGGGTCCACCGAGGTGGTGTCGCCGAAGCGGCGGCGGCTGTCGAAATCGGTGTATTGGTATTCGGCGCCCACCACCAGGCGGTGGCGGCGCTCACCCAGATGACCATCGTGGACGCCGTAGAAGCGGTCGGTGGCGAAGCGGTGGTGGTGGTTGATGCGGGTGGTCAGCCGGTCCAGTTGCCCGGTGGCGTCGTTGTAGGTGAAGTCCTCGGAGTTGGCCCAGTCCCGGTTGGCGTTATAGAAACTCAGTTCGTTGACCAGCCGCCAGGTACTGTTGAGCTGATAGTCCGCCTTGGTGCGCAGCCATTGGCTGTCGGCGACCATTTCGCCGTCACGCACGTTGTAGTTGTTGTCGCGGATTGATTCGTCCAGCACCAGGCCGCCGCCGGACACCACGTCGCTGGGGTCGCGGGCCACGCCCACGGGCAGCAGCGGCGCGCCCTGGTAGGGGGTGGCGTAGCGGTCGCTGTACAGATCCAGAGCGGCGCTCAGGGTGAGCCGGTCGCTGGCCTGAATCAGGATGCCGGTGGTCAGCGCGGTGGTCTCGGAATCGGTGTCGTCCACGTAGCCGCTGCTTTGGCTGTGGCTGAGGTCGGCGCGCACCGCCACGCTCGGGTTCACCACCTGGTTGGCGCCCACACCCAGGCGCAGGCTGTCGTGGCTGCCGTATTCCAGCATGCCCTCGTAGCGGTCGCCGGCCAGGCTCGGCTTGCGGGTCACCAGATTGAGAGTGCCGCCCAGGGCACCGGTGCCGTGCAGCACCGAAGCCGGGCCCTTGAGAATGTCCACCCGCGCCAGGTTCCAGGTGTCCAGATTGCGCGACACCAGCGACGGGTCGGCCACGCGCACACCGTCGAACAGATAGCCCACGTCGGTGAGCCCGCGCATCGACACCGACGCCGGCGAGCCGGGAATATTCCCGGCGGCCACGCCCGGGGCGCTGCGATACAGCTCGATCAGGTTACGCAGGCCGAGTTG
>JBELJS010000088.1:0-6872 GCA_042090255.1 Alcanivorax sp. | reverse complement strand
CTTTCTTAAGACCTGCCGGGAAACCATACAAGCGGGCCCTTGTGGGAGCGGGCCCTGCCCGCGAAAGGGTGGCTTTAGCCACCCGGCGGGATACCAGAGGCCTTATTTCAGAGACCTTGCTGGAGCCCCGCTTTCTCAGATCTCTGGGATCCTGCCGGCAAGCGGAGCTTGCCTTTCGCGGGCGAGGCCCGCTCCTACAAGAGCATAAAAAAAGCCGCTTCTGGGGGAAGAAGCGGCAAGGGGGGTAAGAATCAGCGTTTCTGGGATCCTGCGGGGCAACCTTTGCCGGCCTTTCGCGGGCGGGGCCCGCTCGCACAAGGCCCGCTCGCAAAAGGGTTACAGCTTCGCGGTCAGCTTGGCGACCTGCTCGCCCTGGTAGCGGGCCAAGCCCAGCTCTTTGTCGCTGGGCTGACGGCTGCCGTCCGGCCCGGCGATGGTGCCCGCGCCATAGGGCGTGCTGCCGTGAAATTCGGAGATATCCATCTGCGCCTGTTCCGGGTCGGCGTAGCCCAGCGGCACGATAATAAAGCCGTGGTGCGCCAGCGTGGTCCAGGTGGAGGTAATAGTGGTTTCCTTGCCACCGCCGGTGCCCGTGGAGGTGAACACACTGGCCACCTTGCCGGCGAGCGCGCCCTTGGCCCACATACCGCCGGTCTGATCCCAGAAGATACGCATCTGGCCGCTCATGTTGCCGAAGCGGGTGGGGGTTCCGACGATCACCGCGTCGTAGTCTTTCAGCTCTCCGGGCTCGGCCACCGGTGCCGCTTGATCGGTTTTGCCGCCGGCGGCCTTGAAAGCGTCGTCGGGCATGGTCTCGGCGACACGCTTGATGTCCACCTGCACCCCTTCGACGCGACGAGCGCCTTCAGCCACGGCGTCCGCCATGGCTTCGATATGGCCGTACATGGAGTAGTAAAGAACCAGAATGCGTTTCATCGGAACCTCCAGTTTGTTCACAGTCATCTGCAAAGGATGATGAAACTGTACGCCTGAAGGGGCGGTGAAAGCACAGGACTGGGCAGAACGGATTGATCAGATTTTTCTATCTATTACCCCGGGGTCACCTGACCCCGCTCCTTCACTCCAGCGGCGGCTCGGTGACCGCCCGCTGGCCGTCGCCGAACATGGAAGCCAGGGCGCGGTGTTGAGCCTCTCGCCCGCGCCGGCGCTGGCGCGCTTCCAGGCCGGGCAGCCAACGCTGGGCGCTGTAGCCGAGCAGGCGCGGCGCCAACGTAAGCAGCGGGTACCAGGGCGCCACCCCGGCGGGCAAGCCAAGCTGGCCCATCTTCTCCCGGTCCAGGAAATAGCGGCTGACGCTCAGATGCTGCCGGTAGAGCAGCCAGCGGCGCGCGCCCTGGAAGCGCTTGAAATGCCGCTCCAGCGGTTCCCGGGCCAGGGCCGCCCCCAGCTCGCGGCTGGTCCAGTCCGGCCGGCTCTGGGTCATCAGGCAGTGGTGCAGCCGCACCGCGCCGTCCTGTTCATTGAACGCCAGCCAGCGCTCGTCCACGCCCATCACCCAGCAGGCGTAGCTCCACAGGTGCATCACCGCGCGCGCCTCGCGGCCGGTAACCGGCACGCCCAGTTTGCGCAGCCCGCCCAGCATCACCACGCTGAAGCCCAGGTAGGTGGCGGCCATATCAGTCTGGCACAGCGGCAACCCCCAACCGGCCGCGTCCCACTCCTCGCGGCCACTGAGGTTGCGGCGCACCAGGCTGTGCACCAGCCGCACCCGCAGGGTGGTCTTGAAGCCCTCGCCGAAACGGTTGAGGCCACCGGGCTCGGTACAGTCGATCCACCATTTGCCGGTTTCCGCCACCCGCCGGGCGGTGCCCTGGCTGAGCGCGCCAGTGAGCACCAGCGACTGGTTGAAACCGGACAGCAGGTAGCCGCCCATCAGCGCCAGATCACGCAGCACATAGGTGGCGGTGAGCCCGGTGCGGTGGATAAAGCGGGCGCCCTCGTCGATCAGCGCCGGATCCACCCAGTCCGGCCGCCGGTCGACGCCCTCGAAAAAGCGCCGCAACGTCTCCGGCGCCGCCGGCACCGCGTCGATGCCCTGCTCCAGGGCCTGCTCAAACAGCGCCCGCGCCTCGCGGGTGCCGTGCTCGTACATCCAGTCCACCAGGGTGTCCATGGCCGGGTCACCGTGCCAGAGAGCCTCGGTCACCGCCTGGTACTCCGCCTCGCTGGGCGCCAACGGACGGCCCAGAAAGCGGCGCAGCAGGTACGGCGTGGGGGCCTGGGTCTTGGCGTAGGGCCGGGCGCGTTCAGGCACTTCCAGCGGCTGGGCGGACGCGTTCATGGCGGGCTCCGGTGGCTTTTGCGGTTATTGCGATGTTCGCACTCTAATGCGAATATGTATTCGCATTCAATTCGCATTCTTGCGTCACCACACCCAGGAACCGCCATGCGCAAACATCCCCGCCAACGGCGCTCACGGCAGCTGGTCGACAGCCTGATCGAAGCCACCGGCCAGGCGCTGGTGGAACACGGGCTGGACCACACCACCACGGTGCGCATCGCCGAGATCGCCGGGGTCAGCGTCGGTTCGTTGTACCAGTACTTCGAAAGCAAGGAGACGCTGGTGGAGGCGCTAATGGACAAGCTCGCCGGCGACATCGGTCAGGGGCTGCGCCGCTTGCCCCTGGCGGAGAGCGCCGGCCTGCGTGAGACCGTGGACGGCGCCATCCGCTTCGGTTTTGCGGTGCTGCACTCCCGCGACGGCCTCTACCTGGAGCTGGTACGCAACTGGCACCGGCTGCCCACCAACCGGGTCGCCGACGTGCTGCAACAGCACTTCATGGAGCTGTCGCGGTTGTACTTTATTAAGCACTACCGAGACTACCCGATCGAGGATCTGCAGGTGCGCGTGTTCATCGTCGCTAACAGCGTGCTGTTCACCATGGTCCGCCACGCCAGCCAGAGCGACGCGCTGTTGCGCGAGGACGACATCGCCGCCGGTCTTACTGATATGGTGGTAGGCTATATGACCCATTGAGGTGGAATTCCATGGACGACAAGAACCCCGCCGAAGGACAACGCCACCTGGCGGTGCTGATCGACGCGGACAACGCGCCGCCGGCCATCGTCGAGGGCCTGTTCGAAGAGATCGCCAAATACGGCGTCGCCAGCGTCAAACGCATTTACGGTGACTGGACCAAGCCCAATCTGGGTGGCTGGAAAAAGGTGCTGCTGGATTATTCGATTCAGCCAGTACAGCAGTTCGCCTACACCCAGGGCAAGAACGCCACCGACAGCTCGCTGATCATCGACGCCATGGACCTGCTCTACACCCGTGAGCTGGGCGGCTTCTGCCTGGTCTCCAGCGACAGCGACTTCACCCGTCTGGCGGCGCGCCTGCGCGAGGCCGGCGTCACCGTTTACGGCTTCGGCGAAAAGAAAACACCGAACCCGTTCGTGGCCGCCTGCGACAAGTTCATCTACACCGAGATTCTGCGCGCCGACGCGGAAGAGCCGGCGCCCGCCAAGAGTGGCGCCGCCGACGGCGGCAAGGCGGCGGACAAGCCCACCCCGGCGCAGACCGCCAAAGCCCAGAGCGACAAGGAAAAGCCGCCGCTCAACTTTATCGCCCGGGTGATCGAAGACATCTCCGACGACGAAGACTGGGTGCACCTGGGGGCGCTGGGGCAAAACCTCAACAAACGCAGCCCGGCGTTCGACACCCGCCTGTTTGGTTTCAAGAAACTCAGCGAGCTGCTCAAAGCCCACCCCAACCGCTTCGAAGTTCAGGAAGCCGGCGGCAGCGGTGGCAGCAAGGCCCTGCGGGTGCGCAACAAGCGCAAGCGCTAGCTAGAGGCACCTTGTGGGAGCGGGCCCCGCCCGCGAAAGGCCGGCAAAGCCGGCCGGCAGAATTCCAAAGATCCTGTTCGTGCCGCCTTTAGAAGTCTCTGGGATCCTGCCGGAGGCTCCGCCTCCTTTCGCGGGCGGGGCCCGCTCCCACAAAGGCCCGCTCCCACAAAAGCTTGCTTCAGCGCACCAACCAGAGGCTTAGCTGCGGGATATAGGTGATCGCCAGCAAGGCGATCACCAGCACCAGCATGAACGGCAGAGTGGCGGCGAACAGCTCGGTGATCGATTTGCGGAACCGGTAGCTGGCGATGAACAGGTTCATGCCCACCGGCGGCGTGATGTAGCCGATCTGCATGTTGGCCACGAAGATAATCCCCAGGTGCACCGGATCAATGCCGTAGCGCAACGCCACCGGCAGAATCAGCGGCACCATGATCACCAGCGCGGCGAAGATATCCAGAAAGGCCCCCAGCACCAGCAGCAGAATATTCAGCAGCACCAGGAAGGCGATCTTGCTCTGCACATGGGTCTGAATGAACTGGAACAGCTGCTCGGGAATGCCGGCGTACACCAGGTAATCGGCGAACGCCTGGGCCACCGCCAGAATCAGCAGAATGCCGCCCACCATCACCATCGCCTCGCGGGTGATGCCGGGCAGGCGCCTTAGCGGGATTTCGCGGTACAAAAACACTTCGGCGAACAGCACATAGAGCGCGGTCACCGCCGCCGCCTCGCTGACCACCAGAAAGCCGGAGAAGATACCACCGAGCACCACGAACGGCAGCGGCAGCTCCCAGCGGGCTTCCCAGAGCGCGTCGATCAACTCGCGGGTGCGGAACGCCTGACGCGGCAGCGGCGCCTCGCGGTTGGCCCACAGACAATATAAATACAGCAGCACCACCATCAGCAGCGCCGGGCCAATGCCGGCCAGGTAGAGATCGACGATCTCCACCGCCGGCATCGCCAGTTGCTGCGACAGCTGCTGGGCGATAATGCCGTAGATCAGCAACGGCACCGACGGCACCAACAGCAGACCCAGGCTGCCCGACGAGGTCACCAGCCCGAGGCTGAAGCGCTGCGGATAACCGGCCTTGACCAGCGCCGGCAACAGCAAGGCACCGAGCGCCACGATGGTGACCCCGGAGCCGCCGGTAAGCGCGGTGAAAAAGGCGCAGGCGATTAACGCCACAAACGCCATGCCGCCGGGCATCCAGCCGAACGCCGCCTGGCTCAGGCGCACCAGCCGGTCGGCGGTGCGCGACTCACTGAGCAGGAAGCCGGCGAAGGTGAACAGCGGCAGCGCCATCAGCACCACCGAATCGGACAGCTGGTAGATGTCGATGTGCAGCACCGCCAGCGGCGAGCCCTGGGTGTAAAAACCCAGCGCGGCGGCACCCAGCAGCACCGCGAACAACGGCGCGCCGAGCAGCGCCAGCAGCAGCAAAACCAGCACCGCGATCCAGATCATGCCACCGGCTCCCGCATGCTGGGCCGCCGGCCGCGCAGCCCCAGGCCAAACAACACCAGGTAACGCAACGCCATCACCGTGAAGCCAAGCGGAATCACCGCTTGCAGCAGCCAGCTCGGCACCGCGGCGAAGGCGGTGGCGCCAAACTGGTATTCCTCAATCACGAACTGAACGCTGTACCAACCGGTGAGCACGCAAATGCCCGCGGTGAACAGGTCCACCGCCCCGGTGACCCAGGGCAACAGACGTTCCGGCAGAAAATTAGCGGCCAGATCAATGCGGATGTGCTCGTCCTTGCGCGAGGCGATCATCGCGCCCAGCAGGCCGATCCACAGCACCGCGTTGCGCAGTAGAGGCTCCGCCCACACCAGGCTGACGCCGCCGAAGTTGCGCAGGCCGATCTGCGCCACCGCCAGCAGCACCATGCCCAACAGCACGGTGACGATCAGCGCGTCCTCGAAGCGGTGCAGCCAGAACAGCAAGCGGCGCATTTACTGGCCCGTGTCGCGGTGGGCGTCGAGGATACGGTGCAGCCGGTCGAGCATGTCGCGGCTCAGCTCGCCCTCTTCCACCAGCTCATTGGTGGCTTTGTCGGCGTAGCGCTTCCATTCAGCACGCTGCTCGTCGCTGGGCGCCACCAGTTCCAGGCCCTGGTTGCGCACCGCCTTGAAGGCGTCCTTGTTCTGCTCGCGGCTATCGCGGTCGATCTTGTCGAAGGCGCTTTCCAGCACGCGGCGTACCACCGCCTGGTCGTCGCCGGAGAGGCGGTCGAAGTGGCGTTTGTGGATCGCCAGCAGGCCATAGGTATAGAGCAGCGGCAGGTCGGTGATGTAATCCACCCGCGAATACCACTGCAGGGTGAGCGCGGCCACCGGCGGCGCGGCGAAAGCGTTGACCGCGCCGGTCTGCAGGGAGGTCAGCACCGAGCCGATATTCAGCACGATCGGCGACAGCCCCAGGGTGGCGGCGGCATTGGCAGAGGCGCTGTCGCCGGAGGGCAGCCACAGCTTCTGATCGCGCAGGTCGTCCAGGCTGCGCACCGGGTTGGCGGACATAATGTAGGCGAAGCCACCGTCCACCAGCCCAAAGCTGACCCAACCGTTCTCTTCCAGGCCTTTCTGGATCAGCGGGTCCAGCTCGGCGCGGGCGGCGTCCACTTCGGCGTAGTTATTGAAGGTGAGCGGCACGTTGAGAATCTGGCTGTTCGAATAGGCGCCAGCGAAAGCACCGCCCTGGGCCATCTGACCGTGCAGCTGGCCGACGCGGATCTTGCGCTGCACCGCCTGGTCGTCGCCCATCACCCCGCCCGGGTAGATCTTCAGGCTGACCCGGCCTTCGGTCTCCTGCTCAATGGTGTCGCCCGCCTGCTTCAGCGCCTTCACCACCGCCGTGCCGTCCGGATACAGCGTGGAAATCTTCAAGGTGGTGGCGAAGGCCAGCACCGGCATCAGGGCCAGCAAGGCCACGGCGGTTCTCAACATCGTTCTCTCCATCATCAAAAAACAGCTCCTTTGTGGGAGCGGGCCCCGCCCGCGAAAGGCAAGCTTTGCTTGCCGGCAGGATCCCAGAGTGCCCTCTAACCAGCAGCACAAAT
>JBELJS010000087.1:0-6907 GCA_042090255.1 Alcanivorax sp. | reverse complement strand
TCTCACCAGCACGCCACCAATGAGTGACTCGTCAACGGAGGTGGACACCTGCACATCCCGGCCCAAGCGCGTTTTCAGCGCTGTCACCAGTTTGTCGGTCTCGGCGTCTTCCAGTTCGAACGGCGCGAACAACTCCACATCAATGGTGCGTTGATCTTCCGCCGCCAGGTCGTGGAACAACATTGCGATGGTCGGCAACAGGGCCAGACGCTTGTTGTCCGCGAGCTGGGCGATAAAATTGCGAGCGCTCTCATTGAGCTCATCGCCACAAACGTCGCCTATCGCTTTCGCCTGTGTCTCGCTGTCCAGCTCCGGCTGGTCCAGGTAAGCACGCATGGTGGCGTCTTGCGCCACTGCCGCCGCCAGGCCCAGCATCTGCTCCCATTCCGCCAGCGCGTTCTGTTCTTTGGCGAACATAAACGCGGCCTTGGCGTATGGGCGTGCGATGGTGGTCAATTCAGCCATGGGGTGCCATCCGTATCACTCAGAGTTGAGCCGCCAAGTCGTCCAGCAGCTGCTTGTGTGCGTCGCGGTTCACTTCGCGGCCCAGCACTTGCTCGGCGCCACTCAATGCCAGAGCGGACACCTCTTTGCGCAGCTCTTCACGGGCTCGGTTGATCTCCTGATCGATCTCGGACTGGGCCTTCTCGATCAGACGCTCACCTTCGGTGCGTGCCTGGTCTTTGGCTTCCTCGACGATCTGATTCGCCCGTTTGTTGGCCTGCTCGATAATTTCGGACGCCTTTTCTTTGGCTTCCTTAAGATTCGAGGAGGCTTTTTCCTGCGCCAGCACCAGATCGCGCTCAGCCCGATCCGCGGCGCTCAGGCCCTCTGCGATCTTCTGTTTACGTTCTTCCAGGGCCTTGGAAATAGGCGGCCAGACGAACTTCATGCAGAAGATCACGAACAGGGCGAACCAGATGGCCTGGCCAATTAGTGTCGCATTAATATTCATGCCAACACCTCAATCCGCGTTGCATAGATTTCCCAAAATCGGGGCTTATTTCGAAAAGCGCGATTTACTGGAAAATCAGCAGGAACGCGATAGCGATACAGATAATCGGCACGGCGTCCAGCAGGCCCGCGATGATGAACATGCGGGTTTGCAGCATCGGTGCCAGTTCCGGCTGCCGTGCGACGGATTCCAGAAAACGACCGCCCATCATGCCGAAGCCGAGACCGGCGCCGATGGCCGCCAGGCCAGCAACGATTGCAGCAGCAAGAAATTGAATGCCTTCCATTGTTACACTCCCGTAAGTGCTCAGTTGGTTTGGAAAATGAAACTTAGTGCTCTTCCACCGCCATACTCAGGTAGACGATGGTCAGGACCATGAAGATAAACGCCTGAAGGGTGATGACCAGAATATGGAAAACCGCCCACGGCCACGCGCCGATAAACTGCCAGGTCCCCATCATGGCCGCCACCAGGATGAATACGAATTCACCGGCGTACATGTTGCCGAAAAGCCGCAGACCCAGAGACACCGGCTTGGACAGCAAGCTGATGGTTTCCAGGACCAGGTTGACCGGCAGAAGAAGGAATTTCAGAACGATGTTATCAGTCTCGAAAGGCTTGAACGCCAGCTCACCGACGAAGCCGCCAAAGCCCTTGGCCTTGATGGTGAAACCGATGATCAGCAGCATCACCGAGAAGGACATGGCCAAAGTGATGTTGGGGTCGGTGGTGGGCACGATCTTGAAGTACGCCTGGTGCGCGTCCCAACCGAAGAAGGTGACCATGGTCCACTCGAAAAGCTTGGGAAACAGATCGACAGGGATCAAATCCATCAGGTTCATCAGAAACACCCAACAGAAGATCACCAGCGACAGCGGAGCAATCAGTTTGCTCTTGCCGTGGAAGGTGTCGCGCACCTGGTTATCAATGAACTCAATGATGGATTCCATGAAATTCATGAAACCGGAAGGGACCCCGGCGGTAGCCTTGCGCGCCACCAGCCAGAACAGCAGACACATGATAATGCCGAGACCGCCGGCCCATGCCAGAGAGTCCACATGGAACGCCATGAAACCCATGTCCGCGGCTTCCTGTCCGTTGTGCGCAAACGTCCAGGTGCTGGTTTCCAGCGTTTGGGCCACATCCCCATGGTGGTCTAAACGCTCGTAGCCCTCGGGCAAACGGCCATAGGTGAGATTCCCTAGATGGTGCTTGATATATTCGCTGGCGGAGCTCGCTGCCATATCGATACCTACAGTCTAGTCTTCTTGCCCGTAACGTTCCGTTCCAAGGCGGGCATCCAGGCGCGCAACCTGAACCCAGCCGGCGATTTGCGCCGACATGAAGGCGAGGAACAAAACCATTGCTGTCATTGATTCGCGCATTTGCGGTACTTCGGCGAACGTCAGCCAGAACAGCACCAGCATGATGGCGATTTTGCCGAGCTCCGCTCTTACCGCGGCGCCGGCCATGCGTTTGGCGGCACGGTTTCCCGGATGCAGCCAAACTTGGAAGCCACCCCAAGCATAGGCGATCAGGCTGATGGTCCCGCCCCAGAGCGCCGCCAGACCGATAGTGCTTCCGGCGATCACGGCGGCCACCGCGGCGATCACAACCACGCTGGTGATCTGGGCGCGCATCAAGCCCCAGAACAAGGTTCTGCGGGCTGATTCGTCTAAATTGGCCACCTTGCTCCCGGGTTTCGTCGCTGGCTACGCCTGGGTGTTATCAGGTGAAGGTCGCGGGTACCCCCTGATCTTTGGCGCGGGAAGTATATGAGGAAGGCATAGCGGTATCAACCGGCACGGGCAATTGTTTGCCTTGAAAGTGCCGGGCGGGAAGAGAAAAGACTGTTGACGCCCTACAAAATCGATCAATTTGTATCAGCGTGTGAGGAAAGCTAACGCCTCGGCCCGATTTCAGTCAAGTTATTTGATCTAGATAAACCGCAACGCCCCGGCTATTTGATGTGCGCCAGGATGCCGTCCAACTCATCCAGGTTGTTGTAGCTGATCACCAGCTTGCCCTTGCCGGCGTTGCCCTGCTGAATCTGCACCGGCGCGCCCAGGCGGTCGGACAAGTCGTTGATCAGATGCCGCACATTGGGGTCTTCCTTGGCCGGCGCCGGCTTGGTGGGCTTTTCCTTCTCGAATTCGCGCACCAGGGTTTCGGTCTGGCGCACCGACAGCCCCTTGGCGACCACGGTACGCGCGGCCTCCACCTGCTTGGCACCGGTCAGCGACAACAGGGCACGGGCGTGGCCCATTTCCAGATCGCCGTGTTCGAGCAGTTTCTTGACGTCCGCTTCCAGGCTCATCAGCCGCAGCAGGTTGGTGACCATGGCGCGGGATTTGCCCACCGCGTCGGCGACCTGCTGGTGGGTGAGGCCGAATTCTTCCTTGAGCCGGGACAGCGCCAGCGCCTCTTCCATCGGGTTGAGGTTTTCGCGCTGAATGTTCTCGATCAGCGACATGGCGATGGCGGCTTCGTCCGGCACTTCCCGGATCACCGCGGGAATCGAATCCAGCTCGGCCATCTGCGCGGCCCGCCAGCGGCGCTCACCGGCGATGATTTCGTAGCGGTTGTCGCCCAACGGGCGCACCACGATGGGCTGCATCACGCCCTGGGCGCGGATTGATTCAGCCAGCTCTTCCAGGGCGTCGGCGGACATGTCCTTACGCGGCTGGTAACGGCCGCGCTGCATCAGCTCCACCGGCAGGTGGCGCAGGTCGCCGTCGCGGGGCGGGCGCTGCCCCTGCTGCTCGGACGATTCGCCTTCGCCCTCGACGCTGACTTCCTCGGGCTGACGCTGGTACGCCTCGTTGCTGCTGAGCAGGGCGTCGAGCCCCTTGCTGAGACCGCGTTTACGCTTTGCCGCCATAGTCGGTGCCTCTACCTCATGCCTGGGATTGCGGAGTTTTCGGAGAGGCCTTGGCGTTGTGCATGGCCTGTTCGCGCCGCAGGATTTCGCCCGCCAGCGCCAGGTAGCTGACCGCGCCCCGGGACTTGGGGTCGTAGGTGATCACCGGCGCGCCGTGGCTGGGCGCTTCCGCCAGCCGTACGTTGCGCGGAATAATGGTGCGGTAGACCTTGTCGCCGAAGTGGCTGATCAACTGGTTGGAAACGTCGTTGGACAGGCTGTTGCGCGGGTCGTACATGGTGCGCAGCAGGCCGCCGATGTGCAGCTTGGGATTGAGCACCGTGCGGATCTTCTCGATGGTGTTCATCAGCGAGGTGAGACCCTCCAGCGCGTAGTACTCGCACTGGATCGGCACGATCACCGAGTCCGCCGCGGTGAGCGCGTTGACGGTGAGCATGTTCAGCGACGGCGGGCAGTCGACAATGATGTAGTCGTAATTGGCACGGATTCGCGCCAGCGCATTGCGCAGCCGGAATTCACGCATCTTCATGTCCAGCAACTGCACTTCGGCGGCGGTCAGGTCGCCGTTGGCGGCGATCAGGTCGAAGCCGGAGTCCTTGGGGGTGCCGACCACCGCGTCTTCCACGTTCACTTCGCCCATCAGCACGTCGTGGATGGTGTATTCCGGCTCGTACTTATCCACACCGGCGCCGCTGGTGGCGTTACCCTGTGGATCACTGTCCACCAGTAACACCTTCTTGCGCGTCGCCGCCAGGGAAGCGGCCAGATTGACGCTGCTGGTGGTCTTGCCCACTCCACCTTTCTGGTTGGCAATGGCAAAAACGGTGGTCACTGCGGTCTCCTTATTCCGGCACGTGCGGTCCGGCCCGGCTGGCGATCACCAGCACGCGGGCCTCCGCCAGTCCGGGGACCGACAGAGGCGCCACCCGGGCGCGCCAGCCGGCGGGCAGGCCGGCCAGTTCCTGGTCGGCGGCGGCCGCTTTCATAGCCAGAACACGGCTGCCGTCGGTGATCAGGGGGGCCAGAGCCTGCAGCATGTCCGGCAGGGCGGCGAACGCCCGGCTGATGATCTGCGATGGAGCATTACGGTACTGTTCCACGCGGGTGTTCACAACCTCCACGTTGGAAAGCCCCAATTCCCGGCGGGCGTGGCGCACAAAGCGGGTTTTCTTGCCGTTACTGTCGAGCAGCACGAAACGCAAATCCGGCCGGGCAATGGCCAGCGGAATGCCGGGCAGGCCGGCGCCGGTGCCCACATCCAGGGTGTCGCGGTCGTCCAGATGGGCCAGCACCGACAGCGAGTCCAGCAGGTGGCGCTGGATCATCTCGCCCGGGTCGCGCACCGCGGTGAGGTTATAGGCGCGGTTCCATTTCACCAGCAGGTCGCGGTAATCAAGCAAGGCCTGCTGCTGGGCATCGTCCAACGACACACCCAGTTCACGGAGGCCGCCGGCCAGGCGGTCCCGGTCGGTCATGCCTGCCGGGCCGCCTGGTGACGGTGCTTCTTAAGGAAGATCAGCAGCAGCGAGATGGCCGCCGGGGTGACCCCGGGAATGCGGCCGGCCTGGCCGATGGTCTCGGGGCGCACGTCCTCGAGTTTCTGTTTCACCTCGTTGGACAGCCCCTGCACCGCCCGGTAATCGAAGTCCAGCGGCAGGGCTTGATCCTCGGCGGCGCGCAGCTTGGCGATCTCCGCTTCCTGGCGGTCGATGTAGCCGGCGTACTTGGCGACGATCTCCACCTGCTCGATCACCGCCGGCGCCGCCGGCGCCAGACCGGCCGCCTCGGCCAGCGGCCGGTAGTTCAACTCCGGGCGCTTGAGCAGATCCATCAGGGTGTACTCATGGGGCAGCGGCTTGTCGAGCAGCGCGTTGACGCGCTCCGCTTCCGCCGTGCCAGGCCGCACGAAGGTGGCCTTGAGCCGGGCCTGCTCGCGCTCCATGCCGTCACGCTTGGCCTCGAAGGCCGCCCAGCGCTCGTCGTCCACCAGGCCCAACTCGCGGCCTTTCTCGGTGAGACGCAGGTCGGCGTTGTCCTCACGCAGCAGCAGCCGGTATTCGGCGCGGCTGGTGAACATCCGGTAGGGCTCCTGGGTGCCCATGGTGATCAGATCGTCCACCAGCACGCCCACATAGGCTTCGTCCCGGCGCGGCGTCCAGGCCTCTTTTTCCTGGCTCAGCAGGGCCGCGTTCAGGCCCGCCAGCAACCCCTGGGCGCCGGCTTCTTCATAGCCGGTAGTGCCGTTGATCTGGCCGGCGAAGAACAGCCCGGGCATGTGCTTGGTTTCCAGGCTGTGCTTGAGGTCCTGGGGGTTGAAGTAGTCGTATTCGATGGCGTAGCCGGGCCGCGTGATGCTGGCGTTCTCGAAGCCCCGAATGGAACGCACCGCCTCAAGCTGGATATCGAACGGCAAGCTGGTGGAAATGCCGTTGGGGTACAGCTCGAAGGTGTCCAGGCCTTCCGGTTCGACAAAGATCTGGTGGCTGTTCTTGTCCGGGTAGCGGCTCACCTTGTCCTCGATGGACGGGCAGTAACGCGGCCCGGTGCCCTCGATCACACCGGTGAACATGGGGCTGCGGTCGAACCCGGAACGAATGATTTCGTGGGTGCGCTCATTGGTATGGGTAATAAAGCAGCAGGTCTGGCGCGGATGCTCTTCCACCTTGCCCAGATAGCTCATCACCGGCAGCGGCTGATCGCCCCACTGCTCTTCCATCACCGAAAAATCCACGGTCTTGCCGTCGATACGGGGCGGCGTGCCGGTCTTCAAGCGGTCGACGCGGAACGGCAGCTCGCGCAGGCGGCGCGCCAGGGCATTGGAGGGCTGGTCCCCGGCGCGGCCGCCCTGGTGGTGGTCCAGGCCCACGTGGATAACACCGCCCAGAAAGGTGCCGGCGGTCAGTACCACGGCGTCGGCGTGGAAGCGCAGGCCCATGTTGGTGACCGCGCCCACGCAGCGGCCATTCTCAACGATCAGGTCGTCCACGCTTTGCTGGAACAGGGTCAGGTGCGGCTGGCTTTCCAGGGTGGCGCGGATCGCCGCTTTGTAGCGTACCCGGTCGGCCTGGGCG
>JBELJS010000038.1:17707-36774 GCA_042090255.1 Alcanivorax sp. | reverse complement strand
TTGAGATACCTACTCCAAACAGGTCCCACACGTTTGCTTGCCTGATTGTTAAAGAACGTTGGAAGCGGTTCGTTTCGCTTCCCGACTGGCCGTTGGCGTGTTGCCGTGTGCCGTCGTTGTGGGGGCGCATTCTAGAGATTTGCGGTGACCCGTCAACACTTTTTTCATGAGTTCTTTATCAAACGGTCACCTTTTGAGCGGACACTGGTTGCCGCCGCAAAAGCAACAACAATAAATCAAGCAAAAACAGAGACTTACCGCCATTGATCAAGAACCGACCAAGGGCAAAAAGAATCACCCCGAAGCGTACCCCGGAAACAAGAAAGGCGCCTTGCGGCGCCTTTCTTTTCTCACGTCGTCGGCGTGCCCTTGCGCATCCGCCATAGGCTCAGCAACAACCCCACCGTCACATAGACCACCGCCACGCTCAGAAGCACCAGCGGCGGATCCAGGAACACAATGGCGAACGCCACGATCACCCCAAGCAAGACCTTGAACGGCACGCGACCAATATGAAACTCCTTGAATGAGTGATAGCGCACCGAAGACACCATCAACAGGCCGGCGCCGGCCACCACCAGAGCCACCAGCCACGAAACCTCGTTGCCGTCGATGCCCCGGCTCGCCCCCAACCAGACCATGGTCGCCACCAGACCGGCGCTGGTAGGGCTGGGCAGGCCGATAAAGAAACGCTTGTCGGTGCTTTCCGCCTGCACATTGAAGCGGGCCAGACGTAACGCGGCGCAAGCGAGATAGATGAACGCGGCCATCCAGCCGAACTTGCCAAGTTCGGTGAGCGCCCATGAGTACGCCACCAACCCCGGCGCCACGCCAAACGCGACGCAATCGGAGAGCGAATCGTACTCGGCGCCAAATTTACTTTGGGTGTTGGTAAGACGGGCCACACCGCCATCCAGGCCATCGAGGATGCCGGCGACGATAATACC
Source organism: Alcanivorax sp. (assembly GCA_042090255.1). Lineage (GTDB taxonomy): Bacteria > Pseudomonadota > Gammaproteobacteria > Pseudomonadales > Alcanivoracaceae > Alloalcanivorax. The sequence continues at coordinate 35,827 of JBELJS010000038.1, read as the reverse complement.
CACTGCCGCCGCCTCGAAGAGACCATTCATGGCCGCCACGATGGCGTAAAAGCCGGCGAACAAGGCGCCGGTGGTGAACAGGTTGGGCAGCAAATACACCCCCTTGTGCCGGGCGCCGGTGCGGTGCTCCGCCTCCACCACTTCGAAGGGGTCGCTCTGGGGCTGCTCTGGGGTGTTGTCGTGTTCGGCCATGATCCCTCGCCGGTCAGTATGAGACCACAGTCTAACTCAGGCCCCGCCAACAAAAAATTTCCAGGAGAAATTTTTGACGTCGCGTCAGCGACGGTCCGGAGGATGACCGCCAGGGACGGCGGGCACAAAAAATTTCCAGGAGCCATTCTCGACGTCGCGTCAGCGACGGTCCGAAGGATGACCGCCAGGGACGGCGGGCACAAAAAATTTCCAGGAGCCATTCTCGACGTCGCGTCAGCGACGGTCCAGAGGATGACCGCCAGGGACGGCGGGCACAAAAAACGCGCCCCGGGGGCGCGTTTCAGTGTTCGCCGCCGGCCGAACCAGCGACTTACAGGGCGGCGTTAGCCGCCGATCATCAGTTCTTGCTCTTGTCGACGATCTGGTTGGCCTTGATCCAGGGCATCATGCCACGCAGCTTCTCACCCACCTGCTCGATGGGGTGCTCGGCGTTGAGCCGGCGACGGGCGGTCATGCTCGGGTAGTTGGAGTTACCCTCGTTAATGAACATTTTCGCGTATTCACCAGTCTGGATGCGCTTGAGGGCGTTGCGCATGGCGGCACGGGACTCGTCGTTGATCACTTCCGGGCCGGTTACGTACTCACCGTACTCGGCGTTATTGGAAATCGAGTAGTTCATGTTGGCGATGCCGCCTTCGTACATCAGGTCGACGATCAGCTTCAGCTCGTGCAGACACTCGAAGTACGCCATTTCCGGCGCGTAGCCCGCGTCGGTGAGGGTTTCGAAGGCCGCCTTCACCAGTTCCACGGTGCCACCGCACAGCACGGCCTGCTCGCCGAACAGGTCGGTTTCTGTCTCGTCCTTGAAGGTGGTTTCGATGATACCGGTACGGCCGCCGCCGATACCGCAGGCGTAGGACAGCGCCAGATCCTTGGCCTGGCCGGAGGCGTCCTGGAAGATTGCCACCAGATCGGGGATGCCGCCGCCCTTGGTGAACTCGGTGCGCACGGTGTGGCCCGGCGCCTTGGGCGCGATCATGATCACGTCCAGGTCCTGGCGCGGCACGATCTGGTTGTAGTGGATACAGAAGCCGTGGGCGAACGCCAGGGTGGCGCCTTTCTTCAGGTTGGGTTCGATCTCGTTCTGGTAGATGGCGGCCTGATACTCGTCCGGGGCCAATACCATCACCACGTCGGACGCCTTAACCGCTTCCGGTACGCTCTGCACGGTGAGGCCGGCGGCCTCCGCCTTAGCGGCGGAGCTGGAGCCTTCACGCAGTGCCACCACGACGTCCACACCGGACTCTTTCAGGTTGTTGGCGTGGGCGTGGCCCTGGGAGCCGTAGCCGATAATGGCCACTTTCTTACCCTGGATGATGGAAAGGTCGCAGTCTTTGTCGTAGTACACTTGCATGGTTATATCCCAATGACGGTTAACGAATGGTCGCTACCATAGGCCATACCCGGTATTGCGTAAAATGATATATTCGCAACACAGTATGCCGAATATTGAAATACCGAATTGGAAAACACCCGCATGGATATCCGCCCGCTTCGCCTGTTTCTGGCGCTCGCCGACACCCTGCATTTCGGCCGCGCCGGCGACCGCTGCCATATGAGCCCCTCGGCGGTGAGCCGCACCATCCGGCACCTGGAGGAAGAGCTGGGCGTCGCCCTCTTCCTGCGTGATAACCGCAGTGTCAGCCTCACCGCGGAGGGCCGGCGCTTCCAGCAATACGCCCGCGAAGCCCTGGCGCAGTGGGACAGCCTGCGGCACTCCATGCAGGAGAGCAGCCGCGTGTTGCAGGGGGCGCTGAGCCTGTATTGCTCGGTGACCGCCAGCTACAGCTTCCTTTATGACATTCTCAGCCACTTCCGCAACGACTACCCCGGCATCGAAATCAAGCTGCACACCGGCGACCCGGCCCAGGCCGTGGAACGGGTGACCACCGGGCGGGAAAACATCGCCATCGGCGCCCGCCCGGACACCCTGCCCCGGGGCGTGGCGTTCCGACCGATACTGCGCTCGCCGTTGCTGTTCATCGCCCCCGCCGACCAGCCCGACCTGGCCACCGCCCTGAACGGCGCCGCCCGGGCCGAGGCCTGGCGGGACGTGCCGATGATCCTTTCCGAGGAAGGCCTGTCCCGGCAGCGCCTGGACCAGTGGTTCCGAGCGCTGGGCGTCACGCCACGCATCTATGCCCAGGTGAGCGGCAACGAGGCCATCGTCAGCATGGTGAGCCTGGGCTTCGGGGTCGGCGTGGCGCCGCGCATCGTGCTGGAGAACAGCCCGCTAGCCGAACGCACCCGCCCTTTGCAGGTAGAGCCGGCCCTGGAGGACTACGAGGTAGGCTTGTTCACGCTGGAAAAACGCCTCACCGACCCGGTGATTCAGGCGTTCTGGTCGCAGCTGCGATGAATACGGGATTTGAATGCGCACCCGCATGCGCATAAAGTAAGATTTAAATCCCCAGACCGAGATCCGCCCATGAAGGCCCTTTACGACACCAAGGCCCCCAAAAAAGCAGCCAACCTCAGCGTCAACGAGGACCTCTTAAGCAGAACGCGGGCCCTGAATATCAACCTGTCCGCCACGCTGGAGGAAGCCCTGACTCAGCGTCTCGCTGAAGCCGAAGCCGCGCAGTGGGCCCAGGAAAACGAAGCCGCCATCAAGGCCTATAACCACTTCGTGGAGGAGCACGGCTGTTTCGGTGATGAGTTTCGGACGTTCTGATGGCCCAGTTCGATGTATACGTGAATCCCAGCCAGTCCAGCCGCGCTTTCTACCCTTACCTGGTGGACATACAAACGCCCTATATCGCCGAGCTGGCCACTCGAATCGTGATTCCGCTGGGCCTCTACTCCGCCTTCGGCGGCCAGGCGATGAAAGGGCTGACGCCGATCATCACGTTTGAGGACGAAAAGCTGCTGTTGCTGACGCCCCAGATGGCGTCCCTGCCCACCAAACGACTTCACGACCCGATCGGTACGCTTGCCCACCTGCGTGACCGGATTATCGGTGCCGTGGATTTCGCCCTCACCGGCTTCTGATCGTCGAGATGGCCTGCCATTGCCGCAGCTTCACCGGATAGGGAATCGATGCGTTCGCCGGGCTGGTGGACGGCAGGCGAACGGTAGGGATCGCGGCGAGATCCTCGGGCAGCGCCGGGCCCACATGACGCCGCCAGACACTCTCCGCCTTGGCACCGTTGAAAAAGATCACGCCGATGCGTGGATGGGCGCGCAGAAAGCCTTCAAAATCCTGAGCGATGATGGACCCTTCAACAATGTCCGAGTCGAGACTGCTCGAACGGGTGCAGGTTCGCAGCACGTCCCACAGCGCCACGCCCTGCTCCGCCAGCTGCTGGCAACGTTCCGCGTAAGGGAGATCGGCTGGAATTTCAAAAAGGGTTTCGATGATTCGCCAGAACAGGTTGCGTGGGTGCGCGTAATACTGATTCGCCGCCAGTGACGCCTTGCCCGGCATGGAGCCGAGAATCAGCCGGTCCGCCGTCAGCTCGGACACCGCAGGAAAACTATGGATATAGGACATATCTGGCCATCGTGTGCGCGGAACCTGTCTACGAAGCCAGAGTTTTGTGGGAGCTTGCCCTGCAAGCGAAAGGCCGGTTTTCACCGGCCGGCGGGATACTAGAGACGCTGTCGGTGCTGCCGTTAGAGAGCTCTCTAGAATCCTGCGGGGCAACCGTTGCCGGCAAGCGAAGCTTGCCTTTCGCGGGCCGGGCCCGCTCCCACAAGACGGCTCAGAGGCTGAGGACTTTCTCGCCCCGTGAGATACCGGAAACGCCGGAGCGCACCACTTCCAGCACCTGCGCCTCGCCGACGGCGTTGATGAACGCCTCCAGCTTGTCGGTGGTGCCGGTAAGCTGCACCGTATATACGGTGCTGGTGACGTCGACGATCTGACCACGGAAGATGTCCACGGTGCGCTTGACCTCGGCGCGCTGGGCGCCGGTGGCCTTCACCTTCATGAGCATGATTTCGCGCTCAATGTGGGCACCCTCGGTGAGATCCACCAGCTTGACCACCTCGATGAGCTTGTTGAGGTGCTTGGTGATCTGCTCGATCTTCTTGTCGTCGCCGGTGGTGGTCATGGTCAGCCGGGACAGGGTGTCGTCCTCGGTGGGCGCCACCGTCAGGGTCTCGATGTTGTAGCCGCGCTGGGAGAACAGCCCCACCACGCGGGACAGCGCACCCGGCTCGTTTTCCATCAGAATCGAAATAATGCGTCTCATCAGGTGCGCTCCGTCTTGCTCAGCCACATGTCCCGCATGGTGCCGTCGGCGATATGCATGGGGTAAACGTGCTCCGTGGAGTCCACGTAAATATCCATGAATACCAGGCGGTCCTTGAGCGCGAAGGCTTCTTCCATGGCCGGCTGCAGGTCTTCGAACTTTTCCACCAACATGCCTACATGCCCGTAGGATTCCGCCAGTTTGACGAAGTCCGGCAGGGATTCCATGTACGACTGGCTGTGACGGCCGCCGTATTGCATGTCCTGCCACTGACGCACCATGCCCAGGGCCTGGTTATTGATGTTGATGATCTTGATCGGCAGACCGTACTGCAGACAGGTCGAGAGCTCCTGGATGTTCATCTGGATCGAGCCCTCGCCGGTGACGCAGGCCACCACGCCGTCCGGATAGGCGAACTGCACACCCATGGCCGCCGGCAGGCCGAAGCCCATGGTGCCCAGACCACCGGAGTTGATCCACTGACGTGGCCGGTCGTAAAGATAGTACTGGGCGGCGAACATCTGGTGCTGGCCCACGTCGGAGGTGACGAACGCCTCGCCGTTAGTGGCCTTGTAGAGCGCCTGCACCACTTGCTGCGGCTTCATCGGGCCGTTTTCGTTGACCTCGTAACGCAGCCCGTGCACCTGGCGCCAGCCTTCGATTTCCTGCCACCAGCGCTCCAGACTTTTGACGTCCGGGCCGGCCTCGTGCTCATCGATCATGGTGAGCATCTCTTCCAGTACCTGCTGCACCGGCCCGACGATGGGAATGTGGGCGGTGACGTTCTTGGAGATGCTGGCCGGGTCGATATCGATATGGATGATCTTGGCGCCCGGGCAGAACTTCTTGGCGTCGTTGGTGACCCGGTCGTCCAGGCGCGCGCCGGCGGCCAGAATCACGTCGGCGTTGTGCATCGACATGTTGGCTTCGTAGGTGCCGTGCATGCCCAGCATGCCGAGAAACTGCTTGTCGGTGCCCGGATAGGCGCCCAGCCCCATCAGCGTATTGGTGACCGGGTAGTTGAGCTTGCGGGCCACCGCCCTGAGCGCTTCGCTGGCGTCGCCCTGAACCACGCCGCCACCGGAGTAGATCACCGGGCGCTTGGCCTTGAGCAGCTCGTCCACCGCCTTGCGAATCTGCCCGGAGTGCCCCCGGGAGACCGGCATGTAGGAGCGCATCTTGACCTTCTTGGGGTACTCATAGGGGAAGGTCTTGTTGGGCGCCGTGTGGTCCTTGGGAATATCGATCAGGACCGGGCCGGGGCGGCCGGTGCTGGCGATATAGAAGGCCTTCTTGACCATCTCCGGGATTTCACTCGGGTCGCGGACCATGAAGCTGTGCTTCACGATCGGCCGCGACAGACCGATCATGTCGGTCTCCTGGAAGGCGTCGTCGCCGATCCAGTCAGAGCGTACCTGCCCGGACAGCACCACCATGGGAATCGAGTCCATGAAGGCGGTGGCGATGCCGGTGATGGCATTGGTCGCGCCGGGGCCGGAGGTCACCAGCACCACGCCGGGCTTGCCGGTGGAACGGGCATAGCCGTCCGCGGCATGCGTGGCGGCCTGCTCGTGGCGCACCAGAATGTGATTGACTTTGTCCTGCTGGAACAACGCGTCATAGATGTGCAGTACCGCGCCCCCGGGATACCCGAAGATGTACTCCACTCCCTCGTCTTGCAGAGCGCGGACCACCATTTCCGCGCCGGATAACATTTCCACGATTGCTACCTCGAAATTAAAAATAGCGTTCACCCCGCCGAAAACCGGCGGAACGGGAGGGTGTTGCGTTTACCTGTGGGACGGATGCCGTATTTAGGCATCCCGAAGTCCGCGTGGAGGTGGCCAACGGCGAACACAGGTTGGGAAGCTCGGAGGGGGCACATACCCGCGCCGGAATCCTCCAGAGGCTTCACCAGCGGGACATGCTTGCAGTGATGCTGCGTTAGGACGTCGCGGTAACGGCGCCCCGGGTCCCGGCCGCACAGGTGCCGGTAAGCGCCTGCGGGTTCCGATCTCCGGAAAGTATTGCAATATTGTCAGAAATGCGGGCGCTTTCAAACCCCCGGCGGCGCCTTTCTTACACAATAGAGGCACTTGCACAGCGGGGACCGTCGCGGGCATTCTGATTCGCCGACCAAGGGGGCAAACAATGATACGAACCAGCATCGCCAAAACACTCATCCCATTGCTGGCGCTCGTCCTGCTGGGCAGCGCGGCACCCGCCATGGCGGATGAGTACTATAAATGGGTGGACGACAACGGCGTCACGCACTACGGCACGGCGCCGCCTGAGGGCGGCGACTCAAAGACGATCCGCACCTACGGCCCGAGCTCCGACCAGGGCAAGGAAATCAAGGCCCTGCAGGAACAGCGCGAGGCCGCCACCCGTGCCCGCGAACAGTCTGAAGAGCGGGCCCGCGAGACCGAACGCGTGGCCGAGGAACCGGAAGCGGTGGCCAAAGAGCGCTGCGAAGAGCACCGCGCCAACCTGGAGACCCTCAAGAATAAGCCGGTGGTGCGGGTGCAAAACCCGCAGACCGGAGAGATGGAAGTGATTGACCAGACACGCCGCGACCAGATGATCGAAACCACCCGCGCGGCGCTCAAAGACTGCTGATCAGCCTTTGCGGAACACCATCTCGCTGCCGGCGACATCCACCTCGATGGTGTCGCCGGGGCCGAACTCACCCTTGAGTAACGCCTGGGCAAGCGGGTTTTCCAGCTGCTGCTGGATCGCCCGTTTCAGGGGCCGGGCGCCGTACACCGGATCGAAACCAGCCTCCACCAGCTTTTCCAGGGCCTTGTCCGACAGCCGCAGCGCCATGTCGCGCTCCACCAGCCGCTGACGCAGGTAGTCGAGCTGGATCGCCGCGATACCCTTGAGCTGCCCCCGGGCGAGGGGGTGGAACACCACGGTCTCATCCACCCGGTTGATGAACTCGGGCCGGAAATGTTGGCCGACCACCTCCATCACCGCGCCTTTCATGGCCTCGTAATCGCCTTCGCCGGCCATACGTTGGATCAGCTCGGAACCCAGGTTGGAGGTCATCACCACCACCGTGTTGCGGAAGTCCACAGTGCGGCCCTGGCCATCCGTGAGCCGGCCATCCTCGAGCACCTGCAGCAGGATATTGAAGACGTCCGGGTGGGCCTTTTCCACCTCGTCGAGGAGCAACACGGAATAAGGCTTGCGCCGCACCGCCTCGGTTAAATAGCCGCCCTCTTCATAGCCCACATAGCCCGGCGGCGCGCCGATCAGCCGGGCCACGGAGTGCTTCTCCATGAACTCGGACATATCAATGCGCACCATCGCCTCTTCGGTATCGAACAGGAACCCGGCCAGGGCCTTGCACAGCTCGGTCTTGCCCACCCCGGTGGGGCCCAGGAACAGGAAGCTGCCGTTGGGGCGATTGGGGTCGGAGAGCCCGGCCCGTGAGCGGCGCACCGCGTTGGACACGGCGGTGACCGCTTCGTCCTGACCGACCACCCGGGCGTGCAGCGCCTCTTCCATGCGCAGCAGTTTGTCGCGCTCGCCTTCCAGCATCTTGGACACCGGAATGCCGGTCCATTTGGAGACCACCTCGGCGACCTCTTCCTCGGTGACCTTGTTGCGCAGTAACTTGGTTTCCACCTGGGCGGATTCTTCCGCCTCCTGGGCGGTCTGCACTTTCTTCTCCAGATCCGGGATCACCCCGTACTGAAGCTCGGACATGCGGCTCAGGTCGCCGGCACGACGCGCCTGCTCCATGTCCACCCGCGCCTGCTCCAGCTCCGCCTTGTACTGCTGCGCGCCCTGCAGAGCCGCCTTTTCGGCATTCCAGATTTCGTCCAGGTCGGCGTATTCCTTTTCCAGCGCCGCAATCTCGTCCTGAAGTTTGTCGAGCCGCTTCTTGCTGGCCTCGTCACCCTCCTTGCGCAGCGCTTCCCGCTCCATCTTGAGCTGGATCAGACGCCGGTCGAGACGGTCCATCTCCTCGGGCATGGAATCAATCTCCATGCGGATGCGGCTGGCCGCCTCGTCGATCAGGTCGATGGCCTTGTCCGGCAACTGCCGGTCGGTGATGTAGCGGTGGCTGAGCCTGGCGGCGGCGATGATCGCGCCGTCGGTGATGTCGACGCCGTGGTGCACCTCGTAGCGCTCTTTCAGGCCACGCAGGATCGCGATGGTGTCCTCCACCGACGGCTGGTCCACCTGCACCTTCTGGAAACGCCGCTCCAGCGCCGCGTCCTTTTCGATGTGCTGGCGGTACTCGTTCAGGGTGGTGGCGCCGACGCAGTGCAACTCGCCCCGAGCCAGCGCCGGCTTGAGCATATTGCCGGCGTCCATGGCGCCGTCGGCCTTGCCCGCGCCCACCATGGTGTGCAGCTCATCGACGAACAGAATGATGCGCCCTTCCTGCTTGGACAGTTCGTTGAGCACCGCTTTCAACCGCTCTTCGAACTCGCCCCGATACTTGGCACCGGCGATCAGCGCCGCCATATCCAGAGCCAACACACGCTTGTCTTTCAGCCCTTCGGGCACCTCACCGTTGACAATGCGCTGTGCCAACCCCTCAACGATGGCGGTCTTACCGACACCGGGCTCACCGATCAATACCGGGTTGTTTTTGGTGCGACGCTGCAACACCTGGATGGTACGGCGGATTTCGTCGTCCCGGCCGATCACCGGGTCCAGCTTGCCGCTTTCCGCCCGTTCGGTGAGATCCTGGGTGTATTTTTTCAGCGCTTCCATCTTGTCTTCCGCGTTGGGGTCATTGACCGTTTCGCCGCCCCGCACCTCCTGAATCTTTTCCGCCAGCACCCTCTTCTTGATGCCGGCATTCTTGAACAGTTTGCCCAACTCGCCGCTGTCATCACAGGCCGCCAGCAACAGCGCCTCGGTCGACACGTACTGGTCGCCGCGCTGCTGGGCCTCGCGGTCGGCCAGGTTGAGCAGCCGCGCCAGCCCCTGGGACAGCTGCACATCGCCGTTGAACTGTCCCACGGTCGGCAATTTATCCAGGGCCATTTTCAAAGCGGTGACCACATCCGCCGGATTAGCACCGGCCTTTTCCAGCAACGGCGCCGCCACCCCACCACTTTGTTGCAACAGGGCCAGCAGCAGGTGCACCGGTTCGATGGCACTGTGGCTCTGCCCCACGGCCAGGGATTGGGCTTCGCCCAACGCGTCCTGTAAGCGCGCGGTAAATTTGTCCATTCGCATGTTTCGCTCCCGACACGTCATCGGTTGTTTAAAAACTGAGCTTTAAATGCGGGCTGTCGCGAAGGGATTCAAGAGGGGGTCAGCCACACCAAGGTGGCAAAGCGGCCGGTCTGACCCTCGGCGCGAAACGAATAGAAATGAGCCGGGTCACTGGCGGTGCAGTAATCGCCGCCGGTCACCTCGAACACACCGGCGGCGTTAAGCGCCAGGGTGGCGGCATGAGCCAGAGAAAAGCGCCAGTGGTTGGGCTGGCCGTCCCGGCTGAAGGCAGCTTGGTACTCCGAGCCCAGAGACAGAAAGGCACGGTGCACGTCCTCGCCCACCTGGTAGGCGCGCGCGGAAATCGCCGGCCCCAGCCAGGCGGACAGCGGCTCACCCCGGGGCGCCAGCGTTTCCACCGCCCGGCCCAGGATGCCGCCGTGCAGGCCGCGCCAGCCGGCGTGCACGGCCGCCACGGCGCTGCCGTCCTGGCGCGCCAGCAGCACCGGCAGGCAGTCCGCCGTGAGCACGACGCAAGGCCAGCCGGGCTCGCCGGTCCAGACCCCGTCGGCGCGCGTGTCGGCGTCGCCGGCCTGGATAATGCGGTCGCCGTGGACCTGCTCTAACCAGGCCGGCGGGTGGTCCACCGCCAGCACCTTGTGGACGTGCCGGCGAGCCTGCTCCACCCGCGCCGCGTCGTCACCGCAATTCATACCCAGATTGAAACCGCGCCACGGGGGCGGCGAGTGGCGCCCCAGACGGGTGGTCACCAGGGCGCGAACCCGGGGGTGGGGGCGCCAGTCTGGCCGCAGCCACTGGCTGATGTCGGGCAGGGTCATTGCGCCTCCCGGTCCGCCTCCAGGACCTGAACCAGTGTCTGGAAGTCGTCAGGCAGGGGCGCCTCGAATTCCATGTACTCGCCGCTGGCCGGATGCACCAGCCCGAGCTTGAAGGCGTGCAGGGCCTGGCGGCGGAACCCGTGCAGGGCTTCGCGCAGCGCCTCGGTGGCGCCGGCGGGCTGCTTGAGACGGCCGCCGTAAAGGGGGTCGCCCACCAGCGGATAACGGCGGTGGGCCAGATGCACGCGGATCTGGTGGGTGCGGCCTGTTTCCAGGCGCACCTGCACGCGGGTGTGGGCCCGGTAACGGTCCAGCACCCGGTAGTGGGTGACCGCCGGCTTGCCGCCGTGGGCGACCACCGCCTGGCGCTTGCGGTCCACCGGATGACGGCCCATGGGCTCCTTGATGGTGCCGCCGCCGGTCATCACGCCCATGGCGATGGCCTGGTACTCCCGGTACAGGCTCTTGTCCTGCAGCTGCGTTACCAGGCCGGTGTGCGCCTCCACGGAGCGCGCGACGACCATCAGCCCGGTGGTGTCCCGATCCAGGCGATGGACAATGCCGGCCCGCGGCAGGCTGGACAGCCGGTCGTCCAGGTGCAGCAGGCCGTTGAGCAGGGTGCCGTCGGCGTGACCGGCCGCCGGGTGCACCACCAGGCCGGCGGGCTTATTGATCACGATCAAGTCCTGGTCCTGATAAATCACCGGCAATTCAATGGCTTCCGGCTGGTCGTCGATCTCCGGTGCCAGCTCCACCGCCAGGGTCAGCGCCTCGCCGCCCAGCAGCTTGTCCTTGGGCCGCGCCGCGCGGCCGTCCACCGTCAGCACGCCTTCTTTGATCCAGTTCTGCAGGCGCGACCGAGAGAAGCCGTCGAACAATTCGGCGGCCGCCTGGTCGAGCCGGATACCGGCGTATTGCGCATCAACCTGCTCAGTGCGCTGAATTTTCTCACCGCCAAGATGTCCCATGGTCCGACCTGTGCGTAGAATAGGCGCACCATTGTACCCTGTCGCACCGAGGATAAAATGCCACGATTGCTTTCGACCCTGCTGATCGCCGCGCTCATCAGCGCCTGCGCCAGCAAACCCGACGAGGGCCCGGAGCGCACCGAAGCGGAACAATACCGTGAAGCCCGTGAGTCCATGGAGTCGAATAACTACGTGACCGCCGTGGACCGGCTCAAGGAGCTGGAGGCCCGCTTCCCCTATGGCCGCTACGCGGAGCAGGCGCAACTGGAGCTGATCTACTCCCAGTTCCGCCTTCAGGATTACCCGCAAACCGTGGTCGCCGCCCAGCGTTTCATGCGCAGCTACCCGGCCCACCCGCGCCTGGACTACGCGCTCTACATGCGCGGTCTGGCCAATTTCTACATGGAACGGGGTTTCTTCGATTCCATGATGAACACTGATAAGTCCGCCCGCGACCTGTCGTCCGCGCGCGATGCGTTCGAGGATTTCGAGCGCCTGGTGACCCGCTTCCCGGATAGCGAATACAGCGAGGACGCCCGCGCCCGCATGGTGTTCATCCGCAATGAGTTCGCCCGCCACGAGCTGCACGCGGCCCGCTACTACGCCCGCCGTGGTGCCTACATTGCCGCCATCGGCCGCGCCCAGTACGTGGTGCAGCACTACCAGCAGACGCCGATGGTGCCGGAAGCCCTGGCGATCATGGTGAAAGGTTACGAGCGCCTGGACCGCCCGGCGCTGGCGGACAAGAGCCGCCGCACGCTGGCGGCGAACTGGCCGGACAGTGACTATCTGGAAGACGACAACCAGGTGGACCTGGCCTGGTGGCCCAACGAGAACAAGGGGCTGCTGAGCCTGCTGACCTTCGACCTGCTCTAAGGGGGCGACCTTGTAGGAGCGGGCCTCGCCCGCGAAAGGGAGCGAAGCTCCCGGCGGGATTCCAGAGGCCTTCCAACGGCGGCACGAACAGCGTCTCTGGAATCCTGCCGGGTGGCTAAAGCCACCCTTTCGCGGGCAAGGCCCGCTCCTACAAGGCTGGCTTGAAGTTTAGGGCTGTCAATCGCCAGGTCGCCAGCCGTTGGTGATCGGGTAGCGACGATCCTTGCCGAAGGCGCGGCGGCTGACCCGAGGCCCCACCGCCGCCTGACGCCGCTTGTACTCGTTGCGGTCGGTGAGCTTCACCACCCGGTACACGGTGTCGCGGTCAAAGCCATCGCGAATCACCGCCTCGGCACTCATGTCCTGCTCCACATAGCGCTCCAGAATGGCGTCCAATTCGTCGTAACCAGGCAGGGAATCCGAATCCACCTGATCCGGCGCCAGCTCCGCCGACGGCGGCCGGGTGATCACCCGTTCGGGGATGATTTCGCTGCCCGCCTTCTGGTTGCGCCAGCGCGCCACCCGGTACACCCAGGTCTTGAACACGTCCTTGAGCACCGAGAACCCACCGGCCATGTCGCCGTAGAGGGTGGCGTAGCCCACCGCCATTTCACTCTTATTGCCCGTGGTCAGCACCACCGACCCGTTCTTGTTGGACAGCGCCATCAGCAATACGCCACGACAGCGCGCCTGCAGATTTTCCTCGGTGGTGTCCGGCTGACTGCCGGCGAACGCCTCCTCGAGGATGGACATGAAGCCGTTGAAGGCCGGCTCAATCGGCAGTGACCGGTAATGAACCCGCAGGGCTTTGGCCTGCTGCTCCGCGTCTTCGATACTGATGTCGGCGGTATAACGGAACGGCATCATCACCGCCTCGACCCGGTCGGGGCCCAGCGCGTCCACGGCCACCGCCAGCGTCAGCGCGGAATCGATGCCGCCGGACAACCCCAGCAGCGCGCCCTTGAAACCGTTCTTGTTGACGTAGTCACGGGTGGCCAGCACCAGAGCCCGGTACAGGCTCTCCTCATCTTCCGGCACCGGCAGCAACTCGCCGCGCACTTTCAACGCGCCGCCTTCACGCCCCAGGTCCACCGGCACCAGAGCCTCCTCGAAGCTGGCACCCTGCACGCACACACCGGCCTCGCCATCCACTACGAAGGAGGCGCCGTCGAAGACCAGTTCGTCCTGTCCCCCCACCAGGTTGCAATAGAGTACCGGCAGGCCGGTTTCCCGAGCGCGCGCGCAGACTTGATCCCGGCGCTCACCGGGCTTGCCGGCGCGGAACGGCGACGCGTTCAGATTTAAAATGCAGGTGGCGCCGTCTTGGGCGGCCTGGGCCGCCGGCCCCTCAAACCAAATGTCCTCACAAATGGTGATGGCCAAGCGTTCCTTGCCCAACTCGAACACGCAACTGCGGTCACCGGGCTGGAAGTAACGCTTTTCGTCGAAAACCCGGTAATTGGGCAGGCACTGCTTGAAGTACTCATGGCGGGGGCGGCTGTCCCCCGGGAACAATACACCGGCGGCATTACGGCGCAGGCCATTGCGTACCGCCGGGTAGCCGAGCACCAACGGCACCTCGATACGCTCGCCGATATGCGCCAGGGCGTCGTCGACCCGGCTATTCAGGCTGGGGCGCAGCAGCAGATCCTCCGGCGGGTAGCCGGTCAACACCAGTTCAGGAAACACCACCAGCTCGGCGCCCAACAAATTGCGCGCCTCGCGGGCGGCGGCCACCACCGCATCCGCGTTGCCCTCGATATCCCCGACCAGCGGGTTGCGCTGGGCCATCACTACTCGCATATCACCAGCCTTTTCTCCGTGGAGCGCTGATTGTACTCTGTAGCCGCCTGCCCTTCACAGATGAGAGCCTGTTTGGGATCTATACGCAGCCGCGTTGCCACTGAAAATCGCGCCAGGCTGCGTATAGATCCCAAACAGGCTCTGGGGAGATCCTTATGGGGCTGATACGGCTGCTCATCATAGCGGCTCTGATTTATCTGGTTTGGCGGGTCGTCAAAGGCCTGCTCGGTGAACGCCGTCGGCGCGACGATCAAGCGGGCGGCCCGGCCACGCTCAGCCAGAAAATGGTCAAGTGCCGGCAATGCGGCGTGCATGTGCCGGAAAACGAAGCGTTCCAACACAACAACATGGTGTTCTGCAGCCAGGATCACCAGCGCCAGTACCTGGAGCATCATGAGCCCTAGCCAGAGCTGGACACCGAGTCGCATCTATAACCTTTATCGCATCACCATCGCCACGGTGCTGCTGACGCTGTTCTATGTCAGCGAACAGCGGCTGATCGGCCAGTACATGCCGGCCCTGTTCGAAGCCACCGTGTCCGGCTATCTGCTGCTGACGCTGGTGTCCTCGGCGATGGATTACAGCGAGCGGGTGCGCAAGCCCGGCTTCACTCAGCCGTTGGCGCTGGTTATCGATGTGCTGGTGCTGGGCCTGGTGGTACACGCCAACGGCGGCCTGGAAGGTGGCCTGGCGGTGCTGCTGCTGGTCAACGTGGCCGCCGGCAATATCCTGCTGCGTGGCCGAATGGGCTTTCTGATCGCGGCCCTGGCCACCCTGACGGTGATGTTCGAGCAGTTCTACTTCGCCACCCAGACCGGCGACAAGGACCCGTTCCAGCTCACCGAAGCGGGCCTGCTGGGCATCGCCTTTTTTATGGTGTCGCTGATCATCCAGCAGATTGCCGACCGGCTGGAGCGCAGCGAGTCCATCGCCGCCAGCCAGCGCGTAGCGATCGAGCGGCTGGAAGCGCTCAACCGGCAGATCGTGGAGCGCATGCGCACCGGTGTGATGGTGTTCAACAACGAGCACCGGATACTGCAATCCAACCCCTCCGCGGACGGTTTTTTCGCCACACCCATGGTGGGCCAGCACCTGCCAGCGGCCTTGGTGGAACGGCACCAGCATTGGCGGCAGGCGCCACATATGGCGCAGAGCCCGCTGCGGGTATCGCGCCAGTCGCCGCAGGTAAGCGCCCGTTTCGCCGACCTGGACACCGGCCACGAAGATCTCACCCTGGTCTTCCTGGAAGACACCGCGCGCGTCGCCCAGGAAGCCCAGCAACTGAACCTGGCGTCGCTGGGCCGGTTGTCGGCGACCCTGGCCCACGAGATCCGCAACCCGCTGAGCGCCATCAGCCACGCCACAGAGTTGCTGGATGAAGACATGGAAAAGCCGGAAGACAGCCACCTGCTGGGCATTATCCGCAACCATGTGAAACGGGTGAACGGCATCATTTCCGACGTGTTGGATCTTTCCCGCCGGCCGCGCAGCCAGGCGGCGCGCTTCGATGTGGCACCGGTACTGGAGGAGGTCACCGTCGGCTGGCACCAGCGCGGTATCCCGCGCGAACGATTGCGCCTGCAGCACCGCGACGACAGCCTGGAAGTGCGCTTCGACCGCAGCCAGCTGATACAGGTGGTGGACAACCTGATCGGCAACGCCTTCGACCATGGCGGTGCCGATTGCCGGGTGACCGTGGCCTATGGCCGCCATCCGCAGACCCGGTTGCCGTGGATATCGGTGGCCGATAACGGCGACGGCATCCCCGAGGACGCCGCCGCGCACCTGTTCGAACCCTTCTACACCACCAGCGACGGCGGTAACGGGCTGGGGCTCTACGTCTGCCGGCAGCTGTGCCAGGCGAACCAGGCGACCCTGGACCATGAGGACGCCCAACCCGGCGCCCGCTTTGTGCTAACCTGTGCCCACCCGGACCGACAGTTCCAATAATGATGACCGATAAGACTCCTCGTGTTCTGGTTGTTGACGACGAAGCGGATCTGCGCGAACTGCTCGTCATCACCCTGGGGCGGATGAAACTGGATGCCACCGCGGCCGACTCGCTCGGCGCTGCCCGGCGCCTGCTCGACAGCGACCGCTTTGATCTCTGCTTGACCGACATGAATCTGGGCGACGGCACCGGCCTGGAGCTGCTGCGCCATGCCGCTCAAACCGCCCCGGACATGCCGGTGGCGGTGATCACCGCGTACGGCAATATGGACGTGGCCACCGAGGCCATGAAGCTGGGCGCCTATGATTTCATCGCCAAACCGGTGGCGCTGGACCGGCTCCGGCAACTGATCGAGGACGGCCTGGGCATCAGCCGTGCCGAGAAAGCCGACGAAGGCGGCGAAGAGGAAGACACCCTGATCGGCCAGGGGCCCGCCATGCAGTGCCTCAAGCAACAGATTCGCAAACTGGCGCGCAGCCAGGCGCCGATCTACATCAGCGGCGAATCCGGCAGTGGCAAGGAGCGCGTGGCGCGTTTGATCCACGCCCTGGGGCCGCGCCGGGAAAAGCCTTTCGTCGCCGTCAACTGTGGTGCTATCCCCTCGGAATTGATGGAGAGCGAATTCTTCGGCCACCGCAAAGGCAGCTTCACCGGCGCCGTCGAAGACCGCAAAGGCCTGTTCCGCGAGGCCGACGGCGGCACCCTGTTCCTCGACGAAGTGGCGGACCTGCCACTGCACATGCAGGTGAAACTGCTGCGCGCGATTCAGGAGAAGACCGTGCGGCCGGTGGGCGAATCGAAAGAGTCCGCGGTGAACCTGCGCATTCTGTGTGCCACCCACCGAGACCTGGGCGAGGAAATGAGCGCCGGGCGTTTTCGTCAAGATCTTTACTACCGGCTCAACGTGATCGAGGCGCATGTGCCACCGTTGCGTGAGCGCCACGAGGACATTCCCGTGCTCGTGGAGCACATCCTGCAGCGGCTCGGCGAGGCCTGGGAGACCCGGCCGCCGGCGGTCAGTGAGCGGGCCATGTCCGCCTTGGCGGGTTACCGCTTCCCGGGTAACGTGCGTGAACTGGAGAACACCCTGGAACGTGCCCTCACCCTCTGCGATGGCCAGATAATCGAACCGGAACATCTGCACCTGCCCAGCAACGACGGCCCGCAACCGGCCGCCGGCAACGGCGGCGGGCGCCATCCTCAACTGCCGCTGGAAGATTACCTGCAGGAAATCGAAAAGCAGGAAATTCTGCGGGCGCTGGACACCACCCACTGGAACCGCACCGCCGCCGCCAAAAAGCTGGGTATGACGTTCCGCTCGCTGCGGTACCGGCTAAAAAAGTTGGAGCTGGATCAGGACGACGCCCCCGACAACGAATAGTCCGCCGGATCGAACGGCGGCGCTTCCCCGCACATCAAACGTACCAGCAGCTCCGCGCTCGCTGGCGCCGCCACCAGCCCATTGCGATGCAGCCCGGCGGCGGCGAACACCCCGCGAGTGCCGGGCACCGGCCCCAGATAGGGCCAGTCACGGTCGCTACCTGGCCGCACCCCGGCCCAATGATAGGACGGGGTCACCGACGCCAGCTCCGGTAGCAGCGACGCCGCCATGGCCTGCAAGGCCCAACGCCCGGTCACCGTGGGATAAGTGGTGGCATCGCCGGCTTTGAGCGTGGAGCCCGCGAGCACCGCGCCATCGGCCCGGGGAATCAAATAGCCCTCGTCAGTCAGCACAATGCTGCGCACCCGCCCGGGCGGCAAACGGTACAGCAACATCTCGCCTTTGGCGGGAAACAGCGGCAGGTCCACGCCGAGCGGTTCCAGCAGCGTCGACGTCCAGGCGCCCGCGCCGATCAGCACGCGAGGGGCGGTCACCCTGCCGCCATGACTCAGGGCCAGCTCGGCGCCGATGGCGCCGGGCCGCACAGCCTCCACCGACGCGTTGACGAACTCAACCCGCTGCGCCACCAGTGCCGCCCGCAGTGCTTTCAACAGGCGCGGATTACGCAGATTGCCAATGTCGGGAAACCACAGCCCGTCACGCTCCGGCGCCGCCGACAAATGCTGGCTCAGCGGCGCCGCCTGGCATC
>JBELJS010000038.1:0-17697 GCA_042090255.1 Alcanivorax sp. | reverse complement strand
CTGGCATCGCACCCCCCAGGACGACGCCCAGCGCAACGCATCCCGGCGCTCATCGCCGTCCACCGCCGCCCACAGGCCGCTCTCGTTCAGGTCCGAAGCACGCAACCCAGCCTTGCCCCGCAGACGCTCCACCAGACCCCGGTAGCGTGCCGTGGCGTCATGGGTCAGCCGGTTCATGGCGTCGGGATAACGCCAGGCGAACAGTGGCGACAAAATACCGCCACCGGCCCAGGACGCCGGCGGGCGCCGCCCACCGGCGTCAACCACGGTGACACTCAATCCTCGGTCACTAAGCTTGAGCGCACTCAGCAAACCGACAATTCCACCACCGACAACGAGTACATCAGCCATAGCAAATCATGGGAGTTGGATGACAAGAAGGGGAGCAACAATAACACAAGGATGACGAGCCGGGCGCGCTAGACTGAGACACCACGATCTCGATCAACGTACTAGCAAAAAAGGGCCAGGGACGGCCCGGAGGAACAGCCATGGACGGCGCAAACGGCACGGTAAAGCGGCGCTCACACCGCAGGGGCTTCACCTTGATGGAGCTGATGATCGCGCTGATAGTGTTGGCGGGGCTACTCAGCGCCGGGCACAGCCTGCACAAAGACTGGCTACCCGAACAGCGGGTAGTCGCGGCCAGTAACCGGGTGCTCGGGTTCATCCATCAGGCCCGCGCCCACGCACTGACCCACGGCACCACCTACCTGTGCGACGGCGACAGCCTGTGCGACCGGTTCAAACCGACCCAGTCCCTGCTGATGGCAAGCGACACGGATGACGACGGGAAAATCGCTGCTGCGGATATTATCGAACACCTGCAGTTGCCCGAAGGCACCACGCTGACCTGGCGGCGCTTCCGTGGCAAGGCGCTTCGCTATGGACGACGCGGCAATCTCTACTACCAGAATGGGCACTTCCTGATCTGCAATCAGGACCACGCTCGCAAGGTGATCATGAACGTGATCGGCGCCGCGCGGATCGAGCGTGCGGACGCACGCCAGTGCCCGTAGCTCAGGTCAATCTTTCCAGGACGTGGAACTACTCGGTGTACAACTCGAGGCGCCTTTCACCCGGCAGGTCTGACCCTGGCTGTTGATCACCAGAGCGCCATCACCTTCCATGAGGGAGCCAGTCTTGGTGGTGGCGGTAATGGTGTAGGCTTGGTCATTATTGCTGGTGGTGATGGCGACGCTATAAAAATCGCTGCTGGCCAGCTTGGGCGCCAACGATGAAGTCGTCGCGCCGTCGTAGGAAAAGTTCTTAGCCCGGAAGGCCTCCAGCGACGCCGCCAGATCCATCAACTGGCCCTGCGTCTCGGACCGCCGGCTATCCCGGACCTGCTCGGTGTAGGCCGGGTAGGCAATCGCGGCGAGAATCGCCACGACCACCACCACGATCATCAGCTCGATGAGCGTAAAGCCCGCCAAGGGTCGTCGAGTAACCATCTAGTTATCCCCTGTCTGCGGAATGACGTAGTTCTGGGCTTCGTCCTTTTCCATCATGTACCAGCGATTCTTCCGGAGATTGGTGAAGTTGACGTTAGGGGCGTCCACCACTTCCGTACCCACCACGATCGACACTTTTTTTCCTCCTTCCTGGAAAATCAAGGACGGACTGGGCGGGATGGTACTCTGATCAAGCTTCTCACCGTCCCAATCGATGTCCTTAATAACAGTATTATCGTCGAAACTGTTACTGTCGCTATCGGCCGGAGGCTGCCCGGACACCATGTCGGCCGCGTACAGGTAGGCTTCACCGTAGCGAACCACACAGGGATCATCGTCGAGATCTTCGCCACCCGGTGCGTATGTTGTAAAGAGCACGGTGTTATCAAAAATCACCGGGGACGACAGCACTTTCTCGCCATCGCGGGAAAACTCATGATACCAACCCTTGTCCTCTCCGTCGGGATCGGAGCCCGCCAGCCTCAAGTCCGAGTAAGTGATCGGCCCATCTTCACCACCGGTCTGACGAAAATCTTCGTCACGGATCGAGAAAATGGCTTCATCGGTTCCCTCGTCAAGCGGATGGGCCCGGTAGCCTGAGCCAATCAGCAAATAAAGCGCCTCGGCACCGTCCTCGGATTTATAACCCACCGCCGGGGCTTCGTAGAAACGGCGGTGGTTGGCGGTGCCAGTGCTACCCAAGGAGGCCAGACGCGTTACACCTTCCACCAAACCGTCCGCGCCACTATTGCCATTGTCCAGGTTGGCGCGGAATATCTGACCGCCGAGGTCCGCAAAGTAAAGGTAGTCGGCGAAACCGTCGAAATCGAGATCCACCACCGAGACGCCACCGGGCACCGCCCAGTCCATGCTGCCCACCGAGGTGTGCGCCTGTCCACCGTTGCTGGCCGCCTTGCTGGCGGACCACACCAACTCGCCGGTAAGCGCGTCCACCATGAACACCGCGCGACCGATGTCATCCTCGCTGCTCCTTTCACCGGCTGTGTCATGGTCCTCGGGGCTATAACCACCACCGAACACCAGCACCGGTTTACGGGTGCCGCCGATCTTGACCTGAGTCAGCGTGGGCGTGGACCAGGTCTGCCCGAGAAGATCAAAGCCGGAATCCGGGTTGCCGTCATAACCGCCATCGATCTGCCACATCATGCTGGGGCTGTTTATACTGCTTACATCCAGCCCGAAATAGGTGTCGCCGCCACGGCGCATGCCACCATAAATATAGACATTGGCGGCGTCGCCGGTTTTCTCACCACTGCCATTGATTTCCGGACGGCGCCAGGCAATCCAGGAACCGTCGAGGCCGTAGGGCTTGCGTATGTTCCCCGGCTGCAATGGCGGTTCACTGACGAAGTCGTACGCTTTCTTAACGAACTGATCAGGCATGAAGGTGAACTTTTCCGAGCCATCTTCCGGGTCAATGGCGTGCAGCATGCCACCGTTAGTGGAGACAAAAATATAATTGGTCTGTGAAGAGGCATCGTCTGCATCACCACCTTCGTAGTTCACCAGCAGCGGCACACTGTGGAGCGGATCGGCCCATAATGTCTTGAGCGCCGCATACACTTCCTCTTTCGAATCCAGGTCGTCATTATCAGTATCAGCTGGGATGCTGAAGCTCGCGTCGGTAGTGATATTGTCATCGTTCACTTCCGCCTGCGTCAGCTCACTGATACTGCCTGTGGAATCGCTGACAAACAGCTTACGGTTAGAAAGCTGGCTGCGTGCCCCGCCCTCTGTAGCGTCAAAGCCGTCGGTCTCCGGCGACCACCAACTCTGCGAAAAGTTACTGAAATAACCAGTGTCCGAATCGACAGCGTCAGCGCCATTAACATCGCGAATAACCGTACCATCCAGTCGATAACGCTTCAGATTGCCTTCCCAGACAGAGCTCTTGCGTGGCTTGAACACGGAGTAGTAAAGCTGATCAAGGTGCTCAAGGCGGTTCATCTGGTTGACCGCGACGCCCGGCGAGGTGATGGCCTTGGACTCCTCATCAATGAGCTTGAGCTGGTCGATAAACGCTTGAGCGAGTGCGTCCGCAGAGTCCGCGTTATAGGTCGCGCCACCGCCGGCCGCGGACACGCCCGACATACGCTGCTCATAACTGCCCATGTACAGACCGATATTGGAAGTCAGCACCTTCCGCTCTTTCGGGTTCTGATCACTTTTCAGGGCAGCGGCAATCAATCTTTGACATGCATAGCTACCCGAGATTGAGCCTTGATCAGAGCAGTCCAACCCCAGATTATCACTACCGGAGCTCGGAGCCCCGTCGGTCATAACAATGACATGGTTTGACTCGCATTGATTTTGCATATTCATGGGCGAAACGTAATCGCCATTGCTATCAACTATTGACGCTTCTTCTACACAGGTAGTCTCGGTGGAACACTGCTTCTCCGTGCCGGTTTGCGTGTACTGGTAATATTGCCCACGGAATCGAACACAATCGTTACGATTGGTGTTGCAGTTACTGACCCTTTGCCATTCATAGACGGGGACATCCTCGCAGGTTTCGTCAGTCTGCTGTCGCAGGCAAATCTGAGGGTCCGCGTCCCTTGAGTTACCACTATAGTCACCATACACCGGGCTGAGTCCCATCATGTATCGATACATCTCGTAATAGGCCTCAGAGGTCGGCGTTCCGCCCTCAGGGTCGCCGCCAGACTGGCCATCGGAGTTAAGCTCTGCCACTTTCCGCTTCAATAAGCTTCTGTTGCTCGATGTCGTTTCAATCACCGGCACCATCACATGGCCACCGTCGGTCTCGCCGCGCCGGAAGCGACTGATGCCAACACGCACATCTTCAGGGATGTCATCGATCATGATATTGAAGGCACGAACCAGCATGGCAATGCGGCGGTTTTCTTCATCGTCGCACCAGTTGGCGCCATCTGACTGTTCGCAATTACGCATACTGCCCGAAGTATCCAGCAGGATCATCACATTGGCGATATTGCGATTCTGGGAGTCATCCGCATTAGCACGGGCAAAGAATATTTCCGTGTCGTCGGCGTATAAAGACGTCGGAGCGAGCAGCATCACGGCCCACAACAGCGACGCTTTGATAATAAGATCACGCATGGTTATCTCCTCTCACCCCGATCCTTATTCAATATCGGAAGCCGGTTTTAACGCCCGCTTCAGAGCTTCTTGCATATGGTGATTTTCAACTCCCAAGTCCGGCAGTTCGCTGTCACCGAGAATGCCGATCTTGTACTCCACCAGTTGTGCGCCGCCGCCACTACTGCCAACCTGATAGCCATCGATGGCGGCATAACCGTTTACTTTACTGTGGGACTCGGAAACGATCAGGCCCCTTGAGTCCAGTGTCTGTCCGTCCTGACATTCGCCTTCGACGGTCTGGTCACTCATTGTGATGCAGCGGTTTATCTTGCTACCGAGAAGCAATGTCTGCATCACATCGTCGTTATCCACGAACTCAAAGTAAGTGGCCGTGATCGCTGACTCAGCGCCCTCGAAAGCCATCGCGTCAATTTGCGTACCCGTGGCGATCTTAGCGCTAAACATGCTGGTCTTCATGGCCGTGATCCCCATTACCGAGACGATCACCAGAACAAACAACGCAATCAGCAACGCCGCGCCGTTCTGGCTCTTTGCGGTTGATAGACTGCCGTTCATCAGATCTTGCTCCAAGGATAATTACGCAACGTCACGGTGGTGGAGAATTGCTGGAACAGCGACTGGCTGGTGTCCACATCCGTGCTGGAATTGAGCAGATAGAATGTTTTTTCCGGGCCACTGCCGATTGCCGGCGCACTGTTCTTAAGCAACATGGCGATCTTCACCGACAACACCAGATGATCATTGGCAAAGTGCGAGGACAGCTGGTCGGCTGCCACATACTGGCTGGCGAACGCGATCTGATCGTTTGGCGTGGTATCCACGCCGTATAAAATCTGGAAACTTTCCACGCCGGCAAGCAGGGTGACCCCGGAGGTCAGAGGCACGGCCTGGTTGCCCCGGCACTTCAATTTCCCGTCATCATCCACCCAGTACGTATTGATGATCTCCCGGCGAGAGGTGGAGGCGGAGGGATTGCCTTCACAATCCCTAAAACCGTGATAACTGATCGTCATACGATCATTGCCGCTGTTACCACCATCCGAAGACGCCGGGATGGACGGTGAGGAGGCATTGATGACCGGACCCGGCGCCGCGCCCACCGAAATATCATGAAACCCGGCCATGCGAACATCCTCGACGATAAACCGCATGGCCAAATAGCCCTGCTCCTGAAGCTCGGATTCCCCTTGCTGCAGCTGAAACATTCTCTGGTTGGTGCTGAAAAGCGACAGAGCGGCGCCGGTAATCAGAAGCCCGAGCGCCATGGCGACCATTAGTTCGACGAGGCTGAACCCCGCCTGGTAACGACGCATTTTCATCGGGTGACCTCCATGACTACGCACTCCGTGTCTTCGCCGGACGCCACCCCCTCGTCTTCGTCGAGGCAATCAGCGGGCGTCTGATCATTCCAGGCGACGATCACGCAGCTCGAGGTGGCCCCGGTCATCGTGCACGGCGTCACGACGATACGTCCGGCGGGCATGGTATTGGCGGCTTGCCAGGTGAGCATGTCTATATCCCACTCGGCCATATCGCCGGAGGTGCAGGCCTGACTGACGCAGGCATTCTGGTTGTCCGGTGCTTCGCCGGCATCGGAAGCCTGGTCGTTCCAATTAGTACTATTAAGGTATTTCGTTCTTGAGCCAGGATTAGCCAGGATACGCTCCAGGGCATCGCGGGCAATGAAGGTGGCCGTGGCCCTAAGGTGTGCCTCTTCCGAGCTTTTCAGGGCGTTAAGCTGCAGCCCGGCATAACCGAGCACGCCGATTGCCAGCACCAACAGTGCGATAAGCACTTCAACCATACCGACACCGCTTTGGCGTTTGCCGTTCGCTCTCATCCTGGTTCCTAGCTGCATGTAATCGCTGTGTTTTCGACAGTGCCAAAGAGCCCGACTTTGATCTGCCTGCCAATCTCGTTGGTGCGGTCATCGCATATCTCGAAAGTGGCTCCGGCGCTCATCATGCCCGAGGGCGTGAACGTCAGTGCCCCGCTACCGCTGCTCTGCGTCACCGTAACGCCACCGGAGGGGGTGAAGGTCTGATCCGTTTCCGTGGTTCCGGCGCCGTACTTGATCCGCCAGCCATCCGTCCAGGAAGAGCCCGTTTCTTCCAAAACAATGTCGACGCGCAGATTGACCGCCTGGGCCCGTGCCGTATTGATAGCCGTGATCAGATCCGCGGAAGCACTTCTTAAGGCGTTATTCGCCGTCAGGTTCTGGAAGGACGGCACAGCCAGAGCGAGCAAAACCCCGGCGACGGCGATGCCGATCATCAACTCAATAAGGGTAAAGCCCCCGCTTCCGAACCGGGTGTCAGACACCACGATGCACTCCACTTACATTCTGGTGAGCACACTCTAGCAATTGTAAAACCGTCGACAACGAGACTTAGACGAGCGGTCACTTGGCGGCAATAAACGGCATAAGCAGTTGATAAGCGGGGTTTTTTACGAAAATAAGCTGTGACGCTATTCGCACTTTTTCATTAGCTGTAGAGCCAGTCTTTTATGCGGCGGGGAGGTACGGCAGAACAACAGACCCGCCCGCCTTGATGGACGGGCCGGGAATGGCTGGCTGATGGAACGGGGAGAGTCAGGCCCGCAGGGCACGGGGCATCGAGAAGCGGATGTTCTCTTCGCGACCGGGAATCTCGTGGGCGTCTTCACCGCCCAGTTCGCGCAGGCGGGCGATCACCTGGTGGACCAGTTCTTCCGGCGCGCTGGCACCCGCGGTGACGCCCACCGCCTTCTTACCTTTCAGCCAGGCCGGATCGATCATGGCCGGGTCGTCGAGCAGATGGGCGGGGGTCCCGCAACGCTCGGCGAGTTCGCGCAGGCGGTTGGAGTTGGAACTGTTCACCGACCCCACCACCAGCACCAGCTGGCATTCCAATGCCAGTTGGCGCACCGCGTCCTGGCGGTTGGTGGTGGCGTAGCAGATGTCCTCGCGCTTGGGCCCGAGAATATTGGGGAAACGCTGGCGCAGGGCATCGATGATACGGGCGGTGTCGTCCACGCTCAGCGTGGTCTGGGTTACGAAGGCCAGATTGTCCGGGTCGGTGACTTCCAGGCTGGCTACATCGGCTTCGTCTTCCACCAGGTACATACGTCCGCCTTTGGACGTGTCGTACTGGCCCATGGTGCCTTCCACTTCCGGGTGGCCTTGGTGGCCAATCAGAATCGCTTCGCGGCCTTCCTGGGCGTAGCGGATCACTTCCATGTGCACCTTGGTAACCAGCGGGCAGGTGGCGTCGAACACCTGCAGGGCACGCTGCTGCGCCTCGTCCTGCACCGCCTTGGAGACGCCGTGAGCACTGAAGATGACGATGGCGTCGTCGGGCACTTCTTCCAGTTCGTCGACGAACACCGCGCCGCGCTCGCGCAGGCCGTCCACCACGTAGCGGTTGTGGACCACTTCATGGCGCACATAGACCGGCGGCCCGAACACGTCCAGGGCACGATTGACGATATCGATGGCCCGATCGACGCCGGCGCAGAAGCCACGGGGATTGGCGAGACGGATTTGCATATCGGAACCTGCTGGAAATGTGACCCTAGTATACGCGCCCGCACCGGTGGCCGACCAGCCACCTGTGGGAGCGGGCTGTGGGAGCGGGCCTGGCCCGCGAAAGGCCGGCGACGCCGGCCGGCAGGATGCCAGAGACGTATTAAGAAGCCGCCGATGCCGGGCGCTTCGCGCCCTTTCGCGGGCGGGGCCCGCTCCCACAAAGGCCCGCTCCCACAAAGCACCGTCAGTTGAGGCGGACGGCCTGCTCCGGGGCGTCGTGCTCGACGGCGATGATTTCCACCTCGAAGGTGAGGTCGCGACCGGCCAGGGGGTGGTTGAAGTCCACGGTGACCCAGTCGTCGTCCAGTTCGGCGATCACGCCGGGCAGTTCGGCGCCGGCGGCGTCGGCGAAGTTCATCACCGTACCCACTTCCACCTCGTCGGCGCTGAAGGTGCTGCGCTTGAAGTGCTGCCGGTTTTGCTCGTTGTAGTCACCGAAGCCGGAGGCGGCGTCGATGAACACGCTGCGCTTGTCGCCGGCCTTGAGGCCGAGGATGGCGCGCTCGAAGCCGGGCAGCAGGGATTCGTCGCCCCAGGAAAAGGCCGCCGGTTCGCCGCCGTAGGTGCTGTCCATTTCGGTGCCGTCCATCAGACGTACGGCGAAATGCAGGGTGATGCGGGTCTGCGGACCCGCGCGCAAGGTGTCAGTCATGGCCGCGACGGCCTCCCAGCAGCATGTCGAGAATGATCAAAGCTGCCCCAATGGTGATGGCGGTATCGGCAATATTAAAGGCCGGGAAGTGGTAGTCGCCCCAATAGAAGTCGAGAAAGTCGACCACGTGGCCGAGCACCACCCGGTCGTAGAGGTTGCCGACGGCGCCGCCGAGAATCAGCGCCAGCGCGGCGCCCTGCATGCGCTCGGCGCGCAGTTTGCGCATCCAGCCCAGGATCAGCACCACGGCGATCACCGCCACGGCGGCGAAGAACCAGCGCTGCCAGCCGCCGGCACCGGCCAAGAAGCTGAACGCCGCCCCGGAGTTGTAGGCCAGCGTCAGGTTAAAGAACGGCAACACGTCCAGCCGCTCATAGAGGTCGAAGCGGGCCACCACCCAGTGCTTGCTGATCTGATCCAGCACGATCACCAGGCCGGTGAGCCACAACCAGGCCAATTGCCCCCCGGTACTCTGTTGCTCACGCATAGTGGCGTTCCTCGCCGTCACCTTCCAGGTTGGTGACGCAGCGGCCACACAGCTCGGGGTGGTTGGCATCGGTGCCGATGTCCGGGCGGTGGTGCCAGCAGCGCACGCATTTTTCGTGCGGCGACGGGGCCACCCGCACTTTAAGCCCGGCCACGGCGCTGTCCGGCAGGTCCGCCGGAGCGTCCGCCAGTGGCGCCAGGGTGGCGGTGGAGGTGATGGTCACGAAGCGCAGCTCGTCGCCCAGGCGGCCCAGCAGGCCGGCCAGCCGGTCATCCACGTACAGGGTGGCGTCGGCCGCCAGGTTGGCGCGCAACTCCTTGCGGTTGCGGGCCTCTTCGATGGCCTTGTTGACCGCCTGCTTGACCGCCTGCACCTGGTCCCAGAATGCCAGATCCATCTCGGCGTCGGCCGCCGGCGGAAAAAGCCCGTCGTACCAAGTGGTCAGAAACACCGACTCGGTGCGCTCGCCGGGCAGCAGCTCGAAGATTTCCTCGGCGGTGAAGCTGAGGATCGGCGCCATCCAGCGCACCAGCGCCTGGGCGATGTGGTAGAGCGCGGTCTGGCAAGAGCGGCGCGCCAGTGAATCCGCCGGCGTGGTGTATTGGCGGTCCTTGATAATGTCCAGGTAGAAGCCGCCCAGCTCGTTGCCGCAGAAGTTGTGCAGGCGCTGATAGACCTGATGGAAATGGTAGCCGTCGTACAGCTCGCGCAGCTCGGTCTGCAGGGCGTCGGCGCGGCCCACGGCCCAGCGGTCCAGGGCGATCATGTCGTCCGGGGCCACCGCGTCGCGCTGCGGGTCGAAGCCGTTCAGGTTGGAGAGCAGGAAGCGGGCGGTGTTGCGGATGCGCCGGTAGCTGTCCGCCATCTGTTTGAGAATGTTCTTGGACACGCTCATTTCGCCACGGTAATCGGTGGCCGCCACCCACAGACGCAGGATGTCCGCGCCCAGGTCGTTCCATACTTCCTGGGGGGCGATCACGTTACCGATGGACTTGGACATTTTGCGGCCCTGCTCGTCCACCGTGAAGCCGTGGGTGAGCACGCTTTTATAGGGCGCCGCATCACGGATCGCGGTGCTGGTCAGCAGCGAGGACTGGAACCAGCCACGGTGCTGGTCGGAGCCTTCCAGGTAAAGGTCGGCGGGCACCGTCAGTTCGTCGCGCTGCTCGAGCACCGAGTAGTGGGTCACGCCGGAGTCGAACCAGACGTCCAGGATGTCGGTGACCTTGGTGTAGCGCTCCGCGTCGTCGCCGAGCAGCTCTTCGGCGTCCAGGTCGAACCAGGCGTCGATGCCGTTCTGCTCCACCCGTTTGGCCACTTCCTCGATCAGGCGCGGGGTGTCCGGGTGCGGCTCGGACGTGGCGCGGTCTACGAACAGGGCGATCGGCACGCCCCAGGTACGCTGCCGGGAGATACACCAGTCCGGGCGGTCGCGCAGCATGCCTTCGATGCGCGCCTTGCCCCACTCCGGCAGCCACTGCACCTTGTCCACCTCGGCGCGGGCCTGGGCCAGCAGGCCGCCCTCGCTCATGGGGATGAACCATTGGGCGGTGCTGCGGAAAATAATAGGCGTCTTGTGGCGCCAGCAGTGCGGGTAGCTGTGGGTGATGGTCTCCAGCGCCACCAGGGTGCCGCCCTCTTTCAAGGCGTCGATCACCGGCTGGTTGGCCTTGCTCACGTGCAGGCCGCCGACCACCGGCAGATCGTCACGGAACAGGCCGTTGTCCTGCACCGGGCTGTCCACTTCCAGGCCGTACTGCTTGCCGACGATAAAGTCGTCCTGGCCGTGGCCCGGGGCGGTGTGCACGCAGCCGGTACCGGCGTCGGTGGTGACGTGGTCGCCAAGGATCACCGGCACCTGACGGTCCAGGAACGGGTGGCGCAGGGTGAGGTGTTCCAGCACCGCGCCTTTGAACGGGGCGGAACGCTGGGCGCCGGTCAGCGCGAAGCGCTCGCTGACGGTATCCGCCAGATCCTCGGCCACCACCAGCGCCACGGCGGCGCCGTTCTGCTCGCCGCTGAGCAGCACATAGTCCAGCTCCGGATGCACCGCCACCGCCCGGTTGGCGGGCAGCGTCCAGGGCGTGGTGGTCCAGATCACCAGGGCCGGGGACGCGGCCTCGACGCCGGTGCGGCTTTTGAAATCCGCCGGGTCGGTGACGGCGAACGCCACGTCGATGGCCGGCGATTGCTTGTCCTGGTATTCCACTTCCGCTTCCGCCAGGGCGGAGGCGCAGTCCAAACACCAGTGCACCGGCTTGAAGCCCTTGGTCAGGTGACCGCCGGTGGCGATCTTACCGAGCGCACGGATGATGTTCGCCTCGGTGTCGTAGTTCATGGTCAGGTAGGGGTGGTCCCAGTCCCCGAACACGCCCAGGCGCTTGAAGTCGCGCTTCTGGCCCTCCACCTGT
The DNA here is from genome assembly GCA_042090255.1 of Alcanivorax sp. Lineage (GTDB taxonomy): Bacteria > Pseudomonadota > Gammaproteobacteria > Pseudomonadales > Alcanivoracaceae > Alloalcanivorax. Next base: position 6,017 of record JBELJS010000038.1, on the reverse strand, counting down.
TTGGCGGCGAACTCCCGGCATTTCTTGCGGAAGGTGGCGGCGTCCACCTTGTGGCCGGCCTTGCCCACCTTCTGTTCCACCTTCAATTCGATGGGCAGGCCGTGGCAGTCCCAGCCCGGCACATAGGGGGCGTCGAAGCCGTCCAGGGTGCGCGCCTTGACGATGATGTCCTTGAGGATCTTGTTCACCGCGTGGCCGATATGGATATCGCCGTTGGCGTACGGAGGGCCGTCGTGAAGAATGAACTTGGGACGTCCGGCGGACGCTTCGCGAATCCGGCGGTACAGATCGCGCTGCTGCCATTGGTCCAGGCGCTTGGGTTCGCGCTGGGACAGACCGGCCTTCATCGGAAAGTCGGTGTGGGGAAGATTAAGCGTCGCCTTGTAATCCGTCATAGTCCGTCGTCTTGGTCCAAAAAGGCTTGTACCTGTTCCAGATCCCGCCACATGGCGGCCTTGAGTTCGTCGAGGCCGTCGAATTTCTCTTCCGGCCGCACGAAATGATGAAACGCGACGCTCAGATGCGCGTCGTACAAATCACCCTGAAAATTAAGCAGATGCACTTCCAGGCGGTTTTCCCGACCGTCCACCGACGGCCGCGTGCCCATATTGGCCGCCCCCGGGTGGTCTTTGAGGCCGGCGCCGGACACCCGCACCGCGAACACCCCGTGCAACGGCGACACCGGCCGCTTCAGGGCCAGGTTCACCGTCGGCACATCCAGGGTGCGGCCCAGCTTGTCGCCGTGGCGGACCCGGCCGCTGATCGTATAAGGACGCCCCAGCAGGCGCTCGGCCAGGCGAAAATCCCCCTGCTCCAGCGCCGCGCGTACCCGCGTGCTGGACACCCGCTCGCCGTCGACTTGGCAGGTCGGGGTGTCGGTCACCTGAAAACCGAACCGTTCGCCGGCCTGTTTCAGGTAATCGAAATCACCGTCGCGGCCACGGCCGAAGCGGAAATCATCGCCCACCACCAGGTATTCAATACCCAGCCCCTCGACCAGCAGATCGCGCACGAACGCCTCGGCGGTGAGGCTGCGAAACGACTCGTTGAACCGCGCGCACAGCACCTGATCGACGCCGTAATCGCGCAACGCGATCAACTTGTCACGCAGGCTGTTGAGTCGCGCCGGCGCCTGATCCGGGCAGAAAAATTCCTGCGGCTGGGGCTCAAACAGCATCACGGTGGACCGCTTGCCACGCGCCCTCGCCTCGTCGATCACCTGGTCGAGAATCCGTTGATGGCCCAGATGGACGCCATCGAAGTTGCCGATGGTGGCGACGCAGCCCCGGTGGCTCGCCCGCAGATTGTGAATGCCGCGAATCAGTCGCATTCCGCCCTCGTCAGGTTCCCGTGCCGCCGGCCTCGTGCCGGCACGCGGGAGAAAAGAGGGCCGATTATAGGAATCATCGGCGCAAGTGGCGAGGTCTGAGGCCAAGAATCAGCAAGGCGAGAAGATAAACCGCCAATCCCGCCACCACGATCAGGCCCAACCAAAGGATACGATCCCACAGAGGGCCATTCAGCCACACCGTCGCCTGCCGTGCCAGCCAGTAAATGACGCCGGCCATGGCGCCGCCGGCCACCGCCAACCGCAAACCGTGTTGCCACCAGCCCTTCATCGGCAGATACACACCACCTCGGCGCAGCCCCATATACAGCAAACCGGCGTTCAGCCAGGCCGACAGCGACGTGGCCAACGCCAGCCCGGCGTGTTGCAGCGGCCAGATCAGCGCCAGGTTCAAGGCCATGTTGGCGACCATGGCGATAATGCCGATTTTCACCGGTGTGCGGGTGTCCTGGCGGGCGAAATAGCCCGGCGCCAGAATTTTGATCAGCATGAACGCCACCAGCCCAGCGCTGTAGGCGCGCAGGGATTCCGCCGAGCGCAGCACGTCGTTGGCGCCGAATTCGCCGTGGTTGAACAGGGTCGCCAGCAGCGGCTCGGCGATCACCGCCAGCGCCAGCGCCGCCGGCACCCCGATCAGCAGCACCAGCTTCAGGGCCCAGTCCAGCGTGCGGCTGAACGCTTTCGGGTCATCGCCGGCGTGCTTGCCGGACAGGCTGGGCAGAATCACCGTGCCGATGGCGATGGCGAACACGCCCAGTGGCAGCTCCACCAGCCGGTCGGAATAGTACAGCCAGGTCACGGAACCGGTCTGCAGCAGCGACGCCAGCACCGTGTCCAGCAACAGATTAATCTGGCTCACCGAGACCCCGAACATGGCCGGCGCCATCAAACGCAGAATGCGGCGCACGCCTTCGTCGCGCCAGGCCATGCGCGGCACCGGCATCAGGTTAAGGCGCGCCAGGAACGGCAACTGAAACAGCAATTGAACGGTGCCGGCGATCAGCACCCCCCAGGCCAGCGCCACCGCCATGCGCCCTTCGGCGAACTGCGGCGCCAGGTACAGGGCGCTGCCGATCAGGCTGAGATTGAGCAGCACCGGGGTAAATGCCGGCACCGCGAAGCGGTTCCAGGTGTTGAGAATAGCGCCGGCGAAGGCGGTCAACGAGATAAAGAACAGGTACGGGAAGGTGAGCCGCAGCATTTCCACCGCCAGGGCGCGTTTCTGCGGGTCGTCGCCGAACCCCGGGGCAAACAGCCAGATCAATAGCGGCGCCGCCAGCACCCCGACCAGGGTGATCAGCGCCAGGGTGCCGCCCAAGGTGCCGGCGACGCGGTCGATCAGCGCCTTGGTGGCGGCGACGCTGCCCTCGTCCCGCTGTTTGCTGCGGTATTCGCTGAGCACCGGCACGAAGGCCTGATTAAAGGCCCCCTCGGCGAACAGGCGGCGCAAGAAATTGGGTATCCGGAAGGCCACGAAGAAGGCGTCGGTGCCCGCCGAGGCGCCCAGCAGGCGCGCCAGCACCACGTCGCGCACCAACCCCAGCACCCGGGACAGCAGGGTCATGCTGCTGACCACCAGGGTCGAGGCCAGCAAACCGCCCTTTTTGCCCGCTGTGTCCTGCTCGTCCATCCCGGCGCCTCCAAAAAACCGGCCAAGAGTAACCAAAGCCCGCCGCCACCGCCACAGCGCCGCCCCGGGGATTGACAATCCAGACCCGGATCGGCATAGTTGCGCGTCTTCAGGACCGGCCCATGGCAGTATCCGCCCGGTCCTAATCGATTATCACCATCGAATTACCGATTTATATATAGGAGCAGGACCTTGGCTAACTCACCGCAAGCACGCAAGCGCGCGCGTCAGGCGGAACAGCGTCGTAAGCACAACGCAGCGATGCGTTCCATGGTGCGTACGTACCTCAAGAAGGTGAACGCGGCCATTGCGTCCGGCGACCAAGGCGCCGCTCAGCAAGCGTACCAAAAGGCGACCTCGGTGCTGGATAAGGCCACCCAGAAGGGTAAATTCCACCCGAACAAATCCGCTCGTCATAAGAGCCGCCTGAACGCCAAGATCAAGGCCATGGCGGCCTGATTGATCGAACGCGTTCGCTAAAAAAACCGGCCTCTGGCCGGTTTTTTTATGCCTGACGCTGGACGCTCGACGCCGGACGCTTCCACCCCGCCGGCGTCAGGCGTCAGGCGTCAGGCGTCAGGCGTCAGGCGTCAGGCGTCCGGCTTCCATAACCACCATATTGTCCCGGTGGATCAATTCTTCCTCGTTCATAAAGCCCAGCACGTCGGCAATTTCGTGGCTCTTCTTGCCGCACAGCCGGCGGGCGTCGGCGGCGTCGTAGTTGACCAGACCGCAGGCCACACGCTCGCCATGCTGGTCCTCGCAGGCCACCATCTCGCCACGCGAGAACTGACCGAAGACATCCACCACCCCCACCGGCAGCAGGCTGGACCCGGCTTCGCGCAAGCGCCGGGCGGCGCCATCGTCGAGAATCAGCCGGCCGCGCATGCGCAGATGGCCGGCCAGCCACTGCTTACGGGCGTTCATCGGCGACGTGTCCGGCAGCAACGTGGTGCCGGGGGCCTGGCCGTCGACCAGCTCGGTGAGCACCTCCGGATGGCGCCCGGACGCGATCGTAGTCATGGTGCCCGAGCGCGCCGCCAGCGCCGCCGCACGCACCTTGGTGGTCATGCCGCCACGCCCTAGCCCCGAGCCGCCGCCGCCGGCCATGGCGGCCAGGGCAGGATCGGAGGCGCGGGCGCTAGGGATCAGACGGGCCGCCGGGTTCTGCCGGGGGTCGGCGTCGAACAGACCGTCCTGATCGGTGAGAATCACCAGCCGCTCGGCTTCCACCAGGTTGGCCACCAGCGCCGCCAGGGTGTCGTTGTCGCCGAAGCGGATTTCGTCGGTGACCACGGTGTCGTTTTCGTTGACCACCGGCACCACCGAGAAGCCCAGCAGCGTCAGCAGGGTGCTGCGCGCATTCAGATAGCGCTTGCGGTCGGAAAGGTCATCGTGGGTCAGCAGCACCTGGGCGGTGTGCAGCCGGTGCTTCTGGAAACAAGACTCCCAGGCCTGCACCAGCCCCATCTGCCCGACGGCGGCAGCGGCCTGAAGCTGATGCACCGAATCCGGGCGGCGCACCCAGCCCAGCCGGGTCATGCCCTCGGCCACCGCGCCGGAGGACACCACCATGACGTCGATGCCGCGCTCGCGCAGGGCCACGATGCGATCCACCCAGACCTGCATCAGGTCGCGGTCCAGGCCGCGGCCGTCGTTGGTAAGCAGAGCGCTGCCTATTTTGATTACCCAGCGTGCGCGTTGCGCCATGGTGCCCTTCCCGCTTTCAGTAAAGTGATGGCCGATCAGGGTTCGTAGACGATCTCCACGTCGTGATCGTCATCATCATCGTCGTCATTATCGCGGGCCACGCGGCGGTCCCGCTTGATTTCCTGAATCTTCTCACGGGCCTCTTCTTCCAGGCGCGCGCGCAGACCCCGCTGCTCGGCGGCGTAATCCGGGTCTTCCTGTTCGCGCAGACGGCGTTCTTCGATCGCGTTCATCAGCGCGTAGACCAGCTCTTCGCAGCCCACCCCGGCGGCGGCGGAGATGCGGAACACCGGCCCCTGCCAGCCCAGTTCGTCCACGATCTCAGCGACCCGCTGCTCGGCCTCGTCGTCGGGCAACAGGTCGATCTTGTTGAATACCAGCCAGCGCTCCTGCTCCGCCAGCGCCGGAGAGAACCGGTCCAGCTCGTCGGCGATGGCGTCGATGTGATCCGCCGGGTTGCCGTCCAGGGGCGCCATATCCACCACATGCAGCAGCAAACGGGTGCGCGCCAGGTGTTTGAGGAAACGGATGCCCAGGCCGGCGCCCTCGGCGGCCCCTTCGATCAGCCCGGGAATATCGGCGACCACGAAGCTCCGGTAGCGGTCCGCCTTCACTACCCCGAGGTTGGGGATCAGGGTGGTGAAGGGGTAATCCGCCACCTTGGGTTTGGCGGCGGAAATGGCGCGGATCAGCGTGCTCTTGCCGGCGTTGGGCATGCCCAGCAGACCCACGTCCGCCAGCACCTTGAGTTCCAGCCGCAGGCGCCGGGTCTCGCCCGGGGTGCCGTTGGTGGTCTTGCGCGGCGCCTGGTTAACGCTGCTCTTGAAGTGCACGTTGCCGAGCCCGCCACGCCCGCCCCGCGCGATCATAACCTTGTGATCCACGGCGGTCAGGTCGGCGAGCACTTCGTCGGTGTCCACGTCCACCACGGTGGTGCCCACCGGCACTTTCAGCACCACGTCCTCGGCGGATTTGCCGGTCATCTGCCGGCCCTTGCCCGGCTCGCCGTTGCGGGCCTTGAAAGAGCGCTCGTAGCGGTAATCCACCAGAGTGTTCAGGTTGGTATCCGCTTCCACGTACACATGGCCGCCGGCACCGCCATCACCACCGTCGGGGCCACCGAACTCCACGTATTTTTCACGGCGAAAGCTCAGGCAGCCGTGGCCACCGCTTCCGGCGCGGACATCAATGGTGGCTTCGTCGACGAATTGCATGATTGCGGCTCTTAATATCGGGGAAAGGGGGCATTCTAACGTAGCGCGCACTGTCGCTCATAAAAAATCGCCAGGAGCGATTTTTGACGTCGCGCCAGCGACGGCCCGAAGGGTG
>JBELJS010000002.1:0-115695 GCA_042090255.1 Alcanivorax sp. | reverse complement strand
ACATGGATGTACTCGTGGCGTGTCCTGGACGGGCCCACCCGATCCCGGTGCGGGCCTTCTGGAGAGGACGGGTTTCCCGGCCCGAACCAGCTTTAACGCTGCATCAGCGTGTAGTTGTAGTCGGACTCGATTTGCTCGCCGTCGGCGTTCAGCATTTCCACCGCATTGGTGGCTTTCTGCAGAAAGCGGAACTGCTCCGCCGGATCGGTGGGGTTAAGGATAAACAGCGGGTAGGACTTGCCGTTCACGGACTGGCGTTCCGCGATCCAGTTGCCCCGGTCCACGTCACTGCCGCCGGCCTTGGCGCCGTCCAGAAACTGCTGGCGAAGCTCGAAACGTGACGGTTGGTCCGCCTCATCCCGGTACAGGGTCAGGGTGGTTTGAATGCCGGAGCAATCCGAGCAGGGCAGCACGCCCTGATAGACCGTTTTGCTGGCTTTCGGGTCCGGTTGCACTTCGGGCGCGGTTTGACAGCCGGCCAGTGCGAACACGGCGCCGAGAGTAAGAACGGAAAGGGCTTTTTTCATTTTGGTCTCCCTGACAAAGGATAAGAGTTGTCAGTATAGACCGCGCACCGTGAACGGATTCACAGCTTTAACAGAGTTTAACCGTGAAGAGCGGATCAGTCCCGCCGGCGCGCCAGGTAGCGTTGCACCCCTTCCGAGATCAGGAAGACCACCCCCAAAGCGATTAGAAAATACAGCAGAATCATATTTCCCCAGACCAATCAGTCAGCCGAAAGCTTGATGCCAAGCCATTTTTTGCATTTGAGAATAGGGCAGCCGGGGCCCTGAAAACAGTAACTTACTGTTAATGCTTGTTATCGTTCTGCCGGGCAGCGGGCTATGACGCCGCCGCTAGGGTAAGAATAACGGCCTATGCAATTAGCGTCATTGGACTTTGCTGGAAAGCGGACCCGGATCACAGTTCGCGGCCGTGGCGGTGCGTCCGGGTCCGTCGTAGGGGGGTCAGCCGAGCAGTTCCAGCGGGCCGGTCCGCTCGATACCGCGCTGGTAGGCCGGGCGCGCTTCCACGCGCTGAATAAAGTCGCGGATATTCGGTAAGGCATCCAGGTTGGCGCGTGCGCCGGCGGCCTGTAGCGGGAAACTCATTTGCACGTCGGCGGCGGTGAGTGCCTCGCCGGCGAACCAGGTGTGGCTGGCAAGATGGCTCTCCACCAGGCGCAACTGCTCTTCGATACGCGGCTGTACGAACCCGCCCACCAGGCCGCCGCTGATTTTCTTGGCGATCGGCTTGGCGAAGAACGGCATCGGCGCCTTGGGCACTCGGCTGAAGATCAGCTTCATCACCATCAGCGGCATCAACGAGCCTTCCGCGTAGTGCAGCCAGTACTGGTAGTTCAGCCAGTTGGGGTCGTCCACGGCGGGTTTGAGGCGGCCGCCGCCGTGTTTCTCCACCAGATACTCGATAATGGCGCCGGATTCCGCCACCACGGTGTCGCCGTCGGTGATCACCGGCGACTTGCCGAGCGGGTGGATTTTGCGCAGCGCGTCCGGTGCCTGCATGGTGTTGGGGTCGCGCTTGTATTGCTCGATTTCGTAGGGGATACCGAGTTCTTCCAAGAGCCAGACAATGCGTTGAGAGCGGGATTTTTCCAGATGGTGGACAATGATCATTGAGCTTTCCCGATACGGTAAGGATGTGAATGCTGGGCCGAGCATAGCACTGGCCGGCCTGCTTTGCCGTCAAGGCGATACCCGGAACTTACCGTTGAGCGGGTCTGCTGGAGAGGGCCTTCCAGCGAAACCCCGAGGCGCCGGAGTTCAGCCCCCGGCGCCGGCCGATCTGGCCTCGTTCTGAGTGACCGCCGCGGCCTGGGCGCCGGGCAGCCGGTGCACCGCTTCCAGCACGTCGTCGAGCACCGCCTGGCTTTTCCAGGCCGAGGGAGTGTTAACGATGGCGGAGACCGCCCAGGTGGTGTTGTTGCTGTCGCGGGTGAAGCCGGCCACCGCCCGCACGTTGGTCAGCGAACCGGTTTTGATGTGGCCCTCGCCGCGCAGGCCGGTGTCGCGCAGCCGGTTGTGCATGGTGCCGTCCATGGCCACCAGCGGCAGCGAGGCGATCAGTTCGGCGGCGAAGGGGCTGCGCCAGGCCTGCCGCAGCATTTTGATCTGTTCCATGGGGCTCATGCGCGCGTCGCGGGACAGGCCGGCGCCGTTGTCCAGCACCACTGTGCGCGGGTCCATCCCCTTCAGCGCCATCCAGTCTTTGATGGTGCGCTCGGCGGCGGCCAGGTCGTCGCGGTCTTCCGCCAGGCGGTGTTCGGCGCCGATGGTCAGGTAGAGCTGGCGCGCCATCACGTTGCTGCTCCACTTGTTGATGTCGCGGACCATGGTGACCAGGTCCGGCGATGAGGTGGTGGCGAGCAGGTCGGCGCCGGTGGGCAGGCGGTCGAAGCGGGTAGCGCCGGTAAGGGTGCCGCCCAGCTGTTGCCACAGGCCGCGGATAATGGCGGCGGTGTAGGTTTCCTGGCTCATCAGCGACAGATAGTCGCCGGCCCGGCACCCGGGCGGCAGCGAGCCGGTGGCGGTGACCGTGATGCGGCCGTTGTCCTGGTAGCTGGGCTCAAGTTTGAGGCGGCGGCCGGACGGGCAGCGGCCGCCGCGGGTCAGGGTGATCTGGTTGTCCAGGGTCACGGCGTCGGCGACCGGATCCATCCAGGCGCTGACCCCGTCCTTGCGGGCGGCGAACTGGAAGTGAAACACGTTCAGATTGGTGAGCAGGGCGTGGGGCTCCACCAGAAAGGGCGCGTGCGGGTTGTCGCCGTCGTCGTCGAAATGCGGCTGGCCGTGGGGCAGCCGGAAGTAGGAATCATCCAGCACCAGGTCGCCCTGGACCTGGCGGATGCCGTAGGCGCGCAGATCGCGCAGCAGCTGCCAGAGGCGTTCCTCGGTGAGCTTGGGGTCGCCGGCGCCGACCAGGAACAGGTCGCCTTGCAGGACGTCGCCCTTCAATTCGCCGTTGGTATAAACACGAGTGTGCCATTTGAAGCTGGGGCCGAGCAGTTCAAGCGCCGCGTAGGTGGTGAGCAGCTTCATGGTGGAGCCCGGGTTCATCACCCGGTCGGCGTTGACGAAGCGGGCCTCGCCGGGGCCGTCCAGGGGCACGGCGGCGAGGGCCAGCGCTTCGTCCGGCAGTTGCAGCGCTTCCATACGCTCCATGATCCGATCCGGCCAGTCGTCGGCGCCGGCGGGGGCGGGGGCGGTCAGGAGGGTGGCGGCGACAACAATCGACAGAACACGAACGGCAAGCCGCATAAGTCCGGAACTCTCCCTGTTTGGGGTGCAAGGGGTTAGTGGGCACTAGCGTAAAGGAAAAGCCGGGGGCGGTCAGGAGGGCGATGGTGGAGTAATTGTAAATTCTTCAAACGCTCGACGGGGCGGGGTTTGCGCCGTGGTTTGTTATAGTGGCGGCGCGGATCGCTCACCCTGCCCAACGAGGAAATCTAGATGTCCAAACTGTTGCTTAACCTGCGCCGGGTGCCCGACGACGAGCGCGACGAGATTTGCGCGCTGCTGGACCAGCACGGCATCGCCCATTACCAGACCGAACCCAGCGTGTGGGGCGTCTCCGCCGGCGGCATCTGGCTGAGCGAAGATCAGGATTGGGAGCGGGCCCGGCCGTTGCTGGCGGACTATCAGCGGCGCCGTCTGGAGCAGCAGCGCGCCGCCTTCGAACAGGCGCATCAGCGCGGCGAGGCAACCACGGTATGGCGCAACCTGCGCGCCCGGCCGCTGCGGGCGCTGGCGTTTCTGGTCGCCGCCATTGCGGTGCTGCTGATCACGGTGGTGCCGTTCGTAACGCTGGGCTGACCCGCCTTGTGGGAGCGGGCCTCGCCCGCGAAAGGGAGCGAAGCTCCCGGCAACGGTTGCCCCGCAGGATGCCAGAGAGATGTCTAACGGCAGCTCCATCAGCCTCTCTGGGATCCTGCCGGGTGGCTGGGAGCTACCCTTTCGCGGGCTGGGCCCGCTCCTACAAGTGCGCCAGATTCTCCGGGTCGCCGACATCAATGCCCTTGTGCTGCAGGTCGGCGTGGTAAGAGCTGCGCACCATGGGGCCGGACGCCACCGAGGTGAAGCCCATCTTGCGGCCTTCCACGGCGAACATCTTGAAGTCGTCCGGGTGCACGTAGCGCTCCACCGGGGCGTGGAATTTGCTGGGCTGCAGGTACTGGCCAATGGTGATCATGTTGACGCCGTGGTCGCGCAGATCGCGCAGCGTCTCCAGAACCTGATCGTTGGTCTCGCCCAGGCCCACCATAATGCCAGACTTGGTAGGCACGTCCGGGCGCCGCTCGCCGAAGCGCTGCAGCAGTTTCAGTGAATGCTCGTAGCGGGCCCCGGGGCGGGCCTTTTTGTACAGGTGCGGCACGGTTTCAATGTTGTGGTTGAACACGTCCGGCGCGGTGGCGTCGAGAATATCCAGGGCGTCGTCCAGGCAGGGGCGGAAGTCCGGCGTCAGGATTTCCACCTTGGTGTCCGGGCTCAGCGCGCGCACTTCACGGATGCACTCGGCGAAATGGGCGGCGCCGCCGTCGGGCAGGTCGTCCCGGTCCACCGAAGTGATCACCACGTACTTGAGGCCCAGGTCGGCCACGGATTCCGCCAGGTGCTTGGGCTCGTCCGGGTCGAGGCCGTTGGGCCGGCCGAAACCCACGTCGCAGAACGAGCAGCGGCGCGTGCAGATGTCGCCCATAATCATGAAGGTGGCGGTGCCGCCGCCGAAGCATTCCGGCAGGTTGGGGCAGGCCGCTTCCTCGCAGACGGTGTGCAGCTTCTGCTTGCGCAGCATCGATTTGATGCGCTGAATTTCGCCGTTGGCGGGTACCCGCACGCGAATCCAGTCCGGTTTGCGCTCGCGCGTCGGACGGACTTCGTTGACCAGCGGGATGGTGCGGACCTTGTCGGCGCCGCGTAGTTTGTCGCCGATTTTAACCTTCGCTTTCACCGGGCGGTCGGCCTGGGCTTCGCTCATGGCGGTCTCTCTTACGGTTGTGTGCCTTTTGGGCGTCATTGATCGGCGCCAGTATACCAACTTGGTGGCGGGGCTGTCCGGGGCACGAGCCCCAGCCGGCGCGACAGAATGGTAACCAGATCCTGCTCCAGGGTCTGGCGGGACACCGACACGCCCTCGGCGGCCAGGCTGGTCACTGGCTGGCCAGCGTAGCCACAGGGGTTGATGCGCCGCCAGGGCGCCGGGTCCGGTTCGCGGTTGAGCGACAGACCGTGGTAGCTGCCGCGCTGGCGGATGCGCAGCCCCAGCGAGGCGATCTTGGCGCCCGCCACATAGACGCCGGGGGCGCCGGGCCGGTTTTCCGCGTCCAGGCCCTGGTCGCGCAGGTACTCCACCACGCTGTCTTCAATGGCGGTGACCACGGCGCGGGCGCCCAGGCCCAGCCGGCGCACGTCCAGCAGCAGGTAAATCACCGTCTGCCCGGGGCCGTGGTAGGTCACCTGGCCGCCCCGGTCGCTGTGCACCACCGGGATATCGCCGGGGTCGAGGATGTGTTCCGGCTTGCCGGCCTGGCCCAGGGTGTAAACCGGCGGGTGCTCCAATACCCAGAGTTCGTCGCCGGTGTGCGCGTCGCGCTGCTCGGTGAAATCCTTCATCGCCTGCCAGCAGGGCGGGTAGTCGACGCGGGGGAAATAACGCACGGTCACGGGCGAGGCTGGCATGGCGGGCGCCGGCTCAGAGGGTGATTTTAACGTGCGGGCAGGCATCCAGATCCCGGTAGATGTTTTCCACCTGTTCGCGGTGGTGCAGCGTCACGCTGGCGGTGATCGACACGAAGTTGCCTTTGGTGCTGGGGCGGCTGCTCAGATGGGCGTGGCGGTCGAAATCCGCCAGATGCTGTTCCAGGATGTCCGCCACCGCGTCTTCCAGGGGCGCGTCGGCGGCGCCCATGACCTTGAGCTGCATGTCGTGGGGAAAGTCCCACAGGTCTTCGCGGATCGCCATGGTCGGTCTCTCTTCGTCGGGTCGAGCTTCGGTTCGGTGTCTCAATCCAGGCCGCAAAGGCGGCGCTTGAACTGAATATAGTGGCGCGACAGCGTTTTCCAAGTGTCGCCGGGCCGGCCGTCGCCCACCGGGCGGTCATTCAGGCGGGTGACCGGCACCACATCCTTGGTGGAGCTGCTCACCCAGATTTCGTCGGCGTCGTGGAGCCGCGCCTCTGGAATCTCCCGCTCCACCACCGGGACGCCATGCTCGCGGCACAGCTCCACCACCAGATCGCGGGTGATGCCGCCGAGAATGCGCGCGCTGTGCGGCGGTGTACTGACCTCGCCGTTATGCACCGTGAACACGTTACTGGCAGCGCCTTCGGTGACCAGACCGTCGCGCAGCAGCACCGCCTCGAGCGCCCCGGACGCCACCGCCTGCTGGCGCAGCAGGATATTGGGCAGCAGCGAAATCGACTTGATGTCGCAGCGCGCCCAGCGGGTGTCCGCCAGGGTGATGGCGGCCGCGCCACGGGGCTGGTACAGGCTGTCGGCGGGGGGCACCGGGATCGGCGCGCTGGTAAGAAACACGGTGGGGGTCACCGGCGGGTCGGGAAAGGCGTGGTCGCGCTTGTCGGCCACGCCCCGGGTGATCTGCAGATAGACGGACAGATTGCCGCCGCCGTTGGCCGCCACCATGTCCTCGCAGAGCCGCCGCCATCCGGCCCGGTGGTACGGGTTGGCGATGGACACCTCCGCCAGCGACCGCTCCAGGCGCTGCAGATGGGCGTCGAGACGGAACAGCACGCCATTGAAGGCGGGAATCACCTCGTAGACACCGTCGGCGAACAGAAAGCCCCGGTCCATGGGCGAAATACGGGCCCGGTCCGGGTCCATGAATTCGCCGTTAAGGTAGACCTTGCCGTTCGCCATGAGCGGCCTCTAGCTGAACAATCCTTTAAAGAACAATACGACGTGGTCCCAGATCTTGGCAAAGAAGCCGGCTTCTTCCACGTTTTCCAGCGCCACCAGCGGTCGTTGCGCCACGGTCTCGTCGGCCAGCGTCACCGTCAGGGTGCCGTACTGTTCGCCTTCGCGGATCGGCGCGCGCAGCTCCGGACGGATCGACATGGACGCCTTCAGCTGGTCCTGGCTGTCCTTGGGCACGGTGAGAATCAGGTCCTCTTTCAGGCCCAGGCGCACCTGGTTGGCGGCGCCCATCCAGACTTCCGGTGTGTCGAGGACATCGCCGGCGCCGTAGCCTTCGTAGGTTTCGTAGAAGCGGAAGCCATAGCTGAGCAGCTTCTGGGACTCGCGCGCCCGCGCCGCTTCGGAATCGGTGCCCATCACCACCGCGATCAGGCGCATGCCGTCCTGCTTGGCGGAGGACACCAGGCAGTAGCCGGCTTCTTCGGTGTGGCCGGTTTTCAGGCCGTCGACGCTGTCGTCCCGCCACAGCAGCAGGTTGCGGTTGTGCTGGGTGATGCCGTTATAGGTGAATTCCTTCTGGGCGTAGAGATCATAGTGTTCGGGGAAGTCGCGGATGATCGCCCGCGCCAGAATCGCGAGGTCGTGGGCGGTGGTGTAGTGGTTCTCCGCCGGCCAGCCGGTGGCGTTCATGAAGTGGGTGTGGTCCATGCCCAGTTCGCGGGCCTGGTTGTTCATCAGGTCGGCGAAGGCGTCCTCGGAGCCGGCGATATATTCGGCCATGGCCACGCTGGCGTCATTGCCGGACTGAATCACGATGCCCTTGAGCAGATCGCCCACCGACACCCGCGTGCCTTCCTGGACAAACATGCGCGAGCCGCCCATGCGCCAGGCCTGCACGCTGATCGGCACCATGTCTTGTTCGGAGATGTTGCCGGCCTGGATTTCCTTTTCCGCCAGGTAGGCGGTCATCATTTTGGTAAGGCTTGCCGGCGGCAGCTCCTGCTCGGCGTTGTGTTCGACGATCACCTGGCCGCTTTTGGCGTCCATCAGCAGATAGCCGCGCGCGTCCACGTCGGGGGCGCGGGGAATCAGACTGTTGGCGGCGGTCAGCGGCGCCAGGGTGAGCAGGGAAAGACAGACGAGCACCCGGAACAGCAGGGTTTGCGGGGAACGGTATTGAGTCATCATTTCAGCCTTACGGGCGGATCAGTTCACGGGGATGGGTGGTGTGAAGCCCGCCTGGCTGATCGCCTGGCGGGCCCGGTCGCGGGCCTCGTTACTGGCAAACGGGCCCAGCCACACTTTGTACAGGGCACTGCTTTCCGGTTGCCGCACGGACACCGGCAGTTTCAATTCGTCGCGCAGGGTACGCTCCAGGGCTCGGGCACTGTCCAGGCCCCGAAAGGCGCCGGCCTGCAGGTACAACTCGCCGCCGCTGGGCGCTTTGGCCATGTCCGGCGGCGGGCTGTCCACGGCGGCGCGCACGGCGGTGGGCACCGTGCCTTCGCGATTGGGTTTGACCTTTTCTCGCACGGTCAGTGCTTCCACCCGTACGCGACCGGTGCCTTTGCCCTCGATGCCGAGCCGCGCCGCCGCTGCCCAGGACAGGTCGATAATGCGCTCGGAGTGGAACGGGCCACGGTCGTTAACGCGCACCACCAGGCTTTTGCCGTTGTCCAGGTTGGTGACCCGGGCGTAGGTGGGCAGCGGCAGGGTCCGGTGGGCGGCGGTGAAGCGGTACATGTCGAACGGCTCACCGCTGGAAGTGCGATAGCCGTGGAACTTGCGGCCGTACCAGGAGGCCAGGCCCACCTCTTCATAGCCGGAGGCGGATTCCATCACCTGGTAGGTCTTGCCCCAGACGCTGTAGGTCTGGGGGTTGCCGTAAGCGCTGAGCGGCTCCTCTTTCGGCACCGGCTCGGGTTGATTGTCCACGTCCGGGCGCTGCTCCGGGCCGGAATCCACTTTATGTTCATAGCGATCGGAGCCGGGTGCGCCGTTGCCGGGCTCGGGCGTCTGGGCGGGCGGCTCGGTGGGCGCCGGCGCGGTGGCGCAGGCGCCCAGGGCGAGCGCCGCGCTGACAATTAAAAGCGCTCTAATCACAGAGATTGGGCCTCCAGGGCATCGGCTATACGGTGGGACAGTTGCAATACCGCCATGGCGTACAGTTCGCTGTGGTTATAACGGGTAATCACATAAAAGTTGTTGCTTACCAGCCAGAACTCGTGGCCATCGTCGCCGATCAGGTCGAGCATCGCCACGGAGGTGTCGGCCGGCAGGTCGAAACAGTAATCACTGCCCAGGCTATCACCCTCGCAGGACACTGCCACTACGCCGTTTTTCCGGGCCTGCGCCAGGGTGAAGCCCGGTTTGTAACCCTTTTTCACCAGGGCGGCGTAGTTGTCGCCGTCGACCCGGGCGCGGGCGGCCACCGGCAGGCCGGGCTGCCACTTGTGCGCGGCGAAATAGCTGGCCACGCTGCCGATGGCGTCCGCCGGGCTGTTGACCAGGTCGATCACGTCGTCGCCGTCGAAATCCACCGCGTAGGCCTGGTAGCTGGTGGGAATGAACTGCGGGAAGCCCATGGCGCCGGCGTAGGAGCCGGTAATGGTACTGGCGTCGATGTGCGCGTCGCGCTCCATTTCGAACAGAGCCACCAATTGCTTGCGGAAAAACGACGCCCGCGGCGGGTAGTCAAAGCCCAGCGTGGCCAGGGCGTCGAGCACCCGGTAGCTGCCTTTATTGCGACCGTAGCTGGTTTCCACGCCGATGATGGCGAGGATGATCTCGCGGGGCACGTCGTATTTCTGCTCGGCGCGGGCCAGGGTGTCGGCGTGTTCGCGGGCGAACTGAACGCCCTGTTCCACCCGTGAATCCGTCAGGAAGATGCGGCCGTACTCGGCCCAGGTGAGGGATTTTTCCGCCGGCCGGGCAATGGCTTCAAGGATGCTGTCCTGGCGTTTGGCGTCGGCCAGCAGGCTGCGCACCCGGTCGGTATCGAAGCCCCTTTCGCCCAGCGCCTCGATCACCGCGCCGGCTTCCGGGTGTTCCGCGTAATTGCTGGTTTTGGTGGTCTCGGCCAGGGCGGCGCCGTTCAGCAGGGCGCCCGCCAGGGTCGCCCGCAGTACAACCGACAATCCTTTTTTCACCAACTGTCTCCTTTAATACGTCATCAGACGGCGATGGGTGTGAATCGACATCAGCATGCCGAAGCTGGCCATCAGGGTTACGATCGAAGTGCCACCGTAGCTCACCAGCGGTAAGGGTACTCCCACCACCGGTAAGAGTCCGGACACCATGCCGACGTTCACAAAAATATAAATAAAAAACGTCATTGTCAGCGCGGCGGCCAGTAGCCGGGAAAAAGTCTCCTGGGCTTGCCAGCTGATAAAAAAGCCGCGCCCGACGATCACCAAATAAATGGAGATCAGCAGCACGAAGCCAATCAGACCGAACTCCTCGCCGAGCACCGCGAGAATGAAATCAGTGGACGATTCGGGCAAAAAATCCAGCCGTGACTGGGTGCCGTCCAGCCAGCCCTTGCCGGTAACGCCACCGGAACCGATCGCGGTTTTCGACTGGATGATGTTCCAGCCGGCGCCGCGCGGGTCCGCTTCCGGGTTGAGGAAGGTGTCCACCCGGCTGCGTTGGTAGTCGTGCAGCACGAAGAAATACATCAGCGGCGCGGCGATCACCAGCACCAGCACCGCCAGGCTGATCAGCCGCCAGGACAGCCCGGCCATGAACAGCACCACCAGGCCGGCGGCGGCGATCAGGATCGAGGTGCCCAGGTCCGGCTGCACCGCGATCATGATAGCCGGCAGGAAAATCAGGCCCAGCGCCGCTAGCACGTCCAGCTTGGTGGGCGGCAGATTCCGTTCGCTGAAGAACCAGGCGACCATCGCCGGCACCGCCAGTTTCATCAGCTCGGCGGGCTGGAAACGGCCGATGCCGGGCAGTGTCAGCCAGCGGGTGGCGCCCTTGGCCTCGGTGCCTACTAGCACCACCAGCGCCAGCAATACCAGCCCCAGACCGTAGATCACCGGCGTCCAGAAGCGGTAACTGCGCGGCGGTATCTGCGCCAGCACCAGCAGGATCAGAAAGCCCGCGCCCAGGCGGATGGCCTGGCGCACCACCAGGTTCAGGTCGCCGCCACCGGCGCTGTAGAGCACGCTGAGCCCGCCCAGCACCAGAAGCAGCAGCGCCGCCAGCAAGGGGGCGTCCAGGTGCAGGCGCGATGACAGCTTGGTGCCCAGGCCGCCGTCCAGGGGCATCTGACGCTGGTATTCCCGTACGCTCATGGGGTGCCTCCCGGGGCCGTCGTGCCGGCGGTTTGCGTTTGCGGGGTGCGGTTCAGCGGCGGCGGCACCGCCAGCTCGCCGGCGTCATTGAGCAGCCAGGCGTCCATCACCTGGCGCGCCACCGGGCCGGCGGTGGAGCCGCCATGGCGGCCGTTTTCCACCAGCACCGCCACCGCGATGGCGGGCTCTTCCACCGGCGCGAAGGCGATAATCAGCGCGTGGTCGAGCAGCCGTTCGGCCAGCTCGTCCTCGTTATAGGTTTCTTCCTGGCCCACGGAAAACACCTGGGAGGTGCCGGTTTTGGCGCCCATCCGGTAGGGCGCGCCCTCGGCCATCACCCGGGCGGTGCCCCGGTCGCCGTGGACCACCTCCGCCATGGTGTCTTCCATGCGCTGCCAGTTTGCCGGTTTATTCAGGTTGATGTCCGGCCGCGGCGGCACGCGCAGGGCATCGGCGGCCAAGGTGGGCGTCACCTGCTTGCCGTGATGGGCGAGAATCGCGGTGGCGGTGGCGAGCTGCAGCGGCGTGGCGAGCATGAACCCCTGGCCGATGCTGGCGTTGATGGTGTCGCCGTGGTACCAGGTGGCGCCGCGCGCCGCGCGCTTCCACTCCTTGGACGGCAGCAGCCCCGAGGATTCGTTGAACAGGTCAATGCCGGTGGGCTGGCCCAGCGAAAAGTCGCTCAGGAAATCGTGCATGCGGGCAATGCCCAGCTTGAACCCGAGGTCGTAGAAATAGGTGTCGCAGGATTGCACCACCGCCTTGTTCAGGTCCACATGGCCGTGGCCCCAGCGCTTCCAGTCCCGGTACCGGTGCGGGTTGTCCTCCAGCTGGTAGTAGCCGGGGTCGAAGATGGTGCGTTGCCAGTCGGTGACCCCGGCGTCCAGGCCGGCCAGCCCGATAAAGGGTTTTACCGTGGAGCCGGGCGGGTAGCGGCCCTGCAAGGCGCGGTTGAACAGGGGGTTGTCGAGGTCTTCCCGGTAGCGGGCGTAGTCCTGGTGGGAGATGCCGTTGACGAACAGGTTGGGATCGAACACCGGGCGGCTGACGAACGCCAATACGCTGCCGTCACGGGGGTCGATGGCCACCACCGCGCCGCGCCGGTCACCGAGGGCTTCGTCGGCGGCCCGCTGCACGTCCATATCCAGGGTCAGGCGCAGGTTTTCACCGGGTACCGGCGGCTTCTGCTCCAGCACGCGCAGTATCCGGCCCCGGGCATTGGTTTCCACCTGCCGGTAGCCCACCTGGCCGTGCAGGCGGTTCTCGTAGTAGCGCTCCACGCCGGTGCGCCCATAATAGTGGGTGCCGGCGTAATCGCCCTGCTCGGTGAGAGTCATGGCGTCCAGGTCTTCGGTGTTGAGCCGGTTCACATACCCCAGCACATGGGAAAACAGCTTGCCGTGGGGGTAGTGGCGCACCGGGTTGGCGGCCACGCGCACGCCGGGCAGCCGGTGCTGGTTCACCGTGATGCGGGCGATCTCTTCCTCGCTGAGGCGCCCGCGCAGGGGAATCGGGTCCCAGGGGCGGCGCGGCCCCTGCAGGCGCTTGTTGAAGCGTTCGATATCGTCGCTTTCCAGCGGCACCAGTTGGTGGATCTCGCGCAGGGTCCGTTGCAGGTCGGGAATCTGCTCGACGATCACTTCCACGGTGAAGTCCGGCCGGTTGGCGGCGAGAATTTCGCCGTTGCGGTCGGTGATCAGCCCGCGCGGCGGCGGCACCGCCTGGGTCTGTACCCGGTTCTCGTCGCTGAGCGTGGTATAGCGGCTGTGCTGGAAAATCTGCAGCCAGGCCATGCGCCCCACCAACCCCACGGTCAGCAGGGTGACCAGAATGGCGCTCACCAGCAGGCGGAAGCTGAAAATCCGCTGCTCGTGGTGGTGGTCTTTTAGAGTCAGAGGTCGGCGCATTGGGCCCTGATAGTCGGTGGTTCAGCGATGATACGGATGGCCGGCGAGCAGCGTCCAGCCGCGATACAGCTGCTCGGCGAGCAGCACCCGCACCAGCGGATGCGGCAGGGTCAGCGGTGACAGGGACCAGCGCTCGTGGGCGGCGGCGGAAACCCGCGGGCAAAGACCGTCCGGGCCACCCACCAGCACCACCAGGTCCTGGCCCAGGTCCTTGAGGGTACCAAGGCGCTCGCTGAGCTGCTCCGTGGAGAGCGCCCGGCCGCCCACTTCGAGCGCCACCTGATGCGCACCGGGGTATTTTGTCAGCCGCTTCTCCAGCGCTTCGCCTTCGGCGCGCACCAGAGCGGCGGTGTCTCCCTTGCTTCTCTTAGGCAGCGGAATCTCCTCGAGTTCCAGGCGCATGTCCGGCGGCATCCTTTTTTGATACTCGCCGAACCCCTGAACCACCCAGGAGGGCATTTTGCCGCCAACAGCCAGAAGATGAATACGCAAACAGCACACCCGCCGCGCAAGTGAATGGCACAGGGTCAGTCGCTTTGCGGCGACCGATCCGGATGATGCGCCGGATTCTGCCAAAGGCGCTCCAGATCATAAAATTCCCGGGTCGCCGGCAGCATCAGGTGCACCACCACGTCGCCCAGGTCCACCAGAATCCATTCCGCGCCCCGTTCACCTTCGGTGCCCAGGGGCTTATAGCCGGACTTCTTGGCCTTTTCCATCACCGAATCCGCCAGGGCTTTGACGTGGCGGCTGGAGGTGCCGCTGGCGATCACCATGTCGTCGGCGACGCTGGTGACGGCGCGCACATCCAGGCTGGTAATGTTCTTGGCTTTCATTTCTTCCAGAGCGTCGATTACCAGATCCAGCAAAGGGGGTTGAGAACTCATGGGGCCTCGTTGTGTGCGTGACGGGTTGTGTGAAGAGTGTCGGCATTATACAGGCCCAGGCGTTGGATATGGGCCAGCACCGCCGGTGTCAGGTGATAATCGGCGCCGTCGTGTTGCAGGGCGCGGCGGATGTCGGTGGCGGCCACCGACATTTCCGGGCGCCGCAACATTAGACGCCGCCCCGCCGGCCGGCGACGCAGCAGCGCCGCCGGCGCCGCCGGAAACGCGCGCTGCACCGACAGCGGCGCTGGCGGGCTGTGCGGGCGGGGCACCACCGCCAGATGGCAGAGGGCGGGAAATTCCCGCCAGCGGTGCCAGCGATGCAGGCCGGCGAAACTGTCCGCGCCCACCACGAACACCAGCGGGCGCGCGCCGATCAGCCGTTTGTAGTGTTTCAGGGTGGCGAGCGTGTAGGACGGGCCCGTGGCGTGGCGCAGCTCCCAGTCGTCGGCGACCAGCTGCCGGTATCCGGCGCAGGCCCGGCGCACCATGGCCAGCCGCTGCTCACCGTCGGCCAGGGGCTGCGGCCGGTGCGGCGGCACCGCGTTGGGCAGCATATGCACCGGCGCATCATCGAGCGCCCGGGATACCGCCAGGGCGGCCTGCAAATGGGCACGGTGAATCGGGTCGAAAGTGCCGCCGAACAGGATCAAAGGAAGATCGGACGCGGAATCACGTCCGAACATGCCCGTCCCCGAGCACCACCCACTTCTGGCTGGTGAGGCCTTCCAGGCCCACCGGGCCGCGCGCGTGGAGCTTGTCCGTGGAGATGCCGATCTCCGCGCCCAGGCCGTACTCGAAGCCGTCCGCGAAACGGGTGGAGGCGTTGACCATCACCGAGCTGGAATCCACCTCGGCGAGAAAGCGCCGCGCCAGGGTGTAGTTTTCGGTAATGATCGACTCGGTATGCCCGGAACTGTAGCGGTGAATGTGCTCCAGCGCCTCGTCCAGGCCGTCCACCAGCTTGATCGCCAGCACCGGCGCCAGGTATTCCTCGGCCCAGTCGGTTTCGGTGGCTTCAGCGATGCCGTCCAGCAGTGCGCGGCTGCGCTCGCAGCCGCGCAGTTCCACGCCGGCGGCCTGATACCGGGTGGCCAGCTCCGGCAGCACCCGCTCGGCGATGCCGGCGTGCACCAGCAGCGTCTCCATGGTGTTGCAGGTGCCGTAACGCTGGGTTTTGGCGTTGTAGGCCACCTCGATGGCTTTGCCGGCGTCCGCCTGGGCGTCGATGTACACGTGACAGTTGCCGTCCAGGTGTTTGATCACCGGCACCCGGGCGTCGTTGCTGATGCGCTCGATCAGGCCCTTGCCGCCGCGCGGCACGATCACGTCCACCCACTCGGGGTGGGTGATCAGCTCGCCCACGGCGGCGCGGTCGGTGGTCTCGATCACCTGCACCGCGGTTTCCGGCAGGCCGGCCTCGCGCAGGCCGATGCGCAGGCACTCGGCGATCGCCTGGTTGGAATCGATGGCCTCGGAACCGCCGCGCAGAATCGCCGCGTTGCCGGATTTCAGGCACAGCGCCGCCGCGTCGATAGTAACGTTGGGGCGCGATTCATAAATGATGCCGATCACGCCCAGCGGCACGCGCATCTTGCCCACCTGAATGCCCGAAGGCCGGTAGTTCAGATCGGTGATGCCGCCCACCGGGTCGGCCAGGGCGATTACCTGTTCCAGCCCTTCCACCATGCCGTCGAAGCGCTCCGGGGTCAGTTCCAGGCGGTCCAGCAGCGCCGCTTCCAGGCCGCTGTCCCGGCCCCGGGCCAGGTCGCGCTGGTTGGCGTCCAGGATGGCGCTGCGGTGCGCGCGCAGCGCGCCGGCGATGGCGCTCAGCGCGGCGTTCTTGTCGCCGGCGGTGGCCCGAGCCATGGCCCGGGACGCGCCGCGGGCGTGTTCGCCCACGGTCGCCATGTACTGCTGGATATCCATGTTCTCTGCGATGCCCACTTATTAAACCGTAAAATAATTCGAAGGCGCCTAGTATAGGCGTTTCGCGCCCCCGGGCGAAACCAGCGCCTGCAGGCTGGTGGGAGCGGGCGGTGGGAGCGGGCGGTGGGATTGGTGCCTGTGGGAGCTTGCCTTGCAAGCGAAAGGGCGGCAAAGCCGGCCGGCGGGATTCCAGAGACCTTGTTGATGCCGCCGTTAGAGGCGTCTCTGGGATCCTGCCGGGTGGCTAAAGCCACCCTTTCGCGGGCGGGGCCCGCTCCCACAGCCCGCTCCCACAAGCCTCGCTCCCGTATCAGGAGACGGAGGCTTCGAGCACGCGCACCATCGGAGTGTCGCGGGTGCGCGGGATGGGCAGGGCGTCGTAGAAGTCCGCCGGGTCGTGGACGGTGAGGGTGTCGAAGCCCTGGTTCAGGAAATGGCGTTCGGTGTCGGCGTCGGAGCGGAAGTGAAACGCCACCTGGCTGCGCGACACCGCGCCCAGCAGGCCGCCGAGCGCCTTCAGGGTGCGGTGAAAACGCATATTGGCGTAGAGCGGGTAGTTGTCGCTCAGGTACACGGCCTGGGGAAAGCGCCGCAGGCCGGCGGCCAGCCGGCCCCAGAACGGCGTGACGGTGTCCAGGCTGAAGTAATTGATTAGCCCTTCAGTGATCACCGCCACCGGCCGGGCCGGGTCCAGGCCGTCGAGCAGGGCGGCGACGCTGTCCGGGCCGTTCTCGGCGAGGATATTCACCGGCACCACGCGGTGGCTGGCGCTGAGAAAGCCCTTGGCGGCCAGCAGGCGGCGTTTGCGGTCGGCCATGTCGGGCAGGTCCGCCTCCACGTAGGTGATCGATGGAAAGCGTTGCCGGAAGCGGCAGCCGCGCGGCGACAGGCCGCAGGCGATTTCCACCACCTGCAACTCCGGATGCTCGGCGATCAGCGCTTCCAGGCGGGCGTCGATCAGATAGTGGCGCTGCAGCAGAAAGGTGCGGATATTGCCGCCCAGCACCCGCTTGCCGAGCGCCTCCATGGGGCTCATGGCGCCGTACAGCAGCGCCCCCGAGCGGGTCTGAAAGAACGGCTCGGACAGGCCGTTGCGCACCCACACCTGGCCGGTATAGAGCGCGGTAAAGCTGATCGAGGAGGTGTCGAGGGCGTGCTGGGCCATGGCTATTCTGCCTGTGGTGGAATCGCAACGCCGAAGGCTAGCAAAGCCGGCCCGTCGGCGCCGGGGGCGAAGGGGCCAAAACATAGCCCTGCCTTTCCTTGGCCGGTTCCGGAGTCGATTACTTTTCCAGGATGGCCGGCAGCGGCTTGCCGCACAGACGCAGCACCAGGCCGGCAAGAAACTGCCAGGGATCGCCGGGCCCCATGCCTTTGACGGCCTGGTCGGCGCGGATCGCCAGCGCCTGGCATTGGTGCAGCTGGCGCGGTGGCATGCGGCCGGCCTGGGCCTGCAGGGCGCGCAGCCGCTGGGGCGGTAGGCGCGGCGGGGCGCCACCGGTGGCCAGTGCGTCCAAGGCGCGGATCTCCCGGCCTAGCGCCCACAGCACCACCGGCGCTTCCACGCCTTCGGCGCGCAGGGTGCGCAGAATGCGCAGGGCGCGGTTGGCGTCGCCGCCGCTGGTGGCGTCGGTGAGGTCGAACGGTGCGTAGCGGCTGGAGTCGCCCACCGCCTGCTGCACGGTGGTGGCGTCGACGCGGCCGTCGCGGGCCAGCAGGGCGAGCTTGTCCACTTCCTGGGCGGCGGCCAGCAGGTTGCCCTCGCTGCGCTGGATCAGCAGCTCCAGGGCGTCGTCGTCGATGCTCAGTTTGAGCCCGGCGAGCCGGTCACGCAGCCAGTGCTGCAGCTGCTTGCCTTCCACCGGCCAGATTTCCACCACCGCGCCGACTTTTTCCACCGCTTTCACCCAGGCGCTGTTCCAGTCCTTGCGGCGGTCCAGCCGCGAGCAGCGGATCAGAATCAGGGTGTCGTCGTTGGGGTGGTCGAGCAGGTCGCGCAGTATCTGGCTGCCGGCTTTGTCCGGGCGCTTTTCCAGCAGCACCAGCTCCAGAATCCGGCGGCCGCCGAACAGGCTCATGCTTTGTGATTCGTTGAGCAGCGCGTTCCAGTCGATGCCGGTGTCGGCGCTGAAGCGGTGGCGTTCGTCGAAGCCTTTGTGCCGGGCGGCGGCGCGCAGGGCGTCCAGGCATTCGTCCTGCTGCAGGGGCTCGTCGCCGGCCACCAGATAGACCGGCAGCAGATCGCTTTGCAGATGCTTGGCGAGTTGCTCCACACGCAGGCGCATGGCGTTCAGCGGTCCCGGCTGTCGATTTTGCGGGCCGCGTTGGCCAGCTGGTTGATCAGCCGGTAGGCCACGTCTTCGTACAGATCGTCACGCACCAGCTCTTCCTCGTCGGAGGTGGCGGTGACGTTATCCGGCGAGTAGGCGAAGCTGCGCAGCGCGGCAATGCGTCGCGGCGGGTTGAGCATCGCCTCGGTGTCGCGGTCTACCAGTTGCCAGGTGATTTCGTAGCGCAGTTCGCGCTCGGCGGCACGCCCGCGCGCGTCCACCGCCGCGGTGCGGCTGTCCCAGCGCTCGTCGAGAATCATCACGACGTTCTGTGACTGGCCGTGGATCAGCACGCCGCTGGGTTCCAGCGCGTCCTCCAGGGTATAGCGCAGCCGTGCGCTGGCGCCATCCAGGGTGATCGACGCCAACTCCGGCGTGGACGTCTGGCCGCGCAGTTGCCAGCCGGAGCAGGCCGCCAACAGCAGGGCGGCGGCGGTGAGCAGCAGGACGATTCGGGCGTGACGTATCACTTGCGGTCTCCGATCAACGTTCAGTTGGCGACAATATTAACCAGTTTGCCCGGCACCACGATCACCTTGCGGATGGTCTTGCCCTCGGTGAAGCGCACCACATTGGCTTCTTCGCGGGCCAGCGCTTCGACGCTGTCTTTATCGGCGTTGGCCGGCACCGTCAGTTTGGCGCGCACCTTGCCGTTCACCTGTACCACCATTTCCAGGCTGTCCTTCACCAGGGCGCTCTCGTCCACTGCCGGCCAGGCCGCGTCGATCACCGCCTGGTCATGACCCAGAGCCTGCCAGAGCGCGTGCGCGGCGTGGGGCACGATCGGCGACAGCAGCAGCACCGCCGCGTCCAGGGCTTCCTGGCGTACCGCGCGCGCGGGGCCTTGATCGCCGCCCTCGTTGAACGCGCGGCTGATCTCGTTGCTCAGTTCCATCACCGCGGCGATGGCGGTGTTGAAGGTGTAGCGGCGGCTGAAGTCGTCGCTGACTTTCTGGATGGTTTCGTGGGTCTTGCGGCGCAGCGCTTTGCCGCTGTCGTCCAGGGCGGCCGGGTCCAGTGCCGGTGCCGTGCCGGCTTCCACGTGTTCCGCCACCAGCCGCCACAGCCGTTTCAGGAAGCGGTGGGCGCCTTCGACGCCGGAATCGTTCCATTCCAGGGACTGCTCCGGCGGCGCCGCGAACATCATGAACAGGCGCACGGTATCGGCGCCGAATTCCTCGATCATCTGCTGCGGGTCCACGGTGTTGCCCTTGGACTTGGACATCTTGGCGCCGTCCTTGAGCACCATGCCCTGGCACAGCAGTTGTTTGAACGGCTCGTCGGATTCCACCAGGCCAGTGTCGCGCAGCAGCTTGTGGAAGAAGCGCGCGTACAGCAGGTGCAGAATGGCGTGCTCGATGCCACCCACATACTGATCCACCGGCAGCCAGTAGTTGGCGCGGGCCGGGTCCAGCATCGCCTGGTCGTCGTCCGGGCAGGTGAAGCGGGCGTAGTACCAGCTCGATTCCATAAAGGTGTCGAAGGTGTCGGTCTCGCGGGTGGCGGGCTGGCCCTGGTAGGTGGTTTTGGCCCACTCCGGGTCGGCCTTGATCGGCGAGACCACGCCGTCCATTTCGACTTCTTCGGGCAGTGCCACGGGCAGTTGATCCTCAGGCACCGGCACCTGGCTGCCGTCTTCCAGGGTCAGCATGGGAATCGGCGCGCCCCAGTAACGCTGCCGGGACACGCCCCAGTCGCGCAGCCGGTAGTTGACCTTTTTCTCGCCCAGGCCGCGCTCGGTCAACCAGGCGGCGATCGCGTCGAACGCCTGCTCGGAAGTGAGGCCGTCGAACTCGCCGCTGTTCACCAGCTTGCCCTTGATGGTGAAAGC
Source organism: Alcanivorax sp. (assembly GCA_042090255.1). Classification (GTDB taxonomy): domain Bacteria; phylum Pseudomonadota; class Gammaproteobacteria; order Pseudomonadales; family Alcanivoracaceae; genus Alloalcanivorax. Next base: position 95,620 of record JBELJS010000002.1, on the reverse strand, counting down.
TTCGTTGTCCAGATCAATGGCCTCGCCGTTGGCGGGCTCGATCACCGCGTTGATCGGCAGGCCGTACTTGTGGGCGAACTCGAAATCGCGCTGGTCGTGGGCGGGCACCGCCATCACCGCGCCGGTGCCGTAACTCATCAGCACGAAGTTGGCGATCCACACCGGCACTTCCTCGCCGCTGATCGGATGCCGGGCGTGAACGCCGGTGAAGATGCCTTTCTTTTCCATGGTGGCGATGTCGGCTTCGGCGACGCCGGCGCGCTGGCATTCATCGACGAAGGCGGCCACTTCCGGGTCGCGCTCGGCGGCGGCTTTGGCCAGCGGGTGGTCGGCGGCCACCGCCATATAGCTCACGCCCATCAGGGTGTCCGGGCGGGTGGTGTAGACGCGCAGCAGCTCATTGCCGTGCGGGCCTTCGATGGCGAAGTCCAGCTCCACGCCTTCGGAGCGGCCGATCCAGTTCTTCTGCATCGCCTTGACCTGCTCCGGCCAGCCGTCCAGCTGGTCCAGGTCGTTGAGCAGTTCGTCCGCGTAGGCGGTGATTTTCACGAACCACTGCGGGATGTCCTTGCGTTCCACCAGGGCGCCGGAGCGCCAGCCGCGCCCCTCGATCACCTGCTCGTTGGCGAGCACGGTCTGGTCCACCGGGTCCCAGTTCACCGTCGACATCTTTTTATACACCAGGCCCTTTTCGTAGAGCTTGGTGAAGAACCACTGCTCCCAGCGGTAGTAGTCGGGCCGGCAGGTGGCCAGCTCGCGGTCCCAGTCGTAGCCGAAACCGAGCCGCCGCAGCTGGGCGCGCATGTAGTCGATGTTCTCGTAGGTCCAGGCGGCGGGCGCGCTTTTATTTTTGATCGCGGCGTTTTCCGCCGGCAGCCCGAAGGCGTCCCAGCCCATCGGTTGCAGCACGTTCTTGCCCTGCATCCGCTGGTAACGGCTGATCACATCGCCGATGGTGTAGTTGCGCACATGGCCCATGTGCAGCCGGCCGGACGGGTAGGGGAACATGCTCAGGCAATAGAAGGTCTCTTTACCGGGCTGCTCGGTGACTTTGAAACTGCGGGACTCCTCCCAGTGTTGCTGGGCTTCCCGTTCTACCTGGTCGGGGCGATACTGTGCGTCCATCGGCTCTCTTGGTGTCGGGTGTTACTGGAATACGAACAAGACGTGGAAAGGGCCATAGGATACATGAGCATAAGGCGGGCAGACAGCGGATGCGCGGTATGTTGATCACCGTCGCTCTGGCACTGGTGCTGATCGGCGCCACGTTGCCGGCGGTGGTGCGCCAGTTCTATCCGCCGTTGCCGGCGAAGGAAGTCGGCGCGCGCCCCGGCGCGGTGGTGGTGCTGGGCGCCGGTCGGCAGCGCGATGGCGAGGGCTATCGGCTCAACCCCACCGGCCTGCGGCGGGTCCAGGCCGGGCTGCGCGAGGCCTGGCAGCGTGACCTGCCGATCGTGCTCAGCGGCGGCGCCGAGCACCGCATCCCCGCCGATTCGGCCGATTCCGAGGCCGCCATGATGGAACAAGAGGTGCTGCGGGTCTGGCCCGAGGCGCGCACCCATATCGAGCCGAGCAGCCGCAGTACCTGGGAAAACGCCCGCAATACCGCCGCGCTGTTGCGGCCCCTTGGGGTGCAATCAGTGGTGCTGGTCACCGACCGCGCCCACATGCCGAGAGCGATACTCAGTTTTCAGCGCCACGGGCTGCGGGTCGAGGCGGTGGCGCTGGCATCCCTGCCCAAGCCGGCCTGGGCCCCTTCCGCCGGGGCGCTGTCGCAATTGCCGGTGATCTGGCGCGAGTGGGCCGCGCTGATCTGGTACCACCTGCGTTATTTCTGGTAGCCGGATGTCGGATTTCAATCCGACCTACGCGGCTCCGTAGGTCGGGTTTGCGAAGCGTAAGCCGACACGGTCTGTTCGACACGGTCTTTCCGACACCAACGTCAGCGAGTGGTCTCCGGGTCCAGCGTCGCCAGCGCCTGGTAGTGGCTCAGAAATACCTCTCCGCTCAGCTGTTCCAGAAAGTCGCTGCGTTTCAACTGGTCCATCACCGGGCCCTTGACCTCCGACAGGTGCAGGATGACGCCGGCGTCCATCAGGCGCCGGTTGAGGCTTTCCAGGCTGTCCAGGGCGCTGGCGTCGATGTGGTTGATCGCCGAGCAGAGCAGCACCGCATGGCGGCGGCCGTCGCAATGGAGCGCCATGTCGTAGATGGCGTCCTCGGTGCGCCGGGCGTTGGCGAAGTACAAGGATTCATCCACCCGGATCGACAGCACCCGGGGCGAGGTGATCACCGGGTGGCGGCGCACATTGCGAAAGTGCTCGGTGCCCGGCATTTGCCCCAGCTCGGCCATGTGCGGCTGGCTGGTGCGCCACAGATGCAGCGCCAGCGCGGCGCCCACCCCGGCGATCACGCCGATCTCCACCCCCGCCAGCAGCACCCCGGCCAGGGTCACCAGCATGGCGGTGAAGTCCGCCTTGGAATAGCGCCAGGCGCGCCGCAGGGCGCCCAGGTCCACCAGCGTCAGCACCGCAACGATGATGGTCGCCGCCAGGGTGGCCTTGGGCAGGTAGTAGAACCAGGGGGTGAAAAACAGCGCGGTGAGGGCAATGCCGGCGGCGGTGAACACGCCGGCTAGCGGGCTGCGGGCACCGGCGTCGAAATTGACCACTGAGCGCGAAAAGCCGCCGGTGACCGGGAAGCCGCCGCTGACGCCGGACGCCAGGTTGGCGGCGCCCAGGCCGACCAGTTCGGCGTTGCTGTCGATCCGCTGGCGCCGCTTGGCGGCCAGGGTCTGGGCCACCGACACCGACTCCACGAAGCCGATCAGGCTGATCAGCAACGCCGGCAGTGCCAGCTGGCCCCACACGCTGACGTCGAACGCTGGCAACGCCAGCTCCGGCAGGCCACCCGGAATGGCACCGACCACCGCCACGCCACGGCTTTGCAGGTCACTGGCCGCCACCGCCACGGTGGTGCCGATCACCGCCAGCACCGGGCCGGCCTTGGCGAGCAGATCGGCGAGCATGGGCGGCAGGGAGGTGCGTGCCAGCAGCCGTCGCAGCGGGCCGCGCGCCCACAGCAGGAACAGCAGGGCGGCGCCGCCCACCAGCACGGTGGCGCCGTTGAAGCGGGCGCCCTCGCGAAACGCGGAAAGCGCCAGCTCCCAAAGCGTGTCGCCCTGCATGGGAATGCCGAGCAGGTGCTTAAGCTGGCTGGCGGCGATCAACAGCCCGGACGCGGTGATAAAGCCGCTGATCACCGAGTGGCTGAGCAAGTTGGCGATCCAGCCCAGGCGCAGCAGGCCCATGGCGATCAGGAAGCCGCCGGACATCAGCGCCAGTATTACCGTGGCGGCCAGGTAGGCGCCGCTGTCGCCGCCGGCCACCTGACCGGCGGCGGCCGCCGTCATCAGCGATACCACCGCCACCGGGCCCACCGCCAGGGTGCGGCTGGAGCCGAACAACGCGTAGCCGATCAAGGGCAGGATGCTCGCGTACAGGCCCATCTGCGCCGGCACGCCGGCGAGCAGGGCATAAGCCAGGCTCTGCGGGATCAGCATCAAGGTGACGATCAGCGCCGCCATGCCGTCCGCGGCGGCGTCCCCGGGCCGGTAGTCTTTCAGCCAGGTGTTCAAAACGACTCCAGCAAACCCCGCGCCCGGCGGCCCCGGCCCAGCACCACGAACGCCAGCGCCAGCAACAGGGTGGGCCAGACGCCGGCCAGCATAAATGGGGTCTGGCCCTGGCGCGGCTGGTATTCGCTGACCAGCACATCCCGCTCGAATTGCGGCAGCCGATCTACCACCTTGCCCCGGTGGTCAACCACCGCGGTGATGCCGTTATTGGTGCCGCGCAGCAGCCAACGGCCGGTTTCCACGGCGCGCAGCCGGGTCATCTGAAAGTGCTGGTGGGGGCCGGCGGAGGTGCCGAACCAGGCGTCGTTGCTGATCGTCAGCAGCACGTCGGCGCTACCGGTACGGCTGGCCACCAGCTCCGGGTAGAGAATCTCGTAGCAAATGAAGGGCGCGATTTCATGGCCCAGGGCATGCAGATTGGGCTGGCGCGGGCTGCCTGGCGTGAAGCTCGACATGGGCATATCGAAAAACGGGATCAGGCCGCGAATCAAACCCTGCAGCGGCACGTACTCGCCGAACGGCACCAGCTTTTGCTTGTGGTAGACGCCGTCATCGCCTTCCGTGCCCACCACCGCGATGCTGTTGTGGTAGGTGGTCGGGGTGCGGCTTTCATCGCGCCACGGCAGGCCGCTGATCAGCGCGCCGCCCTTGGCCGCCACCGCTTCCCCCTGACTGTCCACGAAGTCGTCGATGTCCTGGTAGAACTCGATCATCGCCGATTCCGGCCACACCACCAGGGTGCCGTCCGGCAGGCCCTCGGTGAGGCCGGCGTAGATTTTGCGGGTCTCCTCGCGCATGGTGGCCAGCCATTTCAAATCCTGGGGTACGTTGCCCTGCACCAGGGCCACCTGCTGCCGCTCGCCTTCGGCGTGGGTGAAGCTGACCTGCCCGCCGACCACGCCCGCCACGATCAGCGCCAGGGACAATACCAGCGGGCCGGTGCCCCGGCCCCGGCGCAGCACCAGCTCCACCGCGGTGGCGGGCAGAATCACCGCCGCCAGGGTCATCAGCCAGATGCCGCCCAGCGGCGCCAGCCCGGCCAGTGGCGTGTCGATCAGCGCGTAGCCGCCATACAACCAGGGAAAGCCGGTGAGCAGCCAACCGCGCAACCAGTCCGCCAGCACCCAGGCGCCGGCGAACATCAGCCCGCCGCCGCCGAACCGGCGAGTAAGCCAGAACGCCAGGCCGTAAAACAGCGCCAGCAGCGCGGCGAAGGCGGCGGTGGCGGGCACCGCCATCCACAGCGGCATATAGCCGTAGTCGGTCATCGACACCTGCAGCCAGGCCACGCCGAACCCGAACATGCCCAGCCCATAGGCCCAGCCGCTTAGCAGCGCCGCCTTGGCGGACCCGGCGCTGGCCTGCACCCAGTAGGCCAGCGCCACACTGACCAGCAGCAGCGGCCACAGGCCGTAGGGGGCGAACGCCAGGGGGAACAGCAGGCCGGCGATCAAGGCCAGAAACAGATTGCGCATAAGCAGGGTCACGATTGCAAAAAACAAAATAAGGCCGGGTTGGCGAAGCCTTGTTATACGCAAGTTGGCGCCGGCAATCCATGACGCGCCGTCCCGGTGGGACGGCGCGCGTCAAATCGGTTTCAGGGTTCCTGGCCGAGCCTCCAGGTTTCCTGGCGCCAGAATGGAATGGTCCCGAAATCCCCGTGTGAGGACGGCGCGGCGCCAACCTGGCGGTCAAAGGCCTTGAACACGAGCTCGCCATCACTGTGGCGAAGTGCCTGATCAACGATTTGGATTGAGGAGAGCACGTTGACCTCGGAGCCAAAGGTGCGACGCAGTGCATGTTCCGGTCGCTCGTGATGCTGATCAATGGAGACCAGTAGAGAGCCGGTGGGGATAACGCCGCCGTAATGCATCTCGGAAACCTCCGCCACGCGGTTGAGGGTAAGGTTATAAAAGTTGACTGGCGCTTCGCCGGGCCGCGGGGTGTCGGCGAGAACTGGCGCCAGGGCGTTGAGGCTGTCTTCGATGCTGGCGGCGGCGGCCATGTAGACCACGTCGTCGATCAGGTCGGTGGCGGTCCATTGGTCTTGGAACCGTTCCAGTGCGCGGTTGATGACCAGGGTCCCCATGCTGTGCCCGACCAGCGTGAGGTCCGGTTGCGCGTCGGGGCGTGCTTGGGCGTGAGCCAGCAGCATGGTGAAAAGGTGCCCGCCGGGTACCGGCTTCAGGTTCTCGGGCTGCCAGCGTCCGTCGAAATCTGAAGCCGGAAAGAATTGAGTCTGGGTACGGCGCTTCATGACGTCCCATGCGGACGCGGACACCGCGCTATGCCAAAGGCTGCCCACGGTGTATCGCAGCGGGAAGGTAACGATCTGCGCGCCGCCCCGACCGGCGCTGTTCGTGAAACTGGTTTTATAGCGGCTCAGGTTGGCGGTCAGGCCGGACTGTTTGCCCTGGTAGCGTAGCGTACCGGGGTTGGCGCAGGCGTTTTCGCCGCAGAAATTGTTATTGGCGGTTTTCCAACTGCCGGACAGGGCGCGCGGCGGCATCAGTAAGCCGCGGCTGGCAGCCCGGTCTTTCTCATTGCTGAGCTGATAGTACACCGTGGCCGGAAAGCGGCCCAGAGTGGTGGCGATATCCGCGATCAGGATAAAGGGCGCGCTGGCGGCTCCGATCACGGCACCCGCTTTTTTGCCCTCGCGCAGGCGCAGAATATGTTCCCCCCAATTGCTCAGCGCGTCGGATTTCCAGGAAATGAAAATCGGGTAATGCCAGTCCTGCGAATCATTCATGACCTGCCAAGCCAAGCCGTCGTGAATTTTTTGATCGCTGTGCTGGTAGCTATTGAGCCCGCCGTGCACATAGATCAGCAGGCGGGGCCGGTCGCTGCCGTGGTGCTCGGCAAGGCGGGTGGCTTCGCAAAGCATGTGCTGGAAGGCGCGCTGGGCCTGGGTTTGATCGAGCGGCTGGCCGGCCTGCTCTGGGTCCACCATCAGGCCGTCGGGGCTGACGCGGACGATGTGATCGTCGATCGCGCGGGTGCGGCGCAGCGGCTGGTTTGAGAGGGAAGGGCAGGGCGGCGGCGTAAATTTTTCCGGGGTGGCGTCCGGTTCCCGCGCGACCGATATCTTGTTTTCCACCGGCGCGGTGGCGCAGCCGGCGAGCAACAATAATAACAGTGAGGCGAATCCTGAATAACGCATGGCGTCTCTCCTTGACGTCGGCCCGTTCGGTGCGCGAAGGAGCCACGTTGTCGATGTTGTTATTCGTGGGCGAAGCGCCCGTTTTACAATTGGAGAGAATACCAGCCCACGGCGTTGTTTCATCCCCTGAACGGGGGATGCGGCTCGCGGCGTGAGGTCAGCCGTATTCGGCCAGCGAGTGGCGCACCGCCTGTTCGGAGGGAATCGCTTCTGCGCGCACCATCAGGATCAGGCTGTTGGCGCTGAAGCGGTGGTCGTGGGCGGGGTGGCAGACGACGGTTTCATCGTCGTCGACGTAAGCCATTAGCGTGCCCAGGCCGGCGTTCATCAGGCGGCAGGCCACATCCGCCCAAACCGCGTTTTTCACCGGCACCGCGTAGCGCATGGCGTGGTCGTCGTGGTGGGTGAACAGGTTTTCCAGGATCTTTTCGGTGCCCGGCGCCACCAGCGAGCGCACCAGCATTTCCGGGTAGGCGCGCACCGGGCGCAGGGTGGTGCTGGCCCCCACGCTGAGGGCGCGGCGGCGGTTATCTTCGTGGACGCATTCGGCCACGGTGTAGGGCAGGGCGTCGCCGTACAGCGCTTTGAGTTGCAGGATCACGTCCAGGGTGACGCTGTCGGAGATGCGGCTGTATTCGTCTCGGGCCAGCACGATGACCGCTTTGGCGCGGTCCGGGTCCACCGCTTCCAGGGCGTCCCGGTCGGAGGATTCGGCGTGGTAGTGCACCACGCCCTGCTCGCGCAGCGAGGCGGGCAGGCCGTCCGGGAACACATCGGTGAGAATCAGCACCGGGATTTCGGCGAACTGCTCGGTGGCGTGCAGTTGCTCCACCAGGCGTTCGAAGTACAGGGCCGGGCTGTGCTTGGGGCTGTTGATGATTACCAGGTGGTCTTTCATATTCCATCTCCAGCGGCCTTTGAGCATGTATTCCTTACGCTTGAGGCGGTGGTCGATATAGTCGCTGGCGAGCTGCGCCAGCAGGGTAATGCCGGCCACGTAGAGCAACAGTACGGTGGCCACGCGCCCGGCGGGCGTGGCCGCCGACAGGTCGCCGTAGCCGACCGTGGTCAGGGTGGTGAGGGTCAGCCACAGGGCGTCATCCCAACGGAGCCCCTCGAACAGCATCATCGCCGTGGTGTGCAGCGCGGTGAGCACCAGCAACCAGAAAAACACCTGGCGTAACCGGGATCTCAGATTGAGGTCGAGCCCCCGGGTGATTTGAGTAAAGGCACTGCGTCGGCGTACCAGGAAGCGCAGCGGCGTCATCAGCCGTCCGTGGTGTCGGCGTCGCCGCTGGCGTCAAGCGGAGTCACCCGCAGCAGACGGATGGTACGCCCGTCGGCGCTGAGCACGGTGAAGCGCAGGTTGCCCATGTCCACCGATTCTTCGCGCTGGGGAAGGTGGCCGAAGGCCTGCATCACCAGGCCGCCGATGGTGTCGAATTCATCGTCGCGGTACTGGGTTTTGAAGTGTTCGTTGAATTCATCGATGGGGGTGATCGCCTTGACCGTGAAGTCGTCGCCTTCCAGGTCCTTGATCAGGTAGTCGTCGTCATCGATGTCGTGTTCGTCCTCGATCTCGCCGACGATCTGTTCCAGCACGTCCTCAATGGTCACCAGGCCGGCCACGCCGCCGTATTCGTTGACCACGATGGCCATGTGATTCTTGGTGATGCGGAATTCGCGCAGCAGCGAATCCAGCCGCTTGGATTCCGGCACCACCATCGCCGAGCGCACGTGGTCCTTGATTACGAAACGCTCCATGCGCGCCGGTTCCAGGATCAGCGCCAGCAGGTCCTTGGCGAGCAGGATGCCGATGATCTCGTCCGGGTCGTCGCCGAGCACCGGAAAGCGGCTGTGGGCGCAGTCGATAATGGTGGGAAGGAAGTCGCGCGGGTCGTCGGAGGCGCGGATGCTGACCATCTGTGAGCGGGGGATCAGGATCTCGCGCACCTGCATCTCGCTGACACAGATGGCGCCTTCGATGATGCCCAGGGTGTCGCCGTCAATAATGTCGCTGTCGCGCATGGAGCGCATCAGGTCCAGCAGTTCATCCCGGGAGCCGGGGGTGGAGGTGAAGAACTGGCCGACGCGCTCCAGCCAACTTCGGCTGGTGCCATTATCGGAATAGTCGTCCGACATTAGAGATGCAACTCCTTGCTTGAATGGGAAACGGTGTAGGGATCAGGGTAACCCTGCTCGGCCAGGGCGCGGATTTCCAGGGCTTCCATCACGTCCGCGTCGTCGTCGTCGATATGATCAAAGCCGAGCAGGTGCAGAACACCGTGGGTGACCATGTGCGCCCAGTGGGCTTGCAGGGGCTTGTGCTGTTCGGCGGCTTCGCGTTGCACCACCGGGGCGCTGATAACGATGTCGCCGAGCAGCGGCGCGCAGGCGTCCTCGGGCAGCCCTTCGGGCATCTCGAAGGGGAAGGACAGCACATTAGTGGGCTTGTCCTTGCCCCGGTATTCGCGGTTCAGGGTCTGGATTTCGGTGTCGTCCACCACCCGCAGGGTGATGTCGCCAACCACGCCGCCGGCCACCGCCACGGCTTTGATGGCCCAGGCGCGTAAGTCGGCTTCGTCGGGGACGTCCGGGGCGTCACTGGCCCACTGGACTTCAACGTTGGGTGTCGGTATCCCGCTCATGACGGTCGTAGGCCTCTACTATGCGTTGCACCAGCGGGTGGCGGACCACGTCGCGGCTGTCGAAACGGGTAACGCCGATTTCCTGCTCGCCGGCGAGCACCTCCAGGGCGTTGACCAGCCCGGATTTCTGATGGCGCGGCAGGTCCACCTGGGTAACGTCACCGGTGATCACCGCCTTGGAGCCGAAACCGATGCGGGTCAGGAACATTTTCATCTGTTCCGGGGTGGTGTTCTGCGCTTCGTCGAGGATCACGAAGCTGTTGTTGAGGGTGCGTCCGCGCATATACGCCAGCGGCGCCACTTCGATTACCAGCCGGTCCATCAGCTTGGCCACTTTCTCGAAGCCGAGCATCTCATAGAGCGCATCGTAGAGCGGCCGCAAATAGGGGTCGATCTTTTCCGCCAGGTCGCCGGGCAGGAAGCCCAGCTTTTCGCCGGCCTCCACCGCCGGGCGCACCAGCAGGATGCGCTGCACCTCTGATTTCTCCAGGGCGTCCACCGCGCAGGCCACCGCCAGCCAGGTTTTGCCGGTGCCCGCCGGGCCGATGCCGAAATTGATGTCGAAGCGGCGGATGGTCTTCACATATTCCCGTTGATGGCCGCCGCGCGGCTTGATGCGCACGCGCTTGGTGCGGATCACCACGTCGTCGCTGGGGAACGCCACCGTGTTGTCGACCTTCTCGGACAGCTCCGACTGCTGCAGATGCAGGTGCACCATCTCCGGGGTCAGGTCCTCGGTGTCGGCGGTCTGGGCGTACAGATCGTTGAGCACCGTAGAGGCGGCCTGCACCGCCCGCGAGTCGCCGGACAGATGAAACAGGTTGCCGCGGTTGCGGATGTCCACCTGTAATCGGTCAGCGATCTGCTTGATATGCTCGTCGAGGCGGCCGCACAGGCTGGCCAGACGGCGGGAGTCGTAGGGTTCAAGACTGACTTGCTGGGAAGCGGCTGGTGTGTCCAAGTTGGGAGAGGTGGCCCCTGGGGCAGTTGGCGATGAATTCAGAATACTCTCAAGGGCCCCGCTGGGGAACCCTCTCAGCCGGCACTCTAGCCCGGCCCCCGGCGTCGGGGCAAGCGCCGTGAGCGGGTTGTCGGACAGGGCCGCTCAGGCGGGCGCCACGCGCGGGCCCAGATCGCCGTCACAGGTCACCGTCTGCAGGCTGCGCGGCAGCAGGTAGAGGGTCTCGTCGCGGCCCGGCGCCAGGGCCGCCCAGGTGTCCCGGTCCAGCTCCACTTCCAGCACGCCACTGCCCCAGCCGCGCGGCTCCAGCTCCAGGGTGACGGTGCCGCCGAACACACTGCGCGCCGCCAGTTTTACCGGCAGGTGGGCGTGCTCGACCGGGGCCTTGGCCAGGGTCGCCTCGTGGGGGCGCAGGTACAGGGTTAAAGCGCCGTCCGGGCAGGCGCCGTGGGTCTCCAGGCGCAGACGCGCCTCGCCGGACTGCCAGACGGCGCCGTCGTAGAGGCCTTCCAGGGCGTTGATGTGGCCCAGAAAGTCGAACACGAAGCGGCTGGCGGGCTGTTCGTAGACGGTCAGCGGGCTGCCGATCTGCTCGATATGGCCCTGGCTCATCACCACCACCTGGTCGGACACTTCCATGGCTTCTTCCTGGTCGTGGGTGACGAAGACGCTGGTCACTGAGATTTGCTCGTGCAGGTGCCGCAACCAGCGACGCAGTTCCTTGCGCACCTTGGCGTCCAGGGCGCCGAAGGGTTCGTCGAGCAGCAGTACCTCTGGTTCCAAGGCCAGCGCCCGGGCCAGCGCCACACGCTGCTTCTGGCCGCCGGACAGCTGCGCCGGGTAGCGGCCGGCCATGGTGTCCATCTGCACCAGCTCCAGCAGCTCACGGACCCGGGCGCGTACCGCGTCGCGGGCCGGGCGTTCGCCGCGCGGCAGCATGCGCAGCCCGAAGGCCACGTTGTCGGCCACCGAGAGATGCCGGAACAGGGCGTACTGCTGGAACACGAAGCCCACTTTGCGGCGGCGCACGTCCAGGGTGGTGACGTCGCGCTCGTTGAACAGCACCCGCCCGCGATCCGGTTTTTCCAAGCCGGCGATAATGCGCAGCAGGGTGGTCTTGCCGGAGCCGGACGGGCCCAGCAGGCCCACCAGCTCGCCCTGGGGCACGTTCAGGGAAATGTCATCCAGTGCGGCGAAGCCGCCGAAGGTCTTGCGGATGCCGTCAACGCGGATGCTCATGTCAGGGTCTCCTCGGCGGCGTTCAGTTTGCTGCTCTGGCGCCATTCCAGCACGGTTTTCAGAAGCAGGGTGACCAGCGCCATGGCCCCCAGCAAGCCGGCGGCGGTGAACGCGCCCACAGTGTTGTAGTCCTCGTTGAGCATCTGGATCAGCAGCGGCAGGGTCAGCGTTTCGCCGCGAATCAGCCCGGATACCACGCTTACCGCGCCGAATTCACCCACCGCCCGGGCGTTGGTCAGGACCACGCCGTACAGCAGCGCCCAGCGGATTCTCGGCAGGGTGACGTACCAGAACGCCTGCCAGCCGGTGGCGCCCAACAGGATCGCCGCTTCCTCTTCCTCGGTGCCCTGGGACTGCATCAGCGGTATCAGCACCCGGGCCACATAGGGACAGGTGACGAATACGGTGACCATCACTATGCCCGGTAGCGCGAACATCAACTGCACATCGAAGTGGTCATCCAGCCACTGCCCAACCAGGCCCTGGCCGCCGTACACCACCAGATAGCAGAGGCCGGCGACCACCGGCGACATGGCGAACGGAATGTCGATCAGGGTGCTGAGCAGCTTGCGGCCGCGGAACTCGTAGCGGGTCACGCACCAGGCCAGCAGCACGCCGAACACCAGATTCACCGGCACCGTGATCAGCGCCACGATTACGGTGAGCTGGATGGCGGCGATCATATCGTCGCTGGTCAGGTTGCTGGCCACCATGCCGGCGCCTTTGGCGAAGGCCTCGGCGAAGATCACCACCAGCGGCAACACCAGCAACACCACCACGGCGGCGAACGCGGCGGCGACCAGCGTCCATTGGTGCCATTTTTGGGGCCGGTTCCCGGACGACATGAGTGGCGGGCTCCTTGCTGTGGTTGCGGAAGGTGATGATTCTATATTCCGGAACGGCAAAATAAAGCGCTCATTTATATCCTTTCGCCATTCCGTTAGATCATGGCCTCTTTGCCGACTTACAAAACGTTACGTTTTGCTACATCCGGGCCGGCGGAGCGCGGGTATCCCCTTACGGGATCTCGATTCCCGGTTCGGGCGGCCTGCGGTCGCCCCCTTCATGATGAAGCAAGGAGAGAGAGCATGAACGTGAATACCAATGGTCTTTACTGGCTGTCGCCGTTGGCGTTGGCCGTGACCCTGGCTGCCTGCGGCGGCAACGGTGGAAGCAGTTTCGTTCCCGGCAACAATAATAACGGCGGCAATCAGGACTCGCCCCTGCTGGTGATGCACAACGGCGGCGGCAGCGTCGGCCAGATCGATCAGCTGGACAGCGGCCTGGGCGTGCAGTCCACCTTCAACGCCGACGCCAACGAAGGCATCGTGCTGGATCTGCTCGGCAACGTGCACGCCGCCAACGACACTGCTGTGCCCAGCAGCGTACAGACCCTGCATAAACTTCTCGACCGCCAGGATGGCGCCAGCCCGGTGGCGACGCTTGATCGCTCCCACACTGCTACCGGCTCCGCCAACCTGAAAGGCATGGCGATCGCCCACCAGGCGGGCCTGATCATGGCCGCCAATGTGAACGGCAACACCATTGAGGTGTACGGCACCACCGCCGGCCAGGGCGCCACGCCCTTGGCGTCCACCGCGCTGGCCGGCAACGCCTGGGACCTGGCCTACGACGAAGCCGCCGACCGGGTGTTCCTGGCCATGACCAACGGCACCATCCTGGTCGCCGACGACTATGTGGCGAACGGCTTCAGTGTCGCCGGCGCCCGTGAGATCACCCCGGACAGCGCCGGTATGACCTCCAACATGCACGGCATCGACTACGACGCCGACAGTGACACCCTGGTGGTCACCGATGTGGGTGACGCGGCGATCGCCGACGACGGCCGCCTCTACGTGATCGAAAACGCCTCCACCGCCAATGGCACCGTGACCCCGGTACGCACCGTCAACGGCCCGGCCACCACGCTGGGTAACCCGGTGGACCTGGTACTCGACGGCAGCACCGCCTACATCGCGGAAAAATCCAACGACGCCGTCCTGGTGTACCGCAGTGTGTTCAGCGGCCCCTCCGGTGACGTGGCTCCGGACAAGACGGTCGACAGCACCAAGCCCGAGTCCCTGGCCGTGATCAAGGACAGCGCGGTTCAGCCCGACCTGTCTGACCTGGAAGACACCACCGTGACCGTTAACGGCGTGATGGTTACCCGCAACCCGGACCCGGACAACGCCGACCCGGACGTGCTGGTCTACAACACCGATTTGACCACTCAGTCCCGCGACTTCTCCGTCGGCCAGCCGGTGGAAAGCATTAGCGTCAACCAGACCGGCGACGCCTACGCCACCTACGACAGCGGTATCGCTGTGCTGAACCGGGTCGGCGTGAGCCGCGACGGTGAGAGCTTCAATGTCAGCCGCGACCGCCTGATCTCCGGTGCCAACACCGGCCTGACGGCACCCAAGGGCTTCGATATCGCCGACGAACTGGGTTGGGTGCTGGTCACCGAAAACAGCGCGCCGGGTTCAGTGCGCGTGTTCGGCGCGCAGGCCGACGGTAACGTGGCCCCGATCTTCACGATTGCGCTCAACGTGCAGCCCTGGGATCTCGATTACGACCCCGAAGGCGACCGCCTGTATGTGGCGCTCACCGACGGCACCGTGGCGGTGTATGACGACTTGAGCACCGATCGCGGCAACGGCGGCGCCGACCGCACCATCGTCCCCGGCGAAGGCGGCAACGCGTTCGCGGCGCCCACCAACCTGCATGGCATCGTGCACGTGGCGGGGAGCAACCAGCTGATCGTCTCCGACGTGGGCAGCGGCGCCAACCCCACCGACGGCAAGCTGTATGTGTTGGATAACGCCTCCAGCGCCGACGGCATCACCGACGTGTCGGTGCGCATCGACGATGAGGACAACAACGCGGTTGGCAATACCATGCTCGGCAACCCGGTGGATATCGCCTTCGATGGCGCCAACCTCTATGTGGCTGAAAAGTCCCAGGGCATGGTGCTGCGTTTCGATAACATCCTCGGCTCCGCCGGCGGCGACGTCAGCCCGGACGCTTCCATCGCCCAGGCGGCGCCGGAATCCGTGGTCCTGATCGCCGACTACCTGGGCCGTGCGCCCGAATAACGGCAGAGAGAACGGCAACGAGAGAACCGGAACGAGCCGCCCTCAAGGGCGGCTCTTTTCCCAGAATCAAGCAATAAAGGGTGCTACGAAGCCAGTTTTGTAGGAGCTTGCCTGCAAGCGAAAGGCCGGCAAAGCCGGCCGGCGGGACGCCAGAGACGTTACTGACGGCAGTATCAACAGCGTCTCTGGGATCCTGCCGGGTGGCTGACGCCACCCTTTCGCGGGCGGGGCCCGCTCCCACAGGCCCGCTCCTACAAAACTGGCTTCGTAGCCCGACATTGACGCCACCTTCTCGCGGCGCGACGGACCATCGCGTTTTATTCACATCGCGCCGGAACCGCCATGGACGAGTCGAATCACGAATTGGAGCAAGCCACGGTATTACTACAGGCCTGTGCCCGCGGGGAGGCGAACGCCTTCCAGCGGCTGTACCGGCTGGAGGCGCCAAGGATGCTGGCGCTGGCGCGCCGGCTCACCGGCGACCCGGGTTTGGCGGAAGAGGCGTTGCAGGACACCTTTGTGCAAGTGTGGCGTAATGCCGCCCGATTCCGGCCCGAAAAAGGCAGCGCTCGGGCCTGGTTGTACGCGTTGCTGCGCTACCGGCTGATCAATCAACACCGTCGGGTGAAGCGTCACGACGCCGAGGCCCTGCCCGGCGATGACTGGCCCGACCCGGGGCCGGACCCGGAGCAGTGCTCGATGCAGTCCGACCAGCGGCGCGCCATGCAGGAATGCCTGCGCGGCTTGCAGGGCGACCGGCGCCGGCCAATATTGATGGCGTTCTATCACGGTTTTACCTACGAGCAGATCGCCGAAACATTAGCGGTGCCCTTGGGCACCATCAAAAGCCGGGTTCGCACCGGGCTGAAAGGGCTTCAGGAGTGTCTGCGGCTATGATTCCCGACCACCAAGAAGAACAGCGTCTGCTGATCGCCGAATACGTACTCGGTCTGCACCGTGGCGAGCAGGCGGTGGAGATCGAGCGCTGGTTGGCGGAAGACGCCCAAGCCGCGCGGCAGGCGGCGTACTGGCGCGAACATTGGGTGGGCGCCGCCGAGCTGCTCGAGCCGGCGCGTCTGCCGCCCCGCCTGTGGCGGCGGCTGGCCCGCGAGACCGGCATCGCCGTGCCCTGGTGGCGTGGCCTGTGGCAGAGCACGCCCACCTGGCGTTTCGCCAGTGCCGCCCTGCTGGTGGCGCTGGTGCTGGCGGTGGGGCCGCTGCGGCAACCGGCGCCGGTGTATACGGTGGTGCTGCAGGCGCCGGGCGAATCGGCCCAGCCGGGCTGGCGGATCACCGTGGCGGACAACGGCGACCTGCAACTGACGCCGCTGGCGCAGCAGGCGAATTACCGCGCTGACCGCAGCGTGCAGTTCTGGACCCTGGAAAACAACGCCGATGGCCCCCGTTCCCTCGGGCTGGTCGAGCCGGGGCGCAGTCTGGTGATTCCCGCCGAGCAGGTGGGCGGAGTGGAAAGCGGCCAGCTGTTCGAGCTAACCCTGGAGCCGCCGGGCGGCTCGCCGGAACCCCGACCCACCGGGCCGGTGCTGTTTATCGGCCGCGCAGTCGCACTATAAAAAGCAGTTGAGAGTTGAGAGTTGAGAGTTGAGAGTTGAGAGTTGAGAGTTGAGAGTGGACAGTTAACTGGGGCGGCTGGTTGGCGTTCCCGCGGCCTGCGGCCGACAAGGCCTGTTCCCGCGGGCACGGCGGCCATCCCTCATGGGCCCATCCCGCGCAGCTATCAACTGTTAACTGTTAACTATCAACTGCGTTCTTAGCTTCCGTGCCAACGGCGGATCATACGCCCCTGCACCATCTGGATGCCGAACAGCAGCACCAGGGAGGCGCCCAGGATCACCGAGGCCAGGGCGCTGGCGGCGGCGAAGTCGTACTCTTCCAGACGGATGTTCACCAGCAGTGAGATGATCTCGGTTTCGTACGGCATGTTGCCGGCGATAAAGATCACCGCGCCGTACTCGCCCAGGCTGCGGGTAAAGGCCAGGGCGGTGCCGGTGAGCAGGGCCGGCATCAGTTGCGCCAGTACCACCCGGAAAAACGACGCCATGGGCGAGGCGCCCAGGGTGGCGGCGGCTTCTTCCACGTCCGGGGTCAGGTCTTCCAGCACCGGCTGCACCGCGCGCACCACGAACGGCAGGCTGGTGAAGCTCATCGCGATCATAATGCCCAGCGGCGTGTAAGCCACCGGAAGGCCGATCACCTCGAACCACTGGCCCAGCCAGCCGTTGGCGGCGAACAGTGCCGACAGCGTCAGGCCGGCCACGGCGGTGGGCAGGGCGAAAGGCAGGTCGACCAGCGCGTCCATGACGCGGCGCCCGGGGAAGCGGTAGCGCACCAGCACCCAGGCCAGCAATAACCCCACCACCGCGTTGATGGCGCTGGCGCCGGCGGCGGCCAGCAGGGTCACTTTGAAGCTGGCCAGGCTGCGCGGGTTGGTGATCACCGACCAGTAACGGTCCCAGGTCATGTCGCTGACGTGCAACACCAGGCCGGACAGCGGCACCAGAATCACCAGCGAAATAAACAACACGCTCAGCGCGAAGCTGAGCGTGAAGCCGGGCAGCACCGAGTGCCGGGTGCGCAGGATGGCCAAATTAGCGTCTCCGCGCCTGCGCTTGCAGTTCGTCGAGCACGCCGCCGGAAGCGAAGTGGGTGTCCTGGGCGTTCTCCCAGGAGCCGAAGTAGTCTTCCACCTTGAGCAGTTTCACCGGCGGGAACTGGTCTTCGGTGGCTTTCACCACTTCCGGGTGATGCACACGGTAGTTGAAGGTGGTGAGCAGCTGCTGGATTTCCTTGTCGTAAAGGTGTTCCAAGTAGGCGGTGGCGACTTCGCGGGTGCCGCGTTCGTCGACCACGTCATCCACCACGCTGACCGGGAATTCAGCCAGTACCGAGGTCTTCGGGACCACCACTTCGTAATCGCCGGTGCCGTACTGCTTGCGGATGTTGTTCACTTCCGATTCGAAGCTGATCAGCACGTCGCCGATCTCGCGGTCCGCGAAGGTCACGGTGGCGCCACGGCCGCCAGAATCGAACACTTCCACGTTGCCCAGGAAGCGGGTCATGTAGTCGCGGACTTTCGTCTCATCGCCGTCGAGGCGTTCTTCCGCGGCCATCCAGGCGGCCAGGTAGGTATAGCGACCGTTGCCCGACGTCTTCGGATTGGGGAACACCACGTCCACGCCTTCCTTGGCCAGATCGTCCCAGCCTTGAATGTTTTTCGGATTGCCTTTGCGCACCAGGAAGGCGGTGGTGGAGTAGTAGGGGCTGGCGTTGTTGGGCAGCCGCTCGTTCCAGTCCTCGGGAATCAGGTTGCCCTTGTCGTGCAGCACGTTGACGTCGGTCACCTGGTTGAAGGTCACCACGTCCGCCTCCAGCCCCTGGAGGATGGCGCGGGCCTGCTTGGACGAGCCGGAATGGGACTGTTTGATGGTGATGTCCTGACCGGTCTGCTCTTCCCAGTAGGCCTGGAATTTCGGGTTGTAAGCCTGGAACAGCTCCCGGGCGATGTCGTAGGAGCTGTTCAGAATGGTTTGTTGGGCGGTGGCCACGGAGGTCACGGCCAGCAAAATCAATGAGAGCCAAACACGCATGTCCGCTGTTCCTTAAAGATCGAAGCCAATGGGACGACCTAGTTTATATAACCGAATGCTTAATGAAACAGATCGTCTAGAATGATTTAGAATTTCAATATGAACATCAGGCCGTGACGGGCAAGCCGCCGCGCAGGGAATTGGGCAGCGCCTCGACGATCTCCACGTCGACGAAATCACCGATCAGGTCGATGTCGTCGCAGGCGAAATTGACCACGCGGTTGTTCTCGGTACGGCCCTTAAGCTGGCCCGGGTCCTTCTTGGAGAAGCCGTCCACCAGGATGCGCTGGGTAGAGCCCACCATCTTGCGGGAAATGTCCTGGGCGTTCTGGTTGAGGCGCTGCTGCAGAATGCGCAGGCGCTCCTTTTTCACCGCCATCGGCACGTCATCGGGCAGCTCCGCCGCCGGGGTGCCCGGGCGGGCGCTGTAGATGAAGCTGAACGACGTGTCGAAGCCGATATCGCCGATCAGATTCATGGTGGCCTCGAAGTCGGCGTCGGTTTCGCCGGGGAAGCCGATGATGAAGTCGGAGCTGTAGGAGATGTCCGGGCGCAGGCGGCGTAACTTGCGCAGCTTGGACTTGTATTCGAGCACCGTGTGGTTGCGCTTCATCATTGCCAGAATGCGGTCGGAGCCGGACTGCACCGGCAGGTGCAGATGGCTGACCAGTTCCGGTACTTCCTCATAGACCTGGATCAGCGCGTCGGAGAACTCCACCGGATGGCTGGTGGTGTAACGGATACGGTCGATGCCGTCGATATCGCGGATCAGCAGAATCAGGTCGGCCAGATCCAGGGTCTCGCCGCCGGCGCCCTGGCCCCGGTAGGCGTTGACGTTCTGGCCCAGTAGGTTGATTTCGCGCACGCCCATGTCCGCCAGATGGCGGATCTCATCCAGCACCGGCTGCACCGGCCGGCTTACTTCCTCGCCCCGGGTGTAGGGCACCACGCAGAAGGTGCAGTACTTGGAGCAGCCTTCCATGATCGAGACGAAAGCGCTGGGCCCGTCCACGCTGGGCTCGGGCAGGTTGTCGAACTTCTCGATCTCAGGAAAACTCACGTCGATGGCCAGCGAGCGGCTGGTGGCCGCCTGCTGGATCAGCCCGGGCAGTCGATGCAGGGTTTGCGGGCCGAACACCACGTCCACATAGGGCGCGCGATCGCGGATCGCCTCGCCTTCCTGGCTGGCCACGCAGCCGCCGACCCCGATGATCAGCTCCGGGTTGCGCTCCTTCAGGCGCTTCCAGCGGCCCAGTTGATGGAACACCTTTTCCTGGGCTTTTTCGCGGATCGAGCAGGTGTTGAGCAGCAGCACATCCGCGTCTTCCGGATTGTCCGTGGGTTCCAGATTGTGGGTGGACTCCAGCAGATCGACCATGCGGGTGGAGTCGTACTCGTTCATCTGGCAGCCGTGGGTCTGGATAAAGAGCTTGCGTGCCATGGATCGTGACCTCTGGGGCGGCGTTGCGCGCGGCCGGCCCTATCTGTTGGAAATGTGGCGGGCGCGAATTATACCGCCGCAAGGCGCCTCTGGACACCAGGGCCCGCTGGCGCGGCGAATCGCCGCAGCCGGTGGGCTGGGAGCGGCGGCGCTGAAACGCTATGATCGGCGCCGTTCGCGCCACGGCGCGGTTTTAGACGGCGCGCCGCGGCGCGCGGGAGAGGTGATGAACACGAGGATTGCCATCGGGGCCCTGCTGCTGGCGGCCCTGACGCTGGCCGGCTGCGGCGACGAACCGGGCGGCGACTTGCCGGTGAACACCCGCCTTGGCGGTGACTTCACGCTCACCGATCACAATGGCGAGCCGTTCCGGTTGTCGTCCCTGGAAGACCGGGTGGTGATTCTGTTCTTCGGCTACACCCACTGCCCGGACATCTGCCCGGCGGTGCTGGCGCGGGTGGCCCAGGCCTACCGCAATTTGCGCGAGCAGGGCGACGCCGGGCTCGTGCAGCCGGTGTTCATTACCTTTGACCCGGAACGGGACACCCCGGCCCATCTGCGTGAATACCTGCCCTGGTTCAAAGCCGACATCATTGGCCTCACCGGCAGCGTGGCGGAGATCAAGGCGGTGGCGGAGCAGTACGGGGTGGTATTCCTGAAGACGGATGGCCAGGATGAGGTTTACGACTTTACCCACAGTGATTTTATTTACCTGCTCGATCAGCAGGGCCGGGTGCGCAAGCTTTACCCGGCGGACTTCGACATCGATGAGGTGGTCAATGATGTTCAAAGCCTTCTTTAAGCCCGTGGCCCTGGCGGCCCTGTTGGCGGCGGCGACGCCGGCCGCGGCCGGCGATCTGGAAGTCAACGGCGCCTGGCTGCGCGCGGTGCCGCCGGTCTCGCCGACCATGGCCGGCTATTTCGAGATCCGCAATCGCGGCGATCGGGTGGTGAAACTGGAAGGCGCCGACGTGGCCTTTGCCGGCGGCGCCATGCTGCACGACAGCCGCACCGACGAAGACGGTCAGCGGCGCATGGTGCACCTGGGCAGCGTGCGCCTCGACCCCGGCGACCGGGTGCGCTTCGCCCCCGGCGGCAAACACCTGATGCTGATGAAATTGAGCCAGGTGCCGCGTGCCGGCGAAAGCGTGGAGGTGTGCCTGACGTTCGCCAACCACGACGACCTCTGCACCGACTTCCCGGTGCGCCATAACGCGCCCTGACCGGTGACTTCCCGCCGCGGCGCCGCGCTCTGGTTGCTGCTTGGCGCCCTGGGCGCCGGGCCGGCGGGCGCCGACTGCCGGGACCTGGCCGCGCCCCGGGCGGTGCCCACCGCCGCCGACGGACAATGGAGCCTGGCCACCTTTAATCTCTGGCGCCTGCGCGACACTCAAAAAGACAGCCCCATCGACCGGCCCCTGGACGCCGCCGTCTATCAGGCGCGTCTGGACGCCTTGGCCGGCTATATCGTCGACACCCTCAAGGCGCCGGTGCTGCTGGCGGTGCAGGAGGTGGAGAATATCGCCATCCTGGAACGGCTCGCCGAGCGCGTGACCGCGCGGGGCGGGCCCCGCTACCGGGCGCTGCTGCTGGAAGGCCACGACCCGGCCGGCATGGACGTGGGCCTGCTGCACCGGGCACCGGCGGATGTCGGCGGGGCCCGCGCCCTGTTCGTCGATCAGCGCTTCCGTGGCCAGGCCCTGTACAGCCGCCCGCCACTGGCGGTTACCCTTACGGCGCCCCGCGAAATGACCCTGGTGATCGTACACCTGCGCAGCGCCAACGGCCTCGGCGAGAAAGCCTGGGTGGCGGAGAAGCGGCGCCGCCAGGCGGCCCGGCTGGCGCAGTGGTCACGGGCCTGGCGTGACAAGCCCCTGGCGGTGGTCGGGGACTTCAACAGCGCGCCGGACAGCGGCGCTTTCAGCGAGCCGCTGACGGTGATGGCGGCGAGCGGGCTGTACAACAGCTGGGCGCGGATGAAAAAAGCGGAGCGTTACAGTTACCGACACCGTTGCCGGCCGCAGACGCTGGATTACGTCTGGCTGTCGGAGGCACTCAAGGCGGATTTACAGGGCGTGGCGGTCAGCCGGGGCAATGCCGGGCGCTATGATCGCTTATACGGCAGTGACGGCACCGAGGTGGTGTCCGATCACGATGTATTGGTGACGTACTTCGACTAGGTGGGCGTCGCTTAAAAAACACCGTGGGGCCTGCTTGCGTTTCCAGCGAGGACCAGGGAGGGCCCCACGGTGCAAAAATAAGGGGCGGGGGGAGAGTTCCCGCCCCGTGTTTCTTGGTGCTCTTAGAACGACAGGGCGTAGGTGACGACGAACAGGGCGTCGTCGTTGTCTTCCAGCGGGGACAGGTCGTCAGCGTCCACTACCTTGGAGACGGTGAAGCCCAGCTCGTCGGTGAGCGCGTAACTCAGATCCACGTGGGTGTAGTTGGTGTCTTCGGCGTCGAAGTCCCAGGTGCCCACGGTGATGCCGTACTGGTCGTAGCTGTAGCCGACGGTGAAGTAGTTGTCTTCGTTCTCCACGGAGTCGTCGCCGCGACCGTAGTCGCCCACGCCGAAGTAACCGGCGGCGCTGAAGCCCGCGAAGCCCAGGTTCAGAATCACTTCCTGCAGGTCACGGTATTCGCCGGCGTACTCACCGGAGTTCGGGTAGTTGTAGTCCACGTAAGCGATGTCGTAGCTGAAATCGCCCAGGGAGCCCGCGTAACCGGCGTACAGATCGTACTCGGTGCCGCCCAGTTCGGAGCTGCCCCAGATACCGGCGTACAGGCCCGTGGAGTGCGCGTAATCCAGGCTACCAAACACCTGGGCGTTGCCCTCGGTGAGGTCCTGACCACGCCAGAAGTACATGTTGGAAACACCAACGGTACCGCTGACTTCAGCAACGGCGATGGAAGGAGCGGCCAGGCCTGCTGCCATGGTGGCAGCCACGCTGGCGGCCAGAACGGTCTTTTTGATCCCAGATACGTGTTTCATGTGCAACCCTCTTTGCAAATAACAAATGTTCTGTGGTTTGTGCGCTCCTGGCGCACCGGCCTGGGAGGCTCGTATCGGTATAAAGCAGGGAGCGTGCCAAAAATAAAAACCCCTGATGTTTCAGGGGTTTAGGGGGAGGGTTGGAACGAGGGAAGGGTAAAATCAGGTAAAGCAGGCAGGGCGGATGCGCCATTTCGGTGCCTCGCACCAAAACGGCGCTTTGATCAGGGGCAGTCCCAGCCCACCGGCACCGCGTCGGCCCGCACGCCGTCGTCGCCACGCACTTCCAGGCCGCACTGGCCGGCCTCATTACGGGTGAAGTGGGCGAAGTAGCGGGCGCCGGCCTGGGCGTTGAACTGTACCGCCACGCGGCAATGGTTGCGGCGCATGTCGGTGTCGCGCTCGTTGTAGACCACGCCGATGCGGGTCTGGCCGTCGGCGGCCACGGTCACCGGCACCTGTTCGGCTTTTTTCATGGCGCTGAACAGCTCATCAAAGGCGTTGGTGTCCCAGGGTTTCACCGCCACGGAGGTTTTGGTGTCCTTGAAGCCACGGCCGGCCACGCACACCACCGGCTGAGCCGCCTCATTGCCGGTGAACACCACCGTGGCGGTGTCCTCGCCGGCGGGTTCCTGATAATTCAGCATCTGGCAGCCCGTGAGCATCAGGGCGGGCAGCAGCAACAGCGTTTTTTTCATAATCGCAGGTCCTCTAAATGAATATCGCCAGTGTAGGGCTGCAAGAATAGGACCACCAGCGCGCTAGGGTGGGGCGTCGCCAAACCAGTGGCCGATGGCCTCGCGGGTGAGGGCATCCCGGCGGGCGCCGGTGGGCAGCCAGTTGCCGGCGTTGGCGGTGAGCGCGGTGAGAAATTCCAGCAACGGCAGATGCTGGCGCAGCACGCGGTCGTGGCGGTGGCCGATCACCGGATTAAAGAAGCCGAAGAAATCCAGCATCTGCCGGGGGTTTTTACGCACCCACAGCCACGACCCCATTTCCAACGTGAACGGCAGGAACACTTTTTCCGGATGCTGTTCGCGGGCGCGGTCGTAGAGATAGTCCCAGAGATCGCCGTGGGTGGTGTAGTTCAGCGACTGGGGTTCGATCAGATAGGGGTGGTGGTGCGGGTAGGTGGTCTCCAGTACCTGCTTGAGCCGGTAGACCTCGGCCAGGTGGGCGATCGGCTGATGGGTGCGCGCGTAGCTGCACCAGATGCGGTCGCGCCGGCCGAAGCCGCTGTGGCAGTCGAGGCTCAGTGATACCGGCGCGCGCAAAAGTTTCTCTTCCACCACGCGCACCAGCGCCTGCGCTTCGGCTTCCATGGGGTCGCCGGCGCGCCCCCGGAACCAGGGCAGGCGCCGGCTGATGCGCTGGCCGCCGACCAAAAAGGACACCTGGCCGTCCGCCTCCACCGGGGCGTTGCGCATCAGGTCGACGCCGTTGGGGTTGCTGCGGGTGCGCCGCCAGACGCCGCCCGGGTTGACCATCGGCATGAACACCAGGCGGATATGCTCCAGGCGCCGGTGCAGCTGGTCGTCCCATTGCAGGCGGTGAATCAGGCTGTGCAGCCAGGACAGAATCACCTGGGTGCCGATCCGCTCGACGCCGTGCACGCCACCGAAAAAGCCGATCGCCGGGGCGCCGGCGGCCTGGCTGCCCATCTCGATCACCCGCACCGGCAGGCGCAGGTCGCCCTGCGGCACCGTCAGCACCTCGGTAACGCGCAGGTGCCGCTCGCCCATGCGGATCAGGTTGTCCAGGTGCAGTTGCTCGGGCAGGTGGCGCTGTAGCTGGTAGAGGTGTTGTTCCATAGGTCCGGCCGTTGTCGGAACACCCAGGCTAACGGTCCACTGTCACGGTTTTATGACACTCCGCCGGCGCCGCCGAGGTCACGCAAGCGTGATCAAACTGTCAGCGCACTGTCACTCGGATCGCTCACGCTTGCTCTCGAGCCTGGCCTGCGGATCGCTGCCGTGACCGATGTCCAAGATCTGAATTTGTTATCCCTGGAAACCGGCGATGTGTTGCTGTTTTCCGGCCGAGGACCGACCAGTTCGGTGATTCGCGTGTTCACCCGCAGCCCCTGGAGCCACATTGGGTTGGTGCTGCGACTGCCGGGCTATCCCGAGCCGCTGGTGCTGGAAGCCGCCGGCGGCGGTGATTCCGCCGACCTGCACCTGGGCCGGCCGGTGGCCGGGGTGACCCTGGTGCCGCTGGCGCACAAGCTGGCCAACTACGCCGGCGACGTGGCGGTGCGCCGCCGCCTCGGCCCGCCACTCAGTGAGGCCCGCCAGCGTCTGGCCCGGCGCCTGGTGGCGCGCCTGCTACACCGTCCTTATAAAAACTACCTGTGGTGCAACGTCCGTGACCTGCTGACCGGGTTCACCCGTCCGCCGGACCGGCGCGGCTGGTTCTGTTCAGAGCTGGTCGCCGAGTTCTACCGGCGCCTGGGCTGGTTGCCCCGGGACGTGCGGGTAAGCGGTTTCGTGCCCGGGCATTTCGGTTCCACGCGCCTGACCCTGCTCGACGGCACCCTGTTGCCGCCGGAGTTTCTCAAACGAGAGCGGCGCGGGGCGGTGACGCACCCGCTTAAAGCCAGCGCCGCACCCGTTCCCGGTACGCCTGCCACTGCGCCCCGAACTGCTGCGCGTGAAAGGTTTCTTCCGCGGCGATCACGTGGCTATGCATGACCCACAGCACCGCCACCAGCATCAGCAGCATGCCCGGGCTGCCCAGGCTCAGCGCGCAGGCCAGATGCAGCAGCGCGAACGCCAGATAAATCGGGTTGCGGCTGAGCCGGAACACGCCGCCGGTGATCAGTGCACTGGCGGCGCGATGTGGCATCACCGTGGTACGGGCGCGCGCCAATTGCAGCAAGGCGGTGAGCAACACCGCGATGGCGATCAGCGCCAGGGTGGCGGCGAGGCCCTGGCGGCCGGTGAACGCCGGCAACGCCCAGCCCAGTGCCTGATCCAGGCCGTAGCCGATCAACAGGCCGCCCAGGTGCAGCAGGGGCGGCGGCATGCGAACTTCAGGGTGTTCCAATGGCATTACGATCTCTCATTAATTCGTTGACGACTCTTTGCGAATTTCGTTGACGACTCTCGTTGTCAGGTCTGAAAAGCTGGGTTATGGTAATTTACATCCCGCCCTTGTGGGAGTGATCGCGATCCGAAGCTGAAAGCTAACCAGCAACCGCCGGTAGCACTGTAAACGGCGGCAGGAGCAGGCGTCACTCTCGTGCCCGTATCCCGCCGCCCTAACGTCACGCAAATAGGGGATACGCATGGAAGAGCGAGCGGCCACCTTGCATTCCGTTTCCGCCAACAGCCATTCATCCGACCAGCGCTCTGGGCAGCCCGACACCACCCCGAAAACCTACGTTCTTGATACCAATGTTCTGATCCACGATCCCAATTCGTTGCTCAACTTCGAAGAGCACCGGGTGGCGATTCCCATGACCGTATTGGAGGAACTGGACCGTCTGAAAACCGGTAAGTCGCATACCGCCGCGGATTGCCGTGCCGCCATTCGCCAGATCGATCACGTGCTGGGCCAGGCGACGCCGGCGGAAGTGGAAGCGGGCATCCCCATTGGCCGGGGCAACTATACCCAGGGCACGCTCACGGTACTGATGCCGCGCGGCAGCGCCGGCGGCTCCGCGTTGCCCGACCATCTCAACGACAACCGCATCATCAACGATGTGATGGCCATGAAGATGGCCGACCCGGACACCCGCTACGTACTGGTCACCAAGGACATCAATATGCGCCTCAAGGCGCGGGCCTGCGGCATCGATTCGGAGGACTACCACAACGACCAGTTGGTTTCAGACATCAAGCAACTCACGCGCGGTTACTTCGAGGTGCCCGGTTCATTCTGGGACCAGGTCACCGAGGTCGATACCGAGCAGGTGGGCGCGGAAACCCTGCACCGGCTGCCCCACGGCCTGGTGGTGGGTGACATCCTCGGCGAGGAAGTCTATCCCAACCAGTACATTCTCGATGAGCAGGGTTTCGTCGGACGGATTCTCAGCGTCGAGGGCGGCGTGGTCACACTGCGCCATCACAAGGCCGAGACCTTGATGGAGCAGCAGGCCTGGGGCCTGAAGCCGATGAACATTCAGCAGGCGGTGGCGCTGCAACTGCTGCTCGACCCGGACATTCACCTGGTCACGCTGACCGGCGCGGCCGGCTCGGGGAAAACCATCCTGGCGCTGGCGGCGGCCATCGAGATGACCGTGGAGCAAAAGCGCTTCAACAAGATCATCGCCACTCGCTCGACGCCGCCGCTGGCCGAAGAGCACGGCTTTCTGCCCGGCACCGAGGAAGAGAAGATGGACCCCTGGCTGGGCGCCATCAACGACAACATCGAGGCGCTGCACCTTAACGACGAGAACCCGTCCGGCAGCATTCTGTACGTGAAAGAGCGCGCCAACATTCAGTTCAAAGCGCTCAACTACATCCGTGGCCGCAGTTTTCAGAAATCCCTGATTCTGATCGACGAGAGCCAGAACCTGACGCCCCATCAGATGAAGGCGATCATCACGCGGGCCGGGGAGGGCTCCAAAGTGGTGTGTCTCGGTAACCTGGCGCAGATCGATACGCCTTATCTGTCGCCCACCAGTTCCGGGCTGACCTATATGACGGAGCGCTTCAAGGGGTTCGTCTATGGTGGCTCGGTGAAGCTCAACGGGGTGCCCCGCTCACTCCTGGCGGAGTATGCGGAAACCTGGTTGTAGGTTTGTGGGAGCGGGCCTTGCCCGCGAAAGGGTGGCGTCAGCCACCCGGCAGGATCCGAGAGAGCTCTCTAGGGATACCACAAACACCGTCTCTGGAATCCCGCCGGCCGGCGTTGCCGGCCTTTCGCTTGCAGGCAAGCTCCCACAAAGCTATCTCCGATCAGCTCAGGGCGTTCTCGAGGACATCCTTGCAGGCGTCGCTGTCGTAGAAGTCGCCGACCGCTTGCTCAAGCCAGGGGGTGAGCACGCCTTGCTGGTCGAGCACGGCGGCGCCGGTGGCGAGGGCGGGCGCCAGGGCCTGGCTGCGTTTTTTGGGGGTGGTGCCCATGGCTTTGAGCAGGGCGGGCAAGTCCTTTTGCAGCAGGGCCTGGATCGCTGCCTGGATGCCAGCGGCGACCAGGCGGCGGCTGTATTCCAGGCGCGCGGCCTCATCGCCGATCACGCAGGCGTGGGTGGCGATGTCGCCGGCCAGACCGGACGGGGCGGTGCGGATCAGGTCCGCCGGTTTGAGCGGGGCGAGGCGCTGGTAGCCGTCGCGGGCCAGTTCGGCGATGCGCTCGTCGGTGAGCTGGCGGTTGAGCCATTGCTCACCGGTTTTCAGGGTGGCGCGGGTGTTGTGGCGCAAGTAGTCGCGGATGCTGTCTTCCAGCCCGCCCATGGCCTTGCCGACACTTTTACGGCCCAGTTTCATCATGCTGCTGACGCCGGGCAGTTTGGCGAGCACGTTTTCTTCCAGCAGGAAGTTTTTGATGCCGGTGTAAAGCATCTCGCTAACCATGTCGCTGACCAGCGGATGATTCAGGCAGGCGTGGATGGCTTTTTCCCGGAGTGTTTTCAGGCGCAGCGCCTGTTCCAGGATGGCTTCGAAGTGCGCCTCGTTCAGCAGCTCCCCCACCGTGGCCGGGTCGTCGCTGGCCCGTTCCAGAATCGCCTCGCTCACCTCGACGATCACCGGCCGCAGTCCCTGGGCGGTGTTCACGTTGGCCAGCCAGTCGTCCACCACCGTGGCGAGGGCGTCCGGGTCCACCAGGGCGCCCACCGGCGTTTTGCCCAGGGCTTTGACGCCGTCGTCCAGTTGCTGTTGCCAGTAGCTTTTTTCCTGCAGGCGCAGGCGGGCGTGTTGCACATGGGCGTTTTTGAGCGCGTCGGCCAGTTGGGCTGCGTTCATGGTGTTCCTCTTTTTATCCGGTCTGTTCCGTTGGTCTGAGGCAAGGAGTGTGGCGGCGCCTCGTCGTTTAATGGGCTCCTATCATGCGCCAACAGGGGGCGAGACCCTGCAACTATTGCGACACATTAGCCTGGCGCTGGCGCTAACCGGGAGGGTTGGCGGTGCCCGGGGGTATCAGGCCGCCGAGGTGGGGGCGGGGCGCGAGGGTAAGTGTCTGCTCGCTGAAGCCGGCTACTCGCTGTCCACGTGTTCGGGGTGAGCTTGGCGCCAATGTTCAAAACCGCCGTCGAGACTGACCACGGTGCGGAAGCCCTGCTCCGCCAGGTAATCGCTGGCGCCCTGGCTGGAGTGCCCGTGGTAGCAGTACACCACCAGCGGTTGCTGGCGGTCGGTGACGGCGAGAAAGTCTTCCAGATTGGTCTGGTTGAGCAGCAGGGCGCCCGGGATGCGGGCTTCCTGGTGGCTGGCCGGGTCGCGGACATCCACGAACAGGGTGTCGCCGCTTTCCAGTTTAATGACGCCCTCTTCCGGGGTGATGCGTTCCGTCATGGGTTTCTTCCTTGCCGGGCTACTGATCGGCGACCAGCGCGGTTTCGGGGTGCACGCAGTTGAGTTTCATGCCAATGGCCTGTTCCAGCTGCGGGAGCAGAAAAGCGTCGTCCTCGCAGGCGAAGCTGATCGACACACCGCTGGCGCCGGCGCGTCCGGTGCGGCCGATGCGGTGGACATAGTCCTCCGGGTCTTCCGGCAGGTTGTAGTTGATCACGTGGGATACGCCTTCGATATGAATGCCGCGGCCGGCCACGTCGGTGGCGATCAACACCTGCAGGTCGCCGGCGCGGAACCGTTCCAGGGTTTTCATACGCTGGTTCTGGGGCACGTCGCCGGAGATCAGCGACACGTTCAGGCCCTTTTTATGCAGCCGGTCGTTGAGCCGCCGGGTGATGTCGCGGCGGTTGGCGAACACGATCACCTTGGCCATGTTCTCCCGGGTGATCAGGTTGTAGAGCAGGTTGAACTTGTCCTGGGTGGCGGTGATGTAGACCTTCTGGTCGACGGTGTCGGTGGTCACCTGGGTGGGTTCGATTTCCACCACCTGGGCGGCCTCGGTCCAGCGGCCGGCCAGGTTCATCACGTCGTCGTTGAAGGTGGCGGAGAACAACTGGGTCTGCCGGTAGCGGGTGCTCGGAGTCATATTGACGATGCGTTTGACGTCGGGGATGAACCCCATGTCCAGCATTCGGTCGGCCTCGTCGAGCACCAGGGCTTCCACCCGGTCCAGCCACAGATCGCGGCGTTTGGCGAAATCCAGCAGGCGCCCGGGGGTCGCCACCAGAATGTCGATCAGCCGGCTTTGCAGGCGTTCCTGCTGGCGGTTGAAGTTCATGCCGCCGACCACGCTCATCACCTGCAGGTCGGTGTGGTGGGCCAGCAGTTTGGCGTCTTTTTCGATCTGCATCGCCAGCTCGCGGGTGGGCGCGACGATCAGTGCGCGCGGCTCGCCGGCGAAGCGTGGCACGGTGATCGGATGGCGCAGCAAGTCATTGATGATGGTGACCAGGAAGGCGGCGGTCTTGCCGGTCCCTGTCTGCGCCCGCCCGATGGTGTCAGCGCCGGCCAGGGCGTGGGTGAGCACCTGGGCTTGGATCGGTGTGCAATACTGAAAACCGGCGTCCGCGATGCCGCGCATCAGCGCCGGTTCCAGATCAAAGTCGTGGAAGCGGGTTTCGCCCTCTTTCTCGGGGACCTGGAACTGCGCCAGGCTCCATTCGCTGGTGGTCTCGTTTTGCATCGATTCGCTCGGTTTTGGTGCTGCGGGAAACGGCCCGGCCATGGGAACGGGCACCTAGTGTATAAAAAGCGGGCAGCACTGTCAGAGGAATCTCGGGTTGTGTCTCAGCCGATCCTTCAGCCGAATACGAGAATGCGGTTGTTGGCCGGCATGGCGTGGTCGCCAAGCAGCTCGCGCCCGTGTTCGGCGAAGCGTTGCACCACCCACTCCTGATCGCGGATGCCCATGGCGATGTCGTGGGCTTTCAGGGACAGATCGAACTGACGATTGCTGTCGCTGGTGTAGGTGCCCTGATAATTGAACGGGCCGTACACCAGGAAGCGTCCGTCTGGCAGCAGCTGCTCGCAGACCCGGCGAATGCAGAGTTCGACCAGTGGACGCGACACAATATGGAAGGTGTTGGCGGTGAAGATGTAGCGATAGGCGTGTTCCGGCCAGTCGCCTTCGACGTTCAGCGCCAGCGGTTCGGCCAGGTTGTCGCTGGGGGCGTCGGCCAGCCACTGGCGCAGGCCGTCCAGGTTTTCCGGCACCTCGCTGGGTGTCCAGTGCACCTGGGGAAAATGCGGCGCCAGCCACACCGCGTGTTGCCCGGTGCCGGCGCCGATTTCCAATAGATCACCCGGGGCAGTGAGATAGTCCCGCAATACATCAAGGATGGGTCCCTTGTTGTTCTCGGCCGCCTGGGAGAAAGGTTTCATGGCTATTTCCGCATCATTTTCTGTCCGGCCACCATAATACGCTGATAGGCGGTGGGCATCAGGCGTTGCATGCTGTCGATGGCGCGCGCGTCGGAGCCGATCAGGACCCGGCGTTTGTTGCCGGTGACGCCCTTGAGGATGGTCCGCGACGCCTCTTCCGGCGTGGTGCGGAACATCTTCTCGAAATCGCGGCGCGCCTTGTCCGCGTCACCGCCGGTGATTTTCTCGACGCCAGCGCCCATGCGGGCGTTGCGGGCGATGTTGGTCTTGATGCCGCCCGGGTGTACCGAGGTGCAGGATACCCGGCCGCCTTCCATCTCCAGTTCCTGGCGCAGCGCTTCGGTGAAGCCGCGTACCGCGAACTTGGAGGCGTTGTAGGCCGACTGGGTGGGTACGCCGATCAGACCGAAAACGCTGGAGACATTAACGATGTGCCCTTCACCGGCCGCTTTCAAGTGCGGCAGGAACGCCTTGGTGCCGTACACCACGCCCCAGAAGTTGATGCCCATCAGCCATTCGAAGTCCTCGTAGCTCATGTCTTCCACGGTGGCCCCCAGGGCCACGCCGGCGTTGTTGAACACCAGGTGGGCGGCGCCGAAGTGGCCGGTGACCCGCTCGGCGAAGGCATAGAACGCGTCCCGGTCGGCCACGTCGAAGGCTTCGGTGATCAGGCGGTCGCTGCCCAGGCCCAGGGCATCCGCGGTTTCCTGCAGGCCGACCTGGTTGACGTCGCTCAGCGCCAGCCGGGCGCCGGCGGCGGCCAAATCCCGGGCCAGTGCCCGGCCGATGCCGGAGCCGGCGCCGGTGATCACTGCTACTTTATTCTGGAAGTCTTTCATAGTTGCTGTTCCGATTCCGTCTGAATGGCCGGAGTGTAGCGGCATCGGACATGCAAAAGGGGCCAATTCCCACGTCGAAGCTGGCCATGTCGCCGGCGCCGGGCGACGCCAGGGTAACAGAGCGCCGTTATGTCAGCTCCAGATAACCGTCGCCGACACTGGCGATGGCGGTGCGGCTGCGGGCTATGGCCTCTTCCACGGCGGCGTCGCCCTCGCCGGTAATCACCACGGGAGCGTGCACGGTCAGGTCCACGGTGCCGGGGTGCATGCGCAGGGAGTCCGCGGGCAAAATTTCCCGGGTGCCGATAATCGTGACCGGCAGAATCGGCATATCAAGGTCCTGGGCCATGCGGAAGGCGCCCTTCTTGAAAGGTCGCAGCTCGCCGCTGCGGCTGCGAGTCCCTTCCGGGAAGAACAGGATACTGGTGCCGCCGGTGAGCCGCTGTTTGGCCTGCTCCAGGCTGGCCAGCGCCGACGACCGGTCGCGGCGGTCGATGAACACATGGCCGAGCAGCGCGCAGCACACGCCGATCACCGGCACGCGGCGCAATTCCTGCTTCATGACCCAGCGAAAATCCCGCTCCAAGTGCCCATAGAGCACCCAGATATCGTATTGGCTGAGGTGGTTGGCGATGATCACATAGCTGCGCGACGGGTCCACGTTCTCCAGGCCGTGCACACGTACCTGGACGCCGCTGAGCAGCAGCCCCAAACGTGCCCAGGGCACGGCGCTCAGGCGCGCCACCCGGCGCGGGCCAAGAAACGGCACCAGGCACAGGCAGACGGCACCGGCCAACACCGTGGCCAGCAGCATCAGTGGTACAAAAATAAACCAGGAGTAGATAAAGAAAAGCGCGTTCACCATGCCAGTGGTCCCCGCCTCGTCGGCATCGAGAAAAACCACGTCAATGGTAGCGAAAAGGGCCGAATATGACAGGTGTCAGGGGTTTTTTATTACGTTTTTCGCGGTTTCCGGCCGGCCCGGGCCGCGCAGTTCCAGCCAGTCGTAATAATGACCCTGGTATTCGGCGCGGTGCACCACCCGGCGCAGCCGCTCCAGGGTGAAATACGGGGCGTCGCGCAGCAGGATGTTGGCCAGCCAGGCGGGAATGTATCCGCCTGGGTTCATTTCCAGCTGATAGACCACTTCCACTTCCCCTGGCGCCGCACGGCGGAAGCGCAACATGCCTTCCATGTGCGGAAAGCGCACGTAATCCGGATTGGGGGGCAGCAGGTCCGGTTGGTTGCTGAGATCCACCACCACTTCCTGGCTGGCCGGGTCGCCGCCCTGTATCACTCGGGTCTGCAGCACCGCTTCCCGGTCGGCCAGTGGCCAGGGCAGCAACGTGGTGAAGTGCAGTTGGCGCACCTGCTCGTTGCTGCGGCCCAGCTCCCGCGCGCTGTCCACGAAGTGCAGCCAGTCCGGGTAGGCCTGGTAATCATTGAGCAGAGCCACCATGGCGTACTCATCGGCGAGCGGGAAGCGGGTCACGCCGCGGAACGTTTTTAGCGGGGTCCGGTCTCCATGTTGCATGTAGACCTGGATGCCATTGCGATCACTGACCAACTGCCAGGCGCCGGCCTGGGCCGGCAGCCGTCCGGCGGCCAGCAAAGCCGCCAGCAGGACCAGGTAGGGGATTGCCCGGAGAGAGGGTTGCATATAAAAGTCGCCCGAAATTCGTAGATGCATTATGCCATCATCGGCCGGATTTGTCCCTGTCGAGGCTCCGCCGGTCCGTTTTTCCAGGCCGCCCGGCGGTTACCGGTGCTTCAGGTGCTTCCATGGAGCCGGCACGGGGCCGAAAATCGGGCCGGATCGCGCGCCGGTGGGGAGGGTAATCCTGGCACGCCGGTGTTAGACTCCGCTTTTTTCACGCACCTTGACAAACGGATGCCGGATACCCATGGCAAGACGTGTGTTCCACTGGTTGCTTGGGGCTTTGTTGCTGGTGAGTTTCGTGGCGGTGCTGCCGGAACACCAGGAACGGGTTTCCAAGCCTGAATTCAAGCCGGATTATGTGCCCGGACACGACCGTTTAAGCGGTCAGTGGCAGATGCGCTTCGCCTCCGATGGCGAGACGCCGTTGGTGCATGCGCCGTCCATGGTGGCGCTGCCGGACGGTCGTCTGCGTGCCTTTTGGTTCGCCGGTAAACGTGAGGGTGGCCCGGATGTGGCCATTCACTCGGCGATCTTCGACCCGCGACGCGGCGCCTGGAGCGACGAAGAACGAATCGTTACCCGCGAGCAGATTCGCCTTCAGTGGGGCCGGCATGTACGCAAATTGGGTAACGCGGTGCCGGTGCTCGATGACAATGGTCGCATGCGCCTTTTCGTGGTGGCGGTGAGTTTCGGCGGCTGGGCGGCAAGCCGTCTGGTGGTGCTGGAGTCCGATGACATGGGCGCCAGCTGGCGGTTCGACGAAGCCCTGGTCACGTCCCCGTTCCTGAACATCAGTACGCTGGTAAAAACCCCGCCGATCCGTTACCAGGACGGCACCGTGGGCTTGCCGGTGTATCACGAGATGGTGGGTAAATTCGGCGAGATACTGCGCCTCGACGACCACAACCGGATCGTCGACAAGGAGCGTATCGGCCACGGTCGCAAAGCCATTCAGCCGCTGGTTCTGGTGGACGGGCCAAAACGGGCCACCGCTTTTCTGCGCAACGAAACCGACACCCACCCGGGTTTCCTGTACCGCAGTGAGACCCGTGACGGCGGCGGTGACTGGTCGCCGCTGCGCCCGTCCCAGTTGCAGAACCCCTCGTCGGCGGTGGGCGGCGTGGTGCTGTCGCCCGGGCACTGGCTGCTGGTGGCCAACTGCAACCCGATGGAACGCGACGATCTGTGCATGCGCGAAACCCATGACGGCGGCAACACCTGGTCCGGGCGGTATTTCTTCCATAACCGGGCGCAATGGCGGGAAGGCAACGTGCCACAACCCGAGTACATGGAGATGATTTCCGAAGAAGTGGCCAGCACTCTGGAGACCGAAAGCCCGGCGCTGCTGCGTCAACGCGTGGAGCGCAACAAATGCGCTGAAAACGGCTGTGAGTTCCAGTACGACTATCCATATGTGGTTCAAGCCGCTAACGGCGACGTGCACATCCTCTACACCTGGAATAAGTCGGCCATTCGCCACGCCTGGCTTCCCGCCGGTCAGCCGCTATTGGGGAGGAACAACCGGTGATTTCTAACGTGATCTGTGCACTGGTGCTGGCGGCCGTATGGCTGCGTTTGAGTGTCCGCCTGCCGCTGTCGGTGCGCGGCGGTCTGGCGGCGGTTGTGGTGGTGTGGTCGTTGTTGCCGTTCCCGGTGGGTCTGGCCGGTTGGGCAATGAGCTATCTCAGCCATTTGAGCATCACCTCCGGCTTGTTGGCCTTGGTGGCGATCCAGCACCGCCTCAGCGGCCGTTACTGGTTGCCGGTGGTGCAACTGCGGGCGGTGTGCGTGATGCTGGTGGCGCTGGCTTTGTTTTTCTATCCCATGAGCCTCGGGTCCAGCCACGCCGATCCCTATGCGTTGGGCTTCGGTGACATTCTATTCAGCAGCGTGTTGCTGCTGATCGGGCTGTTCGCCTGGATGAACCGGGCCTATGCCCCTTGCGTGGTATTGATCGCGGCCCAGGGGGCGTTCTACTT
The DNA here is from genome assembly GCA_042090255.1 of Alcanivorax sp. Taxonomy (GTDB): domain Bacteria; phylum Pseudomonadota; class Gammaproteobacteria; order Pseudomonadales; family Alcanivoracaceae; genus Alloalcanivorax. Next base: position 59,959 of record JBELJS010000002.1, on the reverse strand, counting down.
CAACCTGCTGCATTCGGATAATCTCTGGGACTATCTGATCGACCCCTGGCTGGTGGTCTGGGCCACCGGCTGGCTGGTGCGTGACCGTCTGGTGGTGCGCCGGGACGTGCGCGCCGCCCGCCGCCAGGCGGCGACCTTCGACGGCGAGGCGCGCCGCCCCGCGTCCGAGCCCGCCGGCTCCCGCTCCTGAGTGTTAAGGCGCCGTTTCAGGGCGCCGCCACCGGGCGCCGGTCGAGCAGCCGGGCGATGCCGTAACCCACCAGGAACATCACCAGATTGCCGATCAAGCCGGTGTAGTAGAGATCGAACGGCGCGCTCAGTGCCGCCGGCATCAGGCCCTTGTTGGTCAGCACCGTCCAGCCGGTGAACAGCAGCGTCATGCCGATGCCGCACCAGGCGGCGCGCGCGTCGCCGACGCGAGTCAGGAAGCCCAGCAGATACAAGCCCAGCATGCCGCCGCCGAACAGCGACACCAGAATCGTGGAGGTGTCCTGCAGGGTATGAGTGCTGGCGCCGTTGAGCCACAGCGCGCCAACGATCATCAGCACCGTCACCAGGGCCGCCACCGCCCGCGCGACCTGCAGATAGTGTTGGTCGCCCCGTCCGGTGCGCAGATGACGCCGGTAAAGATCCACGATCGACACGGTGCTCACCGAGTTGATGCTGGAATCCAGCGAGCTCATCGCCGCCGCCAGCGCCGCCGCCACCACCAGGCCGGCGATGCCGGAAGGCAGGTACTCGGTGATGAACCAGGGCATGATCGACTCGGCCCGGGCTTCACCCGTGAGCACGGCCGCGGCGGCGGGGTCCGGATAATGCTGGAAGAACACCCACAGCGCGGTGCCCAGCAGCATATAAAACGCCCACACCGGCAGCGCGGTGAACAGATACACCCACAGCCCCCGGCGCGCCTCTTTCATTGAGCGCGACGCGCAGTAGCGTTGCACGGTGTTCTGGTTGCTGGAGTATTCGGTCAGCCAGTTGGTCAGGCCGATCAGCAGCATCATGGTGACGGTTTTCTCACTCAGTGACGGCTGCCAGCGCACCGGTTGCGGGGTGCCGTTGTCAAACTCCGCCAGCGCGAACTTGCCGGCCGCCGAGGCTTCCCGGAACACCTGCCCCAGGCCGCCGGGCAGCGCTTCCACCACCACCCAGATGCACAACAGCCCACCGATCATCAGTACCACGGTCTGCAGCACGTCGGTCCAGATCACCGCGTCGATGCCGCCGATAATGGTGTAGAGGCCGACGAACAGGCCGGCGCCGATGATCGCGGTGGCCGGCGTCACGTCCACCAGTTGCTGGATCATCAACGACAGCAGCCACAGGATCATCGCCAGCCGGACCAGCTGCGCGACGATAAACGCCAGTGCGCCGTACACCCGCACACTGGGGCCGAAGCGTTGTTCCAGAAATTCATAGGCGCTGGTCATGTTGCCGCGCCGGAAAAACGGCAGGAACACATAGGCCGCCACGAACAACGCCACCGGCAGTGCCAGGTTGGGCAGATAACGCAGCCAGCCGGTCTTGAAGGCGTCCGCGGGGTAGGCCAGAAAGGTGATCGAGCTGATCGACGTGCCCACCAGGGACAAGCCGATTACCCAACCCCGGAAGCGGCGCCCGCCGACGAAATATTCCTCAGTGCTGGTATTGCGGCGGGCGAAGTAAAACCCGATCAACAGCACCACCGCCAGATAGGCCAGCAGTACGCCCCAGTCGAGTAACGACAGGGTCATTGTTGAATGTACACGTCGTCGGCCTGATCGCCGCGCTCGGATTGCCGCGTGACGAAGCGCACCCGGGTGCCGGTGCGCAGGCTGCGGCGGCCACCGTTACGTACCGCCTTGAAGTGGACGAAAATCTCTTCGCCGTTATCGTCGAGAATAAACCCGAACCCCTTGTTGGGGTTGAACCACTTCACCTCGCCCTGGCGGCGGCCGTCCCGGGCCAGACGGCCCCAGGGTGCCAGCGGCAGCAGGTAAACCAGCACCGGGGCCCACAACCAGGCGCCGTCCAGTGTGAACACCGGCGCGCCGTGGCTGGCCACCAGCCCGGCCAGATAAAAGAACACCGCCACATGCAGGGCGGTACGCGTGCGGCCGCCGGCCAGGCAGACCAGATTCACCGCCGCCGCCAACAGCAGGCCCAGACCGGTTTGCTGGCTGAGCAGGGGAGAGACCAGCAGGGTCTGGTCGCCGCCGTGCACGAAAAGAATAAAGGCGTGCGGGGCAAACAGCAGCCAGGCACCGGGTAACGCAAGCAAAAGGGCGGCCAGGACGTAGAACGCCGCCAGGGGTTTTGAAACTTTCATTGATCGACTGACCTTGTTGGTGACTCGAAAGCGGCTTCGGGAGGATCCCGCGTTATCATTATCGCCGCGCTGCCATTGTAACGAAGCGGCACGGTAATCTCATGTTCACGTTGGCCTCGCCTGGCCGCCCCCGGGTCAGTATCCTGTTGCCATGGAGTTTCCCTTTCTCACCGACGCCTTTCTCAACGCCCTGGAAGACACCGGCGCCGCCACCCCAAGCCGTGGCTGGGGCCCTTGTCACCTGCGCGACGGTGACGCCCTGATGCCGGTGTACGCCCGCGACGGGTCGCGCGGCGAATACGTGTTCGACTTCGCCTGGGCGGACGCCTATGAGCGCAACGGGCTGGCCTATTACCCCAAGCTGGTCACCGCGATTCCGTTCACGCCGGTGGTCGGCCCGCGCTGGCGCGGTGACTGGCGCCCGCGGCAATTGTGGGAAGGGGTGCGCGAACGGGTCCGCGAGCAGGGCGCCAGCGGCTGGCATCTTCTGTTCCCGGATCACGCCACGCGGGAGGCGTTGCACGAACTTCCCCTGGTGGAACGGCAGGCTTGTCATTTCCGTTGGTTCAACCGGGGTTACCAGGACTTCGAGGCGTTTCTCGCCGGTTTCAATTCCCGCAAACGCAAAAGCGTGCGCCGCGAACGGCGGCGCGTGGCGGAGCAGGGGCTCACCGTCACCCGTCTCACCGGCACTAATATCGATCCGCAAAGCTGGCGTTTCTTTTTCCATTGCTACGCCAATACCTATCTGGTGCGCGGGCAGCTGCCCTATCTCAGCGAGGCGTTTTTCCGGCGGCTCGCCGAGCAGCTCGGCGATCAGGTGCTTTTGGTGATGGCCAGCGATGGCGATGAACCGGTGGCCGCCGGTCTCTACCTGTTCGACGACCGGGCGTTGTACGGGCGCTACTGGGGCAGCGTGCGGGAGTACGACGCTCTGCACTTCGAGGTCTGTTACTACCAGGGCATCGAGTTCGCCATCGAGCGGGGTCTGGCGGAATTCGACCCGGGCGTGCAGGGCGAGCACAAGATTCTGCGCGGCTTCGAGCCGGTGCTCACCTACTCATTGCACTGGCTTGCGGAGCCGGCCTTCCAGGACGCGGTGGCGGATTTCTGCCAGCGCGAGGCACGCCACGTGCACGCCTACCGGGAGGAGGCACGTGGGCTGTTGCCGTATCGTTCGGATGTGCTCTAGGGATGCAGGCGGCTGAGAGCGACGGAATGAGCTAGGCCGGCTGCGCGGCGAAAACCGGGGCCTGGCCGCGCTGTATCATCAACGCCATGGTGACTGGATCGCAGGGATCGTGGCGGTGGTGGTAGGAGCACTTGGGGCCCAGCTCGTCGGTGACGTCATCCAGGGCGTCGTCCTCCGGCAGATCCAGGTTGGCCAGATATTCCAGAACGCGGCCTTTCTCGTCCACCAGCGTGCCCATGTAGAGACGCTGGTCGCATTGGCGCACGCTGGCGAACAGAGCGGTTTCCACACGCACGGCCTGCCGGCTCAGCCAATCGGTGAGCGCCGGATCCAGGCGGCCCTCGCGGATAGCCAGCGTGGTTTCGTGAACCGCTTGCCAGGTGTTGCGATGGCTGTTCTTGGTGATCTCCATGATGTGTGTCTCCCAGTGTCCCTCGCGACGGTTCCCCCGAACCGCCGTTCCCCCGGCTCCCCCAGAGCCGACAATGCGAACTCTATCACAGTTTAAAAATCAGCCAACCCTGGGAGAGAGCCCCTTCTACGAAGCGCGAGTTTTGTAGGAGCTTGCCTTGCAAGCGAAAGGGTGGCGCTAGCCACCCGGCGGGATACCAGAGACGCTGTTTGTGCTGCCGTTAGAAGTCTCTCTGGCATCCTGCCGGGAGCTTCGCTCCCTTTCGCGGGCAAGGCCCGCTCCTACAAACCGGGCTACAGAGTCAGGGACGGGAAGAGTGGCGGCATGGGGCTGTCGAGCAGGGTGCACAGGGCCCGCAGTAGCTCGGCCTCCGCCACCTGCACCTGGGCGTCGGCCAGCACCAGGTCGGCGGCGGCATCAATCAGCGGCGCTTTGAGAAGCGGTGTCAGCCGCGCCAGCCGGGCGACGGCCGGGTCCAGACGGCTTGGCGCGCAGCGCTCCGGGGCGAGCAGCAGTCGCCCGGCCGGAAGCAGGCCGTGGGTGGCACGCTGGAAGCCACCCAGGGCGGTGCCCCGGGCGGAGTCGCCGGCCCAGGCCAGTGCCGAGAACACCACCTGAATGTCGTTGGCCACCGCCGTCAGGCGGTGGATGTCAGGCCGTGGCAGGACGCGGTGCGGGGCGGCCAGCTGGCGTTCGGCGATGGCGGTGAGCGCCCAGCACAGCAGGTCGCGGTCGCGGCGCCGCTGGGTGAGCGCCCGAAGTTGCTTGAGGATCACCGGGCGGCGCTCCGGGGGCGCCTGGCGCAGGGTCGCCAGCGCCAGGTCGAGCAGCGGCAGGCGCAGGCGGGTGCCCAGGGTGCCGACCTGATCGACCAGGGCGGCGCGTCGGCCACGGCGTAACGCCGCCGGCGGTGGCGTATCGCCCAACGCCAGGGCATAGAGCACGCACTCCGCGCCTTCCTGGGCATGCAGCGCCTGGTACAACCCTGCGGGCAGTGTCTCCACCAGGGCGCGGGCGTAGCCCAGGTTGTCGTCGTCGAGCCGGCCGATGCGCTCCGAGGGCCTGGCCCCGGGTGCGGGCGGGGGCACGGTTGTTGGCGGTGGGGTGGTCCGGGCGCGCACGCGGGCCCGCGCCGCCCAATGGGCGCCCAACGCGTGCAGGCGCTGGTCCAGCGTGGGGTGCGTGGCGAGCAGGCGGCGCAGGCGAAACGCCAGGGTTTCCGCGAAGCCCATATGGCTCAGGTCTTCGGCGTGCAGGCTGTGCAGGTGCGAGCCATTGCCGTTGCGGATCTTGATCAGCGCGCCGGCCAGCCCCGCCGGCTGCCGGGTGAACTGCACCGCGCTGGCGTCCGCCAGCCGTTCCCGTTGGCGGGAAATCGCCGCCTTGATCAAGCGCCCGAAAAACAGCCCCGCGTAGCCGATCGCCACCAGCAATACGCCCGCCGCCACCAGCAGGCCGCCATGCCGGCGGCGGTCGGAGGCCGGTGATATATCGACCAGGAACTCGCCCAGTTTGCCGACCGTAAGAATGCCGGCGAGCACCGCCATAAGGCGCAGGTTGAGGCGAATGTCGCCGTTAAGAATATGGCTGAATTCATGGGCTACCACGCCCTGCAGTTCGTCGCGGTCGAGTTGCGCCAGGGCGCCCTCGGTGACCACCAGCACCGCCCGCGACGGTGAGGCGCCCGCCACGAACGCATTGATGCCGGCTTCTCCGGGCAGCACATAGGTGCGCGGCATGATGGTGCCGGCGGCCAGGCTCATTTCCTCGACCACGTTGCGCAGGCGGCGCTCCGCCGGGTCGCCACTGTGGCTGGCGATCTCCCGGGCGCCGAGCATGGCCGCCAGGCTCTCGCCGCCGTGGCGCAGTTGCCAGCCTTTGCGCAATGAGCCCGACACCAGTAGCGCCAGTGTGCCTAGCGTCACCCACCAGAAGGGGGCACTGGCGAACCAGCCACCGGCGGTGTCGCCCGGCAGCGGCCACCAGTGCCACATCAGCCAGCACGCCAGGTTCACCGCCGCCACCACGGCGGTCACGGCAAGCACGAAATAGAACGCCAGCAGCAGCGTGCGCCGCCGGGCCCGTTCCTGATGTTGGAAGAAGTTCATCGGCGTGGGGTCAGAAGCTGACGTTCACCGCCTGACGCGCCTGCGGGTCGTCGATTTCCAACAGCTCCGCGGCCCGGAACGGGCCGAACAGACCGCTGACCAGGTTGTTGGGAAACTGTTCCCGGTAGGTGTTGTAGTGCATCACCGCGTCGTTGAAGGCCTGGCGGGCGAAACCGATACGGTTTTCCGTGCTGCTCAGCGCTTCCATCAACTCGGCCATGGTTTGGTTGGCTTTGAGGTCGGGGTAATTTTCACTCACCGCCAGCAGCCGCGACAGGCTGCCGGAAAGCAGGGATTCGGCCCGGCCGAGGCGGCCGATGGCGGCGCCGTCTTCGGGGTCGGCGGCGGCATCGCGGCGTGCGCCCTCCGCCTGGTTGCGGGCGTCGGTGACCCGCGACAGGGTCTCCCGCTCATGGTCCATGTAGGCCTTGGCGGTTTCCACCAGATTGGGTATCAAGTCGTGGCGCCTTTGAAGCTGCACGTCGATCTGCGCAAACGCGTTCTTGAAGCGGTTCTTAAGACTCACCAGCCGGTTATAAATAACCACCAGCGCGACGCCGATGGCGATCAGCACGCCGAAAAACAGCCAGGTCCCCATGGTTCCCTTCCCCTTTATTTTATTGGCCATGGGATTGGATACCGGGGCGGGTTTCCCGTCAAGCGACTAAGGCGCTTCTCAGAAGCTCCCTGGATGAACCGGGATGTAGTGGTCCACCAGCAGGGCGGTGAACAGCACGAACAGGTAGACGATCGAATAGCCGAAGGTTTTCATCGGCAGCTTCGGGTCTTTGCTGAAGCGCAACCGCACCGCGTGAACCAGGAAGATCCCACTGAGAATCACCGCGCTGACCAGATAGATCAGGCCGCTCATACCGGTGAGGTAGGGCAACAGCGAGCAAATGAACAACAAAATGGTGTAGTAGAGCACCGACTCCCGGGTAAAGGGGATGCCGTGGGTCACGGGTAACATCGGCACGTCGGCCTTGGCGTATTCATCGGCGCGGTGGATCGCCAGCGCCCAGAAATGCGGTGGCGTCCAGACGAAAATGATCAATACCAGCAGCCAGGCGTAAGGGTGCAGCTCGTTGGTCACCGCGGTCCAGCCCAGCAGCGGCGGAATGGCGCCGGCGATGCCGCCGATCACGATGTTCTGCGGGGTGGCCCGTTTCAGGTACAGGGTATAGACGAAGGCGTAACCGACGAAGCCGAACAGGGTAAGCCCGGCGGTGAGCGGGTTGACCAGGAAATACAGCATCGCCATGGACGCCAGCGCCAGCGCCACCGCGAAGGTGATCGCCGCCTTCGGCGTGAGTGTGCCGGCCACCAGCGGACGCTTTTCGGTGCGCTTCATGATCGCATCGATCTTCTGGTCCATGATCTGGTTGATCGCCGCCGACGCCATCATCGCCAGGTAGAGGCCGGCGAAGGCGGGAATAAAGGTCGACAACGGCACCATGCCCGGCGGGTCCGTGGCCAGGAACATGCCGGCCACCGCGGTGACCATCAGCAGCATCACCACGCCGGGCTTGGTCAGCGCCAGATAGTCTCGCCAGTGGGGCGTGCCGCTGTGGTTGTTCTGTTCGCTTACGGCGGATTTCTCGCTCAAAGCGCACTCTCCTCGGATTGCGGGTGACGGGCGGCGCATTTCACGTTGATGGCACGGATAAACAGCACCAGTGACACCAGCAACACCACGGCGCCGAAGTTGTGGGCCACGGCCACGGCCAGGGGCACCGCGAACACCACATTACTGATTCCCAAGCCGATCTGCACGGCCAGCAACCCGAGGATGGTGAGCGCGAAGTTGCGGAAGAACACACTGCGCGCGCGCAGCAAAATGCGGCCCACCAGCAGCAGCCCCAGCACCGTCACCAGCAGCGCGCCGAAGCGATGCATGACATGGATGGTGGTGCGGGCGTCGTTCTGCAGCACGCCGAACTCATAGTCCGGCTTGTCGTGCTCGTGCCCCCAGAACACAAAGGCGTCCTCAAAATTAAGGTGCTCAGTCCAGCCGTCTTCGCACACCGGCAGCTCGGTGCACACCACCGCGGCGTAATTGGCGGTGGTCCAGCCACCCAGGGCGATCTGCAACACCAGCGCCGCCAGAGTGATCGAGGCCAACGGCTTCATGCTGCGCACGTCGCAATCGTTGAGGAAACTGGGCCAGCGGTACAAACGCGCCGCCAGCAGCGCCAGTAGTATGAAGGTGGTGAAACCGCCAAGCAGATGCAGCATGACGATGGTGGGCTGCAGCCCCATGGTCACCGTCCACATGCCGAGAATGCCCTGGAAGATCACCAGCGCCACCAGGAACAGCGGCAGCTTCACCGGCTGTTTGAGACGCTTGCGGTTGACCACCCCGAGCGCGGCGATGATCAGAATCATCAGGCCCAGGGCGGAAGCGAAATAGCGGTGCACCATTTCCGGCACGGTTTTGTGGGCTTCGCGCAGGGCGCCCGGGGCGAGCTGGTTCTGCTCGTTCACATGGGAAATCGCCTTGCGCACATCCAGGTGACCGTAACAGCCGGGCCAGTCCGGGCAGCCCAGGCCGGCGTCGGAAAGCCGGGTCCAGGCGCCCAGGATGATGACGCCGGCAGCGATCAGCAGGGCCAGCAGCGTCAAGCGGCGCATCCAGATTTGCGAGCGTGTCGGTGCGTCGCTGAGGTCGGAACGGTGTGCGTTGAAATGCATGGTTATCGGGACCTTAGATCAGGGAGCCTTTGAGGGTGCGCTCAAGATCCAGGCGGATGTTTTCCGCCTCTTCCAGGGTGGCATCCATGCTGTCGTGGGTGGGGTAGCGCAGGAATATCTGGCCGTCCGGGCTGACCACGAAGATATCCCCCACCGGTTTGTCCGTGGCCGGCGCCAACGCCTCGCTGACGGCCCGCGGATCGCCGTCCACTTCCACGGTGCCGGCCACGTTATCTTCCAGGAAAGCGCGTAATTCGGGATTGGCCGGGGCGGTGTGAACGATCACACGGCGCAGCCGTTCCATATTCTCGCCCAGCGTCTGCTGGACCTGGCGCATCTGGTAGTAGAGCCCGTTCTTGCACGCCCGGCCGCATTCGGCGCCGGCCACGTACATCAGTGACCAGAGACCGGCGGTGTCCTCGCCGTCGTAGGGTTCGCCACTGTCGTCGCGCAGCGCCAGGGTGTCCAGCTGGATATGCGGAATCAGCAGCTCGCCTTTGTTCTCGCGGGGCAGTTCCCAGGGGTCCACGAAGTAACGACCGGCAATGAAGAAGAGAACAAAGGGGCCGATGATGGCCAGCAGAATCAGCCTGTTTTTGGTGCGTGGAGACATCAGTTCAAGCGTCCGGTTGGTGCCGACGGCGCCCGCGCAGGCGCGCGATCAGATACATGATCAGGGCGGCCATCGCCAACCCCAGCCACTGCAGCGCGTACGCCTGGTGGCGTTCCGGGCTCATCACCGCGGTGATGTCCTGCCACGGCCGCGGCCGCGCCGCGGTGTCGCCGAGAGGTTGATCGGGGGCCACCCGTATCTCGAAGGGCGCCAATTCTACCCCAAGTCGATGGCCGATGGCTGCAAAATCCACCTTTTGTACCCGTAACGGCCACTGATTCTCCGGCAGCGGCGTCTCCTTGAGCACGAAGGTCTGCGCCGAGGGCTGATAGGCGTTGCCGGCCAGGGTGACCGGGCCGTCGACCCGCGGTACTTGGGGCAGGCGTGCCCGGTCCGCGCCACGCGGCAGCCAGCCCCGGTTGATCAGTACCCAGTGGCCCTGATCGGTGCGCAGCGGAGTGAGCAGGAAGTAGCCGGCTACGCCCTGATACGTGCGGTTGTCCAGCAACACGGAGCGCCGGTTGTCCAGCTCGCCGCTGACCCGCACCGGGCGATGCTGCGGATCATCCAGGTCGAGCGCGCGCGCCAGGGATACCGGGGCGGCGCGGGCTTTTTCCGCCTGATCGGCCAGCCACTCGCGTTTCTCTCCCGCGCGCTGCCATTGCCACCAGGCCAGGTTCAGGCAGACGGCGATCACCAGCAGAGTCAGAACCAGTCCCAGCAGCGACCGGCGCGCATTGCGGTTTGGCATATCTTTACGTGCACTCACGGGGGCGGTGGCTACAATGGGCGCGTATTGTAACCGACAACCGTATTCCGTCGAGGTGAATTATGTGGTGGGTCAAGCTGATCGTGATCGTTCTTCTTATCGCTGCGGTGGTGTCGCTGGCGCGGGCCTTGATGTCCCTGGTGCGCAACGAGGGCAAAAGCGGTAAGACCATGCGAGCGCTGGCTTGGCGGGTAGGGTTCTCGGCGATGGTGTTCGTATTCATCCTGGTGAGCATGCTGATGGGCTGGATCCAACCCCATGACGTCAATCCCACCACTCGTGGCGGCGTCCCCATCGAGCAGCAATAACGCCCGCCAGAAAACAAAAAGCCCCGGCTTGTGACCGGGGCTTTTCGTTTCCAGGGTGGTGTGGCGCGGGTTACAGCCAGTACACCACCACGAACAGGAACAGCCATACCACGTCCACGAAGTGCCAGTACCAGGCCCCCGCTTCCCAGGCAAAATTGTTCTCTTCGTTGAAGTGGCCCTTGATCACGCGCATCAGGGTCACGAACAGGAAGATGGTACCGATGGTCACGTGGGCACCGTGGAAACCGGTCAGCATGAAGAACAGGCTGCCGTAGATGCCGGCGTCCATGCGCAGACCCATTTCGGTGTACGCGTGGATGTACTCTTCCACCTGCAGGCCGAGGAAGATCACGCCCAGCAGCACGGTGATCGCCTGGAAGGTGATCAGGCGGCGGCGTTTGCTCTCCAACAGCGCGTGGTGGGCAATGGTCAGGGTAATGGAGCTGACCAGCAGAATGGCGGTGTTGATTGCCGGCAGACCCCAGGCGCCCATGGCCTGGGTGGTGGTACCGTCCGGGGTCTTCACCAGCGGCCACATGGCCTGGAAGCTCGGCCACAGCAACTCATGGGTCATGGCGTTGCTGCCGGCGCCGCCCAGCCAGGGCACGATCAGCCAGCGGGTGTAGAACAGGGCGCCGAAGAAGGCGCCGAAGAACATCACCTCGGAGAAAATGAACCACAGCATGCCCTGGCGGTAGGAGATGCCCAGCTGGTTGCTGTGCAGGCCGCCCACGGATTCCTTGACGGTATCGCGCCACCAGATGGCGATGATGAACAGCAGGGTGGCCAGGCCGACGAAGAACAGCGGCATGCCCCAACTGCCCTGGAAGGTATCCGGGTCAGTGGCCTGCTGAATGAAGTTGGCACCGCCCACGGCGGTGAGGAACAGGCCCACGGAGGCCGCCAGGGGCCAGGGGCTGCTCTCGGGTACGTAATACTTTTCCGTTGCCATGTTGAAAATGTCTCCTGTACAACCGGCCGTTATTTGTTCGTCGCGGCGACGCGGTCGGTAACGTCAAAAATGGTGTAGGACAGCGTCAGCGTATTGATGTGACGCGGCAATTCCGGGTCCAGGTAGAAAATCATCGGCATCTCCTTGCGCTCGCCCGCCGCCAGCGACTGCTGATCGAAGCAGAAGCACTGGGTTTTGTGCAGGTAGCGCGCCGCTTCCCCGGGGGAAACCGACGGAATGCTTTGCGTGATGATGTCGCTGGACTTGGGATTGCTGGCGAAAAAGTTCACCAGCGTGATCTCTCCGGGATGCACTTCCACCCGGCGTGTCGCCGAAGTGAAATCACCGCTGACGCCTTCACCCCGCTGGGTGATGAACTCAACGGTGACGGTGCGGTCTTCCACCACCTGTGACGGGCCTTCGGTGCTCGCCGTTGTGGACGTTTTTCCATTCAGACCGGTGATATCGCAGATCACATCGTAAAACGGCACCATCGCGAAGGCGAAGCCGAACATCGCCACCGCCCAGATGATCAGCTTTCTGAGCGTGCGTTGGTTGCGCTGTTGCAGGTTCTGTTCGCTCATGGTGCCGTCCGAACTCCGTTACTTGACTACCGGCGGGGTGTCATAGGTGTGGAACGGCGCCGGTGACGGCACTTCCCATTCCAGACCTTCGGCGCCTTCCCAGGAACGGGCCGGCGCTTTCTCGCCTTTCTTCATGGCGCACAGTACGCACACCGCCAGGAACAGCAGCTGCGACAGACCGAACCAGAATCCGCCAATCGAGATCCAGAAGTTGTAGTCCGCGAACTGCAGCGCGTAGTCGGCGTAGCGGCGCGGCATGCCGGCCAGGCCCACGAAGTGCATCGGGAAGAACAGCAGGTTCACGGAGATCAGGGAGCTCCAGAAGTGCAGCTCGCCGAGCAGCTTGTTGGGCATCACGCCGGACCACTTGGGCAGCCAGTAGTAGGCGGCGGCGAACATACTGAACACCGCGCCGGACACCAGCACGTAGTGGAAGTGCGCCACCACGAAGTAGGTGTCGTGGTACTGGAAGTCCACCGGGGTGATCGCCAGCATCAGACCGGACAGGCCGCCGCAAGTGAACAGGATCACGAAGGCGATGGCCCATTTCATTGGCAGCTCGAACGTCATGGAGCCGCGCCACATGGTGGCCACCCAGTTGAACACCTTCACGCCGGTGGGTACCGAGATCAGCATGGTCATGTACATGAAGAACAGGGTGCCGGCCAGGGGCATGCCCACGGTGAACATATGGTGCGCCCAGACCACGAAGCTGAGCAACGCGATGGAGGCGGTGGCGTAGACCATGGAGGCGTAACCGAACAACGGCTTGCGCGCGAAGGTCGGAATAATCGCCGAGACAATGCCGAACGCCGGCAGAATCATGATGTACACCTCGGGGTGCCCGAAGAACCAGAACACGTGCTGGAACAGAACCGGGTCACCGCCGCCGGCGGCGTTGAAGAAGCTGGTGCCGAAGTGGCGGTCGGTGAGCATCATGGTCACCGCGCCAGCCAGAACCGGCATCACCGCGATCAGCAGGAAGGCGGTAATCAACCAGGTCCATACGAACAGCGGCATCTTCATCAGCGTCATGCCGGGAGCGCGCAGGTTGAACACGGTCACGATCACGTTGATGGCGCCCATGATGGAAGAGATACCCATCATGTGAACCGACAAGATGAACAGGTCCGTGGAGGCCGGGCCGTACTCGGTGGAAAGCGGCGCGTAGAAGGTCCAGCCGAAGTTGGGCGCGGCCGGGTTGCCGGCGCCGAAGGCGCTCATGAACACGGAGCTGAGCAGGATCAGGAACGCGAACGGCAGAATCCAGAAGGACCAGTTGTTCATGCGCGGCAACGCCATGTCCGGCGCGCCGATCATCAGCGGAATCATCCAGTTGGCCAGGCCCACGAAGCCGGGCATGACGGCCCCGAACACCATGGCGAGACCGTGAACGGTGGTCATCTGGTTGAAGAATTCCGGGTCCACGAACTGCATGCCCGGTTCCAGCAATTCGGTACGGATCACCATGGCCAGAAGGCCGCCGGCCAGGAACATGGCGAAGCTGAACCACAGGTACAGGGTGCCGATGTCCTTATGGTTGGTGCTGAACAGCCATCGCTTCAGGCCTGTGGGGGCGTGGTGATGATGGTCATCGTGTGCTGCGGCGGTACTCATCGCTCTCCCCTCCCTACTCGTGGTCTTGGACGTCTTGGGGTTGAATCAAATCACCGGTGTCGTTACCCCAAGCGTTACGCTCATAAGTAACCACGGCGGCGATTTCCCTGGGCGACAGCTGGGCGCCAAAAGCGGGCATGGCTGCGCGACCGTTGATCAGCACGTCGATGTGCTCGTCAAGGTGTTCCTCGTTGGTGGCGAAGTCGCTACCCGCGAAGGCAACGCCGACACCGCCCTGGCCATTGTTGCCGTGGCAAACGGCGCAGGCACCGGCGTAGGTCTGCTCACCCAGTTCCATGGCCTCGTCGAGGTCGGCGAACGGGGTCAGATCCGGTGCCGCGGCGGCTTCTTCCTTACGCTCGGCCAGCCAGGTTCGGAACTCTTGCTGACTCACCACTTCGGCCTCAATCGGCATGAAGGCGTGGTTCTTGCCGCACAGCTCGGCGCACTGACCGTAGTAAGTGCCTTCCTTGCCTTCCGGCACCAGTGCCCAGGTTTCGTTGACGAACCCGGGGATGGCGTCTTTCTTGCCGCCAAGGTCCGGTATCCAGAACGAGTGGATCACGTCGGCGGCGGTGATCAGGAAACGCACCTTCTGGCCCGACGGCAGCACCAGCGGCTTGTCCGCTTCCAGGTTGTAGTTCTTGTCTTTCTCGGGGAACTCGCTGCCCACGGCGTCCTGAGCGGTACCGTAGGGGAACAGACCGCCGGCCAGGACCGGGTTATTGATCTGCTCGATCGGCGTGGCCAGATTGGACATGTAGGAGACGCCGATATTGTTGTCGTCCTCGTAGGTGAGGTACTCGTATTCCCACTTCCAGCGGTGGCCGGTGACCTTCACGGTGAGCTCCGCTTTCGAGGAGTCGTCCAGCTCGATCAGAACCCGGGTGGCGGGCACCGCCATCGCGATCAGGATCACGAAGGGCACTACCGTCCACAGCACTTCCAGGAACACGTTCTCGTGGAAAGTGGAGGGGTTGGGGTTTTTGGACCGGCGATGGCGGATCATGGAAATCAGGATGAGCCCGAATACCAGCAGACCAATAATGGTCACGATCCACAAAATAGTGGTATGAAGGTCGTAAACTTCCTGGCTGACGCCGGTGACACCGGGTCGCAGGTTTTCGTTGGAACGTTCAGTCCAATCGCTGGCCACGGCCATTCCGCTGATCATCAGCGAAGTGAGGCCGACCGCCGCGCGGTGGAACAGAGTTGACTGCATGCGTTAGCTCCCTGTTTTCCCCAGCGTGAACCCCCCGGAAGAAGGGGCCGCGCCTATTCTTGCCGTCACCGGCACCTGGAAAGCGAGTTTCAGGAATAGGGCTAGGTAACCCTGGTGATGCCGTGGTGCCCCGCCGGGTCCCTCCCGAGACGAGCGGGCGGCCAAGGGGGTGGCCTTGAGCCCGCCTAGCTTTTCAGGGAAATACGCGCCAAAACAATCACTTACAAGAAGTAAGGGAAAGGAAGGCGTGTCTCCGGACTGCGGCAAAATGCCCCACGGCATTGTGGGCGGTAACTCTAGTCATTCAAGGTGGCAAAGTCCAGCCGGAAAGCCGCCTGGAACGGGCCTTTCGGGAGATACCGTCAAGCCGAATTGTGCTAGACTGCGCGCCCTTTCAGCGCTTGGTTATAGCCTCGGACATGTCGAAAAGCCGTCAAATCTACAGGGTTATTTTCCTCAATCAGGGCCAGATCTACGAAATCTACGTGGGTGAGATCTTCCAGAGTGATCTTTATGGCTTCCTGGAGGTGGAGGAGTTTTTATTCGGTGAGCGGGCCCAGGTGGTCGTGGACCCCTCGGAGGAAAAGCTCAAGAACCAGTTCGCCGGCGTGCATCGCTCGTTTATCCCGGTCAATGCCATCATCCGCATTGACGAGGTAGAGAAAGAGGGCGTAGGTAAAATTACTGAGGCGGGCAGCAATGTGACCGCCTTCCCGCTGCCTTTCGGCCCTGGTGGCGGTAAGAAATAGCACGCGGCCGTGCCGCCGGCGTCCGGCCAAGTCTCTGGGATCGCGCCGGCAAGCGTTGCTTGCCTTTCGCGGGCAGGGCCCGCTCGCACGAACAAAAAGAAGGGCGTCCGCTTGCCGCTGAACGCCCTGAGGGTTGCCTGATTGTACTGGGAGACTTCAGAGATTTAGTGTTCCGCCACGCAGGAAAGTTCCCCGCGTTGTACCAGAACCACAAACAAAACAACTAAGAATCGCGCAATAGTGTTCATTCCGGTCCTCCGAATTCGAGGGGCGATCAGCGTCCTTGCGCTATCGAGCCGTCATCCTGTGGCACTCTCGCCCGGGCGAAGCGCGTCCTGCTTCCCTGGCCGTTCCTGGTCGGCCCTTCGCCGTTGACGAAGTGCATCCTTGCTCCTTGGCCCTCCCTGTGGGCCCTTCGTCCGCTAACGACGAGTCAATCGCCGTTAACGTGAAGTATGAGTGGAAAGGGCCGCCCGCGTTCACCCTCTGAAAGTACGCCTGTGAACCAGCGCACGCGGGTTTTTCGTATTTAACACAATCAGCGCGGATCGCCCGGCTTCAGGCGGCCGGTGAGCAGCACATTGCTGTTTTCCGCGACGCTGTCCCGGCTGTCGTCGTGACGGTTTTCCTTCAAGCTTTCTGGCAGCCAGGGGGCGGCGTTGGGGTCCCCGTGGGCGGGCAACCAGAGGGCGGTAGTGATGGCGAGTAAGCCTTTAATAGCCAGCTTGGTCATGGTGTCGGCTCCCTGAATCCGGCGTAACGGGCAATGATTCCCATTTTTGAAAACCAAATGCTGGTAGGGTTCCGCGAAACATCAATGAAAGTCAGGTCAGTTATTGAGCTGGAACACGTCCATGATGGTCTGGGTGGCGTCCAGGATGCGTACCACCTCGTTGTCGATCACCACATCGGAATAGCCGCCCGATGTGCGCAGCACCGAATCCGGCAGGGGATAGCCCTGGTAGTAAAGGTCGTCCGGTAAGCGCCGCCCCTGGTTCAGCTTCTTCTGCCAGCCGGGCGGCAGGGACTGCCCGCGTGCCACTTTTTTCTGCAGCCCCGGCGGCAGGTCGCCGGCGCGGTAGCGGCTGCCGAATTCCCGCAGCGCCCGCCGTTCCTCGTCGTTGAACTGTCGGTGCTGTTCGGCGCCGGCGGCGCTTTGCTGGGACGCTTTCGAGCCGCCGGCCCAGGACGGCGGGGCCGCCGTGGCGGACAGCGGGATCAGTGTCAAGGCGCCGATCACAAGCGCTAACGGACGATAGTTCATAAAAAATCCCTCTTCACGTGTGTGGTCACTAGTAGACCATGGGCAGGGGCGCGGATTCCGTGATGTTATCGCGTTCGTCACTTGCCATATGTAACCGGACCTATACGGTAAAAGGCGCTGTTTTGATGCGTTTTCCGGGAGAGAGAAGGAGAGACACAATGAGCGAAGTGATAAACACACCGGTGGATTACCAGGTGGACGGCAAAGCCTTTCAAGGGCATCTGCTGCACCGGCGCGGCGCCACGCCCAGCCGGGGCCTGTTGATGGCGCCTAATTTCTTCGGGGTTACCGAGCGGGCGTTGGACCAGGCCGAGCAACTGCTCGACGACGACAGCGTGATTTTTCTGTTCGATCCGTTCGGCGTGGAAGACCGGCCGCAAACACCGGAGCAGGCCATGGCCGCCATGGGCGCGTTGCGCGAAGACAACGACGCCCTGCGCGCCCGGCTCGCCGAAGCGCTGGCGGTGCTGACGCGCGAAGCCGGCGCCCTGGGCGTGCCCGCCGACCGTCTGGCCGCCTTCGGGTTCTGTTTCGGCGGCGCCTGCGTGCTGGAGCTGGCCCGATCCGGCGCGGACCTGCGCGCCTTTGTCAGCTTCCACGGCCTGCTCGACACCCCCAGGCCCGCGGCCGGCCCGATCAAGGGCGCGGTGCTGGTGCTCAACGGCGCTGACGACCCGATGGTCAGTGACGACTCCCTGGTGGCGTTCAAGAAAGAGATGGATGCGGTGGACGCGGACTGGCAGTTGACCCACTTCGGCGGGGCGGTGCACTCATTCACGGCGCCCAACGCGGATATGCCCGGGCGGGCCATGTACAACGCCAAGGTCGCCCGCCGCGCCTTCGCGGCCATGGACGACCTGCTTGATGAGGTGTTTGGGGGGAGCTGAATGCTGGGCGCCGGACGCCGGACGCCGGACGCCGGACGCCGGACGCTTGACGCCTGACGCCGGACGCTACAATCCGGCGCGGAGGTCGTTGCGGTGTTTCCTGCGGGTGCCGGTTGCACCCGTAGGTCGGCTTGAGCGCAGCGAAAGCCGACAAAGCGTCAGGCGTCAGGCGTCCGGCGTCCGGCGTCAGGCGTCAAGCGTCCCCCAACGTCGCCATGTCGATCACGAAGCGGTACTTCACGTCGCCGGCTTTCATGCGCTGGTAGGCCTCATTGATGTTGTGGATGTCGAGCATCTCCACATCGCAGGTGATGCCGTGCTCGGCGCAGAAATCCAGCACTTCCTGGGTTTCCGGCATGCCGCCGATCAGCGAGCCGGCCAGAATGCGCCGCTTGCCGATCAGGGCGCTGGCGTGCACCGGCGGCTCCACCGTGTCCAGCAGGCCCACCAGAATGTGCTTGCCGTCGTAGGCGAGGGCGTTCAGGTAGGGGTTGAGGTCGTGGCGCACCGGCACGGTGTCGAGGATGAAATCCAGCTTGCCGGTCATCGCCGCCATCTGATCGGCGTCGGTGGACACCACCACATGGTCGGCGCCCTGTTTCTTGGCCTCGCCGACCTTGCTTTCCGAGCGGGTGAACAGGGTCACTTCGGCGCCCAGCGCCTTGGCGAATTTGACGCCCATATGGCCGAGGCCGCCCATGCCCACCACGCCTACTTTGTCGCCGGCTTTAACGCCGTAGTGGCGCAGCGGTGAATAGGTGGTAATGCCGGCGCACAGAATCGGCGCGGCGGCGGCCGGGTCCAGCTTTTCCGGCACCCGCACCACGAAGCGCTCGCTGACCACCACGGATTCGGAGTAACCGCCGAAGGTGACGCTCTTGTCGTGGCGGTCACGACCGTTGTAGGTGCCGGTCATGCCTTCCAGGCAGTATTGCTCCAGGCCGTCTTCGCAGGCGTCGCAGTGGCGGCAGGAATCCACCATGCAGCCGACCCCCACCACGTCGCCGACCTTGAAACCACTGACGTCGTCGCCCACCGCGGTAACGCGGCCGATGATTTCATGGCCGGGCACCACCGGGTACAGGGTGCGGCCCCAGTCGTTTTCGGCGAAATGGATATCGGTGTGGCAGACGCCGCAGTAATCGATCTTGATCGCCACGTCATCCGGGCGCGGCGCGCGCCGCTCAATGGACATGGCGTGCACGCCGGATTCGGCGCTTTGCGCGCCGTAGGCTTTAATCTCGCTCATGGCTCTCTCCCTCATTACTTTGTACGAAGCCCGGTTTGTGGGAGCTTGCTTGCAAGCGAAAGGCCGGCAAAGCCGGCCGGCAGGATACCAGAGTCCCTGATAGCGCTGCCGTTAGAAATCTCTCTGGCATCCTGCCGGGCGACCTTTGCCGGGAGCTTTGCTCCCTTTCGCGGGCGAGGCCCGCTCGCACAAGCCCCCCCCCTTTCGCTTGCAGGGCAAGCTCCTACAAGCCGGGCTTCGTAGAAAGGAGGCCCGGCGTTTCAGGCCAGCGTTTGTTTGAGAAACGCGGCGATGTCCTGGATTTCCTCCAGGCACACGGCGTGTTCCATCGGGTAAGTCTTGTAGGCCGGCTGATAGCCCTTGCCTTCCAGGGCCTGGACCGCCTGGCTGCCGCCGGCTTCGGGCACCATGGGATCGAACTGGCCATGGGCGATGAACACCGGCAGCCCCGGGTTGGCGTCGCTCAGGGCGACGCTGTCCTGGGTGGCGAAATAGGTGGACAGCGCCATCAGGCCGGCCAGCTTTTTCGGGTGCCGCAGGGCCACTTCGTAGGCCACCGCGCCGCCCTGGGAAAAGCCGGCGATAACGATGCGCTCGCTGGGCACGCCGCGCTCGATCTCCCGCTCGATCAGGGCGTCGATCTGATCGGCGGAGCGGCGGATGCCGTCCACGTCGGTGGGGCCTTCACCGCCCAAGCCGATAATGTCGTACCAGGCTGGCATTACCATGCCGCCGTTGATGGTCACCGGAATCTGCGGCGCGTGCGGAAACACGAAGCGGGTCGGCAGGTCCGCCGGCAGGCCCAGCTCCGGCACCACCGGTTCGAAGTCGTGGCCGCTGGCGCCCAGGCCGTGCAGCCAGATTACGCTGGCGACGGCGGGTTGTTGCGGTTCGATTTCCACACAGGGCAAATAACTCATTCTAGTCTCCGGCTACGATCACTCGCACCGCTTCCAGGCGGTAGCGGGCGTCCTGCAAGTGGGTTTCCAGGGCGGCGGTCTGCCGCTCCAGAAAGTCGATCTCTTCGTCGCGCACCAGCGGGTTCTTTTCGCGCAGCGCTTTCAGGCGGCGCAGCTCCAGGCCCTGCTGCTCACGCATGGCGGTCAGCGCGGTCTGGATGATGCCCTCCGCTTCGTCGCGGGCTTTGTTCTCGTCGTCCTTAAGCAGACGTTCCAGCAGCGCTTTCTGGCTGGCGACGATCTTGCGCGCCAGCGGTTTTTCCAGCTTGTGGCACTGCTTGCACAGCGCTTCATGGCTGATCGCCGCGGACAGATCCCGGCCCCGGCCATCCACCAGCCGGCGGATGGTGGTCACCGGCAGAAAGCGGTCCGCCTGCAGGTGTTTGGGCGCCACGGTTTCCACCGTGTAGGCGACTTCCAGCAACAGGGTGCCGGCTTTCACCTTGGGGTTCTTGAGCAGGCTTACCGACGCCTTGCCCCGGTGAGAGCCGAGGATCATATCCAGGGCGCCGGTCACCAGCGGGTGTTCCCAGGTCAGGAACTGCATGTCGTCGCGGGCCAGGGCGGTGGCCCGGTCGTCGGTAACCGTCACGCCGTCATCCGGCAGCTCCGGGAGCGGCTCGCGCATATGGTTGCCCGGCTTGAGAATCCACGCCTGCTCGGAGTGCTCTTCCTGATCCACGCCGTAGTGATCGAACAGGCGGCCCAGGAACGGCCAGGGGCTGTGGGCGTCCGCCTCGCGAAGCTTGTCCTTGAGGGTTTCCGCGCGCTCGGCGTCGAACGACGCCAGCTCCAGCAGGCGGTCGCGGCCGCTTTCCAGCAGCTCGCGCAGGCGCGCGGCCTCGGCGCGGGTGGCCTCCAGCAGTCTTTGCTGGGTGTCGGCGTCGCCGGGCATGGCCAGCGCCGCCTCCAGGGTGTCCTGGGTGCGCAGGCGTATTTCGTGGCCCGCCGGGTTGGTCTGTTCGAAGGCGTTCATGCCCTGGTGGTACCAGTGGAACAGCACCTCCTGGCCGTGGCTTTCGAAGTAGGGCACGTGGATGCGGATTTCCTCGCTCTGGCCGATGCGGTCCAGGCGGCCGATGCGTTGCTCCAGCAAATCCGGGTTCAGCGGCAGGTCCAGCAGCACCAGGTGGTGGGCGAACTGGAAGTTACGGCCCTCGGAGCCGATCTCGGAACAGATCAGCGCCTGGGCGCCATCCTCGCCGTCGGCGAAGTAGGCTGCCGCCCGGTCCCGCTCGATCAGATCCATGCCTTCGTGGAACACCGCCACGCTCATGCCCAGCTTGTAGCCGCAGTAGGCGTGCAGGTCGATGGCGGTGTCGCGCCGCGCGCAGATCACCAGCACTTTCTCGCCGCGCTGCGCCTTGAGGAATTTTTCCAGCCAGCTGACGCGCGGGTCCTCGGCGCACCAGCGATCGTCCGGGAAGCCCGCCTCCGGGTAAAGGCGCAGCTCCGCTTCGTCGTCGTCCACTTCGTAGTTGGCGGGCAGAGGCAGGGGATAGCCCTCGACCTTGCGCGCCGGGAAGCCGGCGATATTGTGACGGGTATTGCGGAACAGCACCCGGCCCGGGCCGAAGCGGTCGAGCAGCTCCGCCAGAACCGTGTCGCGGTGATCTTCGTCCACGGGTTCGCCGGGCAACAGGGCGGCGGCTTTATTTTTCAGTGCCGCCGGCCAGCTTTCCCGGTCGTGCAGTTCGCCGGCCAGTTCGGCCACGTCCCGGTACTGGCCCTGTTCTTCGACGAAGGCGTCCAGGCTCGGGTAGCGGTCTGGGTCCAGCAGCCGCAGGCGGGCGAAGTGGCTCTCCACGCCCAGTTGTTCCGGCGTCGCGGTGAGCAGCAACAGGCCGGGGCTGGTGCGCGCCAGCCGCTCGACGCGTTGATAAGCTTCCGACGGCGCGTCCTCCGACCATTCCAGGTGGTGGGCTTCATCCACCACCACCAGGTCCCATTCGGCGGCGGCCAGGGTGTCGATGTCACAGCCTTCCAGGAAGGCGGTGCTGCACAGGATCAACTGCTCGGAGAGGAAAGGGTTGTCCACCACCTCCGGCGCGTCCGCCTCGCCCAGCTCTTCGGCGATCAGGTCGGCGAGCATGTCCTTGACGCTTTCCGCGCTGGGTTTGCCCAGGGCTTCCAGGCGCTCTTCGTCAAAGATCGAAAAGCGCAGATTGAAACGCCGTGCCATTTCCACGAACCATTGGTGCACCAGGGCGTCCGGCACCACGATCAGCACCCGGCCGGCGCGGCCGGTCTGCAGCTGTTGATGGAGAATCAGGCCCGCCTCGATGGTCTTGCCCAGGCCCACTTCGTCGGCCAGCAGCACCCGGGGCGCGTAGCGCCGCGCCACTTGGTCGGCGATATACAGCTGGTGGCCGATCAGATCGATGCGCGGGCCGCGCAGGCCCTCGATCTCGGACCCTTCCCGCTGGGCCCGCGCGCGCAGCGCCGACAGCCGCAACTCGAACCAGCGGTTCGACGACAATTGATTGGTAAGCAAGCGGTCCAGCGCGCCGCTAAGACGCAATTGATGGCCAAGCAGGGATTCCGGCACCGGCTGCACATTGTCCGGCTCGCCGGCGGGGTGGGCGTGGTAGACCATCAACCCGTTGTGATCCTCGGCGCTTTGCACCACCAGCTCCAGGCCGTCGCCGGTGGTCAGGGTGTCACCCTCGTCGAAGGTAATGCGCGACAGCGGCGCGTTGTTCTTGGCGTAGGTCCGCTCTTCTTCCACGGCCGGATAGATGACCGTGACCAGACGGTAATCCACCTCCTTGATCAGGCCGAGGCCCAGTTCGGTCTCGGATTCACTGAGCCAGCGCTGGCCGGGGGTAAAGTCGGTCATAGATATCCTGTGGCCGGTGGATTCGGGAGCGGAATTATACGGATTCGGGGCCTTTAGTGCGATCAAAGCCGCCCGCTTCCTCGAAGAACGCCCGGGTGGCGTCGTCGGCGGGGAAGTAATGTTCGATGCGCAGCTCCTCCATCACCACATCCACCGCGGTGCCAAAACAGGCCAGGGTGGAAAAGGTGCGCAGGTGTTGCCCGGCGATATTCAGCTCCAGGGTGAGCATCGGCTCCACGCTGGTGGGGCTGTGCTCCAGCAGCGTATCCACGTCCGCCAGCTCGCCGAGGCGCTGGTAAAGCGCGCGCAACATCATGTCCGGCCGGGTATCCAGGTCGCGCCGCAGGCGCCGCAGCAGGAAGCCGGCCACCGTTTCCCAGTTGGCGATGAACGGACGGAACCCCTCCGGGTGAAACACCAGCTCGACCATGTTGCCGGTCTGCGGCAGCGGCCCGCCCTCGGCGACGATCGCCTGGATCAGCCCCTGCTGCGCCGGGTTGGCGAGCAACAGATTCCAGTGCGCGTCCAGCACTGCCGCCGGGTAAGGTGAATGGTTTTCCAGCATCACTTCCAATGCCTGGCGCACTGGCGCCATGGCCGGATCGTCCAGCCGCGTCTCCGAGAAACGTGGCGGGTGCCCGGCGGCCACCAACAGGTGGTTGGTGTCGCGGCAGCTGAGATCGAGCGCCTCCGCCAGCCGCTGCAGCAAGCCGGCGCTGGGCTGCGCACGACCGGTTTCCACAAAGCTCAGATGGCGGCTCGACACCTCCGCCCGCACCGCCAGATCCAGCTGGCTCAGCCGCCGGTTACGACGCCATTCCGATAACAAAGGTCCCGCCTGCAATTCCGCCTCCCATTACCTCACGGGTAATTGTTTCACTTCCCCGCAACGGGGATTCTGACTCTATCAGAAACCTGAAGGAGAAAGACCATGCCCTGGAAATCACTCAAGCACGCTTTGCTCTTCAACGCTGTCGGCACCGCCCTGCTGGGCCTGCTGATGATCGTCGACGCCGGCATCATCGCCGGCCTGATCGGCGCCCACGCCGGCGCCATCCCGCCGCTAATCTGCACCGTGGCCGGCATCGTCTTCCTGCTGTTCGCCGCCGACCTGGCCTTCGTCGGCACCCGCAAGCCGATCCCTCAGGGCATGGCGAAACTGCTGACGCTCGCCGACGTCGCCTTCGTCGTCGCGATACCGGTGGTGATGCTCACGGCGGCGCCGCTGCTGTCCAACCTTGGCCAGATACTGCTCGCCGACCTGGCGCTGCTCACCGCCTTCCTGGTGTGGTGCCAGTGGCGCGGCCTGCGCCAGCCCCAGCCCGCCCCGGCCAGCTCCTGACCCGGGCGCGGGTTTGTGGGAGAGGGGCCTGCCCGCGAAAGGGAGCGAAGCTCCCGGCAGGATGCCAGAGACTCTTCAAATGGCAGCACCAAGCAGCGTCTCTGGCATCCCGCCGGCCGGCAGAGCCGGCCTTTCGCTTGCAAGGCAAGCTCCCACAATTCGGGCTCTGTAGATGGTCCCGGAAGGCACCACCATTGCACCGCGTCTCCGATACGGAGCCGCAAAGCATCGAGAGCCCGCGCGACATTGACATCACCACAAAAGATTTCGAGTAACCTGTAGCGGTCCACAGACACACAAGGGTATTGCCATGGGCGACGTGGTCCCCTTCCAGAAACCGGATGCGAAGAAACCCAAAAAGGGCCTGTGCCAACACGGCTTCCACAAATGGAAAGTGGTCAAGCACACCCAGTTCGACAGCAAGCAGGGCAAGCTGGTGACCCGCTACCAGTGCGAGCGCTGCGGCAAGGGTAAAGTCGAGGCACGCTAACGCTCCTTAACAGAGGCACGCTGACATGCTGGAAATGAAAACCGAATGCGAACACTGCCAGAACGCGCTGGTGGAACAGGGGGAAGTTTACATCTGCTCCTACGAGTGCACCTTTTGCGTGGACTGCTGCACCGCGCTCGGCGGCGTCTGTCCCAACTGCTCCGGCGAATTGGTGCGCCGTCCGCGACGCCCGGTCAAGGAAACAGCGTGAGCGCCGACGCAAAAAATGCGGCGGTTCATCGGGTTGATACCACCAGCGGTTATCGGGTGCCGGTGACCTGGTATCCCGGCGCGCCGGACACACCGACGATCATGCTGCTGCCCGCGCTGGGCGTGGCGGCGCGCTTTTACGACAAGCTGGCCGGCACCCTCGCCGAGAGCGGCCTTAATGTGGCGGTGATGGAACAGCGCGGCCAGGGCGACAGCGCTCTGCGGCCCGGCCGGCGCCACAACTGGGGCTTCGCCGACGTGCTTGATAACGATCTGCCGGCGCTGCTTGAGTGGGCCGAAGCGCAGCGGCCCGGCGCGCCGCTCTACCTGATGGGCCACAGCCTGGGCGGCCATTTCGCCGCCATCACCGCCGGGCGTTTCGCCGACCGCATCAGTGGTTTGCTGCTGGTGGCCACCGGCAGCCCCTGGTGGAAAGCCTTCCAGGGCGCCAGCGCCCAGCCCGATGCGAAAAGCGTGCGCCGGTTAATCCGGCTGATCCCCACCGCCGGCCTGCTGTTCGGTTACTTTCCGGGCAAGCGCATCGGCTTCGGCGGCGACGAGGCGCGCGGTATCATGAACGATTGGCGCAGCCTGGCGAAGCGCAACCGCTACCGGGCCCGGGGGCTGGCGGAAGACCTGGACGCCGGCGTGGCCGGCTACAGTGGGCCGGTGCTCGCGGTGCGGCTGGCGGACGATGGCTTGGCGCCGCGGGCGTCGGTGAAGGCGGTGACCGACAAATTCCGCAACGCCCCGCTCAGCCAACGGGTGATCACCGCCGAGCAACTCGGCGACCGCGCCGATCACTTCCGCTGGGCCCGTCAGGCCCAGGTGGTCGCCGGTCTGGCGGCGGCATTCACCGGGGCCTTTGTTGCCGCCCCGCAATAGCGGTAACCTTGCCTCTTCGCCCGGCAACCACCAGACCAAACCCGCATGGCCCGCCCTTGCTATTCCACATTGACCGACAGCACCGGAGCCCGCCCGTGAGCGGCCCGATTCTGATCTTCGATTCCGGGGTCGGCGGCCTGTCCGTGGTGAAAGCCCTGCGCGAGCAGATGCCCGGCGCGCCGCTCGCCTATGTGTGCGATAACGCGGCGCTGCCCTACGGCACCAAAGCGGACGCCTGGCTGGTGCAGCGCATTGTCCAGGTGTGCCGGGCGGCGGTGGCCACCAGCGGCGCCCGGGTGCTGGTGGTGGCCTGCAACACCGCCAGCACGCTGGCCCTGGAGGCGCTGCGCGCCGCGGTGCCGATCCCGGTGGTGGGGACGGTGCCCGCCATCAAGCCCGCCGCCGCCCTCAGCCGCAGCGGCGTGATCGGCCTGCTGGCCACCTCCGCTACCGTCACCCGCCCCTACACTGACACGCTGATCCACGACTTCGCCGGCCACTGCACCGTGGTGCGGGTGGCTGCTGATGGCCTGGTGGAGCAGGCCGAGCGTCTGCTGGCCGGCGAGCCGGTGGACGACGCCGTCATCGACGCCGGTCTGGCGCCGCTGTGGCGCGCGCCGACCCTGGACACCGTGGTGCTCGGCTGCACCCACTTCCCGCTGCTACGCGACCGGCTCGACGCCCGCGCCCCGCGCCGGGTGGGCTGGGTGGATTCCGGCAGCGCCATCGCCCGGCGCGTGGCCCAGGTGGCCGGCGCGCTGCCGGAAAGCCCGCCTGAACATCTCGCCCCGGCCTGGGCCACCGACCCGCGCCCCCCGGGGCTGATTAACGGTTTCCGCGCCTTCGGCTTCGCGCCGCCGGGCGCTCTGTCGGTACCGCTGCCCCAGCCGGTCTGATCGCTTCCCGGTTGCCGCATCTTGTGCGCAAGGGGGCTTTCGAATACTGTCCAAAAGAACAGTTTTCAGGGTGGATAGGTATCGTGAAACCAAGAATGAGTTTATTGACGCTCGGCGTGCGGGATCTGGAGCGTTCGGTGCGGTTCTACGAGCAGGGTTTGGGATTGCCGCGTATGCCGTCGCCGCCGGAAGTGGCGTTCTTTACGCTCAATGGCACCTGGCTGGGGCTTTACAGCCGCCAGGCGATGGCTGAGGAAGTCGGAGTGACCGACGACGGCGGCGGCTTCGCCGGTTTCACCATCGCCCACAATGTGCATTCGGAGCAGGAGGTGGATGAGGTGCTGGCGCAGGCCGAGGCGGCCGGCGCCACGCTGGTGAAAGCCGGCCACCGCGCCCACTGGGGCGGCTATCTTGGTTACTTTTCCGACCCGGATGGCTTCCTGTGGGAAGTAGCTCATAACCCGGACTTCTGGGTGGGCCCGCGGGACGAGTAACCCACCCACCGCTTAACCGAGGATCATCACCGCCTGGCCGGCATTGATCTGCTGGCCTTCCTGGCGGGCGATGTGCACCACCTTGCCGGCTTCCGGCGCGACTACTTCGATTTCCATTTTCATGGATTCCAGCACCGCTACCACCTGGCCTTCTTCGACGGTGTCGCTTTCGGCCACGGTGAGCTTCCAGATGTTGCCGGCGGTGGGCGATTCCACCGGGGTGCCTTCGGGCAGGCTGTCCGCTTCGTCCGCGTTCAGGTCCTGCTGGGATTCGAAATTGATCTGGCCGCTTTCCACCCAGCGTTGCAGTTCTTCGTCGAAGGCCTGGTTGCGGGCGTCGGTGAAGGTGCGGATGGAGGCATCGTTCTGTTCCAGGAAGCGCTGGTATTCGCCCAGGTTGAAGGTGGTCTCCTCGACCCGGAACGGGTAGCGGCCCTTGGGAAAGTCGCGGCGGATTTGCTGCAGCTCCTCGGCGCTCACTTCATAGAAGCGGATCTGGTCGAAGAAGCGCAGCAGCCAGGGCTGGGTGAACGCCTCGGTGCGGTGGAAGCGATTCCACATCTGCATGGTGCGGCCGACGAACTGGTAGCCGCCAGGGCCTTCCATGCCGTAGACACAGAGGTACGAGCCGCCGATGCCGACCGAGTTTTCCGCGGTCCAGGTGCGGGCCGGGTTGTACTTGGTGGTCACCAGCCTGTGGCGCGGGTCGTAGGGGGTGGCCACCGGCGCGCCGAGATAAACATCGCCCAGGCCCATCACCACGTAGCTGGCCTCGAACAGGATTTCCTTCACCTCGTCGATACTGTCCAGGCCGTTGATGCGGCGGATGAATTCGATGTTGCTGGGGCACCAGGGGGCGTCCTTGCGCACCGACTGGGTGTATTTCTCGATCGCCAGGCGGCAGGCTTCGTCGTCCCAGCTGAGCGGCAGGTGGACGATGCGCGAGGGCACTTCCAGGTCGTCCTGCTTGTCCAGGGTCAGCTCGGCCCGTTTCAGGATCTCCAACAATTCCTGGCGCGGCAGCACGGACGGCTCGAAATGCACCTGCAAGGAGCGGATGCCCGGGGTCAGTTCGAGAATGCCGTCGAGCTGTTGTTGTTCCAGCCACAGCATCAGCGCGTGGGCCCGGAAACGCAGCCGCAGGTCCAGCTCCAGGGGGCCGTATTCCACCAGCAGGTAGCGGTCGCCGGCGGCGCGGTAGACCACCTCCGGGCCGTCTTCCTGTTCGTCCAGCCGGTCCAGGATCGGCGTGGTCACGGCGGCCGGGGCCGGGTCCAGCGTCGGCGCCTCGAGGGCGGCCAGGCAGGCGTCCTGTTCCGCCGCCAGGCGGTCGGCGTCGTCCAGGCTGAGCGGCACGAAGCGGATGCGGTCGCCGGCCTTGAGCTGGCCCAGCTTCCAGCGATCCGCGGCGATTACCGTGGCCGGGCACACGAAGCCGCCCAGGGACGGGCCGTCCGGCCCCAGGATCACCGGCATGTCGCCGGTGAAGTCCACGGTGCCCACGGCGTAGGCGTTGTCGTGAATGTTGGACGGGTGCATGCCCGCTTCGCCGCCGTCGCTGCGTGCCCATTCCGGTTTTGGGCCCACCAGGCGGATGCCAGTGCGGCTGGAGTTGTAGTGCACCTGCCAGTCGGCGCTGAAGAAGGTGGCCATGTCGTGGTCGGTGAAAAAGTCCGGCGCGCCGTGGGGGCCGTAGATCACGCGCAGTTCCCAGTTGTCACCCAGCGACGGTTTCAGGCTGTCGGGCACCGTCACCGGGGCATTATCCACCGCCGGGTCCGCGTTGAAGTGCAGCACGTCGCCGGTGCGGATGGCGCGCCCGCCGTGGCCGCCGAACTGCCCCAGGGTGAAGGTGCTGCGCGAGCCCAGGTAGGGCTGGCACTGCAGCCCGCCGGCGAGGGTCAGATAGGCGCGGGCGCCGTCGCCGCGCACCTTGCCTAGCTTGAGGGTCTGGCCGGCGGCGACCAGGACCGCCTGGTAGTTCGCCACCGGCTCGCCGTCCAGGGTGGCGCCCATGTCCGCGCCGGTGAGCGCGATGCGGGTGCCGTGGTTAAAGCGCAGGGTGGGGCCGTTCAGGGTGAATTCCAGACCGGCGGCGTCCTCGGCGTTGCCGAGAATACGGTTGCCGAGCCGGAAGCTGAGCGCGTCGAACGGGCCGGACGGCGGCACGCCGATGGGCCAGTAGCCGCGCCGGCCCGGGTAGTCCTGCACCGTGGTCAGGGTGCCGCCGGCGAGCACGTCCAGGGTGGTGGGGTGGTAGTCGAAACCGTTCAGGTAGCGGGTGGTCATTTCGCCGTTCTGGAACACGCTGTCGGCGAGAATCGCCAGCACATAGTCGCGGTTGGTTTCGATGCCCTCCACGCGGGTGTGTTCCAGGGTGCGTTGCAGGGCGGCCAGCGCGGCTTCGCGGTCCGCTTCGAACACGATCAGCTTGGCCAGCATCGGGTCGTACAGCGGTGAGACCGTCAGGCCCGGTTCGATCCAGTGGTCGATGCGCAGGGCTTGCCCGTCAGCCTCGGGGAACTCGGCGGTGGTAAGTAGGCCGGCGTTGGGCTGGAAGTCCTTGTTGGGGTCTTCCGCGTACAGGCGCGCCTGCAACGCATGGCCGCGCGGTTTGAGGCCGTCGCCCAGGGCCGCCAGCGGCGGCAGCTCGCCGGCGGCCAGCTGCACCATCCAGCGCACCAGGTCGATGCCAAACACCTGCTCGGTAACGCCATGCTCCACCTGCAGGCGGGTGTTCACCTCCAGAAAGTAGAAGCGGTTGCTGTCCTGATCGAGGATGAACTCCACCGTGCCGGCGTTGCGGTAATCCACCGCCGCCACCAGGCGGCGGGCAGTGTCGTGCAGGGTGGCGCGCACCTCGTCCGGCAAATTGGGGGCCGGCGTTTCTTCCAGCACTTTCTGGTGGCGGCGCTGGGCGGAGCAGTCCCGCTCGCCCAGAGCCAGCGCGCCACCGGCGCCGTCGCCGAACACCTGCACTTCGATATGGCGGGCGCGCTCAATGTATTTTTCCAGGAACACGCCGTCGTTGGAGAAGTTGTTGGCGCTCAGCCGGCGCACGCTGTCCCAGGCTTTTTCCAGGCCGGCGTCGTCGTGGCAGATCTGCATGCCGATGCCGCCGCCGCCGGCGGTGCTCTTGAGCATCACCGGGTAGCCGATGTCCGCGGCGGCTTGCAGCGCCGCCGCCGGGTCATCCAGCAGGCCGGTGCCGGGCAGCAGCGGTACGTCGTTGTCTTCCGCCAGGGCGCGGGCGGTATGCTTTAGGCCGAAGTCGCGCATTTGTTGCGCGGTGGGCCCGATGAAAGCGATGCCGTTGTTTTCGCACCGCTCCACGAATTCAGGGTTTTCACTGAGAAAGCCGTAGCCGGGGTGCACCGCGTCGATGCCGTGCTCGGCCATCAGCGCGAACAGCTTGTCCTGGTTCAGGTAGGTTTGCGCGGCGTTGCCGTCGCCCAGGTACAGGGCCTGGTCCGCCAGGGCCACGTGCCGTGATTCGGTGTCCGCGTCGGCGTACACCGCCACGCTGGTGACGCCCAGGTCCTTGAGGGTACGGATGATGCGGGTGGCGATGGCGCCGCGGTTGGCGATCAAAACCTTGTTGAACATGACATCGGCTCTCTTGCCTGGGCGGGCCGTCCCGCCGTTGTGTTTCCTTGCGCCGGGGTCGTCCCCGGGGGCGTTCTGAATCAACGCCGTTACCAGATCAGCACTTCAATAGGGGTTGGGTTGTAGCCGTTGCACGGGTTGTTGAGCTGCGGGCAGTTGGAGATCAGCACCGTGGTGTTGATCAATGCTTTCAGTTCCACGTACTTGCCCGGCGCGGAGATGCCGTCCTCGAAAGTGAGCCCGCCGTCGGCGGTCACCGGCACGTTCATAAAGAAGTTAATGTTGTGGGTGATGTCCCGTTTGCCGAGACCGAATTCTTCGTGCTCATTCACCGCCAGCATCCAGCTGTCGCGGCAGGCGTGCATGCAGCGTTTTTCCAGGTCGTAGCGCACGGTGTTGCTTTCCGTGGCGCAGGCGCCGCCCAGGGTGTCGTGCCGGCCGCAGGTGTCGGCGGTGATTTCCAGCATTGGACGGTTGCGGTTGGAGCGCAGCACCGTGCCGGCGGTGAGGTAGACGTTGCCCTGTTCGCGGAGGGTGTCCACGGCGCTGTAGCGTTCGGCGCTGTCGTCGGCGTTGAAGAACAGGGTGTCGGCGGCCTGGTTGCCTTCCAGGTCCAGAATTCGCACCGTCTCGCCTTTCTTCACCACTTTCAGAAAATAGTCGCCGGCGGGAACGGTTTCCCGGAAGGTGGCGTCTTCGGGTTTGAGCGTGCTCTCTTTGATCATCTCGTCCTCCTTACGGCTCAGGCGCCCAGGTAGTACAGCCGGTTGTTTTCGAAGGCGCGGCCGTTCTCCGGGCGGAAGTTCAGGCAGTAGTCGTCCACCGTCACCGGGTCCGCCTTGAGCATTTCCACGTGCACCGGTTTCTTCGGGTAGTCGGTGGCCGGGTTGAGCGGGTGTGGGCAGGTGTGCATCACCACCAGCGCTTCCATCTCGAAGCGCAGCGTGACTTGCGCGCCGGCTTTCGCCGCCGAGGGATCGAAGAACATCTTGCCGTCGTCGTCGGTGGCCACCTTGCTGAACAGGTTGAGGTTGGCGGCCAGGTCTCGTTCGGTGAGGCCGTACTTGGCCAGCTCGGTAAGGAAACTGGTGTGGCCGCTCAGATACCAGTCGTTGTGGTGGTCCTGGTAGCGGTGCTCGCCGTACTTCTCTTTCACTTGTTGCGGGTGCAGGTTGCCGCACACCGTGTCGTGCCAGCCGAAGCTGTCTTCGACGATGGAGGCGAACACCCGGCCCATGTCCGAGTACAGGCAGTTGCCGCGAGTGAGCTTGAAGGTGTGCTGGCCCTTGAGGCTGTCCGGGGCGTTGTAGCGCTCCAGCTTTTCCTCCGGGTTATAGAACAGCATGCCCACGTTGGCGCCGCCTTCCACGTCGGTGAGGCGCAGGGCGGTGCCGCGCCGCATCCGGAAGGACCAGTGCGCGCCGCCGGGCAGGGTGTATTGGTAGAGCGGGGTTTGCATGGGGTTGCTCCTCGTTCTCTGGTTACGGGGTGGGGATCAGGCGCCCAGCGCCCGGGCGGTGGAATCCACGCTCTGGGTGATCGACTGCAGGGTGCCTTTGTCGCTGTTGCCCACCGGCAGGTCGTAGGTGATGCGCGCGCCGTAGCTGCCGGGGGTCTGGGGGTCCAGCCGTTCCTTATCGAACACCCACATGCGGGTGCCGAGGAAGAAGCCCTCCGCCAGGTCGTGGGTGATCATGAATACGGTTAGGTCTTGTTTGCGCCACAGGTCCAGCACCAGTTCGTGCATGTCACGGCGGATGCCCGGGTCCAGGGCGCCGAAGGGCTCATCCAGCAGCAGAATGCGCGGCTTCTTGATCAGCGCCTGGGCCAGCGCCAGACGCTGCTGCATGCCGCCGGACAGCTCGTGGGGGTATTTGCTCAGCGCGTGATCCAGGCCCACGGAGGCGAGCATTTCCTCGGCCTCTTCGCGCAGCGCCCGGCGTTTGCCACCGAACACGCGGCCCAGCCAGCGGCTGCTTTCCAGTTCGCTGGCGAGCATCACGTTGTCCACGGCGGTGAGATGGGGCAGCACGGAATAGCGCTGAAACACGATGCCCCGGGTTTCATCCGGTTCGTCGGGTATCGGTTTGCCGTCCAGCAGCAGTTGGCCGCGGGTGGGGCTTTCGGTGCCCAGCATCATTTTCAGGAAGGTGGTCTTGCCGCAGCCAGAGGCGCCCACCACGGTGACGAATTCGCCTTCCTCGACGCTGGCGTTCAGGCGTTCCAGGACCACGTCCTGGCCGTATTCCTTCCAAAGATTCTTGATCTCGATGGCAGCCATGTCGGTCTCCTTATTGCGCGCCGTGGAACCAGGGGTAACGCCACTGGGAATAGCGTTTGAGCGCGAAGTCGAGGGCGAACGCCAGGAAGGTGATCCAGGCCACGTAGGGCAGAATCACGTCCATGGCCAGGTAGCGGCGCACCAGAAAGATGCGATAGCCGAGGCCTTCGGTGGCGGCGATCGCCTCGGCGGCGATCAGGAACAGCCAGGCGGAGCCCAGCGACAGGCGCACGGAACTGAGCAGGCGTGGCATGATTTGCGGCCACACCAGCCGGGTGATGATCTGCCAGGTGTTGGCGCCCAGGGTCTGCATTTTGATGATCTGCTCGGTGGGAATTTCCTCCGCCCGCTGCTGCAGGTCGCGGATCAGGAAGGGCGTGATGCCGATGATGATCAACATCACCTTGGCCAGCTCGCCAAGCCCGAAAATAATGAACAGGATCGGCAGAATCGCCAGCGGCGGCACCAGCGACATGCCGGTGACCAGCGGCGAAATACCGGCCCGGAACAACGGCAGCGAGCCGGTGGCGATGCCCACCACCAGTCCGATCATGGCGCTGATGGCCACGCCGATGGCGAGCCGTTGCAGGCTGGCCAGGGTGTCCACCAGCAGAGTGTATTCGCCGCTGCGTTTGCTGGGCTCGAAGGCCATGCGTTCAATGGCGTCGGAGAAGCTGCTCAGCGAGGGCAGGAGTTTATCGTTGGGGTTCGCGTCCAGGCGTGCGTCGGAGGCGACCAGGTACAACACCGCCAGGATGACGAAGGGCAGCAGGCCGAGGGCCCAGCGGCCCACCGGACCGGCCTGGCGATTGATCAGTTTCTTCATGGCGACCTCCTTGGTTACAGGCGATGAGGAATCCAATGACAGGGTGTCATCATGTCCTCCCGGGCTTTTGTCCCGCCGTGTAACCTCCCCGGCGCGCCGGGCGAAGGTCGACCGCTCTCGGACCAGACATCGGCGACGCCGACCGGAACCCTAGCGATCCATTGATAGCAAATTGTCGAGTCGTGATGGCGATGCCGGCCATTCGATTCCTGACATCAATACAGCAAGACCGATGCCAGGGTGGCCAAGGTGTTGTTTTGCAAGGGGAGGCCCCTGAAGGTGGGGCACGGCAGGCTCTTTTTGGGGCAGGAGAGTGCTCTTTATTGGTGCCCGGCGCCCCAGGGTGGGGCGCCGGAGAAGGCTCAGGGCTGTTCGATGAAGTCCATCAGCGCTTCCCAGCTCACCAGATCGGCCTCTTTGTCGTAGGCCAGCGGCAGTTCGAACCGCTTGCCGGTGGCGTCCGCCTTGGGATTGGTGAAACCGTGCTGCACGCCGGGGAAGCTGAGCAGCTGGAACTGGGCGCCGGCCTGGGTGAGCTCTTCCACCAGGGCGCTCACCTGGCCCGCGGGCACCATCGGGTCGGCCTGGCCGGTGGCCACCAGCACGCGGGCGTCGATGTCCCCTTCGCCGGCGCGCTGGTTGGTGCCCAGGGTGCCGTGGAAGCTGGCCACGCCGGCCAGGTCGTTGCCCTTGCGGGCCTGTTCCAGTACCACGCCGCCGCCGAAGCAGTAGCCCACCGCGAAAACGCGGGCGTCGTCCACGTACTGCTGATCACGCAGTATGGTTTTGGCGGCGTTGAAGCGGGCGGTGAGCTTTTCCGGCTCGGACAGGGCCTGCTCCATGAACGCCTTGGCGTCCTTGGGGTGGCTGGCCACCTGGCCCTCGCCGTACATATCCACCGCCAGGGCCACATAGCCCTCCTCGGCGAGCAGACGGGCGCGGTTACGGGCGTAGTCGTTCAGGCCCCACCATTCGTGCACCACGATCACGCCGGCGGTGGTGCGGTCAAGATCGTCGTCCATGAACAGCACGCCCTTGCCGACGCCCCCGGGCAGTTTCACCGTTTTTTCCACCACGTCCGCGATGGCGATACCGCTCAGCATCAGCAGGCCCAGCACAATACTCAGTCGTTTCATGGTCGCTCCCTTCATGGTTGCATGGTTGATCGTGATCTCACTCGTCCCACACCCAGCGCAGCGGTTCCCCGAAATCGTCGTAGATCAGTTTGCGCCGTGGCCGGCGCTTGTGCGTTGGCCGGGTGGTTTTGCGTTTGCGCGCGTCGATCGCCGCCACCACCTCTGAAATGTCCGTGCGGGTAGCGGGTGGCGCCTGGGAGAACGGAAACGCACGCCGCCCCTGCGGCTGCGCCGGGTCATTGCCGGAAACGCCGTGCGGTACTTCCTTAATGCGTCCGCCGTGGGATAGAAAGCGCTCCATGTCCTGTTTCAGGCGTCGGCGCTGTTGTTCCTTACTGTTGCGGACTTTCATCGGGTCGGGGATCGGGCAAATAGCCTTCCACCATAGCAGTGCGCGAGGGGGCCGAGAAGGTGCCGGACCCCCCCCTTTTCGGCCGTCGGGCTCTCAGAGGCCCTGCTGCAGCGTCGCGGAATCCGGCGGTGCTTGCTCGGCGCGCAGCGGGTTGCAGTTCTTGATCACCACCTTGCCTTCCAGCACGTTACCCCGTGAGTACTCCTGGAAGATGCAGCGGTTGGTCTCCGGGTCGTAGTTCTCGATCCACAGGTTATCGCCTTTCCAGGTGGCCGCCACATGCTGGTGGCCTTCTTCCACGGTCACGTTCATGGTGCCGCCGAGGCGCTTGACGAAAATCTGTTCCAGCCAAAAATAGTAGAGCAGGGTGCTTAGCAGCCAGATCACCACGGCGGTGATGAGCGCCGGTTTCCACTTGCCCATGCGCACGCCGATGCCGAACAGGGCCAGGAAGATAGCGGCCGCCACCAGCAGCCAATACAGATAGGTGATCATGCGAAGCTCCTTATTTCAGGCTATTGTTGTTTCGATGCGAAGATGCCCAATGATGATAGCAACTCACTGGAAAACAGGTGTAAAACCGTGAAACAGGGCACGGCGGCGGCCGGGGACTGGTGGGTGTACATGCTGCGCTGTGCCGACGGCTCCCTGTACACCGGCGTCACCACCGACGTGCTGCGCCGCTGGCAGGAACATAATGACGGCCCGCGCGGCGCCCGGTACACCCGCGCCCGGCGGCCGGTGGCCCTGGTGATGTGCGTGGCGGTGCCCGGCCGGGCCGCCGCCGGCCGGCTGGAGGTGCGCCTCAAGGCGCTGTCCCGCGTGCGCAAGGAACAACTGATTCAGGCGGTCACCGGCGTTTCGGTTGCTAATCCACCGGGGAATTGCTTGACTGCGTCCACTTCTGAATTGGAGAACCCGGAATGAACGTTTGGCGTGCTTTCATGCTGATGTGGCTGGCCGTGGCGCTTGCCGGCTGCGGCATCAACAATATTCCCACCTACGACGAGCAGGTAAAGGCGGCCTGGTCTCAGGTGCAGAACCAGTACCAGCGGCGTGCCGACCTGGTGCCCAACCTGGTCAACACCGTGCAGGGCTTCGCCGACCAGGAGCGCGAGGTGCTGGTGGAGGTCACCGAAGCCCGCTCCAAAGTGGGTTCCATTCAAATGGACGAGAGCATTCTCGACGACCCGCAGAAATTCCAGCAGTTCGAGCAGGCGCAGAGCCAGCTCGGCTCCGCGCTGCAGCGGCTGATGGTGGTGGTTGAGCGCTACCCGGACCTGAAATCCAACCAGAACTTCCTGACCCTGCAGGCCCAGCTGGAAGGCACCGAGAACCGCATCGCGGTGGCGCGCCGGGATTACATCCAGGCGGTGCAGCAGTACAACACCGAGATCCGCACCTTCCCGGGCCGCCTCTGGCACAGCGTGCTGTACAGCGAGCTGGAGCAGCGCGAAAACTTCGAAGCCACCACGGAGAACGCCGAACAGGCGCCCTCCGTTAACTTCGAATGAACACGGCGCTGACCCCTAACCGTCTCGGCGCCGCGCTTCGGCTCGGCGCCCTGCTGATGCTGGCGGCGCTGGCGCTTCCGGTCTCGGCCGCGCCGGACTTCCCGGAACTCAGCGGCCGGGTGGTGGATAACGCCGAGCTGCTGACCCCGGCCCAGGAACAGGCGCTCACCGAGCGGCTGGCCGCCGAAGAGCAGCAAAGCTCCAACCAGATCGTGGTGGTCACCCTGGCGGACCTGCAGGGCTATGACATCGCCGATTACGGCGTGCGCCTGGGCCGGGAATGGGGCATCGGCCAGGAAGGCACCGACAACGGCGCCCTGCTGCTCATTGCGCCCAACGACCGCCGGGTGCGTATCGAAGTGGGTTACGGGTTGGAAGGCGCGCTCACCGACGCCACCTCCTCCAGCATCATCCGCAACGATATCCAGCCCGCTTTCCGGAAAGGGGATTTCGCCGGCGGCATCAACGCGGCCCTGACCTCGATCTTCGCCGCCATCCAGGGCGAGTACCAGGCCCCGGCCGGCGGCGGCGCCGACCGTAAAGAAGCCTCCAGCCTGCAAGCGCTGCTCTACCTGATCGGCCTGGTGGTGTTCACCTTCTTTCTGTCGTTCGGTGGCCTGGGCCGCAAAGGCGGCCGCCGCGGCGCCGCCGGCCTGATGTTCCTGCCCATGGGCATGGGCGGCTTCGGCGGCGGAGGCGGCGGTGGTTTTGGTGGCGGCGGCTTCGGCGGCGGCGGTGGTGGTTTCGGAGGCGGTGGCGCCTCGGGAGGTTGGTAATGTTATTGAATGAAGAAAACCAGAAACGGGTCGCCCGGGCGATCGCCGCCATTGAGAAGGACACCGATGCCGAGCTGGTCACCGTGCTGGCCCGCCAGGCCGACGACTACCGCTACATCCCGATGATGTGGGCGGCGCTGCTGTCGCTGCTGGTGCCCCTGGCGCTGGCGTTCATGCCGGTGGGCCTGGACGCCCTGGAAACCTTGCTCGCCCAGTGGACCGTGCTGGTGGTGCTGGCGGTGTTGTTCCGCTGGCCGCCACTGATGATGAAACTGGTGCCCAAGCGCGTGAAACACTGGCGCGCCGCCAACCTGGCCCGGCGCACCTTCCTCGACCAGGGTCTGCACCACACTCGCGGCGACCACGGCGTGCTGATCTTCGTCAGCGAAGCGGAGCACTACGTGGAAATCCTCGCCGATCGAGGCGTGGCGCAACACGTGCCCGACGAAACCTGGAAGAAGATCGTCGACACCTTCACCGCCCACGTCCAGCAGGGCGAAGTGCTCAATGGCTTCCTGGAATGCATCGCCTCCTGCGGCGACCAGTTGATCATCAAAGTGCCCGCCACCGAAAAGAAAAACGAGCTGCCCAACCACCTGGTTATCCTCTAACCGGGCATCTTGTTCGGGCGGGCCTTGTGGGAGCGGGCCCGGCCCGCGAAAGGGAGCGAAGCTCCCGGCAGGATCCCAGAGACCTTTCTAACGGCAGCACCACCACAACCTCTCTGGTATCCCGCCGGCCGGCTAAAGCCGGCCTTTCGCTTGCAAGGCAAGCTCCCACAAAAGCGTGCTAGCTCCGAAACAAAAAAGGCCGCCCGGTAGGCGGCCTTCTTCTTAGATGGTAGCAAGGGGCGGACTTGAACGGGCAGGCCCTCCTGCGCCGTCCCCAGCAAAACAGAGAGCGGGGTCGGCCTGACTGAATGCGATCACCTTCCGGCCACAAAAAAGGCCGCCCGGTAGGCGGCCTTCTCTGTAGATGGTAGCAAGGGGCGGACTTGAACCGCCGACCCCAGCATTATGAGTGCTGTGCTCTAACCAGCTGAGCTACCTTGCCATCGAACTTTGGAACCCGGGGTTCCTTCAAGGCCGCGAATTGTCCGCGAGCGCCCCGGCGCTGTCAAGAATGCAGGGCCCGTTTCCCCGGCGCGGTTGGTTCGGTCGACGATTTATTGCGCAGCCGGCGTGCCCGGGCGTGGGGTGGGCGGCATTTACATGAGAATAGTTATCAATTATTGTGAGATAATACTTGACCGATTTAGTCGGTTTTTACTACGCTAACCGAATATTCACGTACCAAAGGTGTGGGTATGCGTCTGACCACCAAAGGCCGCTACGCGGTGACCGCTATGCTCGACTTGGCTCTGCACGCGGATGCCGGCCCGGTATCCCTGGCGGATATTTCCGAGCGCCAGGGTATTTCCATCTCCTATCTGGAGCAGCTGTTCGCCAAGCTGCGCCGCCGGCAGCTGGTGACCAGCGTGCGCGGTCCGGGTGGCGGCTACCGTCTTAGCCGGCCCGGCGGGCAGATTGATGTGGCGGCGGTGATCGAAGCGGTGGATGAATCCGTGGACGCCACCCGCTGTGGCGGCCAGGGCGATTGCCAGGAAGGCCATACCTGCCTGACCCACCATCTGTGGTGCGATCTGTCCGATCAGATCCAGGACTTTCTGTCCGGCATCAGTCTGGGCGAGCTGGTCGCCCGCCATGAGGTGAAAGCGGTGGCCCAGCGCCAGGACGCACACCAGAGCGCGTACCAGAACAGGGTACCGATCAGCACGCTCTAACCTACCTTTCGAGAAGCAGTCACCGACCATGTCGCAAGCGGTTTATCTGGATTACGCCGCCACCACCCCGGTGGACCCCCGGGTGGTGGAGGTGATGATGCGCCACCTGGGCCCGGAAGGGACCTTCGCCAACCCGGCGTCGCGCAGCCATTTGTACGGCTGGCTGGCGGAAGAGGCGGTGGAGAACGCCCGCCGCCAGGTGGCGGACGCGCTCAACGCGGACCCCCGTGAAATCGTCTGGACCAGCGGCGCCACCGAGGCGGACAACCTGGCCATCAAGGGTGTGCTCGAGCAGCACGGCGGCGGTCATGTGATCACTGCCGCCAGCGAACACAAAGCGGTGCTCGACCCGTGCGGCTGGTTGGAGCGCACCGGTGTGCCGGTGACCTACCTGGCGCCGGGGCCGGACGGCCGCATTGCCCCCCAGGCGGTGGCGGAGGCGCTGCGCGAGGACACCGTGCTGGTGTCGATCATGCACGCTAACAACGAAACCGGGGTGATCAACGACATCGACGCCATCGGTGCGATTTGCCGTGAGGCCGGCGTATTGTTCCACAGCGACGCCGCCCAGACCGCCGGTAAACTGCCCCTGGATGTGCGCGCCACGCCGGTGGACATGCTGTCGCTGAGCGCGCACAAGTTCTACGGCCCCAAGGGCATGGGCGCGCTGTACGTGCGCCGGCATCCGGACGTGCGGCTTAGCGCGCAGATCCACGGCGGCGGCCACGAGCGCAACATGCGTTCCGGCACCCTGGCCACCCACCAGATCGTCGGCATGGGCGAGGCCCTGGCACTGGCCGTGGCCGAGCGCGACACCGAACAGGCGCGTCTGGCGGTGCTGCGTGACCGGCTGTGGAACCACATCGCGGCGCTGCCCGGCGTGCATCTCAACGGGCGCGAGGCGCCCCGCCTGGCCGGCCATCTCAACGTGGCGTTCGAGGGCGTGGACGGGGAAATGCTGCTCACCGCGCTCACCGAGGTGGCGGTGTCCACCGGCTCGGCCTGTACCTCCGCCTCACTGGAGCCTTCCTACGTGCTTAAGGCCATGGGGCTGGCCGACGACCTGGCCCATGGCGCGATCCGCCTCTCTCTGGGCCGGTTCACGGATGAGACCGAAGTGGACCGGGCCGGGCAGAATGTGACGGAGGCCGTCACCCGGCTTCGCGACGCCGCCCGTAACCGCGCCTGAACCGCCCGCCCGGCGCCCCGCGCGGGCGTCTCGGCCGGGTTGCCGTGCTGGCCCGTCCTTTGCTTTGTCTACGTGAAGACGAGAGGAGCAACACATGCATGGGGTGATTCTTTATCACCTGCGGCAATTCGCCGTGGAACGGTTCGGTCCGGATTGCTGGGAGAACGCCCAGGCCGCCGCCGGATTGGAACAGCAGGTCTACGTGCCCGTGAGGCTCTACCCGGACGGTGAGATGGACGCCCTGGTGGCGGCCCTGGAAGAAGAGACCGCGCTGCACCGCAACGATCTGCTCGAGGCGTTCGGTAAATGGGTGATCCCGCCGCTGATCAATATGTATCGGGCGCTGATACCGCGCCACTGGAATGCGCGGGATTTCCTGCTTAACGTGGAAGAACAGGTGCATCAGAAGGTGGTGCGCCTGAAGGACCCGGAAGCCCGGCCGCCGCGCATCGAAGTGCGTGAGTTGGCCCCCGGCGTGCTGGAAATCGGCTATCGGTCTCACCGGGACATGAGCGCTTTGGCTCT
This sequence comes from Alcanivorax sp., assembly GCA_042090255.1. GTDB lineage: Bacteria > Pseudomonadota > Gammaproteobacteria > Pseudomonadales > Alcanivoracaceae > Alloalcanivorax. The sequence continues at coordinate 18,928 of JBELJS010000002.1, read as the reverse complement.
GGGGGCCGTGCACGGCGTGGCAGGCTATTTCGGGGAAACCGCGGAAGTGATGGAAGACACGCCCGGGGACGGGCTGCGCCGTTTCGTGGTGCGCCTGGAGCCGGCGCGGCGTAAGGCGTCCAGCGCGTAGGTCGGGTTAGCGAAGCGTAACCCGACAAGGGTGGGTTGCCACGGTGGCGCCAGAACAGAACGGTGCCGCATTGTCGGGTTACGGCCTTTGGCCTAACCCGACCTACGCCGCTGCCAACGCAGCCGCCTCCTGCTTGATGCGCCCGACCATGGCCAGCAGGCCGTTGCCACGCGTGGGGCTCAGGTGGCGCAGCAGGTCGAGCTGCTGGAAGAAGCCGTCCATGTCGTAGGCGGCCACCTCGGTCGGTGTCTTGCGGTTAAGCGCCGCCAGAATGATCGCCGCCAGGCCGCGCACGATCACTGCGTCGGATTCCACCGCCAGGTACAGCCGGTCCTGCTGCTCGTCATAATCGGTGAGCAGCCACACCTGGCTTTGGCAGCCGCGCACGAAGCGCTCTTCGGTGCGCAGGTCCTCGGGCATCGCCGGAAGCTGCTTGCCCAGGTCGATGATGTAGCGGTAGCGCTCTTCCCAGTCGTCCAGGAATTCCAGGTCCTCGTGAATCGCGTCGGCGGTCACGTCCTCGCCCAGTTTGATATCGCGGATATCGAAGTCAGTCATTAAAACAGTCCCAATTCGAGTTGGGCTTCCTCGGTCATCATGTCGCGGCTCCAGGGTGGATCGAACAGCAACGCCACTTCCACCTCGTCCACATTGGGCACCTTGGCGAGCCGGTCTTCCACGTCGCCGACCAGCACTGGCCCCATGCCGCAGTTGGGCGCGGTCAGCGTCATGCGCACCTGCACCACGTTTTGTGTTTCTCCCGAATCGAGAGGGCGGCGGATCACGTCGCAGCCGTATACCAGGCCCAGATCAAGAATATTCACCGGGATTTCCGGATCGAAGATGGTGCCCAGGGCGGTGTTCAGATCCGTCTCGCGCACGCTGCCGTCCGCTTCCGGCGGATCGAAGTCCAACTCCAGCGGCGCTTGGCCGATGGCGTCCGCGTCGGTACCGTCGATGCGCGCCATGTTGCCGTTCAACGTTACCGTATAGGTGCCGCCGAGCGCCTGGCGCAGATTCACGAAGCTGTTCTTGTGAATCGTGATGCGGGTGCCGTCCGGCACCAGCCGGGCGGGCACGTCGCGGCTCACGACAACGGTGCGCTGTTCAGTGGATGCGTCGGCCAAGTTCAGACCTCGTCCATGTCTTCGACGGTGAAGCTCTCGCCGCAACCGCATTCGCCGGTGGCGTTGGGGTTGCGGAACTTGAACAGGCTGTTGACGCCTTCTTTCACGTAGTCGATTTCCAGGCCGTTGAGCATCATCAGCCATTTCTCCGGCACGTACAGCGCCACGCCGTCCACGTCGAAGTGTTTGTCGCCGGCCGCCGGCTGGTCGACGAACTCCAGCTCGTACATATAGCCGGAGCAGCCGGATTCATCCAGGTCGAGACGAATGCCGCCGGCCGCCGCGCGCTCGAGTTCGCGCTGCGCCTGCTTGCGTGCGGCCTCGGTCATGTTGATCTCGACCTGGCCGGGTACGAATGTCTGTACCGTCATAATGATCGCCTCCGGAGAGTTCTGAATAACGCGCCTATAAAAAGGAGCGGACCTTGTGCAGTGCCTGGAACAGTTGGTCCACCTCTTCCAGGGTATTATAAATCGAGAACGAGGCACGTGCCGTGCCGGGGATGCCGAGCCGGTCCATCAGCGGCATGCAGCAATGGTGGCCGGTGCGCACCGCCACGCCTTGTTGATCCAGCAGCGTGCCCACATCGGCGGGGTGCGCGCCATCCAGCAAAAACGACAGTATGCCTATTTTGGTGGTGGCGTTACCGATGATTTTCAAGCCGTCGAACGCCTGGGCCTGTTCCGTGGCGGACGCCAGCAGGGCGTCTTCGTGGGTGGCCAGGGCGGTGCGGTCCTGCTGCTGCAGCCAGCGTGTGGCCGCGCCCAGGCCGATCACCCCGGCGATATTGGGCGTGCCCGGCTCGAATTTGTAGGGCAGCTGATTCCAGGTGCTCTTTTCGAAGCTCACCGTCTCGATCATCTCGCCGCCGGTTTGGTAGGGCGGCATCGCATCGAGCAGCTCGCGGCGGCCGAACAGTACGCCCACGCCGGTGGGGCCGAACATCTTGTGCCCGGAAAAGGCGTAAAAGTCACAGCCGATCTGCTGCACGTCCACCGGGTAGTGGCCCACCGCCTGGGCGCCGTCCACCAGGGTCCAGGCGCCGGCCTCGCGGGCCGCCTTGACCAGTTTCGCCACCGGCGCCACCGAGCCCAGGCTGTTGGACACCTGAGACAGCGCCACGATGCGGGTGCGCTCGCTGAGCAGCCGGTGAAAGGCGTCGGTGTCGACGCTGCCGTCCTCGCGCAGCGGGGTCACCTGGAGAGTGGCGCCGGTGCGTTCGCACACCTGCTGCCAGGGCACGATGTTGGCGTGGTGCTCCAGGGCGGTGATCAGAATCTCGTCGCCGGCCTGGAGCCGTTCGCGGCCCAGGCACTGGGCCACCAGGTTGATGCCTTCGGTGGTGCCCTTGGTGAGAATGACTTCCTCACGGGCGGCGTTAATGAACGCCGCCAGTTCCGCGCGGGCGTTTTCGAAGCCCGCGGTGGCGTGGTCGCTGAGATAATGCGCCGCCCGGTGCACATTGCTGTTCACGGTGCGGTAGTACTCACTCACCGCATCAATCACCACCTGGGGTTTCTGGGTGGTGGCGGCGTTGTCCAGGTACACCAACGGTTTGCCGTTGACCTCCTGGTGCAGCACCGGGAACTGGGCGCGCAGGGTGTTCACGTCCAGGCTCATGCGGCCTCCTCGTCGGCGCCCCGGCTTTGGCCCAGCTCGCCGGCCAGCCACGGCTGAGCCCAGTCGGCCACGGTCTGGTCGGGCAGGCCCATCACCAGCTCGTTAACGAAGCCCAGGCTGAGCATGCGCTTGGCTTCCGACAGCGGCACGCCGCGCGCCTGCAGGTAAAACTGCTGGCCGGCGTCGAGCTGGCCGACGGTGGCGCCGTGGGCGCACTTGACGTCGTCGTTGTAGATTTCCAGCTCCGGCTTGGTGTAGATCTCGGCGCCCGGGTTGAGCAGCAGGTTCTTGTTGCTCAGCTCCGCCAGGGTGCCACTGGCGCCGGGGTGGATATGGATGCGGCCATTGAGAATCGCCTTGCCTTTCTCGCCGGCCAGACCCCGATACACCTGGTTGGAGGTGCAGTCCGGCACCCGGTGCTCGACGCACAGCTGGTTGTCGATGTGGGTGCGGTCGCGGGCCACGAAAATGCCGTTCATGTTCAGTTCGGCGCCGCTCTTGTCGATAAAGGCGCGCACGTCGTTGCGGCGCAGCCGGCTGCCGGCCATCAGCTGGTAGCTGTCGATGCGGCTGACGCCGCTCTGGCGCAGCAGCAGGGTGCCGATGTGCAGGCTCTCGCGGGCCTCGCTCTGCAGCCGGTAGTGGCTGAGGTGGGCGTTGTCGCGGGTCTCGATGGCGGTTACCGCGTTGGTGAGTACCGGGCCGCGGCCCAGGTACTGCTCGATCAGCGTCATGCGGCTGCCGGTGCCGAGCACCACTTCCAGGCGCGTGTTGCAGTGCGCTGGCTGGTCGCCGTCGGCGTAATGAATCACCTGTACGGTGCCGGCCACGTCGGTATTGGCGGCCACTTCCAGGGTGAGGGCGTCGTCCAGCGCGGCGCCGTTGTAGAGCGCGAACGGCGTGGTCAGGCCCTCCAGCCGGGACGCTTCCCGCTTCAGGGTGACGCCGTCGGGCAGGGCGCTGCTGCTTTCATCCAGCCGGCCGTTGACCAGCACCAGGCGGTAGTCGCCCAGCTTGGGCAGGTCCGCCGGCGTGGCGGCGGCCGCGGCGCGCTGGTTGAGATGGCCGTCGGCGAGCGGCTGCAGCGAGGTGTATTTCCACTGCTCGGTCTTGCGGCCGGGGAACACCGCCGCCTTCAGCGCCGCCAGGCTGCTGTCGCGCAACGCCGCCAACGCCGGGTTTTCCGCGTTGCTCTCCGTGGCGTCCTGGACATTCGCCAGCGCCTGGCGTTTGAGGTCCTCCGGGGAAAGCAATGCACTCATGCGCTTTGGTCCTTACCGTCGTTCCGGTCGCCGGTGAGCCAGCCGTAGCCGTGTTCTTCCAGCTCGTGGGCCAGCTCTTTGCCGCCGGACTTGATGATCTGGCCGTTGGAGAGCACGTGCACGAAGTCCGGCACGATGTAGTCCAGCAGGCGCTGGTAGTGGGTCACCAGCACGATGCCGCGCTCCGGGCTGCGCAGGGAGTTAACCCCCCGGGCCACGGTTTGCAGAGCGTCGATGTCCAGGCCGGAGTCGGTCTCGTCGAGCAGCGCCAGCTTCGGCTCCATCAGCAGCATCTGCATGATTTCGTTGCGCTTTTTCTCGCCGCCGGAGAAGCCCTCATTGACGCCGCGCTTAAGGAACTGCGGGTCCAGGTCCACCTGTTTGCAGGTTTCGCGCGCCTTGCGCAGCAGGGTCACCGAATCCCACTCTTCCTTGCCCTGGGCCTTGCGGGTGGCTTCCAGCGCCGCTTTCAGGAATTCCATGTTGGACACACCGGGAATCTCCACCGGGTACTGGAACGCCAGGAACAGGCCCAGCTGGGCGCGCTCCTCCGGCTCCAGATCGGCCAGGCTTTTGCCCTCGAACAGGGCGTCGCCGCCGGTGATCTCGTAGTTGTCCTTGCCGGCCAGCACATTGGCCAGCGTCGATTTGCCGGAGCCGTTCGGGCCCATGATGGCGTGCACCTCACCGGCGTTCACGGTCAGGTTCAGGCCCTTGAGAATGGGTTCGCCGGCTACGGCGGCGTGCAGATCGCGAATTTCCAGCATGTGTAAAACGCCTTTCGATTGACTTGATCCGTGGCGCCCAATGGGGCGGCTCACGATAAAACTCTTTCCTCGCCATCCCTGGCGATGCGCCTTTTAGGCCGCCCGGCCCGGCCTTCCATGGCCGGTCGACTCTTCATTGCAGGGCTGAAGGCTCTCGCGCTGCGAAGCAGTGCTTCGGTCGCGATTTACCCAACGGCGCCTTCGAGGCTCACTTCCAGCAACTTCCCGGCTTCCACCGCGAACTCCATGGGCAGTTCCTTGAACACTTCCTTGCAGAAGCCGTTCACGATCATGGAAATTGCTTTTTCCGGGTCGATGCCGCGCTGGCGGCACAGGAACAGTTGGTCGTCACTCACCTTGGAGGTGGTGGCCTCGTGCTCGATGGTGGCGCTGGGGTGCTTGGACTCGATGTACGGAAAGGTGTGCGCGCCGCAGGTGTCACCCAGCAGCAGGGAATCGCACTGGGTAAAGTTGCGGGCGTTTTCCGCGCGCGGGCCCATGCGCACCAGGCCCCGGTAGGCGTTGGAGCTTTTGCCCGCCGAAATGCCCTTGGAGACGATGGTGCTGCGGGTGTTCTTGCCCAGGTGGATCATCTTGGTGCCGGTGTCGGCCTGCTGGGCATGGCGGGTCAGCGCCACTGAGTAGAACTCGCCCACGGAGTTGTCGCCGCGCAGCACCACGGACGGGTACTTCCAGGTGATCGCCGAGCCGGTTTCCACCTGGGTCCAGCTGATCTTGGCGTTGTCGTGGGCGACGCCGCGCTTGGTCACGAAGTTGTAGATGCCGCCCTTGCCGTCCTTGTCGCCGGGGTACCAGTTTTGCACCGTGGAATATTTGATCTCGGCGCCGGGCAGGGCCACCAGCTCGACCACCGCCGCGTGCAGCTGGTTTTCATCGCGCTGCGGCGCGGTGCAGCCTTCCAGGTAGCTCACGTAGCTGCCTTCGTCGGCGACGATCAGGGTGCGCTCGAACTGGCCGGTGTTGGCCTCGTTGATGCGGAAGTAGGTGGACAGCTCCATGGGGCAGCGTACGCCCTTGGGGATGTAAACAAAGGAGCCGTCGGTGAATACCGCCGAGTTGAGGCCGGCGAAGAAGTTATCGCCCTTGGGGACCACCGAGCCCAGGTACTTCTTGATCAGTTCCGGGTGCTCGTGGACCGCCTCGGAGATCGAGCAGAAGATTACGCCCGCTTCCGCCAGCTTGGCCTTGAAGGTGGTGCCCACGGAGACCGAGTCGAACACCGCGTCCACCGCCACCCCGGCGAGCATTTCCTGCTCGTGCAGCGGGATGCCCAGCTTCTTGTAGGTGTCCAGCAATTCCGGGTCCACCTCGTCCAGGCTCTGGGGCCGATCCTCCATGCTCTTGGGCGCGGAGTAATACGAGATGGCGTTCAGGTCCACCGGTGGGTAGGCCACATGGGCCCAGTTGGGCTCGGTCATCTCCAGCCAGTTGCGATAGGCGTCCAGACGCCACTCCAGCAGCCATTCCGGTTCGCCTTTTTTGGCGGAAATGACGCGGATCACGTCCTCGTTCAGGCCCGGAGGCAAGGTGTCGGACTCCACCAGGGTGGTGAAACCCGCCTCGTACTCAGAGCTGATTACTTTGTCGAGTTCGGCTTGCGTGCTCATAATTAACGGAATACCAGAGTAAATTACTCAGGTATTATACGGTATATGGCGGCGAGGGGGAATCCGGGGTGTGAAAGCGCGGCCCATGGCCCCGATAGGGCCGGCAACGGTATCATATTTCGCCCTTCGTGCGTATAATCCGCCGGTTTCAGGAACCCCCAAAGACCAATGCAATTCTGGAGTGATCAGACAGATGGCTGTTGAGCGTACCCTCTCTATTATCAAGCCTGATGCCGTGGGCAAAAACGCGATCGGCGAGATCGTTGGCCGTTTTGAAAAGGCTGGCCTGAACGTGGTGGCCATGAAGATGCTGCACCTGAGCAAAGAGCAGGCCGAAGGCTTCTACGCCGAGCACAAAGAGCGCCCCTTCTTCGGCGACCTGGTCGGTTTCATGACCAGCGGCCCCGTGGTAGTACAGGTGCTGGAAGGCGAAGACGCGGTCAAGAAAAACCGTGATCTGATGGGCGCCACCAACCCGAAAGACGCCGAAGCCGGCACCATTCGTGCCGATTTCGCGGAAACCATCGACGAAAACGCTGTCCATGGTTCCGATTCCACCGAATCCGCCGCCCGTGAAGTGGACTACTTCTTCGCCGACGAGGAAGTCTGCCCGCGCACCCGCTAAGGGCTGCAAGGAGCGAAGCAATGAGTGCCCCCGACAAGGTAAATCTGCTCGGTCTCACCTATCCCGAAATGGAAGCCTTCTTCCTGGAGATGGGCGAGAAGAAATTCCGCGCCCAGCAGGTGATGAAGTGGATCCACCATCACCAGGTGGATTCGTTCGAGCAGATGACCGACGTGGGCAAGGCCCTGCGTGAAAAACTCGTCCGCGTGGCGGAAATTCGCGGCCCGAAGGTGCTCCACGAGGGCATCTCTCGGGACGGCACCCGTAAATGGGTGTTCGAGGCCGACAACGGTGGCGCCGTGGAGACCGTCTTTATTCCCGACGGTCGCCGCGGCACGCTGTGTGTCTCTTCGCAGGTGGGTTGCGCCGTGGACTGCAGTTTTTGCTCCACCGGTAAGCAGGGCTTCCAGCGCGACCTGAACAGCTCGGAAATCATCGGCCAGGTGTGGCAGGCGAGCCGTTCGTTCGGCCCCCGCAAGAACCTGGGCGAGCACCCGGTCACCAATGTGGTGATGATGGGCATGGGCGAGCCGCTGCTGAACTATCAGCCGGTGCTGGCCGCCATGCGCCTGATGCGCGACGACCTGGGCTACGGCATCAGCAAGCGCCGCATCACGCTTTCCACCTCTGGGGTGATCCCCAAGATTGATCAACTCAGCGCCGACCTGGACGTGTCCCTGGCGGTGAGTCTGCACGCCCCCAACGACGAGCTGCGCAACGAACTGGTGCCGCTCAACCGCAAGTATCCGCTCAAGGAGCTGATGGCGGCGTGCAAGCGTTACAGCGACAACATCACCCATCGCCACAACACCATCACCATGGAATACGTGATGCTGCGCGATGTGAACGACAAACCGGAGCACGCCCGCCAGCTGGTCAAGTTGCTGCGCGGTATTCCGGTGAAAGTGAACCTGATTCCCTTCAATCCGTTCCCTCACGCGGGCTATGAGCGCTCGCGCAAAAGCGACATTCTGGCATTCCACAAATTCCTGAATGACAATGGCGTCATGACCACCGTGCGCACCACCCGCGGTGACGATATCGACGCCGCCTGCGGCCAGCTGGTGGGCGAAGTGAAAGACCGTACCCGTCGCAGCGAACGGTGGAAGGAATCCATTTTCCATCGCTCGGAACAGCCCGACAGCAAAACAGCATCCGTGCAATGAACCCAATGCTCCGACAGCTCGTTCTGATTTTGGTGGCCACCGTCGCGGTGGCCGGCTGCACCACCACGACCACCGGCGGCGGGCCCGCCGCCGACCCGGCGGAGGCGGTTCGCACCCGGGTCGCCGCGGGTTTGCAGTACCTGCAGATGGGCGACCCGTCCGAAGCCCGCCGGCATTTCTCCCGCGCGCTCTCCATTGACGACAACAGCGCCGCCGCCCACAACGCCATGGCGCTGCTGTACAACTACGAGCGCGACGCGGAAAAAGAGGAACACCACTACCGCAAGGCGCTGTCCGCTGACAGCGACTACGCGCCGGCGCTGAACAATTACGGCACCTTGCTGTACACCCAGCGTCGCTACGAAGAGGCCCTGGAAAAATTCAAACGCGCCGCGAATGACCCCAACTATGAAGGCCGCGCCAGCGCCTTCAGCAATATGGGGCAAAGCTACGTGGCGCTGAACCGGCCCGACGACGCCAAGGACGCCTTCGTGCGCGCCCTGCGCCTCAACGGCCGTTCCACCCACGCTACCCTGCAGTTGGCCAAGCTCTATTACCAGGAAGGCCGCCACCAGATGGGGTGGGATTACTACAAGCAGTACGAGCGTCGCATCGGCCGGCAGAGCGCCGAAGGGCTGTGGGCCGGCATTCAGCTGGCCGCCGCGCTCGGATTACAGGATCAGCAGTCCAGCTATGAGCTGGCCTTGCAGAATCTCTATCCCGGTACCCGGGAGCACAAGCTCTGGCAGGAATGGCGGAGCGCGCAGGAGGGACGTCAATGAGCGCCAACGAGACCGTATTACCCGGCGAGAGACTGCGCCGGGCCCGGGAAGAGAAGGGTCTCAGCCAGGAGGAAGCCTGCAAGCACCTGCGGCTGTCCACTTCCTACATGAAGGCCCTGGAACAGGACGATTACGAGCGACTGCCCGAGGCGCCGTTCATTAAGGGCTATCTTCGCAATTACGCCCGTTTTCTGGGTCTGCCGGCGGAAGAACTGGCCCGGCAGTTCCAGCAGCGCGTGGATGAAATGCGCCAGGACGAGCGTGAGCGCGAGCAGGCCGCCCTGGACGAAGCCCCCAGCAACCGGGAATGGCGCCTGCCGGCCCTGGTGGTGCTGGTGGTGGTGCTGCTGGTGGCCGTGGGCTGGTGGCTGTGGCCCCGCGACGAGCTGAGCGCGCCGGACCCGGGCGTGGACGACGGCGGCCGCGGCGGCGAGGAAACCTTCGACAGCCCGGCCCCGCCCGAGGCGCCGGATCCGGCGATGCCGGAAACCAACCAGCCCACTGATCCGGTGGAGGACAGCCTGCAGCCGCGCCCCGACAGCGACGACGACAGCCAGCAGGGCGCCGAACCGCCCTCCAATCAGTCCAACGACGGCTCCTCCGGCGGCGAACCCGCCTCCCGCCCGGAGCTGGCGGAACAAGCCCCGCAAAACCAAGCCTCGCAAACCGAACTGGCCGCCGCCCCCGGCGAAGACGGCATCGACAGCCTGACCCTGGAATTTTCCCGCGTTTGCTGGATCAAAGTGGTGGACGCCACCGGCGCCACGCTCACCCAGGGCCAACAAAGCGCCGGCGGCAGCGTTAACCTGGACGGCGAGGCGCCGTTCCGCGTTACCCTGGGCGACGCGGCGGCGGTGAGCGCGGTGCGTATTAACGGCTCCGCGATCAGCCTGCCCAGCCAACGCTCCGGTGACGTGGTCCGCGTCACGCTGCCCTAGTCGTTTCAGGAGTTAGCATGGAACCGGAAGTCTCCATTAAGCGCCGTAAATCCCGTCAGATTCACGTCGGCTCCGTGCCGGTGGGCGGCGATGCGCCGATCTCCGTGCAGAGCATGACCAATACCGACACCTGCGACGTGGAGGCCACCGTCGGCCAGATTCGCCGTCTGCAGGAAGTGGGCGCCGACATCGTGCGCGTCTCGGTGCCCGACATGGACGCCGCCGAAGCCTTCGGCAAGATCCGCAAGCAGGTGAGCCTGCCGCTGGTGGCGGACATCCACTACGACTACAAAATCGCCCTGAAAGTGGCCGACGAAGGCGCCGACTGCCTGCGCATCAACCCGGGCAACATCGGCCGCGAAGACCGAGTGCGCGCGGTGATCGAGTCCGCCCGCGACCACGGCGTGCCGATCCGCATCGGCGTTAACGCCGGCTCCCTGGAAAAAGAACTGCAGCGCAAGTACGGCGAGCCGACCAGCGACGCGCTGGTGGAATCCGCCCTGCGCCACGCCGAGATTCTCGACCGCTACGACTTCCAGGACTTCAAGGTCAGCGTCAAAGCCTCCAACGTCTTCATGACCCTGCAGGCCTACCGCAAGCTGGCCAGCCAGATCGAGCAGCCCCTGCACCTGGGCGTCACCGAGGCCGGCACCTTCCGTTCCGGCACGGTGAAATCCTCGGTGGCCCTGGGCGGGCTGCTGATGGAAGGCATCGGCGACACCATCCGCGTGTCCCTGGCCGCCGACCCGGTGGAGGAGATTCGCGTCGGCTTCGACATCCTGAAAAGCCTGAACCTGCGCAAGAAAGGCGTGAACATCATCGCCTGCCCGAGCTGCTCGCGGCAGAACTTCGACGTCATCAAGACCGTCAACGAGTTGGAAGCGCGCCTCGAAGACATCAACGAATCCGTCGACTTGGCGGTGATCGGCTGCCTGGTCAACGGCCCCGGCGAAGCCCGCGAAGTCGATGTCGGCCTCACCGGCGGCACGCCCAATAACCTGTCCTACGCGGACGGGCAGAAGAGCCACCACATCAAATCCGAAAATCTGGTTGATGAGCTGGAGCGCATGGTGCGCGCCAAGGTGGCCCGGCAGCGCGAAGACGAAGAGAAAGGCGTGATCCTGCGGAGTGACTAAGAGCGGTGTATTCCTGAAATTAATAAACGGTATATTAATTCAGGCGCAAGATTGAACAACGGCATACTAATTGGTCGAAGGCTTGGCGTTGGCCAAGCCTTATGCGTATTGGCGTCAGCTCCGTAGGTCGGGTTGAGCGAAGCGAAACCCGACAAAGACGGTCGAGCAGCCGCTAACGCGCCATGTCGGGTTTCAACCCGACCTACAATCTAAAAAAGCGTCAGGCGTCCAGCGTCCGGCGTCGAGCGGTTTAACGAGGAGAACCGGTGAGCAACAAGATCACGTCGATTCGTGGCATGAACGATGTTCTGCCCGAGCAGACGCCCCTGTGGCAGTGGCTGGAACAGCGCGCCCGGGCGGTGCTGGCGGCCTACGGCTACCAGGAGATTCGTCTTCCCATCGTCGAGCGCACCGAGCTGTTCGCACGCGGCATCGGCGAGGTCACCGACATCGTCGAAAAAGAGATGTACACCTTCGCCGACCGCAACGACGACAGCCTGACTCTGCGCCCGGAAGGCACCGCCGGCTGCGTGCGCGCCGCCGAACAGCACGGGCTGCTGTACAACCAGACCCAGCGCCTCTGGTACACCGGCCCGATGTTCCGCTACGAGCGCCCCCAGGCCGGTCGCAGCCGTCAGTTCCACCAGATCGGCGTGGAAACCTTCGGCATCGCCACCCCGGACATCGACGCGGAAGTAATCCTGCTCACCGCCCGGTTGTGGAAAGAGCTGGGCCTGAGCGACCAGGTCACCCTGGAGCTGAACACCCTTGGCGACAACGACGACCGCGCCCGCTACCGCGAGGCCCTGGTGGCCTTTCTGCGCGAGCACCGCGACCGGCTCGACGAGGATTCGCAAAACCGCCTGGAACGTAACCCGCTGCGCGTGCTCGACAGCAAGGACCCGGGCACCCGCGAGGTGCTGGAAAACGCACCGCGCCTGGCCGACCATCTGGGCGACGAGGCCCGCGCCCACTTCGACGGGCTGCGCGCGTTGCTCGACGCCGCCGGCGTGCCCTACGTGATCAACCCCAACCTGGTACGCGGGCTGGATTACTACGGCCGAACCGTGTTTGAGTGGACCACCACCGCCCTCGGCGCCCAGGGCACGGTCTGCGCCGGCGGCCGTTACGACGGTCTGGTGCAGCAACTGGGCGGCAAGCCGACCCCGGCGGTGGGCTTCGGTATGGGCCTGGAGCGGCTGGTTTTGCTGCTTGAGCAAAAGCGTCCGGAACTGCCGGCGCCGGTGGCGATCTATATTACCGCCATGGGCGACGTCCAAACCCAGGCGCTGGTGCTCGCCGAAACACTGCGCGACGCCTTGCCGGGTATCGGTATTCAGTGCCATTGCGGCGGCGGCGGCTTCAAAAGCCAGATGAAAAAAGCCGACCGCAGCGGCGCCCGCTTCGCCCTGATCCTGGGGGAAGACGAAGTGGCCGCCAAAAAAGTGGCGGTGAAACCGCTGCGTGATCAAAGCGAACAACAGCAACTGTCCGAGGACGAGGTCGCCCAATGGCTGGCCGCGCGCCTCGCGCCAAAAAGCGAATAAGGAGACATTGGGGTGGCAGATTACATCCGGGACGAAGAAGAACAGGCGGAACGCCTCAAGGAATGGTGGCAGAAGAACGGCACCGCCACCATCGTGGTGATCGTGCTGGCGATCGGCTCCATGATCGGCTGGCGCCAGTGGCAGGAGCACAGCAGCGGCCAGGCGGCGGAAGCGTCCAAGGTGTACGAATCCCTGGTCAGCGGCCTGGGGCAGGGCGGTAGCCCCGACCAGGTGCGCAGCGCCGCCGACACCCTGCTGGAAGACTACGAGGCCACCGCCTACGCGGACTACGCCCGCCTGGCCCTGGCCAAGCTGGCCGCCGACGACGGCAACCTCAATGGCGCCGCCGAACAGCTCAAAGCGGTGGCCGATGACGCCGCCAGCAAAGAGCTGGAGTACACCGCCCGGGTACGCCTGGCGCGGGTGCAGATCGAACAGGGGGATCTGGACGCCGCGGAGAAGCAGATTTCGCGCACCTTCCCGGAAGCCTGGCAGGCCCAGGCGCTGGAGTTGAAAGGGGACATCGCCGGTGCCCGGGAAAAATGGGACGCGGCACGCGACGCCTACACCGGCGCGCTGGACGCGCTGGATAACGGCGCCGCCAAGGACCGCGTGCAAATGAAACTCGACGACATGAAGTCCCTATAGTGAACCCTATGTTGAAAGCCTTCACGGCCCCGTTTTTGCTCGGTCTGGTGGCGCTGGCCGGTTGCAGCAGCAACCCCAACGCCATCGAACCCAACCCACTGCCGGAATTCGAAGCCGGCTACGATGTCGACCGCCTGTGGCGCTCCGGCGCCGGCGACGGCATCGATGAAACCGCCATGACGCTGGCCCCGGCGGTCACCAACCAGCAGGTGTTCGCCGCCGACATCCACGGCCGCGTTTACGCCTTCGACCGGGAAAACGGCAAACGCCAGTGGCGCAGCAAAACCGAGGACCGCATCTCCGGCGGCCTTTACGCCGGCTACGGGCAAGTGCTTTACGGCACCCGCGAAGGCGACGTGGTGGCCCTGAACAGCGACGACGGTGAAACGCTGTGGCGCAGCGAAGTGAGCAGCGAAGTGTTGGCCGCGCCCACCAGCAACGGCACTCTGGTGGTGGCCCAGACCATCGACGGCCACGTGCTGGGCCTGGACGGCAGCACCGGCGAGCCAATCTGGGACTACGAAACCACGGTGCCCAACCTGACCCTGCTCGGCGGCGCCCCGCCGGTGATCCTTAACGGCCGGGTCTACGCCGGCTTTGCCAGCGGCAAGGTGGCGGCCATCGAAGCGGACACCGGCGCCCCCCTGTGGGAGCGCCGCGTGGCGGAGCCCTCCGGCCGCTCCGAACTGGACCGGCTGGTGGACGTGAACGCCAACCTGCTGGTGGAAAACGGCGGCGTCTTCACCGCCACCTTCCAGGGCCAGCTGTCAGTGCTCGACTGGGAGAACGGCCGCCCCTACTGGAGCAAGGACATCTCCAGTCATCAGGTGATCAGTTCGCACCTGGGCACGCTGTTCGTGGCCGACGACGAAGGCTTGGTGCGCGCCGCCGAGCAGCGCAGCGGCAGCTTCCTGTGGCAGCAAGACAAGCTCTACGGCCGCCGCCTCACCGGCACCGCCGTGCACGGCGACCTGGTGGTGGTCGGCGACTTCGAAGGCTACCTGCACTGGATGGACGCCGACACCGGCAAGCTGGTGGCCCGCTACCGCCACGACCGCGACGGCTTCGCCTCCACCCCGGTGGTGGCGGACGACGTGCTCTACGCGCTCAGCGCCGACGGCAAGCTGGCCGCCTACCGCATCGAAGCTGAGTAGGTCGGGTTAGGCCGCAAGGCCGTAACCCGACATTCACGCTCCGGCGCCGCCCCCCGGCGCCGGCTGTCGGGTTTCGCCATGCTCAACCCGACCTACGGTGCTTGTAGCTTGCGGCCCCGCACGCCTGTATCCTGCCCTCTTATTTGCTACGTCCAATCCGATCGAGCACCCAATGAAACCCGTGATCGCCCTGGTGGGCCGCCCCAATGTGGGCAAATCCACGCTGTTCAACCGCCTTACCCGCACCCGTGACGCCATCGTGGCCGACTTTCCCGGCCTCACCCGGGACCGCCAGTACGGCGACGGTCGCCTGGGCGACCGCCCTTACACGGTGGTCGACACCGGCGGCATCGGCGAGAGCGAAGAGGGCATCGACCGGCCGATGACCGACCAGGCCCTGCAGGCGGTGGGCGAAGCGGACGTGGTGCTGTTCCTGGTGGACGGCCGCGCCGGCCTCACCGCCGCCGACGAGCAGGTCGCCTCGGAGCTGCGCAAGCTGCCCAAGCCGGTGTTCCTGGCGGTCAACAAAACCGACGGCCTGGACCCGGACACCGCCCTGGCGGACTTCTACGGCCTGGGCCTCACCGAACTGTTCCCGATCGCCGCCGCCCACGGGCGCGGTGTGCGCGGAATGATCACCGAGGTGCTCAAGGAGTTTCCCGAAGCGCAAGAGGACGACGGCGAGCCCGCCGACCCGGACACCGTGCGCGTGGCGGTGCTGGGGCGCCCCAATGTGGGCAAATCCACCCTGATTAACCGCATCCTCGGTGAGGAGCGGGTGGTGGTGTTCGACCAGGCCGGCACCACCCGCGACACCATTGAGGTGCCGTTCGTGCGCCAGGACCGCAACGGCGACGGCGAGCGCAACTACGTGTTGATCGACACCGCCGGCATCCGCCGCCGTGGCAAGGTCCACGAGACCATCGAAAAATTCTCCGTGATCAAGGCGCTGCAGGCGGTGGACGCCGCCCAGGTGGTGATGGTGGTGATCGACGCCCGCGACGGCATCACCGACCAGGACCTGCACCTGCTCGGCTATGTGCTGGAAACCGGCCGCGCCCTGGTGATCGCGGTGAACAAATGGGACGGCCTGGAGGCCGACCACCGGCAGTGGGTCAAGCGCGAGTTGGAACGGCGCTTGCATTTCGCCCCCTGGGTGAAGGTGCACTTTATCTCCGCGCTGCATGGCACCGGCGTGGGCGACCTGTTCGGCTTTATCGAACGGGCCTGGGACTCCGCCTTCATCAAGCTGGGCAGCAACGCGCTTACCCGCATGCTGCAGGACATCACCCACTCGCACCCGCCGCCGCGCAACGGCCGCTTCCGTGCCAAGCTGCGCTACGCGCATCTGGGGGGCTCGAACCCGCCCACGGTGGTGATCCACGGCAACCGTACCGAGTCGTTACCGAACAGCTACCAGCGCTATCTGGAGAACAAATTCCGGGAGCTGTTAAAGATAGAAGGCTCGCCGATCCGGCTCGAGCTAAAGTCCGGCGACAACCCCTACGAGGGGCGCAAAACCCAGCTCACCGATCGGCAAATCAAACGCAAACGGCGCATGATGAAGCACGTTAAGAAATAACCCGTGGGGGCGGAACGGGACTTGTAGAGGCGGACCTTGTGCGAGCGGGCCCAGCCCGCGAAAGGGCGACCTTGGTCGCCCGGCAGGATCCCAGAGACCTGATTCAGTGAGATTAAAAAGGCCTCTGGGATCCTGCCGGCAAGCGTTGCTTGCCTTTCGCGGGCATGGCCCGCTCCCACAGTGCATAGCAATTTGGGGGAAGGTGTGCGGGGGCATAATCTTTTATTACTGGCATTCTTGCCATGGCTGGCGCTGTGCGCCCGGGCGGACGCGCCGTTCGATGATCACAGCGAGGTGCCCCGGGTGCTGACCCCGGCGCGCCTGGATCAGCCCATTTCCGAAGTGCCCGCCAGCGTCACCGTCATCGACCAGGAACTGATCCGCGCCAGCGGCGCCCGGGAACTGTTCGAAGTGCTGCGGCTGGTGCCGGGCATGGCGGTGGCCAAAGCCGACGGCAACGTGCCCACCGTGGCCTACCACGGCACCCAGGCCCGCGACTCCCGCCGCATGCTGGTGCTGGTGGACGGCCGCAGCGTCTACCAGCCTGGCTTCGCCCGCGTCAGTTGGAACGACCTGGCGGTGAGCCTGGAAGATGTGGAACGCATCGAAGTCACCCGCGGCCCGGCCTCCGCCGCCTACGGCGCCAACGCCTTCACCGGCGTGATCAACATCATCACCCGCGACCCCCGCGACAGCGTTGGCCAGCGAGTCAGCGTGCGCGCCGGCAACAACGGTATCCGCGACGCGCGCCTGGGCGCCAGCCACCAATTCGATAACGGCGCCGTCCGCGTCAGCGTCAGCAGCCAGCGCGACGACGGCTACGACGCCGGCCTCACCCCGCTGGAAAGCGGCGACGCCAAGCGTGTCGACAGGCTCAACAGCCGCACCGTGTTTGAGCTGTCCCCCCGCGATACCCTTACCGTACACGCTGGCGGCAGCCGCTCGCGGCTGGACCGGCCGCCGGAATCCGGCCTTCAGGAACTGGCCGACTACTACGACGACACCCACCAGGTGGGCGAGCGCGCCTTCTTCGGCCTCGACTGGCAGCGCCAGTTTTCCCCGCGCCACCAGCTCAAGGTGAGCGCCTACGGCCAGTACACCAACGAAGACAACAACCTGGACCTGTGCTTCCGCGACCCGCTCACCGGCGCCCAGGGGCCCGGCGGCGGGCTGTTTTTCTCCCAGGAGTTGCGCGACCTGTACCTGGCCAACAACAGCGATATCGGCCAGACCCTGGCCGCCGCCAGCACCGACCCGGGCATCCAGAACCGCTACGCCACCCTGCAGGCCAGCGGCGCCCAGGCGTTTTGCGGCCGTGCCTGGCTGGACACCCAGGAAACCCGCTACGACCTGGAAATCCAGGACACCCTGCAAGTCACCGACTGGGCGCGGCTGGTGGCCGGCGCCAACCTGCGCCACGACCGGGGCGAATCCCAGGCGTTTTTGTTCGGCACCGGCGAGAACGTCAGCCGGCGCCTGTTCGCCAACCTGACGGTGAAGCCGGTGGCGCCGGTCACCATCAGCCTGGGCGGCTTCTGGGAACACGACGACATCAACGGCGAGCACTTCAGCCCCCGCGCCGGCATCAACTGGCAGGTGGTGCGCGGCCACACCTTGCGCGCCGCCTACGCCCGTGCTCTGCGCACCCCGGACATCTACGAAGATCAGGCGCGCATCAACTTGCCGATCACCGACCTGAACGCGCCTTTCGCGGGCAACCAGCAGGCGCTGCTGGGCTGGAACCCCGCCTACTTCTTCGTCACCCAGCAGAGTCCCGGCATGCTCCAACCAGAGCGCATCCGCTCCCGGGAGCTGGGCTACTACGGGCGCTTCTTCGCCGGCGCGCTGGGCGGCTTTGAGCTGGACATCCGCTACTTCCGCGAAGAGCTCTGGGACCTGGTCAGCGGCGCGCTCAACCCGTTTGAGTTCGACCCCGCCAACGACGGCGAGGTTGAACACCGTGGCACCGAAGCGCAGCTCAGCTGGCGCCCCAACGGCCAACACCTGCTGCGCCTTACCGGCGCCCACGTGCACACCGAAACCGACAACGGCACCGAGCAGCGCTTCGCCGCCCGCGACAGCGCCAGTGCCCTGTGGTTTTGGCGCTTCGGCGGCGGCTGGTCCTGGTCCACGGCCTACTATCTGGCCCGCGATTACAACGACTATCCCTTCGAGCGACTGGATGCGCAGCTCGGTTTCCGGCACCGTCTGCATCAGACGGAAGTGGAATGGCGTTTCGTGGTCCAACACCCGCTCAATAAAGAACCGGTGGTTTTTGTCGAAAATCAATACCAGGACGACCAGCGCTATTGGATCGGCGCCACGGTCACTTTCTAGGGATCAGAAGCGGGGATCGCAGCCGATGCGGCACGATAACAGCAACACAGACGGCGCCTGGGGGCGCGGCGGTTAGCATGTACCGCGCCTGGGGGATAGGTTTACTGCTGCTTAGTGTGGTGGCCGGCGCCGCCGCGGGCGCCCCTGCGTTCGGCGCTTCCGCGGCGGACAGCGGCGAGCAGGGCGCCGCCGTACGGTTGGCGGTGCGTGCGCCCTCCGTGGAGGACGCCGACGCGTTCACCGGCGCGCTGCGTGCCCTGGGCGGCGATAGCCTGCGCCTGGTCGAACAGGACGCCGACCTGGTGCTGGCCCTGGGCGAGCAGGCGTTCCGCGACGCCCTGGTCGCCGGCGGGCCGCCGGTGCTGGGCCTGGCGGTGCCACGCCGCGCCGCCGATCAACTGATCACCAACCACTGCCGGTGCGGCGCCATCTGGCAGGGCGTGCCGCTGGACACTCAATTGGCGTTGTTGCGCGCCTTG
>JBELJS010000086.1:0-7261 GCA_042090255.1 Alcanivorax sp. | reverse complement strand
CGCGCCTGCTTTGGGAGCAGGATGTCGGGGGTTCGAATCCCTCCACCCCGACCAGTCAAGCGAAGACGTTTTATCGGTAAGCGCCTGTAGCTCAATTGGATAGAGCAACGGCCTTCTAAGCCGTAGGTCGCAGGTTCGAGCCCTGCCAGGCGCGCCAAAGCGCGCCGACAGGCATCAAAGCACCAAACCAGTTTTGCTGGTGGCTGTAGCTCAGTTGGTAGAGCCCCGGATTGTGACTCCGGTGGTCGTGGGTTCAAATCCCATCAGCCACCCCAACATTGAAGCCCTCGGGGATAACCTCCGGGGGCTTTTTTGTCTGTGCGAGCGGGCCCCGCCCGCGAAAGGGAGCGAAGCTCCCGGCAAAGGTTGCCCCGCAGGATTCCAGAGGCCTGGAAAGCGGCACGCCAATAACCTCTCTGGTATCCCGCCGGGTGGCAAAGCCACCCTTTCGCGGGCGGGGCCCGCTCCCACAAGGGCTTCTATCGGTGTTCATGGCGGCGGGCATTGACTATAATTGCCGCCCTTCAAAGTATGCGGTCCGGGCCGGCAAGGTCGGCCGTGGGCCTAAAAGTCTTTATAAAGAGGATGTTATGCAGGTTTCCGTAGAAACGACATCAGGTCTGGAACGGCGTTTGACCGTGGGCGTGCCCGCGGAAAAAGTGGATTCGGCGGTCGACACCAAGCTGCGCGAGGCCCAGAAAAGCGTCCGCCTGAACGGCTTCCGCCCCGGCAAGGTGCCGATGCGGGAAGTGAAACGTCGCTTCGGTGATGCGGTGCGTAACGAGGTCCTCGCCGATGTGATGCGCGAGTCCTTCATTGAGGCGGTCGAGCAGGAATCCCTGCAGCCGGCCGGCATGCCCGGTTTCGAGGCCACCAAGAACGAGGCGGGCGCGGACCTGGAGTTCGTCGCCACCTTCGAGGTGTACCCGGACGTGGAACTGGCGCCGCTGGACAGCGTGCAAGTGGAAAAGCCGGTGGCCGAGATCAGCGACGCCGACGTGGAGCAGATGATCGAGACGCTGCGCGAGCAGCGCTCCGACTACGAAACCGTGGAGCGCGCCGCGCAGACCGGTGACCGCGTTAACCTCGACTTCAAAGGCCTGAAGGACGGCGAAGCCTTCGAAGGCGGCAGCGCCGAAGGCCAGAACCTGGAGCTGGGCTCCGGTCAGATGATCCCCGGCTTCGAGGACGGCATCGTCGGCATGAAGCCCGGTGAAGAGAAAGACATCGACGTGACCTTCCCGGAGGACTACCAGTCCGAGGAGCTGAAAGGCCAGGCGGTGGTGTTCCAGATCAAGGTCAACGGTGTCGAAGCCAAGCAACTGCCGGAAGTGGACGCCGAGTTCATGAAGGCGTTCGGCGTCGAGGACGGCGACCTGGAGCAGTTCAAGGCGGAAGTGCGCAAGAACATGGAGCGCGAGCTGAAGACCTCGGTGTCTGGCAAGGTGAAGGAACAGGTCATGGACGGTCTCGCCCAGGCCCACGAGTTCGACCTGCCGGAAGCGCTGGTGAAGCAGGAAATCGACCGCATGCGTCAGCAGATGATGCAGCAGTTCGGTGGCGGCCAGCAGTTCGACGCGTCCATGCTCCCTGAAGAGCTGTTCCGCGAGCAGGCGCAACGCTCCGCGCGGCTCGGCCTGGTGGTGCGTGCGATTCTCGAGAAGCACGAAATCAAGCCGGACGCGGATCGCGTTAAAGCGCGGGTGGAAGAGATCGCGTCCCAGTACGAGCAACCCGAAGAACTGGTTAACTGGGTGTACAGTAACCCGCAGCAACTGCAGCAGATCGAAGGCGCGGTGCTGGAAGACCAGGTGGTGGACTTCGTGCTGGAATCCGCCAAGGTGGAAGAGAAGAGCATGGCCTACCAGGACGCGGTGAAGCCGCGCGACCAGCAGGGCTGATCGCTAGACCCGGCGGTGATCCGGACCCACGACGGGGTCCGGGTGAAAAACCTCCGACGTACCGGAAAACGGTATTTCGGAGGTTTTTTTGTTCTAGAAGGCCGCTTTTGTGCAACTTTTGCGCAGTTGAACGCCATATTGCCCCGCCTTTATAGACGCCCCACGGGGGCCACCTTACTATCAGGTGACCGCTATCGGGCGAACACCTTGTAACCGGGCCGGTTCGCCCCAATACCCGTTCTCAGGCCGCGGCGCCGGAACCGCAGGTTGCGGACACGCCGGAGCGGGACACGCAGATAAAGGAAGCGCTAGATGATAGACCTGAGCCGGATCACCTCCGTTACGCCGGAGATGAAGACGTTGATGCAAGACCCGACCAATGTGGGTCTGGTACCCGTGGTAATCGAACAGACGTCACGGGGCGAGCGTTCCTTCGACATTTACTCCCGTCTGCTGAAAGAGCGGGTGATTTTCATGGTCGGCCAGGTGGAAGATTATATGGCCAACCTGATTGTCGCCCAGATGTTGTTCCTGGAATCCGAGAACCCGGACAAGGACATCAATCTGTACATCAACAGTCCGGGCGGTTCGGTGACCGCCGGGATGTCGATTTATGACACCATGCAGTTCGTGAAGCCCGCGGTGTCGACCATGTGCATCGGCCAGGCGGCCAGCATGGGCGCCTTCCTGCTCGCGGCTGGCGAGAAGGGTAAGCGCTACGCGCTGCCCAACGCCCGGGTGATGATCCACCAGCCGCTGGGCGGCTTCCAGGGTCAGGCTTCCGACATCGAGATTCATGCCCGCGAGATTCTCAAGATCAAAGAGGATCTCAACCGCATGCTGTCCCACCACACCGGCCAACCGCTGGAAGTGGTGGAGCGCGACACCGATCGCGATAACTTCATGGACGCCACCCAGGCCAAGGAATACGGTCTGGTGGACGAGGTGCTCAGCCGTCGCTGAGCCCGCCGGAACGGCGTATGAAAGCGGCCGAATGGCGGTCGCCGGGGCCTGAGCGGGCTTGAAAAAGCCGCGCTCTCCCTGCATCTTCAAAGTGACTACCAGGTTCAGAGGCGATTCGATGACCGATAACACCGGAAAGGGCGACGACGGCAAATTGCTGTACTGCTCGTTCTGCGGCAAGAGCCAGCACGAAGTTCGCAAACTGATCGCGGGCCCGTCGGTCTTTATCTGCGACGAGTGTGTGGATCTCTGTAACGACATTATCCGCGAAGAGGTCCAGGAAGAGACCGGTGACAGCGGCGACGAGCGTCTGCCCAAGCCCCAGGAAATCAAGACCACGCTGGATGATTACGTGATCGGCCAGGAGCGTGCCAAACGGGTGCTTTCCGTGGCCGTTTACAACCACTACAAGCGCCTGGGCAGCCAAGGCCGCAGCCGCGAGGAAGTGGAGCTGGGCAAGAGCAATATCTTGCTTATCGGCCCCACCGGCAGTGGTAAAACGCTGCTCGCGGAAACGCTGGCGCGGCTGCTCAATGTGCCGTTCACAATCGCCGACGCGACCACGCTCACCGAAGCGGGCTACGTGGGCGAGGATGTGGAAAACATAATCCAGAAGCTGTTGCAGAAGTGTGACTACGACGTGGACAAGGCCCAGCGCGGCATCGTTTACATCGACGAAATTGACAAAATTTCCCGCAAGTCGGACAACCCGTCGATCACCCGCGATGTGAGCGGCGAAGGCGTTCAGCAGGCGCTGCTCAAGCTGATTGAGGGCACCGTGGCCTCGGTGCCGCCGCAGGGCGGCCGTAAGCATCCGCAGCAGGAGTTCCTGCAGGTCGACACGTCCAACATCCTGTTCATCTGTGGCGGCGCGTTCGCCGGCCTGGACAAGGTTATCCGTGACCGTTCGGATAAAGGCGGCATCGGCTTCTCCGCCGAGGTGAAGAGCAAGGACACCGTGCTGTCCATGGGCGAGACCCTGGCCGGCGTGGAGCCGGAGGATCTGGTCAAATACGGTCTGATCCCCGAGTTCATCGGCCGCTTGCCGGTGATCGCCACCCTGGAGGAACTCTCCGAGGAGGCGCTGGTACAGATTCTTACCGAGCCGCGCAACGCCCTGACCAAACAGTACGTCAGGCTGTTCGAAATGGAAGGCGTGGAACTCGACTTCCGTGATGACGCCCTGAGAGCGGTGGCGCGCAAGGCCATGGAGCGCAAATCCGGCGCCCGGGGTCTGCGTTCGATCCTCGAGGCGGTGCTGCTGGACACCATGTATCAGGTGCCGTCGCTGGATGGCGTCGCCAAGGTGGTGATTGACAGTGCCACCATTGATGGTGAATCCGAACCGCTTCTGATTTACGAAAACAGCGAGCAAACGTCCAGGGTCGCGCCGGATTGATCCGCGCGACCGGTTGAGGGTCGTAAACCAACAAAGGGGCGATACGTGCTGAAAGATATTCCGTTGCTGCCACTGCGTGACGTGGTGGTCTACCCGCATATGGTGATCCCGCTGTTCGTCGGTCGGGAAAAGTCCATTGCGG
The DNA here is from genome assembly GCA_042090255.1 of Alcanivorax sp. Lineage (GTDB taxonomy): Bacteria > Pseudomonadota > Gammaproteobacteria > Pseudomonadales > Alcanivoracaceae > Alloalcanivorax. Next base: position 2,856 of record JBELJS010000086.1, on the reverse strand, counting down.
CCCTGGAAGCCGCCATGGCCAGCGACAAGCAGATCATGCTGGTGGCGCAGCGCAACGCGTCCGATGACGATCCCGCGGAAAGTGATATTTACCGGGTGGGCACCGTGTCCACCATTCTGCAAATGCTTAAGCTCCCCGACGGCACCGTCAAAGTGCTGGTCGAGGGCGGCGCCCGCGGTCATATCAGTAAGGCCCGCTTCGGCGAAGAGGGCGGTGCCGCCGATGTCCGCGAGCTGGACAACCAGATGCCCTCGGAAAGTGAGCAGGAGGCCCTGGCGCGCTCCTTGCTGGCTAAGTTCGAGGAATACGTCAAGCTGTCCAAGAAAGTGGCGCCGGAGATCATGAATTCGGTGTCCTCGATCGACGAGGTCAGTCGCCTGGCCGACACTATCTCCGCCCATCTGCAACTGAAACTCGAAGAGAAGCAGGACGTCCTGGAAATGGTCGACGTGCGCGAGCGTGTCGAGCATCTGGTGGCGCTGATGGAATCCGACATGGATGTGCTGAAAGTGGAAAAGCGCATCCGTGGCCGGGTTAAGAAGCAGATGGAGAAGAGCCAGCGCGAGTACTATCTGAATGAGCAGATGAAGGCGATTCAGAAAGAACTCGGCGACCTGGACGACAGCGGCAACGAGTTGGAGGATCTGGAAAAGAAGATCGACAACTCCGGCATGCCCAAGGACGCCAAGGAAAAGTCCAAGAACGAACTGAACAAGCTGCGCATGATGTCGCCGATGTCCGCCGAGGCGACGGTGGTGCGCAGTTATCTGGATTGGATGACCTCGGTGCCGTGGAAAAAGCGCAGCCGGGTGCGTCACGATCTGGCCCACGCCAAGGAAATCCTCGACCAGGATCATTACGGCCTGGAAGAAGTGAAAGAGCGTATTCTGGAATTTCTCGCTGTGCAAAGCCGGGTCGGCAAAGTGAAAGGCCCGGTGCTGTGTCTGGTGGGCCCGCCCGGGGTGGGCAAGACCTCCCTGGGGCAGTCGGTGGCGCGCGCCACCAACCGTAAGTTCGTGCGCATGGCGCTGGGCGGCGTGCGCGATGAGGCCGAGATTCGCGGCCACAGACGGACCTACATCGGCTCGTTGCCGGGCAAGGTGATTCAGAAACTGTCCAAGGTGGCTGTCCGTAACCCGCTGTTTCTGCTTGATGAAGTAGACAAAATGGGCATGGACATGCGTGGCGATCCGGCGTCGGCGCTGCTGGAAGTCCTGGATCCGGAACAGAACCACACCTTCAGTGACCATTACCTGGAAGTGGATTACAACCTGTCCGAAACCCTGTTTATCTGCACGTCCAACTCCATGAACATTCCGGCGCCGCTGCTGGACCGCATGGAAGTGATTCGTCTGCCCGGTTATACCGAGGACGAGAAGATCAACATCGCCGCCCAATACCTGATTCCCAAACAGATTAAATCCAACGGTCTGCGCGAGGACGAACTGGTGCTGGATGACAAAGCGCTGCAGTTTATCGTTCGCCATTACACCCGGGAATCCGGGGTGCGTGGCCTGGAGCGGGAAATCAGCAAGATCTGTCGCAAAGTGGTAAAGGAAAACCTGCTGGCGAAAGAGAACCACACCGTTACGCTGACCCCGGAAAACATTGATCATTATCTGGGTGTGCGCAAGTACGATTACGGTCGCGCCGAAGAACAGGACCAGATCGGCCAGGTCACCGGCCTGGCGTGGACGTCGGTGGGCGGTGAACTGCTCACCATCGAAGGCGTATCCACCCCCGGCAAGGGCCGCGTGACCACCACCGGCTCGCTCGGTGATGTCATGCAAGAGTCCATCCAAGCGGCCTGGACGGTAGTAAAAAGCCGCTCTGGAAACCTGGGCATCCGCCGCCGGCAACTGGAACGCAACGACGTCCACATCCATGTGCCCGAGGGCGCCACCCCCAAGGACGGACCCAGTGCCGGCGTGGGCATGTGCACCGCGATGGTATCGGTATTGACGGGTATTCCGGTGCGCGCGGATGTGGCGATGACCGGGGAAATCACGCTGCGTGGTCAAGTGCTTTCCATCGGCGGGCTCAAGGAAAAATTACTCGCCGCCCATCGTGGCGGCATTAAAACCGTGCTGATCCCGCAGGAAAATGAGCGGGACCTCAAGGAAATTCCGGACAAGATCAAAGAGGCTCTGGATATCCGGCCGGTAAAATGGATCGACCAGGTGTTGGAGTTGGCGTTGACGCACACTCCTACACCACTGAGCGAGGCGGAAGTGGAAGAAGACCTCGCTCTGGCCGAAGAAAAAGCGCAGAAAGGTTCGGAACGGCCCAGCACCCATTGAACCAAATGGGCCTCGGGCCGTCCCAAGAGCTGTTCCGCGACTTTGTTGTTCGCCTTTAAATGATTGATCAAAAAGGTTTTTTACTTTTATCAAAGCTGGTGTGAATGCGCTTATCCTTCCTTGACGCCCCCTAGGCCCATTGGTATAAAGGCGGCTTCGTCATACGGAGAGTGCATCGCGCCTCGACCATAAAACCGGGAAATAGAAAAGGGGAATTTTGTGAATAAATCCGAACTGATTGACGCCATCGCCGCGGCTTCCGATATCTCCAAGGCCGATGCGGGTCGCGCGCTGGACGCCACTCTGGATGCCGTGACTGGCGCCCTGAAGAAAGGCGACAGTGTTTCTCTGGTGGGCTTCGGTACTTTTTCCGTGAAGCAGCGCGCCGCACGCGAAGGCCGTAACCCGCAGACTGGCGAAACGATCAAGATCGCCGCTGCCAACGTACCGGGCTTCAAGGCGGGCAAGGCGTTGAAAGACGCCGTGAACTGATCTGGCTTCAGGAGCGGTAGTTCAGCTGGTTAGAATACCGGCCTGTCACGCCGGGGGTCGCGGG
>JBELJS010000037.1:0-37887 GCA_042090255.1 Alcanivorax sp. | reverse complement strand
GCTTCGCGGTCCGCGAAGGCGGTCGCACCGTTGGCGCCGGCGTGGTGTCCAAGATTATCGAGTAAAGGGTAAATAAAAAGGTCGGGGCCCTTGCCCTGGCCTTTTTTTATCCCTATAATTTGCGCCCTCTTAACCGGTAAACAAAACGCCGGGTAAAGAGCGCGATCAACCGGGGCATCGTTCCCGGGCTTGTTTTGACACCCTCCACCTTCCGGACGGACAGGTTGGGCGGGCTTTTTGCCATCTAAAGAATGGTACGAAACAGTCTGGAGTTTGTTAGCTATGGCTAACCAAAGAATCCGCATCCGTCTCAAGGCCTTTGATCATCGTCTCATTGATCAGTCCGCCCAGGAGATCGTGGATACGGCAAAACGGACGGGTGCGCAGGTACAGGGTCCAATCCCTCTGCCGACGCGCAAAGAACGGTTTACTGTGCTGATCTCTCCGCATGTGAATAAAGATGCGCGTGATCAGTACGAGATCCGCACCCACAAGCGGCTGGTCGACATCGTTGAGCCCACGGATAAAACCGTGGACGCGCTCATGAAGCTTGACCTGGCGGCTGGTGTGGACGTGCAGATTAGCCTGGGATAACTGGCCTGAGATTGCTCAGACCGACAACTACGGGCGGTTCAACCGCGACAGGTTGTGAAGAGGTAGACAATGGCGATTGGTGTAATCGGTCGGAAGTGCGGGATGACCCGGGTGTTCACTGAGGAAGGTATCAGTGTTCCGGTGACCGTCATTGAGGTGACCCCGAATCGGGTGAGTCAGGTCAAGACCGAAGAAACAGATGGCTACGAAGCCGTACAAGTGACGGTGGGTGAGCGCCGGGCCAGCCGGGTGACCAAGCCGCAGGCCGGTCATTTCGCGAAAGCCGGTGTTGAAGCCGGCCGCAGCGCGGGCGAGTTCCGCAGCGAAGTGGGCGAACTGCAGGCAGGCTCCGAGATCACTCTGGAAGTGTTCGAGGCAGGTCAGTCCGTGGACGTGACCGGCACTTCCAAGGGTAAGGGCTTCGCGGGCACCGTGAAGCGTTGGAATTTCCGTACTCAGGACGCTACCCACGGCAACTCCTTGTCTCACCGTGCACCGGGTTCCATTGGTCAGAACCAGACCCCGGGCCGAGTGTTCAAAGGCAAGAAGATGTCTGGTCATCTGGGTGCCGAGCGCGTAACGGTTCAGAACCTTGAAATCGTGCGTGTGGATGCGGAAAAGAATCTGTTGCTGGTAAAGGGTGCCATCCCCGGTGCGGCCGGTGGTGATGTTATCGTGCGCCCGGCAGTGAAGGCGAAGGCCTGAAAGAGGAATAGAGGATGAATCTCAATACTGCCTCTGGAGGTACCGTAACCGTTTCTGAAGTCGCTTTCGGCAAAGACTTCAACGAGCCTCTGGTTCATCAGGTTGTGACCGCGTTTCTGGCCGGTGCCCGTCAGGGTTCCAAGGCTCAGAAGAATCGCGCGGCGGTAAGCGGTGGTGGCCGTAAGCCCTGGCGTCAGAAAGGTACTGGCCGGGCCCGTGCCGGCACTATCCGCAGCCCGCTGTGGCGTGGCGGCGGCAAGACGTTTGCCGCAGAACCCCGCGATTTCTCCCAAAAGGTGAATCGCAAGATGTACCGCGGCGCGTTGCGTTGCATTTTTTCCGAGCTGGTGCGTCAGGAGCGTTTGGTGGTGGTCGACGAGTTCAATATCGACTCACCGAAAACCAAGCAGGTGGCATCCAAGCTAAAGGATCTGGAATTGAGCAGTGTGTTGATCGTGACCAGCGAGGTGGATGAAAACCTCTACCTGGCAGCACGCAACCTGCCCAAAGTGGATATTCGCGACGCCAGTGGCGTGGATCCGGTCAGCCTCATCGCCTTCGAGAAGGTTCTGGTGACGGTCCCGGCTCTGAAGCAACTTGAGGAGGCGCTGGCATGAATAAAGAGCGCATTTTTAACGTGCTTCTCGCGCCACACGTGTCCGAAAAAGCCACGCTGGTGGCCGATCAGGGCAACGCCTTCGTTTTCAAGGTGGCGAAAGACGCCAACAAGCTTGAAATCAAGAAGGCTGTGGAAGCGCTGTTCGACGTAAAAGTGGAGTCCGTACGGACCCTCAGCGTCAAAGGCAAGCAGAAGTTCTTCGGGCGTGTCGCCGGTAAGCGCGCGGGCTGGAAGAAGGCTTATGTGTCTCTGGTGGAAGGCCAGGACATCGACTTCCTGGGCGCAGAGTAAGGTAAGGGAGTAAGGAATCATGGCGATTGTTAAAGCTAAGCCGACTTCCCCGGGCCGCCGCTTTGTGGTCAAGGTGGTTAATGAGGATTTGCACAAAGGTGCACCTTATGAGCCGCTGCTGGAAGCGAAGAGTAAAAGTGGCGGTCGTAATAACAACGGCCGTATCACCACCCGCCATAAAGGCGGTGGTCACAAGCAAAAATATCGTCGTGTCGACTTTCGTCGTGACAAGGACGGTGTCGCCGGTGTGATCGAGCGCCTTGAGTATGACCCCAACCGGTCCGCTCATATTGCCCTGATCAAATACCTGGATGGCGAGCGTCGCTATATTCTGGCGCCGCGCGGCCTGAAAGCCGGTGATCGTGTCCAGTCCGGTGAGGACGCGCCGATCAAGGCGGGCAATGCACTGCCGCTGCGCAATATTCCGCTGGGCTCCACGGTTCATAACGTGGAAATGAAGCCCGGCAAGGGTGGCCAGCTGGCCCGCTCCGCCGGTACCGCGATTCAGGTGCTGGCAAAGGATGGTGGTTATGTCACCCTGCGTCTCCGCTCCGGCGAGATGCGTAAGGTGAGCGCCGAGTGCAAGGCCACCATCGGTGAAGTTGCCAACAGCGAGCATAGTTTGCGCTCGCTGGGTAAGGCCGGCGCCAAGCGCTGGCGGGGTGTTCGCCCGACCGTACGTGGTGTGGCGATGAACCCGGTGGATCACCCTCATGGTGGTGGTGAAGGTCGCACTTCCGGCGGTCGTCACCCGGTAACCCCCTGGGGTGTACCTACCAAGGGCCACAAAACGCGTACAAACAAGCGCACCTCCAAGATGATTGTGCGTGACCGTCGTAAGTAAGGGATAGAGAGAGGTTCAGGCTGTGCCACGTTCACTGAAGAAAGGTCCGTTTCTGGATCACCACCTTTTGAAGAAGGTGGAAGAAGCGGTGGAAGCCGGCTCCCGTAAGCCGATCAAAACCTGGTCCCGTCGCTCCATGATCATCCCGGAGATGGTGGGTTTGACCATCGCGGTACATAACGGCCGTCAGCATGTTCCGGTATTGATCACCGAGCACATGGTGGGCCACAAGTTGGGCGAATTCGCCCTGACCCGCACATACCGCGGGCACATCGTGGACAAGAAGGCTAAGCGATAAGGTGACAGCCATGGCGACTGAAGTTACTGAAGTTGCAGCCCGTCTGCGGGGCGCAAGAATTTCGGCTCAAAAAGCCCGCCTGGTGGCCGACCAGATCAGAGGTCTGGAGGTGGAAAAGGCGCTGAATATTCTAGCCTTTAGCCCCAAGAAGGCGGCGCGGATTGTAAAGAAAGTGCTGGAGTCCGCGATTGCTAACGCGGAAAACAACGACGGCGCTGACGTGGATGAGCTGAAAGTTTCCACAGTGTTTGTGGACGAGGGCATGACGATGAAGCGAATTCGACCGCGTGCCAAAGGCCGCGCCGATCGCATCCTCAAGCGCACTTGTCACATCACTGTAAAAGTCTCAGAAGGTCAGGAGTAACCAGATGGGTCAGAAAGTTCATCCGATCGGTATTCGCCTGGGCATCGTTAAAGAGCATAACTCGCTCTGGTATGCCGGGCAGAAAACCTATTCCGACTGCCTGGTTTCCGACCTGCAGGTGCGCGAATATCTGTTCAAGCGCCTGAAGAATGCCTCGGTGAGCCGTATCAAGATCGAGCGTCCGTCAGAAAACGTGCGCATTACGATCTCCACGGCGCGTCCGGGCATTGTGATCGGTAAGAAGGGCGAGGACGTTGAACGTCTGCGCCGCGACGTGGCCGCCCAGATGGGCGTTCCGGTGCACATCAATATTGAAGAGGTGCGCAAGCCGGATCTGGACGCTCGTCTGGTTGGCGAAAACATCGCCGGGCAGCTTGAGCGCCGGGTGATGTTCCGCCGCGCCATGAAGCGCGCCGTGCAGAACGCCATGAAATCCGGTGCTGAAGGTATTCGGGTGCAACTCTCCGGCCGCCTCGGCGGTGCCGAGATCGCCCGTACCGAGTGGTATCGCGAAGGCCGGGTGCCGCTGCATACGCTGCGTGCGGACATCGACTATGCCAGCGTTCGCGCCGAAACCACTTACGGCACCATTGGCGTAAAGGTCTGGATCTTCCGTGGCGAAGTGCTTGGTGGCATGGAGCAGATTCAGGAAGAGCAGAAGCAACAGCAGTCCAAGGGCGCCAAGAAGCGCGGCCGCGGTTAAAGGGTAACGAACGATGTTGCAGCCGAAGCGTACCAAATTCCGGAAAGTTCATAAGGGCCGCAACCGTGGCCTGGCACAGCGGGGCAGCAAGGTGTCTTTCGGCACCGTGGGCCTGCAGGCTACCGGTCGTGGCCGCATTACCGCCCGCCAGATCGAAGCAGCCCGTCGCGCCATGACCCGGCATATCAAGCGGGGCGGCAAAATCTGGATCCGTGTGTTCCCGGATAAGCCGATTACCCAGAAACCGCTCGAAGTCCGGATGGGTAAAGGTAAGGGTAACGTGGAGTACTGGGTGGCTCAGATTCAGCCGGGCCGCATGCTCTACGAAATGGAAGGTGTTTCAGAGGACGTAGCGCGCGAAGCGTTCCGCCTCGCCGCGGCCAAGCTGCCGATCAGCACCCGCGTAGTGACTCGGACGGTGATGTAAGCCATGAAAGCGAGCGAACTGAGAGAAAAGAGTGTCGAAGAGCTGAACAACCAGCAGCTCGAGTTGCTTGAAGAGCAGTTTAAGCAGCGTATGAAACTGGCATCCGGGCAGCTTTCACAAACCCATCAGCTTGGGAAGGTTCGCCGTGATATTGCACGGGTGAAAACCATTCTGAGAGAGAAGCAGGGTAACTAGGCATGGCAGAAGCGAAAGAGATACTGCGCCGGACCGCTACTGGCAAGGTCATTTCCAACAAGGGTGAGAAAACGATCACCGTGTTGGTGGAGCGCCGGGTGCAGCACCCGATTTACGGCAAGATCATCAAGCGGTCCACGAAACTGATGGCGCATGATGAACAGAATCAGTGCAACGAAGGCGACCTGGTCACTATTGAAGAGTGCCGCCCGCTGTCCAAGCGTAAGACCTGGATGCTGGTGAACGTGGTGGAGCAGACCAACAAGGTCTGACCAAGGTTGCTGTGGCTGCCTGCAGGGCAGGAGTTGGAGAGAGTAAGCGATGATTCAGACCGAAACGATGCTCGAAGTCGCCGATAACAGCGGCGCCCGTCGAGTACAGTGCATCAAGGTGCTGGGTGGTTCTCACCGCCGCTATGCAGGCATTGGTGACGTCATCAAGGTCACAGTAAAGGAAGCGATTCCGCGCGGCCGAGTAAAGAAGGGTGACGTGATGACCGCGGTGGTAGTGCGTACCCGTAAGGGTGTACGCCGTCCGGATGGCTCCGTGATTCGTTTTGATGAAAACGCCGCGGTGCTGTTGGGCAACAACAAGGCGCCGGTAGGTACCCGGATCTTTGGACCGGTGACCCGTGAGCTGCGTACCGAGCAGTTCATGAAAATCATCTCCCTGGCACCGGAAGTTCTTTAAAGGCGGGTGAACGTAATGCTCAAGATCAAGCGTGATGATGAAGTCATCGTAATCGCGGGCAAGGATAAAGGTAAGCGCGGCAAGGTTCAGCGCGTGCTGCCGAACGGCCGTCTGATCGTGGCCGGGGTGAACGTGGTGAAGAAACACGTACGCGCCAATCCGAACCGTGGTATTCAGGGCGGCATCGTCGAACAGGAAGCAGGTATCGACGCTTCCAATGTGGCCATCTGGAACCCCAAGGCCGAGAAAGCGGACCGTGTCGGCTTCCGTGTCGAGGATGGCGATAAGGTGCGTTTCTTCAAGTCTAGCGGCGAAACGCTGGACGCGTGAGGACAGGTGGACCATGAGTGATCTGAAAAAGGTTTACAACGAACAGATCGTGGCGAAGCTTAAAGAAGAGCTGGGTTACGACAATGTCATGGAAGTGCCGAAAATCACCAAGATCACCCTGAACATGGGTGTCGGTGAGGCGGCAGCGGACCGTAAGGCCATTGAAGGCGCCTTGTCCGACATGACCGCGATTGCCGGCCAGAAGCCGCTGATCACCAAGGCTCGTAAGTCCGTAGCGGGTTTCAAAATCCGTGAAGGCTGGCCGATCGGCTGCAAGGTGACCCTGCGCAATCGCCGTATGTACGAATTCCTGGACCGCCTGGTGGCGGTGGCGATTCCCCGGATGCGTGATTTCCGAGGTTTGAATCCCAAGTCATTCGACGGCCGGGGCAACTATTCCATGGGGCTGCGCGAGCAGATCGTGTTCCCCGAAGTGGATTTCGACAAGGTCGATAAGCTGCGTGGTATGGACATCACCATCACCACCACGGCGAAAACCGACGACGAAGCACGCGCGCTGTTGCGCGCCTTCAACTTCCCGCTGAAGGGCTGAGGATTTGTCATGGCAAAGGTCTCTATGAAAAATCGGGAGGCGAAGCGCGCCAAGCTGGTTCAGCGTTACGCCGCCAAGCGTCAGGCGCTGAAAGCGATCGTTAACGATCCCAGCGCCGAACCCGAAGCAAAATGGGACGCGCAACTGCAGCTTCAGAAGCTGCCGCGCGATTCCTCTCCGGTGCGCCAGCGTAATCGCTGCCGGATTACCGGTCGTCCGCACGGCTACTACCGGAAGTTCGGTTTGAGCCGTATTAAGCTGCGCGAAGCAGCGATGCGCGGCGACGTCCCCGGTCTGGTTAAGGCCAGCTGGTAAGCAAGCCAAGATATAGGCATGAGTAGCGGAGCGATTGCGGCATGAGCATGCAAGATACCCTGGCGGATATGTTTACTCGTATCCGTAACGCGCAGATGGCCCGGAAAGCCAAGGTGGAGATTCCTTCTTCCACGGCTAAGCAGGCCATTGCCAAGGTACTGAAGGAAGAAGGTTACATCGAAGGCTTCTCGGTGGCCGGCGACAAGAAGCCCGTGCTGACCGTGGACCTTCGGTATTTCGAGGGCAGTCCGGTAATCGAAAAGATTTCCCGTGTCAGCCGCCCCGGTCTGCGTGTCTACAAAAACGCCGGCCAGATTCCCAAGGTCAAGGGCGGCCTGGGTGTGATGATCGTGTCCACCAACCAGGGCATTCTTTCCGATCGCGCAGCGCGCCAGGCTAATGTAGGCGGCGAGCTGATCTGCGAAGTGTCCTAACGGTAGCGGTGTAGACGGGTTTAGGTGCAGCAATGTCTAGAGTAGCGAAAAATCCGGTTAAGTTGCCCAGCGGCGTCGAGCTGAAAATCGACGGTCGCAAGGTGTCCGTAAAGGGCAGTAAAGGCAACCTGGAACATGAAGTGCACGAGCAGGTGGACGTGTCGTTTGAAGACGGGATCTTCACCGTCAAGCCGCGCGAGGAGTCCCAGGATTCCTGGGCGCTGGCCGGTACCACCCGCGCGGTGGTGAACAACATGGTCACCGGCGTCTCAGAGGGCTTCGAGCGCAAGCTGGTCCTCAACGGCGTGGGTTATCGCGCCCAGGCTCAGGGCAAGACCCTGAACCTGACGCTGGGTTTCTCCCATCCGGTGGCTTACCAGCTGCCCGATGGCATCACCATCGAAACCCCGACCCAGACCGAAATTGTTGTCAAGGGCATTGATAAGCAACTGGTTGGTCAGGTTGCCGCCAATGTCCGGGCCTTCCGTCCGCCCGAGCCCTACAAAGGCAAGGGGGTGCGCTATGCTGATGAGCAGGTGCGCCGTAAGGAAGCCAAGAAGAAATAATTGTTGAGACTAGAGCCATGATGGACAAGAAACTTGCACGTCTGCGCAGGGCCAAACGTACTCGCCTTAACATCCGCGAGTCCGGCCAGATTCGTCTGTCCGTACATCGCACCCCGCGCCACATCTATGCGCAGATCACCAGCGCGGCCGGTGACCGGGTTCTGGTTACGGCGAGTACCGTCGAGAAGGACCTGCGCGACGCGGCCACCGGCAATGCCGACGCCGCATCGAAAGTAGGCGAACTGATTGCGAAGCGCGCCAAAGAGGCGGGCATCGAGCGTGTAGCCTTTGATCGTTCCGGATTTCGTTATCACGGTCGGATCAAGGCGTTGGCGGATGCCGCGCGCGAAAACGGGCTTGAATTCTAAGGGTGCTTGGTTATGGCGAAAGTTGATCCCAACGAAGGTCTCCAGGAGAAGCTGGTTCAAGTGAACCGGGTTGCCAAGGTAGTAAAAGGCGGCCGCATCTTCGGTTTCACTGCGTTGACTGTAGTGGGCGACGGCAAAGGTAAGGTAGGCTTCGGCCGCGGCAAGGCACGTGAAGTGCCCGCCGCCATCCAGAAGGCGTTGGAAGCCGCCCGCCGCAACATGATTCAGGTGGACCTGAAAGGCACCACCATTCAGCACCCGATCAAGGCACGCCATGGCGCCTCCAAGGTGTACATGCAGCCTGCCGACGACGGTACTGGTGTGATTGCTGGTGGCGCGATGCGCGCGGTGCTGGAAGTGGCCGGCGTGCAGAACGTTCTGGCGAAGTGCTACGGATCCACCAATCCAGTGAACGTGGTGCGTGCAACGTTTAACGGGCTGAAGCAGATGTCCTCACCGGAATCGGTGGCGGCTAAGCGTGGCAAGTCCGTTGAAGAGATTCTCGGCTAAGCGCACACAGACGGAAGCTTAACGATGGCTGACAAGATCAAAGTAACCCAGGTTAAAAGCAGCAGCGGTCGGCTGGAAGGCCACAAGGCCTGTGTGCGCGGTCTCGGGCTGCGCCGCATCGGTCACACCGTGGAAGTTGAAGACACACCTTCCGTACGTGGCATGATCAACAAAGTCACGTACTTGGTACGGGTAGAGGGAGAATAAGCGATGCGTCTCAATGATTTGCATCCAGCTGACGGATCCCGTCCGGACGAGAAGCGGGTTGGCCGTGGTATCGGCTCCGGCCTGGGCAAGACCGGTGGCCGTGGTCACAAAGGTCAGAAATCCCGTTCCGGCGGCACCGTGAAGCCTGGTTTCGAAGGCGGTCAGATGCCGCTGCAGCGTCGGGTTCCCAAGTTCGGCTTCACCTCCAAGTTGGCCATGGCCACCGCGGAAGTGCGTCTGGCGGAGCTGGCTAAAGTGGAAGGTGACGTAATCGACCTGGCGGCTCTGAAGGACGCCGGTGTTGTTCGCTCCGATAAGAAACGCGCCAAGATCGTGCTGCGCGGCCAAATCGACCGCGCGGTAACCATCCGCGGCGTCGCCCTGACCAAGGGTGCTCGCGAAGCGGTAGAGAAGGCCGGCGGTAAAATCGAGGAGTAACAAGGCGGGGCTATGGCCAAGAACCGTGCACAAACACTGAATAACAACACCGCGGCCACCGGCGGCGCCACTCGAGAGCTGTGGCGCCGCATCGGTTTCCTGCTGGGAGCCCTGCTGGTGTTCCGGATCGGTGCGCACATCCCGGTTCCCGGAATGAACCCGGAAGCGTTGGAACAGATGTTCAACAACAACCGGGACACCATTCTTGGCATGTTCAATATGTTCTCTGGCGGTTCGCTGGAGCGTATGAGCATCTTTGCCCTGGGTATCATGCCGTACATTACCGCGAGCATTGTTATCCAGTTGATGAGCGCGGTGGTGCCCTCCCTTGAGCAGCTGCGCAAGGAAGGCGAGCAGGGCCGCCGCAAGATTACCCAGTACACCCGCTATCTGACGGTGGCACTGGGCGCGATTCAGTCGTTTGGTGTGTGCGCAGGCCTCAAGAGCCAGGGCATTACCCTGTTGCCGGAAGCGGCTTCCACCATGCAGGTGGCCAGCTTCTACTTCGTGGCCGTGACCACGCTGGTAACCGGGACAGTGTTCCTGATGTGGCTGGGCGAGCAAATCACCGAGCGCGGTATCGGCAATGGTATTTCCATGCTGATCTTCGCTTCCATCGTGGCCGGTCTGCCCGGCGCGGTGGCGCAGACTTTCGAATCCGCCCGTCAAGGCGATCTGAGTCTGCTGGCCATGCTGCTGGTGTTCCTGGTGGCGGTGGCGGTGATCTTCGGTGTGGTGTTCGTCGAGCGGGGTCAGCGGAGAATCACCGTTAACTACGCCCGGCGGCAGCAGGGCCGCCGCGTCTACGCGGCCCAGCAGAGCCACCTGCCGTTGAAAGTGAACATGGCGGGCGTGATTCCGGCGATTTTCGCCAGTTCCATCCTGCTGTTTCCGGCGTCGCTGAGCCAGTGGTTCAGTACGAGCGACCCGGATTCCTGGTGGGGCCAGGCCCTGCGCGTTGTCAGCGACGCGCTGCTGCCAGGCACACCGCTGTACATTTTGTTGTTTACCCTGGCGATCGTGTTCTTTTGCTACTTCTACACGGCGCTGGTATTCAACCCGAAAGACGTGGCGGACAATCTCAAGAAATCCGGGGCTTACATCCCGGGTATCCGTCCCGGCGAGCAATCCGCTCGTTATATCGACACGGTGATGGGTCGGCTGACTCTGATCGGTTCGGTGTACATGACGCTGGTATGCCTGCTGCCTCTGGGTCTGCAGGGGGTGTGGAACGTGCCTTTCTATCTGGGCGGCACCTCACTGTTGATTGTGGTGGTAGTGGTTATGGACTTCTGGTCGCAGGTTAATTCGCACCTGATGTCCACCCAGTACGAGAAGTTGATGAAGAAGGCCAACCTGAAAGGGTATGGCGGCACCGGTCTGGTGCGATAACCGGCCCACGGGCTTGAAGGTAAAGTGAGGCGAGTGCGATGAAAGTTCAGGCTTCTGTTAAGAAGATCTGCCGCAACTGCAAGGTAATCCGCCGGAAAGGCCGGGTTATGGTGATTTGCAGTGCCGAGCCCCGGCATAAGCAGCGTCAGGGCTAACGGCCCGGTTGGGCAGAACTTCTTTTCCTAGTGTTTGGTTGAAATTCAGTCGGTGTAACGCTAGACTCTTCCGCCTTTCGGCGCCAGAGGCTGGCACCGCCGCGTTGTGAATCGGAGATATTCGGATGGCCCGTATTGCAGGCGTTAACATCCCGGACAACAAGCATTCGGTGATTTCACTCACCTATATTTTCGGGGTGGGTCGCACCCGTGCTCGCGCTATTTGCGAGCAGACCGGCATTGAGCCGACCGTTAAGGTCCGTGACCTCTCCAGCGAACAGCTGGACGCGATCCGCGCCGAGGTCGCCAAGGTTTCCACGGAAGGCGATCTGCGCCGGGAAATCAATATGAATATCAAGCGCTTGATGGATCTGGGCTGCTACCGCGGCATCCGTCATCGCCGCGGTTTGCCCCTGCGCGGGCAGCGCACCAAAACCAATGCCCGGACTCGTAAGGGTCCGCGGAAACCGATCCGCAAGTAAGTCCTGATATCTGGATAAGTAAGCATGGCTAAAGCGAAAAGAGACAGTGGCGCACGTCGGAAGAAGGTAACGCGGACCGTTGCGGACGGTATCGCGCATGTACACGCTTCTTTCAACAACACCATCATCACCATCACCGATCGTCAGGGTAATGCGTTGTCCTGGGCGACCTCCGGTGGTGCCGGCTTCCGTGGTTCCCGCAAAAGCACGCCTTTCGCGGCCCAGGTGGCTGCCGAAAACGCGGGTAATGCCGCCAAGGATTACGGGTTGAAGAACCTGGAAGTCCGAGTCAAGGGTCCCGGTCCGGGCCGTGAGTCCTCTATTCGCGCGCTCAACGGCTGTGGCTACAAGATTACCCACATTCAGGACGTGACGCCCATTCCGCATAATGGTTGTCGTCCGCCCAAGAAGCGCCGCGTGTAACGGGAGTTAGAGCAAGATGGCAAGATACATCGGTCCCAAGTGCAAGCTTTCCCGTCGTGAAGGCACTGATCTGTTCCTCAAAAGCGGCATTCGTCCGCTGGAATCCAAGTGCAAGGCGGAACAGCCCCCCGGCCAGGCCGGCGGTGGTCGTCGCCCCAGCCGCCTGTCCGACTACGGCGTGCAGCTGCGCGAGAAGCAGAAAGTCCGTCGCATGTACGGCGTTCTGGAAAAGCAGTTCCGCGGCTACTACAAGAAAGCCGCCCGGTCCCGCGGCGCCACCGGCGAGGTGCTTCTGCAGCTCCTCGAAGGTCGTCTGGACAACGTGGTATACCGTCTGGGCTTCGGCGCGACCCGTTCCGAGGCACGCCAGCTGGTATCACACCGCGCGATCCTGGTTAACGGTCGTAGCGTGAACATCGCCTCCTACCAGGTGAGCCCCGGTGACATCGTCACCGTGCGTGAAAAGGCCAAGAACCAGCTGCGCGTCAAGAACGCCATGGAACTGGCCCAGCAGCGCGGCTTCCCGACCTGGGTGGAAGTGGACGAGAAGAAGTTCGAGGGCACCTTCAAGGCCCTGCCGGAGCGTATCGATTTGCCGGCCGAGATCAACGAAAACCTGATCGTCGAGCTGTACTCCAAGTAAGGACTGCCTGAGGGATCTCTATGACCGCCGTGAACGAATTTCTCACGCCCCGCTCGATCGCGGTCAACGCGATCAGCGAGACCCACGCCAAGGTCGTACTGGAGCCGCTGGAGCGTGGCTTTGGCCATACTCTGGGCACCGCGCTGCGCCGCATCCTGCTGTCCAGCATGCCTGGCTGCGCGATCACCGAAGTGGAGATCGACGGTGTACAGCACGAGTACTCCTCCATTGAGGGTGTGCAGGAAGATGTGATCAACATCCTCCTCAACCTGAAGGGCGTTGCCCTGAAGATGGAAGACCGCGAAGAAGCGACCCTGGAACTGGTCAAGAAAGGCCCGGGCGACGTCACCGCCAACGATATTCAGCGCGATCACAGCGTTGAGATCGTTAACCCGGACCACCTGATTTGCACCATCACTGGCGACACCGAGCTTCGCGTGCGCCTGAAAGTGCGGAAGGGTCGTGGCTACGAAGCCGCCGATACCCGTCAGGGTGATGACGACGAAACCCGTGGCATCGGCCGCCTGCAGCTGGACGCCAGCTACAGCCCGGTACGCCGCGTGGCGTACGTGGTGGAAGCCGCCCGGGTCGAGCAGCGAACCGACCTGGACAAGCTGGTGATCGATCTGGAAACCGATGGCACCATCGATCCGGAAGAGGCGATCCGTCGCGCCGCCACCATTCTGCAACAACAGATCGCGGTATTCGTGGATCTGGAGCAGGACGCCAAGCCCGAGCCGAAGCAGGAGCGCGAAGAGATCGATCCGATCCTGCTGCGCCCGGTGGACGACCTGGAGCTGACGGTGCGCTCCGCTAACTGCCTGAAGGCGGAGAATATCTACTACATCGGTGATTTGGTTCAGCGTACCGAGGTCGAGCTTCTCAAGACCCCGAACCTGGGCAAAAAGTCTCTCACCGAGATTAAGGATGTGCTGGCCTCGAAGGGCCTGTCGCTGGGCATGCGCCTGGAAAACTGGCCGCCAGTCAGTCTCCGGGATGATGACCGGCTTAATACCAAGTTGCGTTAATCAACCGCACTAACAGAGTTGTCATGGGCGCCTTGGCGTCCCTGAAATAGGAACAGAACCATGCGTCATCGCAAGAGCGGCAGAAAACTGAACCGGAACAGCTCACACCGTCAGGCCATGTTCCGCAACATGGCGGTGTCGCTGTTCGAACATGAAGCGATCAAAACGACCTTGCCGAAAGCCAAGGAGTTGCGTCGGGTGGCCGAGCCCCTGATCACTCTGGCCAAGGAAGACTCGGTGGCCAACCGCCGTCTGGCGTTTGACCGCACCCGGTCCAAGGAAATGGTCGGTAAACTGTTCAACGAACTGGGTCCGCGCTACAAGGCGCGTCCGGGTGGCTACCTGCGCATCCTCAAGATGGGCTTCCGGGCCGGCGATAACGCCCCCATGGCCTACGTGGAGCTGGTGGATCGTCCGGAAGGCGAGATCGCCGACGCGGAATAAGTCGCTCCTACGGAACGACACGAAGAACCGGGCTTTGGCCCGGTTTTTTTGTGTCTGAAAAAGCCCGGTGAGTGCGCTTGTAGATGGCCCACATGAGGCTGCCGCAGGGTGTGCGCTGACTTTACCGGATTTTGCGATTCCCCGGCTTGTTCCGGGCTGCGGGCGACCGCATCACTGTGTAGTGTTAAGGCAAGCAACACAGGGAGAATCCATGAGTAACAGTCAGCCTTTTCTGACCGATGTGAAGACTTTGCGCGAGCGGGCTCGTCAGCACATTGAGCAGGGCGCCGTGACAGCGGGTTACAGCGCTGATCGCGAGACCGTGCTGAAGCTGTTAAATGAGGCGCTGGCTACCGAGATCGTCTGCACGCTGCGCTATAAACGCCATTACTACATGGCCGACGGCCTCAACGCCAGCATCGCCGCCGACGAGTTTCTCGAGCACGCCCAGCAGGAGCAGCAGCACGCGGACTGGCTGGCGGAACGCATCGTGCAGCTTGGTGGCGCGCCCAACTTTTCCCCTGAAGGCCTGCAAAGTCGCTCCCACGCTGAGTATGTGGAGGGCGAAACCCTGAAGGAGATGGTCAAGGAAGATCTGATCGCCGAGCGCATCGCCATTGACAGCTATCGGGAGATCGCGACCTACCTGGGTGACAAAGATCCGACCACCCGCCGCATCATGGAAGAGATACTGGCTCAGGAAGAAGAGCACGCGGACGACATGGCGTCGATCCTCGAATCGTTGTGAACCGACTCGGTCAAGGAGGAAACATCTAGTGGCGACCCCCGAAAGAAGTACCCCGGAGCGTCAGCGCCGGCACGGAAAAACCGTGGCGGGCATCCAGGTGCGCACCAATAACGACCTTGAGATGCACGCCGAGGACTCACGGCTCAGCCGTCTTTGGGAGAAGTTCAACGACGAACGCCTTGCGCACTCAATCCCGGACAAGGCCGCCGGTTCACCGGTCTATGGGGTCTATACCGAGTTTGACGACGGCGTCGCCGGCGATTACAGCGTGCTCGCCGGTGTCGAGGTGACCGACGAAGAAAAAGTGCCAGAGGACTACGCCACCACGACGCTGGAAGCCGGTGATTACCTGGTATTCCAAGGGCGCGGGAGGATGCCCGAAACAGTGATCGAGACGTGGGGTCAGGTGTGGCACTACTTCGAGAGCGAGAGCGCACCGGAACGCGCATTCGTCACCGACTATGAAGTCTTTGAGGGCACCGATCAGGTGACCATTTACGTGGGCGTGAAGTAAATCAGCCCGGTATCTGTCGGCCCCGGTAAATGACCGATTTTGACGACGCTGAACGATCCTGCTTCGGCTCCGGGGCCACGGGTTCCGGAAGAGGCCGGCCCCTGTACATGCGCTTGGGCGTCGGCCTCTCCGGGTCAAATGAAACTCTATCCGGAGCGCCCGCCTCCCGGGCGATGTCATCCATCAATCGGGTCAGCTCTTCGGATTGACTGCGCACGGCGAAGCGGTTGAGTTCCTGGCGCAGTTGCGGATCGGTGAGCGACAGACGGGTGCCGAATTCATCACGGATCAGGCGGCGGCACTGGTTCACCAGTGCGACAACGCGATAGTGCATCAACCAATGTGTGTTGATTCCTCCGCTCATGATCTCGACTCCGTCACTTTGGCCTTGAGAACCAAGCAGGTTCCGTGCCACTGCGCCGCGGGCCTTCACGGTTCGATGCCAGAGCCGGAGGCATAATCAAAGTGTGTTATTCACCGAGGGTGTGAGAGCTATGATTCGCTTGCAGGAGCGTATCCAAGTGCGCCGGCCCACGGCGGATTGTTACCGTTACATGCTGGATATGGCCTCGTCGGAGCAGTGGAATCCGGCGGTCAAGAATGCCCGAAAAAGCACCCCGGGCCCGGTCAACCGGGAAAGCCGCTTCGAGGTGGACTACCGCTTCGCCGGCCGCCAGCGCGCTTTCGGCTATGAGCTGGTCGACACCGACCCGGGGCGCAGTCTCAGCCTGCGCGGCCAGGGCCCCGATGCCAGCGCCCGGGAGCATATCGAGTTCCTGCCCGGCGACGACGATACCTTCACCGAGATTCTCTACACCCTGGACCTGGATGTGGGCGGCCTGGCAGAGCGCCTGCAGGCGATTATTAAGCCCTGGCTCACCGCGCCATGGAGGACCTGCGTCGGGCCCTGGAGCCCTCCCATATTGAAGAACCTGGTGTCTGGCAATGGCTGCGCTATCGCGCACTGCTGCCCGCCGCGCTGGAGTTTTCCCGGCTTGGTTACCAGGCCATGCCGGACCGTGGTCTCAGTGATTTCATGGACGGTCGTATTGTCGTGGTCACCGGCGCCACCGGGGGCCTGGGGCTGGCCGCCGCCAAGGAACTCAGCCGTCTCGGCGCCACCTTGATTCTGGTCGGGCGCGACCCTGAGCGTCTGCAACAGGCGCAGAATGCGGTGCGCGCCTTCAGTGGCTGCGGGCTGGACGCTGTTCATGCGGTGGAAGCCGATCTGTCCCGACTCAAAGAAGTGCGCCTGGCGGCCGCGCGTATCCAGGCGCTAACCCCGGAATTGCACGGTCTGATCAACAACGCCGGCGCCCTGTTCAACGAGCGTGATCTGACCACCGAGGGCACCGAGCGTACCCTGGCGGTCAATTTGCTGGCGCCTTACTTGCTGACTGAGAAGCTTTTGCCCGCCCTGGAGCAGGGCCAGGGGCGTGTGGTGAATGTCGCCAGCGGCGGCATCTATCTGCAGGCGCTGCACCTGGACGACATGGAATTCGAGAACGAGCGCTTCGACGGCGCCAAGGCCTATGCCCGCGCCAAGCGCGCGCTGGTGGCGCAAACCGAGCACTGGGCGGAACAGTACCCGGGAATTTGCTTTAACAGCATGCACCCGGGCTGGGCGGACACCCCCGGCGTTGCCGCCTCGTTGCCGGCGTTCCATAAACGTGTGGGGCCTTGGCTTCGCTCGCCGCGCCAGGGTGCGGACACCATGGTGTGGCTGACCAGCAGCCCGGCGGTGGCCGACATCAGCGGCCGTTTCTGGTTCGACCGCCGGCCTCGGCCCACCGCCGTGCTGCCCGGCACCCGGGTGACGCCGGACCAGCGCCGACAGCTGGCACGCTGGCTGGCCGCCCGCTGCCGGCCTGGCCATGGCGGACCGCTATAGCGGGTAAGGTTTACTCTGGAGCGTACTTTGCGTTGTAGACCTTGGAGAAGAACGGTTGGATGGAGCGTTTGATTTCGGCGACATGCCCCGTTCCCAGAGTCCGAGAGCTCCAGATCACCGCGCCGTCATTCAACCGAACCACGGCCATGTCGGTCAGCGCATCACCGCCGTCGGCGGGCACGCCCGACGCACCGGGCAGGACGCTGAGAATCGCCGCGGTCGCCACTTTCGCGGAGCGGGCGCCTTTGGTATCCGTCCAGCCCGTGATGCGAGTGACCAGCAGACAACAGGGCGCGTCAACATGGTCGCGCAGGGCGTCGGGGATAGACAGCGACTGAGTGGCGATCGGGTCCTCTATTGCTGGAGAGCCGAACAACGGGGTTTCCCGGATCAACGCCTCGGGATTCACGGCGGGCTGCCACAGACTCCGGTGAACGTCGACGACCACCTCTTTTTCCTGTCCGGTTTCCGCAATCAGTCGGCGCAAAGAGAATTGGTACGACGACGCGGGCCGGTCAATAGCCTCATAAAGGATGTCAGGCATCCTGTCCGGGTCGTCCTCGTTGGGCTGCTCGCTGCCGTCCAGCGCACGCTCCACAAGGGTGTATCTGGGCGGTAGTACCAGCAAGGTGTCGTACTGCTGTGGCGCCTCGCCCAGATCGGTGTGGCTATAGTCGCGCACGCAGAAGCTGGGAGTGCAGTTCATTCGATCAGTGGCCGTTTCCAGGGCCTGGCAGCCGGACAGCGCGACCAGCGCGACCAGCGCGAGAATCAGTGTAATTTTTGCTGGCATCTCAAGACTTCTTCGGCAGCATGGCTTTCAGAAAATGCCCGGTGTGGCTACCCTTGGCCTTGGCCACTTTTTCGGGTGTGCCCTGGGCGATCACCCGGCCACCGCCGTCGCCGCCCTCGGGCCCCAGATCAACGATCCAGTCCGCGGTTTTGATCACGTCCAGGTTATGCTCGATCACGACGATAGTGTTGCCGTGGTCACGTAGCCGGTTGAGCACGTCCAGCAGCATCTGAATGTCCTGGAAATGCAGACCCGTGGTGGGCTCGTCGAGAATGTAGAGAGTACGGCCGGTGTCGCGCCGGGACAGCTCGCGGGCCAGCTTGACGCGTTGCGCCTCGCCGCCTGACAGGGTGGTGGCCGCCTGGCCCAGCTTCACGTAGCTCAGGCCGACATCCAACAGGGTTTGCAGGCGACGCTGAAGGGCCGGCACCGCATCGAAAAACTCACGGGCTTCCTCGATGGTCATTTCCAGCACTTCGTAGATGTTCTTGCCTTTGTAGGTGACCTCCAGGGTCTCCCGATTGTAGCGGCGCCCGTCGCACACCTCGCAGGGCACATAGATATCCGGCAGGAAATGCATCTCCACCTTGATCACGCCGTCGCCCTGGCAGGCTTCGCAGCGCCCGCCTTTGACGTTGAAGCTGAACCGGCCGGGCTTGTAACCCCGAGCCCTGGCTTCCTGGGTGCCCGCGAACAGTTCGCGTACTGGCGTGAAGATGCCGGTGTAGGTGGCCGGGTTGGAGCGCGGCGTGCGACCGATCGGGCTTTGATCGATATCCACCACCTTATCCAGATGCTCCAGGCCTTCCAGGCGATCGTGGGGCGAGGCTTTTAAAGTGGTGGCCTTGTTCAGTTTGGTGGCCGCCAGCGGGTAGAGCGTGTGGTTGATCAGGGTTGATTTGCCTGACCCGGACACCCCGGTGACGCAGGTGAACAGGCCCAGCGGCAGTTTCAGCTCCGTGCCCTTCAAGTTGTTGCCGGTGGCGCCGGTGAGAGTCAGCCAGTCGTCCCCGGTCGGCACCCGTTTGTCGGGCACGGCGATACGCCGGCGCCCGGACAGGTAGTCGCCGGTGAGGGAGTCCTTGTTGGCCGCCACCTGCTTGGCGGTGCCCTGGGCGACCACCCGGCCGCCGTGCACGCCGGCGCCCGGCCCGATGTCGATGACATGGTCGGCGGTGCGGATGGCGTCCTCGTCGTGCTCCACCACCAGTACCGTATTACCCAGATCACGCAGACGGGTCAGGGTGGAGAGCAGGCGTTCATTGTCGCGCTGATGCAGGCCAATCGAGGGCTCGTCCAGCACGTACATCACTCCCACCAGGCCCGCGCCGATCTGGCTGGCCAGGCGGATGCGCTGGGCCTCGCCGCCGGACAGCGTCTCGGCACTGCGCTCCAGGTTCAGATAGTCCAGGCCCACATTGACCAGAAACTGCAGCCGGTCGCGGATTTCCTTGAGAATCTTCTCGGCGATTTCGCCGCGGTTGCCGGGCAGCTTCAGGCTGTCGAAATAGTCGAACGACTTGCCCACCGCCAGACGCACCAGCTCCGGCAGGGTGGCATTGTCGATAAAGACGTTACGGGCCGCCTCGCGCAGACGGGACCCGTCGCAGCTTGGGCAGGTGGAAGTGGAAAGGTAGCTGGCCAAATCCTCGCGCACAGCCTCCGACTCGGTTTCCCGGTAGCGCCGTTCCATATTGGGAACGATGCCTTCGAAGGGGTGGTTACGTTTAATGATGTCGCCCCGGTCGTTCAGGTAACGGAACTCCACACTCTCCTTGCCGGTGCCGTAAAGAATCTTGCGGCGCACCGTCTTATCCAGGTCCTTGAACGCCAGATCCATGTCGAAATCGAGGCTCTGCGCCAGGGCAGTGAGCATCTGAAAATAGTAGACGTTGCGGCGGTCCCAGCCGCGGATCGCCCCTTCCGCCAGGGACAACTCCTCGCTGGTGATCACCTTGTCCTCGTCGAAGAACTGCTTCACGCCCAGGCCGTCGCAGCTGGGGCAGGCCCCCGCCGGGTTGTTGAACGAGAACAGGCGCGGCTCCAGCTCCGGGATCGAGTAGCCGCAATGCGGACAGGCGAATTTGGCCGAGAAGGTGATCTCCTCGCCGTCGCCGTCCAGCGGTGTGCCGTCCATGGAGGCGATGATGGCGATGTTGTCGGCCAGGTTGAGGGCGGTTTCGAAGGATTCCGCCAGCCGGTTCTGCAGGTCCGAGCGCACCTTGAAGCGGTCCACCACCACTTCAATGGTGTGCTTTTTGTTCTTGTCCAGATCCGGGGTGTCGTCCATATCGTAGATACGGCCGTCCACGCGGACGCGGATGAAGCCCTGGGCGCGCAGCTCGTCGAACAGATGCAGATGCTCGCCTTTCTTCTCGCGAATCACCGGTGCCAGCAGCATCAGTTTGCTGCCTTCCTCCATGGCCAGCACCTGGTCCACCATCTGGCTGACGGTCTGCGCGGCCAGCGGTGCTTCGTGCTCTGGACAGCGCGGCTCGCCCACCCTGGCGAACAGCAGCCGCAGGTAATCGTAGATTTCGGTGATGGTGCCCACCGTGGAACGGGGGTTATGGCTGGTGGATTTCTGCTCGATGGAGATCGCCGGGCTCAGCCCCTCGATATGGTCCACATCGGGCTTTTCCATCATCGACAGAAACTGCCGGGCATAGGTGGACAGCGATTCGACGTAACGGCGCTGGCCTTCCGCGTAAAGGGTATCGAACGCCAGCGACGATTTCCCGGACCCGGAAAGTCCGGTGATCACCACCAGCTTGTCACGGGGAATATCGAGGTCCACGTTTTTCAGGTTATGGGTGCGAGCGCCCCGAACCAGAATGGTATCCATGAGATGGCGTGCCCTTGGCTACTGTCAGAATGAACAGTGCAGTATAGGGCAAAGAGCGTGATGGGGGAAAGAACGAAGGTGTCGCAATGTCGGAGTCCGGGCGCGGGCGGCTCCGTCTTTTCTCAAGCGGAAGCGCCGGCGCCCGGGGGCGTTACAGGTTCTCTTGCGCCCAGTTTACCGCCTGCAGGCGGTTGGAGGCGTTGATCTTCTTGAAGATATTGTAGATGTGGGTCTTGATGGTATGCGGGCTAAGATTCAGCACCGTGGCGATTTCCGAGTTCTTGGCGCCGGTGGCCATCACCTTGAGCACCTCAATCTCGCGATCGGTGAGATTCACCTCGTTGCGCCCGAAGGTCTTGTTGAAGGCCCGGCTTTTCACCAGGTATTGCTGCAGGACCTTGCGCGGGAACCACAGCTCGCCCTCGAACATCGACTTGATGCCCTTGGTCAGCAGCCCCTGGGGGCAGTCGTGCTGGAAGCCGCCGTTGACCATCGGCAGGCCCGCCAGGCGGGACAAGTCGTCATCGTCGTCAACATTGAAGACGCCGATGAGAATCTCGCTATCGAGACGCTTGTCCGTTTCCAGCAGACGGGTGATGACGTCATTCACATCCACGGAATGAAAGTCCACCAGGAACAGATTTTGCTCCACGGCGCGCAGCTCGTCTTCGTCGACTTGCTCCACCGACTTCACCGCGCTGGCGGTAATCGACGCTTTGTCGAGAAACTCGGTGAGCAGCGCGTTCTGAAGATGCTGGCCGCCGACCACATACACCTTTTGTGACTCTTGAGTGTCCATTGATTCGTCCATGATGCGTCCCGGATGCCGGGAGGTTGTGTCCCGTGAGGGGATACGAAAAAAAACTGATTCAAGAGGCTAATTTATCATCGCATTGGCGGGGGTTCAATTTACCATTATACGGTGGTGCCGGGGAACGTCTGTCCGATGGCCACTGGGGGGAACGGCTTAGACCCCGATTCCAGCGGCGACTTCGCCGGCATCACCCGACGCGGGATTGAATCTGGTACACTCGCCATCCCTTTGTGTATCACCGATGTTGGACCATGACGGACGCTTCCCGGGCCGCGCTGCGGCGTACTGAATTGACCACCACCGGCTCCCTGGCAGCGATTTTCGCCCTGCGCATGTTCGGGCTATTCATGCTCTTGCCGGTGTTCGCCGTCTATGGCGCCGACCTTGAGGGGGCCACCCCTTTGCTGATCGGTACCGCCATCGGCGCCTACGGGCTGATGCAGGCTTTGCTGCAAATTCCTTTTGGCATGCTCTCGGATCGCTTCGGCCGCCGCCCTCTCTTGTTGATCGGCCTGTTGCTGTTCGTCGTTGGCGGGGCGGTGGCGGCGCTCAGTGACAGCATCCACGGCGTGATTTTGGGGCGCGCCCTGCAGGGCGCCGGGGCGATCGCCAGCGTGATCATGGCGCTGATTGGTGATGTGGTCAGCGAGCAGCGCCGCACTCGTGCCATGGCGTTGATCGGCATGGCGGTGGGCTCTTCCTTTATCCTCGCGCTGATCCTGGGGCCGCTGCTGGCCCGCTGGCTGGGGCTGAGCGGGCTGTTCTGGTTTACCGTGGGGCTGGGCCTGGCGGCGATGCTGGTGGCGGTCTGGGTGCCGTCGCCCAGGGTCCGCAGCAGCGAGCCCCTGCCGGCCGGGCAGCGTTTTCGCACGGTGCTGGGCGACCCGGTACTGCGCCGCCTGGATGTCGGCATCCTGGTGCTGCACATGACCATGACCGCGTCGTTCGTGGTGCTGCCGCAACTGCTCAAGCAGCGTCTCGGGCTGGCCCTGGAACAGCACAGCCTGCTGTATCTGGTGGTGCTGGTGGGCGGTTTCCTGGCCATGGTGCCCTTGATCATCGCCGCCGAGCGCCGCGGCGCCATGCCGATCAAGCGTGTGGCCGTGGGGCTGCTGATCGTCGCCGAGATTTTGCTGGCTCTGGCGGGCAATACCCTTTGGCACTTCGTGCTGGCGCTGTTCGTGTACTTCATGGCGTTCAATCTGCTTGAGGCGCTGCTGCCTTCGCTGGTGGGCCGCGCCGCGCCCGCCGGCACCCGCGGCACCGCCATGGGGGTCTATTCCACCAGCCAGTTCCTGGGCGTATTCATCGGCGGCCAGCTCGGTGGGGCCCTGTATCAGTGGGTTGGTGCCGAGGCGGTGTTCATGGGCAGTGCGATTATCGCCGCCGTCTGGTTGTTGTACTTGCGTGGCATGGGCGAATTGCCCAAGCTCGACAATCGCGTGATCCGCCTGGCGAGCGCCCAGGACTGGGATCAGGCGGCATCGCGGTTACGCTCGGTGCCCGGCGTGCTGGAGGCGGTGGTGGTCGCCGAGCAGCGTCTGGCGCTGTTGAAAGTGGATAATAAGTTGTTGGATGAGGACGCGCTTACGGCGCTCAGTGCCGAGGTCCAGGAAGCGCGGGCCTAGCGATCAGGACGGGCTCCGCCGTCGGGGGTTTCAAGCGCGGCTAAAGCTGCCACAATAACCGATCTGCTTTTTACCGCACCGGCCCAGCCGGTGCTGTCCCATTGATATATCAGTCGTTTAGAGACGTGCCGTTATAGGCCGTTACAGAGAGAGGGAGCGAACAGCCATGGCGAGAGGCGTCAATAAAGTCATTCTGATCGGTAACCTGGGCGCCGACCCGGAAACCCGGTTTATGCCCAGCGGCGGCGCGGTCACCAATATCCGTTTGGCGACCAGCGAAAGCTGGAAGGACCGCCAGACCGGTCAGCAGCAAGAGCGGACCGAGTGGCACCGTGTGGTGTTCTTCAACAAGCTTGGCGAGATCGCCGGCGAGTATCTGAAGAAAGGCAGCAAGGTGTACGTGGAGGGTTCCATCCGCACCCGTAAGTGGCAGGGTCAGGACGGCCAGGACCGCTATACCACGGAAATCGTCGCCAACGAGATGCAGATGCTCGATGGCCGCGGCGGTGGCGGTGATGGTGGCGGTTATCAGAACCAGGGTGGTGGCCAGCCCACCGGCTATGAAAACCAGGATTATGATTATGGTCAGCAGGGCGGCGGCTCCCAGGGTGGTGGCGATCAGCGCGCTAAGCCGGCTGGTGGTCAGGGTGGCGGCTTCAGTGGCCCGGCCGATGATTTCGACGATGATATTCCGTTCTAACGTGGGGCTGTGATGCGCTGGTTCGCTTTGGGGGCGGTGTTTGTCGCCAGCCTGGTGGTTTTTTTGGTGGCTCTGATGCCGGCGGCATTGGTGATCGATCGAGTGCCGGCGCTACGCCCCGGCGGCGCGCCTTTGGTCTTGTCCGACGCACGCGGCCCCTGGTGGGACGCCGACGTCCGGGCCCGTTGGCGTGATCAACAGGGCCGCCTGAGCTGGCGGCTGGACTGGCACGGCCTCACTCCCGGTGTGAATCTGTCCCTGGATGCCGGCGACCTGCGGGCGCGGGGCTGGTTGGGCGCCGCCTGGGGGGATTGGCGTTTGCAACAGTGGCGGGCTGAAGTGCCGGTAGCGATGGTCAGCCGGCAGGTGCCGCAAGGCGACGCCGATGGTACCGTGTCACTTTCCCTGCTGGTATTGGAACTCGCCGATCAGAGCGTGGTCGATGCAAAAGGGACGCTTGATTACAGCGGCGGTACGGTCAGCTGGGGGCGCGACGGCGCGGCCCGCGTGCCGCCCCTGGATGGCCGGCTGACGATGGCCGAGAACGGTCCGCAGCTTACCGTGACCGGCCCCGACCAGCAGCAGCTGGTTCTGGCGAGCCTGGAAAACAAGACATTGAGCGTGCAGGTCCGCCGGGCCTGGCCGCAGTTGCTCGGCGTCAGCCAGGGCGGGGACCCTTCCGATGTGGTCTTCCGCATGCGCCGGCCTTTGACCCTGGGGCGCCCGGGCTGAGCGCCTCTGCATAACAAACGGTCGGAAAGACCGTGTATAAATTGGCCAAGGACGGTCGGCTCTCTATACTCGGGATTCGATGCCAGCGGGCCGGTATAACGATAAACAGGATTGATGGCTTTATGATTCAGTGGGCCCGGAGGGGAAACCGACAAAAAGGGGAGCGTTGGCTGCGTGCCATTCTGGCGCTTTTGTTGGTGGTGTTTCTCGCCTATGTGATTGCCCGGACCGTCTGGATGCTGTGGTACGGTCCCCGTGACAACGTGCCTGAATCAGACCTGCAACAGGTGGCTGTCGCCGGCGCCCAGCAGGGCAGGTCGGACATTTCCGCGTCCCAGGTGCAAAGCTGGAATCTGTTCGGTGTTTACCAGGCGGAGCCCGGGGCCAAGGATGACCGACCGGTGGACGCGCCGGAGACCCGGTTGAGCCTTGAATTGCTGGGGCTGTTCCAGACACGGGATCGGGACAAGTCGTCCGCGATCATCGCGGAAAAGGGCAAAGACGCGGAACTGTTTCATATTGGTGACGCCATTCCCGGTAATGCTGAGTTGGAAGACATCTACGCGGACCGCGTCATTCTGCGGCGTCAGGGGCGCCTGGAAACGTTACGCCTGAACGAGATCAAGGGGCTTGCCGGTGGTGGGGTGACCCAGGTCACCGAGCCTGCCCCGCAAACGCAGGCGCCCAGCCCGCAAACCGATCTGGCCCAGCAACGTACCGCCTTGATCCGGCAGCTGGGCCTGCAGCCTGTCAGCGAGGGCGGCACCGAGGGTTACAGAATTGGCGAACAAGCGCCGAAACAATTAATTGAGCAAGTGGGGCTGAACCAGGGGGACGTGGTGGTCTCGGTGAACGGCTACCCGCTTGGCGATGAAGAGAGTGATCTGGCGGCATTGCAGTCCTATTTGGACAGCCAGGCCGCATCCATAGTCGTGCAGCGCGGCGAACAGGAATTTACCGTGAACTATCCACCGTGAGAACTCTATGAAGTCGGCCCTGAAAACAATAATCGCAGTGCTAACGCTGAGCCTGGCTCTCGGCGCCCATGCCCAGCAACAGGCTCAGGTGGAGCAGTCCGGCGATGGCAAGAACTGGACGGTGAATATCCGCAATGCGGATATCCAGGCGTTCATCAACCAGGTCGCGGAAATGACCGGGAAGAACTTCGTCGTCGACCCGCGGGTGCGCGCCCGTGACGTGACTGTTATTTCCAACCAGCCACTGACCTCCGACGAAGTCTATGAGTTGTTTTTGTCGGTGCTTCAGGTGCACGGTTACGCGGCGGTGCCGTCCGGCGGGGTAATCAAGATCGTCACCAATACCACGGCCAAGCAGAGCAACCTGCCGTTGACCCCCAATGCGGGCAGTGTGGATGGTGAAGAACTGATCACCCAGGTGATCGCGGTGGACAACTCCCCGGTAGAGGAACTGGTGCCGGTGTTGCGCCCGCTGGTGCCCCAGTACGGCCACCTGGCGGCGGTGGGTTCCGCCAACGCGCTGATCATCAGCGACCACGCCGACAACATTCAGCGCATGCGCGCGATTATCAACAGTCTCGATAACGCGGAAAGCGATGAGGTGGAGATCGTTCAGCTGGAGCACGCGTTCGCCGGCAACATGGTGTCCTTGCTCGAAGAACTGACCACCTCTGATCCGGCCGCCAACAACCGGCGCCGGGGTTCTCAGGGCAGTGCCACCATGGTCGCCGATGAGCGCACCAACCGTTTGATCATCAAAGGCGACCGTGGCACCCGGGCCCGCTTGATGCCGTTGATCCGGCAACTGGACAGCCCGTCAAGCGATGCCGGGGGCGTACAGGTGGTCCGGCTCAGCCATGGGGATTCGGAAAAGATGGCGGAGTTGCTGAAGAATTTCGCCGCCGGTGCCTCGGCGGTCCGCCAGGGCGGCGAGGAAGGCGCCGCCGCCGCGCGCACCTCCCAGGGCGAAGGCGGGGTATCGATTCAGTCGGACGAGTCCCTCAACGCTCTGGTCATTCGCGCCGAGCCGGAAATGATGAAAGAGCTGCAATCGGTGATCAGTCAGCTGGACGTGCGGCGCGCGCAGATCCTGATTGAGGCAGCGATCGTCGAAGTGACCGGCGATAAAGCCAACAGTCTGGGCTTCCAGTACCTGGCCGGCGACTTGGAAAACGGGGTTGGCGCGGTGAACTTCGGGGGCTCTGGCATCAGTGTGCAGTCGCTGCTGCAGGCGGTGATCACCGAGGATCCATCCAATATCACCCTGGGGGACGGCATCGCCGCCGGGTTCGGTGAGACCGACGCCGACGGCGATCTGGAATGGGGCGCGCTGGTGCAGGCGCTGGCCTCCACCACCAATACCAACCTGCTTTCCACCCCCAGTATTTTGACCCTGGACAACCAGGAAGCGTCGATCATCGTTGGTGAGAACGTGCCCTTTGTGACCGGCCAGGCGTCCAGCACCGGTTCCGGCGTGTCCAACCCGTTCACCACCATTCAACGCGAGGACGTGGGTCTGACCTTGAAGGTCACACCCCATGTGGCCGGGTTGAATACCATCCGCCTCGAGCTGGAGCAGGAAACCTCGGCGGTGAAGGATTCCGTCGGCGAAGCGGTGGACATTGTGACCACCAAACGTCAGCTCAATACCACGGTGCTGGCGGACGACGGCGAGACCATCGCTTTGGGCGGTCTGATTTCCGATGACGTTCAGGAAACAGTGCGCAAAGTGCCGCTGCTCGGCGACATCCCGCTGCTCGGTTTCCTGTTCCGTTCGACCTCAGAGAGCCACGTTAAACGCAATCTGATGGTGTTCATCAAACCCACGGTGCTGGCCAACAACGACCGGTTGGTGGACATGACCCGCGAGAAATACATGGGCGTTACCGCCATGCAGTTCCGGGTCAACGACGACGGTGAACTGGTTCGCGAAGTTCAGTTCCCGCTGCCGGTCAAGCTGGAAAACCTGTTCCAAGGGCGCTCACCGGTTTCCGATGAGTACGAGCGGGCTTATAAGGCGCAGCAACAAAAACGCGAAGAGGATTCCGTCACGCCGCCCACTTCCGGGCCGGTGACCGACACCGAGGGCGTCGTGCCCGGGCAGGAAGAAGACCCGGCCGCTCGGGATAAGAAGGCGGACGACGCGGAAGATGAAGCCCGCGAGCCTTCCGCCACCCGCGCGCCGCAACCGGCGGAGCCGGCCCCGGCCCCCGCGCCGGCGGCCCCGGAGCCAGCCGACGAATCAACCGTAGCGGCCTCGCGGGCCGACACCAACGCCTCGTCCTCCAGCCAGTGCCGGCCGCCCTGGTGCTAGCGGACACTAGGGGGTGTTCAGGGACTCCATGTTTCTGATCACCCGCTCACTGCGCTCCAGTTTCTTCTGTAGTTCCAGGTTTTCCGGATCCAGCGGGGCTACCCGCTGCCACAGTTGGTGCGCGGCCCGGTATTCGCCCTTGGCATAGAGGGCTTCCCCCTGGGCCATGGTCCGAGTGAAGCGGTCTCGCGACCAGCGCTTCACCTGTTCACGCATGGTATCCAGGTAGCCGCCATCGTGCTGCGCCAGGTAGGTGCGCGCGGCCAGCAAGTCTTCCAGCCGGCCGGTTTGCTGATACCGTGAAACCAGAGTCTCCGCATGTTGGTAACGGGTTTCCTGGCGGGCGTCCCGTGCCCGGTCGCGGGCGCTGTCGAGGGTCTTGCGGGCGCGCTTCAACGAGGCCGGTTGGCTGCGCTCGGGTGTCAGGCGTTGTGCCATCTCCAGCGATACCAGTGCCTGGCGCCACAGCGCTTGGTCGGCGTAGGCGTCGCCCAGTTCTGTAAGGCCGTCGCTCACCTGTTGGCGTAGCCGTGCGCGCTGGTCCAGGATTCTGACTGCCCGGCGATCATCGTGGTGGGCCAGCTCCTGGTCCAACTGACCGGTCTCCAGCAGGGCCTTCGCTTGCGCCAGATACCACTGGTTGAGCCGCGCGCGCAGCGCCCGGGCTTCGCGCTCGTGCAATTGCCCCAGCAAGGCGTCCGCCGGTTCCGGTTCCGCCACGCGGTCGCTGGTGTCTTCCAGCAATTGATAGGCCTGCCGCCAGTCTTCCCGGGCGGACAGGTCCCGCGCCAACGCCAGTTTTTTCTGGCGGTATTCCTGGCTGGCCTGCAGAACCCCCCGGCGTTGCTCGGTAAGCAGACCGTATTGCGGATGCGATGGGTCGGTGCGGTCGATAATCGCCAGGGCGTCCCGGTAGCGGTGTGCCTGCAAGGCGTCACCGACGCGATCAGCGGGGTCCGACAACGACATCAACGAGGCGCAACCGGGTAGTATCAATACCGCGCCCAGGCTAAGGGCCGCCGGCCAGACGTGTGGTTTACGACGACGCACGGTCGGCCTCCGCACTGATCTCGGCGAGGAACTGGGCGATGCGTTGCTCCATCAGCGTTTCGGACAAGGCGTGCACGCCGTCCACCCGGAAGGTGCCCACTGGCTCCTGGCGTCCGCGCACCCGCATGGCGCCGTATTCCGTAGCGCGTACCCGGGAGCCGATATTAGGGTCCGCCATGATCGCCGAGGCGGCGATAATTTCCCCGGCGCCGGCCATGTTGGACAGCCGGGACGCCAGGTTCACGGTGTCGCCCACCACCGTATATTGCATACGCTCCCGCGAGCCCAGGTTGCCGGCCAGCATCGCCCCGGAGTTCATCCCGATGCGGAACTCCACGGTGGTCAGTCCGCGTGCGTCGCGGTATTCGTTGAGACGGGTCACCAGTCGCTGGATCATCACCGCGCAGCACAGGCCGTGAAAAAGGTGTTCGGAGTCCTCTTCCGGGACGCCGAACACGATCATCGCGCAATCGCCCATGTACTTATCGATGGTGCCCCGGTAAAAATCGCACGCCGCGCTGATCGCGTCGAAGTAGACGTTGAGCATATCGGCCACCGCCTCTGGCGCCAGGCTTTCGGACAGGCGTGTAAAGCCGACGATGTCGGCGAACACCACCGTGGCGGTGACGTCCCGCCCACCCAGCGTTACCTGGTCCAGGTTGGCCATCATTTTTCGCGCTACCGAGGGGCTCACGAAGCGTTGCAGCACGCGCTCCACCTGATCTTTCTCCAGCATGCCATGGGCCATGCCGTTGTAGGCCTCGATCAGATGGCCAATCTCGTCGTTGCGGCGCTCCTGGATCCGGTATTGCAGGTCTCCCTTGCGCATGGCGCTGGTGGCGGCGAGCAGATTGTGGATCGGCTGGGCCAGCCGCCGGCTGATCAGGAAAGAGGCGATAATCGCGAGCATCCCCATCGCCAGGGTCGCGGTGATCAGGGTATTGCGGACCTCGCGCTGGGCCAGGGTGATGGAGCGGTCCGACAGCGTCACCGCCACCGACCCGGCCAGGTTGTCGTTGACCCGTACCGGCGCGAAATAGGTGCTCATGGCGTCTTCCTCAAGCCCGCCCCAGCGGCGTACCTCCGCGGATGAAGGGGCGCCCGCCGGTGGCTGCACCCCGGCCTGATCGATCAGCTGACCGTCCCGGTTGAACAGCGCGGCGCCGGCGATGCTGTCGCTGCGCACCAGGTTATTGATATGCACCTTGAGCAGGAAGCGATCCTCGGCCAGCAGCGGTTCGCGGGCGGTGTGCGCCAACTGGGTGGCGATGGCGTTGCCGAAGCTGTCCGCCTGATCACGCATGCGTTGCAGCTGATTGTTGAGCAGAATGAACGCCAGCAAGGTCATACCCACCAGAATCAGCGCCGAGATCGACAGACCCATCTTCCAGGCCACCGGGAAATATTCCGGAATATAGGGCTGGATCAAAGCGTCAAAGCGCGCTTTCCAGGACAGTTGGGGCTGGTCGGGAGGTGATGCGGGCATGGGAGCGTTGGGCTCTTGTCAGCGACAGTATCCAGTGTCACATTGCCAGACTGGCTCGAGGGAAACCAGACGTTTACATCATCATCTGCGAAGACTGAACACAACATGGCATTTATCCGCGAACGGCGCCTGGCCGCCAATGGAATGGACTTCTTCATCGCCGAAGCCGGTGAGCCCGGAGCGCCGCTGGTGCTTTGCCTGCATGGCTTTCCGGAGTGCTGGGCTTCCTGGCGTTATCAATTACCGGCACTGGCCCAATCCGGTTACCACGCGGTCGCCCCGGATTTGCGCGGCTACGGGGAAACCGGCGGCCCCTCGGACGTCGATGCCTACCGGCAAAGCCGGCTAGTGGCCGATGTGGTGGCGTTGATCGAGGCTCTGGGCGCTGATCAGGCGGTGCTGATCGGCCACGATTGGGGATGCGCTTTGTCCTGGCAGGTGGCCCGCCGCCATCCGGACCGGATCGCGGCGGTGGTAGGGCTCTCCGTGCCCTACGGCGGCCCGTCGCCAAAGCCGCCGACCCAGGCGATGCGCGATCTGTTCCGTGACCACTTCTTCTACATGCTGTACTTCCAGCGTCCGCAAGCTCCCGAGCAGGAGCTGGAAGCCAATGTCGAGGACAGCCTGAGGCGCATGTTCCACAGCCTTTCCGCGGACGGCATCGAGGATTTTTCCGTGGCCCCGGACAGCACTGGCGTGCTGCAGGCCATGCAACCGCCGTCCACGCCGCCGCGCTGGATGCGCGACGAGGATCTGGCTTACTACGTGGCCCGCTTTGAAAAGACCGGCTTTACCGGCGCCGTGAACTGGTACCGCGCGATGGACGCGTCCTGGGAAGAGAGCCGCGACGACGACAACTGGACCGTCACCGCGCCGGTATTGTTTCTCGGCGGCATGCAGGACCCGGTGCTGCTGTTCGGGCAAAAGGCGCTGACGCGCATGCCCGACTACGTGCCGGACCTGCGCACCGTGGTGCTCGACCAGTGCGGTCACTGGATTCAGATGGAGCAGGCCTCCGAGGTGAACCGGGAAATACTCGGTTTCCTCGAAGAAATCTCGACTACACGCTGATCGGCACGCCGTGGTCGTCCCGGTCGGTGAGAATCTCGAACGCGGCGCCGTGCTCGCTGTGCAGCACCTCTTCCTGGCCCGCCCGGATCAGCGATACCCGCGCCCGCGCCAGTTTACTGTTGAGACAGGTTTTGTTGCCACCCGGCGGGTTGTAGTAGGTGAGGGCGGTGAAGGCCTCGCGCGGCGCCTCGATGTCCACCCGCAGCTGATGGTCCCCGGCGCGACACTCAAGCCGCCACCGGAAGAACCGGTAACGGCCCCGTGAGCGCAGCGCCTGACCGACGCGATTGAAGGTATAGCTTTGCCCGTCCAGCCGCAGTACCGCCAGGCTCAACCAGGGCGTGGGCACGGGGCCAAACCAGACCCGGGCGGTGGCGCATTCGAGAAAGGCGTCCGGGCGCCCGTCGAAGGCGGCCACCTGGCCCCAGGCGTATTGGTCGGTATGGCGCCTTCCCCAGTTATGATTTTCGCTGCCGGGCCAGTGCTCTACTTGCAACGCTTCGCCGTCCACCCGAACCATGCCGGAGACGCGCACCGCCGGCCGGCTGACCAGTGACTTAGCCTTGGGAAAGCCGGCTCGATAGCGGTCCTCCGGTAATAACAACAGCGGCTTTTGACCGTCCTGATAGCGCAGGTCCCATTCGATGCGATGACCGTTGAGCGCCGCGCCGCCGTGAAGCTTGCCCGGTTCCAGCCGGTTGCCGCCGATCTCCACCGCCAGGCGGTCGGCGGCCACCAGGCACTGTGCTAAAGGGAACTCCTCTTTGACCGCCACCTGGCGCTCGCCGTCGAACCAGACCGCCCAGATTTCACCGAGGCGCCGTTCGCCGTCGGCGGCAATGAACTGGGTATAGCGTATCCACAGAGCGCGCCGGCGATAGGGGTCATTGGCGCGCACGAACCAGGATTCGTAGTGCCCGCCGTGGCCCGGGTACTGGTTGCCGTGAAACGGGATCATGACGCCACCTCCCGGTAGGCATGCCGTTCATCCACCAGTCGCAGAGCCTTGAAAGGGAAGGCCAGCATGCTGTCCCGGTACGCCACCCGGGCTTTCCCCACCGGCCGCTTGGATTGATAGACAGTGAGCGGGCAGGTGATCAAGGATTGAATCCAGCCCCCTTGGCCGTATTGTTTCTGGCCTTCCGCGTACAGCTCGCCGAGCTCCGGATCACGGAACCGCAACCAATAATGCGGCCCGCTCAAACGGATTCTTAATTCTCCTTCGCAGGCGCACTCATGATCACCAAGGCGGACGCTGCCGCGAAAATAGCGCGGCGCGCTAATACTGAATATGCGGGTGGTGAAAGCGCGGATGGTAAAGCTGAAAGGCTGCTCGGCACCGTCGCTGTCCAGAGCCAGCCAGCCGCTCATGGACTCCTTGAGTAGTAGTCCCATTGTCATGTGTCGTGCTCCTGTAGATGGTCGGCCAGGCGGGCAGCGGCCCGGCTGGCCAGGGCCATAATGGTGACCTGGGGGTTGGCGCCCAGGCTGGACGGCACTGCGGACCCGTCCATGACATAAAGCCCCTGGCGGCCATGGACCCGATGGCGTGCATCGCATACCCCGTCCGTCGCATCCCGCCCCAGGCGCGCGGTGCCCAGCGGGTGATAAGCCGTGATCAAGAAGTCGCGGGGTTTAAGCGCACCGGCCAGAAAGCGCTCCAGCTCCGGGATACTGCGTAGACGCCGCAGGCCATCCAGGCCCGGCACCAGCACCTCTCGGGCGCCGGCGGCGAAATAGATCCGTGCCAGCGTGTCCACGCCGCGCAGGAATTGCGCGAAGTCCTGGTCGTTCAAGCGGTAGCGGATTAGCGGCCAATCGCGGTGCGGACCGCGACGGACGCGCCCCTGGGAGGTGTCGCGGATCATGAAGCCGAAGTAGGCGGTGTGCTGGTAGTCCTCGGTAAAGCGGACCCACGCCTCGCCGTACAGATTGTTCAGCAGGCTGTGTCCCGCCAGGGGCACGCTGCCGCCCTCGAACATCAACCCCTGCTTGCCCCAGTCAGTGACGCCAAAGCCCTGCGGAATGCTGCGGCTGTTGGCGAAGTCGCGGTCCGGGAAGAGCGCGTTGACCACACCGGCGGGGTGCAGGGTGAGGTGGCGGCCCAGATGGCGGTTTCGGATGCCCTGATCACG
Organism: Alcanivorax sp.; assembly: GCA_042090255.1. Taxonomy (GTDB): domain Bacteria; phylum Pseudomonadota; class Gammaproteobacteria; order Pseudomonadales; family Alcanivoracaceae; genus Alloalcanivorax. The sequence continues at coordinate 4,171 of JBELJS010000037.1, read as the reverse complement.
CAGAAACAGCGGCGTGAAGAAGGTGCCCATGGCGGCCACCACGGCGCGGCTTTTCACCGTCAGACGGATTGAACGGCCGTCCCGGTTGCGGCCGCGGGCGGTCAGGCCGGTGACCCGGTTGCCGTGCCAGTGCAGACGCTCCGCCCGAAACCCGGAAAACAAGAAGGCTCCACGGTCCAGCGCCCGAGGGATATAACTGACATTGGTGGACTGCTTGGCGTCCGTGGGGCAGCCGAACTGGCACAGCCCCTGGCCGTCGCAGCCGTCAGCGTTACGATTGAGAGGGTGCCGGTGTTGAAAGCCCAGGGCTTCGGCACCGCGATCAATCACCTCGCCGATCGGCCCGACATGCTCTGGTTTCGCGGCCTGAACCTTGAGCACCTCTTCCACCTGTTCGAACCAGGGGGCCATCTGCGTCGGGCTGAAATCGCCCAGCCCGCGGGCCTGCCAGTCGGCCAATACCGTCTCCGGCGTGCGCATGCAGGTGCCGGAATTGATGGTGGTGGTGCCGCCCACGTTGCGGCCCACCGGCACTGGAATAATGGCGTTGCCGGTGGCGCAGTTGCTGCCCAGCGCCCGGTACAGTTTGGGAATCACCTCGGTGAGCCGGCCGTTGAAGTGGGACCGGTCGTAGTACTGGCCTTCCTCCACGATCACCACGGCGAGGCCACGGCTGGCCAGTTCGTAGGCGGCCGCCGCACCGCCGGCGCCGCTGCCGATCACCACCACGTCCGCTTCCAGTTCCATATCCTCGTCGCAATCCCCAGCGGCGGTGATCTGCTGCTGCCAGCGAAAATGTTCCACCTGGCTGGGCAATTGCACCGGCGGCCGGCAGCCGGTGAGGGCTTCCACATCCCGGTCGAAGACATAGTGCGCCTTGAGCGGCAGGCTCACGGCGCGCAGCAGTTTGCCGGACACCGGGGTACGGGACAGCCGCTCAAGGAAACGGGCCCGGTGGGGCGAGGCGCCACGGTGGAAACGGTGGCCGTGACGGAGCAGGTGTCGGGCGTCCAGCCACAGCAGGCCGAGGCGCAGGGCCCGGGCCAACAGGGCGTGCTCGCCGACGCGGGTGAGCAGCGCCTCGGCGTCCGCCGCCGGCAGGCGCCGGCCGGCGGGGAACAGCGACGAGGTCAGCGCTCGGGCGGTGCGGTTGCGGGTCAGAGAGGTTTGATCAGCCATCCAGGCAGTGTGGGGCGTTCCCCCGTGCCGCGCTTGACCCGGACCACAGTGTCCCGTTGCGGGCCGGGTCAAGTGCTACGAAGCTGGAGTTTTGTGGGAGCTTGCCTTGCAAGCGAAAGGGTGGCTTTAGCCACCCGGCAAAGGTTGCCCCGCAGGATTCCAGAGACGCCGATGGTGCTGGCGTTAGAAATCTCTCTGGCATCCTGCCGGGAGCTTCGCTCCCTTTCGCGGGCAAGGCCCGCTCCCACAAGCGCTTCCTTCCCCCCTAAAGTGCGATGAATGCTCCGGTTCAGCGGGGCTTATCGCGCAGCAGCTGGAAGGTGGTGTTAACGATCAGCTCGGAGGTCTTCGGCAGTACCTGGTACATCACCTGGGAGGCCAGACCGAACGCCGGCACCTTGCGTTTCGGTCGGGTGACGATCGCCTCGCACAGCCAGTCCACGGCGCGCTCTTCGCTCATCGCCGGGACATAGCGGTAAATGGCTGTGGGCGCGATCATCGGCGTGCGCACCAGCGGGTAGTTCATCAAGGTGAATTCCACGCCGGTGTGCACCAGCTCGTTCTGTGCCGCCAGGGTCCAGCCCTCGAGCGCCGATTTGGAACCCAGATAGGCGGAGAAACGTGCCGGTGCGCTCTGCACACCCATGGTGGAGACGTTGATCACATGCCCCTGGCCGCGCGCCTGCATGGCGGGAATCAGATTCATCGCCAGGCGGATGGCGCCGAAGTAATTCAGCTGCATGGTGCGTTGGTAGTCGTGGAAACGGTCCAGGCTGTGCATGACGGAACGGCGGATCGAGCGGCCGGCGTTATTGACCAGGATATCCACGGCAGCGTATTCGGCGAGGACCTGTTCGCACAGCCGGTCGCAGCTGTCCAGGTCGGCCAGGTCGCAGCGGTAAGCTTGGGCGCGGCCACCGGCGTTGCGGATGTCCTCCACGGTATCGTGCAGTTTCTCAATGGAGCGGGCCACCAGCAGCACGGTAGCGCCGGCGCGGGCCAAACGGTGGCTGAGCCCGGCGCCGATGCCGGAGCTGGCGCCGGTGATCAGAACCACCTTGCCGGCGACCCGGCGGCGCAGCGCACCACGGGGCGAGAGACGCTGCCGCCAGCGCCAGCCGGCGGCGGCGGAGATGCGCTTGATATGCGGCCGCAGGTCCGGCCGCTGCCATTCGATGTTGTTCATTGGAGGCACCCCACAACTATGGAAGACCTCCTAAGACTGCATTCAAACAAGCGTTTGATCAATGGCCGCCGATGTCATTCGGTTCCGTGTCGTGTGCTTACCAGTGAATCCCTTTGAACAGGCGCGAGAACGCGGCCTGTTCGCGGCTGATTTTCTTCGGCGTTTTCTCCTTGCCGCCCATGGCGGCGGCGGAGTCCGAGAAGATCTTATAGCCGGTGTTCATGATCGTCTCCGTGACCTTGGGGGTCAGGAAGTGCATCACCTGGCCCATGATGCCGAGGCTGGTGGCGATGCGCTTGGGACGCCGCACAATGGCGTCGCAGATCATGTCCGCAGCCTGGTTCGGGCTGATGGTGGGCACGTGATTATAGAGTTTGGTGGGCGCGATCATCGGCGTGCGCACCAGCGGCATATTGATGGTGGTGAAATGAATGCCCAGGTGCGCCATCTCGCTGGCGGCGCAGCGGGTGAAGGAATCCAGCGCCGCCTTGGACGCCACGTAGGCGGAGAAGCGCGGTGCGTTGGTCAGCACGCCGATGCTGGAGATGTTGATCACGTGGCCGAAGCCCCGCTCGATCATGCCCGGCATCAACCGCATGATCAGTCGCAACGAACCGAAGTAGTTCAGCTGCATGGTGCGTTCGAAATCGTGAAAACGCTGGAAGGAGTGCACCACCGACCGCCGGATAGAATGGCCGGCGTTGTTGACCAGGATGTCCACCCGGCCGTAGTCGGCCAGCACCTGCTCGATCAGTTCGTCCACCGCCTCCAGGTTGGACACATCGCATCGGTAGGCGCGGGCGTTGCCGCCCACCTGCTTGATTTCGTGCAACGTTTCTTCAAGCTTTTCCGGGGTGCGGGCCACCACCAGTACGGTGGCGCCGGCGCGCGCCAGCTTGAGGGCCGATGCCTTGCCAATCCCGGAGGTGGCGCCAGTGATCATGACGATCTTGTCTTCGGCGCGTTCCGGCAGGGACGGCAGCGGCTGCAGTTCGTCCTCACGCTCGTCGCGGTCCGGGTCCAGGTGGTTCTCCCAGAAGTCCCACAGCTGCTGCACGTAGCTTTCCAACTCCGGTACGTCGATGCCGCTGCCTTCCAGCGCGGCGGCGGCGCGGCTGTTGTCGTACTCGGTGGGGAAGGTCAGGAACTTGATCAGCGACGGTGGGATGTCCAGATTCTCCATCGCCTGATTGATCAGCAACCGCGGGGTCAGGGCGCTGACGCCCCGGCGCACGAAGCCGGGCACCGCGTCGAACATGCGCTGGTCGATCCGTACCGGCATGCGCGGCGCCTGGGCGGCACTGGCGATGATGTCCATCACTTCGCCCAGGTTATAGCTGCGATCGGCGGTGAGATGGAAGCACTGGCCGTTGCCCGCCTTCTGGTGGGCGATGTGATCCAGCGCATCGGCGACGAAGTCCACCGGCACGATATTGAAGTGCCCGCTTTCCACGCCGATCAGGGGGATCCAGTTGGGCAGGAAATCCTTGAGCTTTTGAATCAGCTTAAAGAAATAGTAGGGGCCGTCGACCTTGTCCATTTCGCCGGTCTGGGAGTGGCCGACTACCAGCGAGGGCCGGTAAATTCGCCAGGGGATGCGGCTCTCCTGACGCACCAGGGCTTCGGACTCGTGCTTGGTGAGCAGGTAGGGGTCGTTCAGCTCGCCGGCTTCCTCGAACATGTCCTCGCTGAAGGTGCCCTCGTAAAGCCCGGCGGCGGCCACGGAAGACACATGGTGGAACGCCTTGGCGTTGACCTTCTCGGCCAGTTTCAGCGTTTGCCAGGTGCCCTCGATGTTGATGTAGC